>MPMO01000033.1 GCA_002238555.1 Caldilineaceae bacterium bin34
GTTCCGGCGCCTCAAGGGGTTCCGGCGGGTCTACACCCGCTTTGACAAGCTGGACCGCATGTACTGGGCCTTCATCCAGTTCGCCCTCATCGTGGAAACCCTGCGCGTAGTGTGAACAGGCCCTAGCGTCACTGGTGGACAGGAAGGAATGGCGGAAGTCAAAAACGCGTCGTCGTACCGAGAGCACCCGCCCGCGGGACCATCTCGACTACAAGCGTGCAGGCCCATTGAGTCGGAAAATGCCTGCGCAAGACCCCATCCCGAGGGAATACGATCGCCTTGGGAGCAAAACGGGTGACAGTGTGCCGGTGCCGACTGCATGTTGGTACCCCCTTGAAGATGAAGAACACCTGTGCCAAGTTGCGCCACGGACACGCAGTTTCTCTGCCCTGTCAGGATCCGCAACCGGGTGAAGCCATGGTTGAACCGGCGCGATCTGTCACACATCGAGTTCCTGCCCGATGTGGTACCCCGCTACACTAACGAGTTGGAAGGTCTCGACAAGTCGATTTGGGCGTACTGGGAGCTTGGACAGGGTTTGTCCCTGACGATATGGCTTGGCAGGTGAAGGAGTGCTATCTCCTTGGTTGGCCCTTCCACTGACTTGGGGATCTCATCACGTTCGGCATCGTCTACGGCTCAAGGATTGCAGCCATGACCATCAACACGGACTTCCTCGTCCGATGCATCCATACCCTGGAGGAAGCCTTTACACAGCTTCAGGAATTTGAGGCCGGCCATTCCTTCTACGACATCTTTCGAGCAGCCTCCGTCAAGGAATTTGAGCTCATTCTTGAGCAGTCCGGGAAATTGCTCAGGAAGCGACTGCGTCCCTTCTTTGCCAGCAACAGGCAAGTGGACCGTCTGACCTTCAAGGACGCGTTTCGACACGCCGTCAGGCACGACCTCATCTCCGCGGCAGCCTGCGAACGTTGGTTCGCCTACCGAGAACACAGGAACGACACTGCCCACGAATACGGCGAACGGTTCGCAGAGGCCACCTTGGAACTCCTCCCTGGCTTCATCTCAGATGCGAAGGAACTGGCGCGCGTCATCGCGGAGGGCGGAGATGACTGATCAATTGGACCTTCCGCTGCGCTACCGACACATGGTGGAGGCCTTGCTGAGCGAATATGTGCCCAATGCCGAAGTGTGGGCCTATGGAAGCCGCATCAATGGCGAGAGCCACGAGGGCAGCGACCTGGATCTGGTGTTGCGCAGCCTAACTCTGGAGCCCTTAGGACCTGAATTCACAGACCTCGTTGAGGCACTCCGCGAATCGAACATTCCCATCCTCGTCCAAGTCTGCGACTGGGCGATGCTTCCCGAGAGTTTCCGTAGGGAGATCGCTCGGGGCTATGTTGTGCTGCAGAAAGGCCCACCCCAATCCTGACTACCTCTACCGAGTGCACCAAGTCTGTTGGCATCTGGAAGGACTGGCAGTGAACTGGACTTGCCATGGAAGCGCAGAAGACAAGACTGATCTTGGATTTGAACTCCGCCATCCAACGTCGGTTGAAAGCCATGGCCGTCCTTAAGGGTGTCAGCCTGCAGGAGTACTGCCAAGCCGCCCCATTGACCAGGAATTGACCAAGGACGAGGCTGGCACCAGCGAACAACCCTCGTCTGATATGCCAGACCATGAGATGTTCGCACTGCTCCGGAAGGAGATTTTCGGGAGCAAGCCCCTCCCAGGGAGTTCCGCTGATCTGATTCGTGAAGCTCGAGCGATCAGGAACACTGAAACCAAAGGACGGGCGTGAACGGATTCGTTGGGGCCGATGAAGGCCTTGTCGGCAAATGGCTGGTCGAACCAGACGATTCCGACCAATCCCACGCCACACTCCAATCATGGAATGTCCCGGACATCTCTCACATCGCCCCATACCTCTTGTGGTTCGGGGGCGTTAATGGCCTTCACGAACTCGTTAAGTCATCCGATAGAACCAAAATCACCTTGGCTGCACAAGCGACTGCAAATAGGTCACCAGTTCGTGTGCCTCGGTGGACGGATTTGGTTCTTCAGTCTGTGCTACATCTCTTGCTGCCCTCTCCGCATGACGCTTGGCATCCTCCAGTGAGTTTCGCAGCGCTTGGAACAACCTTTCCAGGTTCTTGGCATATTCCGGCCAATACTCTTTCAGTTCGCGCAGGCATGCATCCGCTGGGGAGTTGGGACCCGATCGTGCAAAGGGTACACGGGTATAGCGAAAGTGCAATAGGAACCAGAATTCAAAGCAAGGCCAGGATCGAGCCAGATCGATTCCGCTGTTCCGAGCCATGGTACTGGCTTGCTCAAATTCGTTGTGTTCATCACGGTCGAACACACAGAAAACCTTGTCGTACGCCACTCCCGCACGACGCTCGCTACGCTGGAGTTGCTGCGCCTCCTTTACCACCTGCATAGGTGTCCGGCCCAATCCAACCACTTTCACGACACCGTCACCCAATCTGTATTGGGTCGCCAGATCATGGAAATAGTTTCTCTCGGTTTTGCTACCCTCACAGACAATCAGGACCCGATCATGACTATCACGGAAGGCCCTCCCCCGCCTCGTGTTTTGCCGAGACTTGGCCCTGTGCGGAGTTTTGGGCATGCATCAAGGCTCTGGCTCGAAAGGGATCGAGCGGATGAAGGGCACGGCTCCGTAGCGGCCGGCGAGATAGGAGCGTTCCAGATTCTCCACACCCTTTCGGGGTCGAAAGTCACTCAAGGGGTACAGATGCGTAGCCAGTTGTTCATCCCGCTCACAGAACCAGATCTGATCGCGCCGAAAGATCTCCTGGCTCAGGATGCTGGTGTCGTGGGTGGAAAACACCAGTTGGGCTCCACCGGTGTTGAATCTTGGATTATGGAACCGATCCAAGATGAACCTGACCAATGCAGAATGCAGGCTGTTGTTCAGCTCATCTATAACAACCACAAATCCCTTCCGTAACGATTGGAGTAAAGGCACCGAAAGGTCGAAGATTTTCTGTGTTCCGGCGGATTCATCGAAGATTTCAATTTCGGTTGTACCCAAGCCAGTATTATGACTCATGAAAATACTGACCTCTTGTACATTGCCGTCATTTTCGAAGATCCCCTTCAGTGCTGCCGGCATGTCGGAAGGAAGGCTTTTCGGATTAATTTCGTGCTCGACGATTCGAAAGTCTGAAATGGCCATGTCCGCTGCTTGCAAAAACCCAATGACCTCGTCCTTGTGCCGGTTCAGAGCACCCATGGGGATTTGCGTGGGTCCGGATCCCCCCACATGCAGCTTGTGTCTGAACCAGTCAAACAACGGTTTCAACTGCTGACTGTTTAGTGATGCAGCCGTGGAGAGAAACAAGGCGTTCGGACGGGTCGCGCGCTGCCAGACTCTCTTGTCGCTTCCCAATCTGTCACTCAATTTCCAGTCCTGGTCGTCTCGTTCCACCCATCGTTGAACCCTGCCCCGCGGCCAAGCAAAGAGCCACTCCTGGCATACACGCTCGGAATTGGCCGTGAAACCGTACTGATACCGAACTCCGCCCACGACGCAGAGGACTTCGAAGGTCGTATTCCCCTGGGCTTTTTCCGGATCGAACTTGAATGGTTCGATCGGAAGGGGATCCCCGGGTTGGCTGGGCACGGTTACGATCCTCTTCATGGTGCCCAAGGCAGCAAGGAGATTGGTTTTGCCCGCCGCATTGGCACCATAGACCACAGCCGTGCGCACGAGAGGATTGGACGGAATTCTCCCATTCGCTCTTGTGTCCACCAAGTGGGAATCCCGGTGCTCCTTGCCAGTGCCAGCGACCATGCTCAGGCGAGCCTCGTCCCTGATGGACTTGAAGTTGGATACTCCACATTCGATCAACATCGGATTTCCCCCACTTTATCAGCGGGTTTTGTCAATGTCTGCCGATTTTAGCACTTAGTTCCGGCAACAGAGGGATCACCACGGTGAAGTCGCTGCTCGGTAACACCGTGTCGAGTGTCAAGTCATGACCATGGGCATTGGGTCTGGCTGCCAGTGTGCCTGGCCCCGCAGCACCGGGCTCCGATCACGCCCATGCGAAACCGCCGCTCTCGACCGTCGAGGAAACTGGTTGCGGTGGTGGACGACCGCTCTCTGCGAATTCGCCCCTATTCGTCCAGAAGATTCGGAACCCTCGGCATCGGGTTGTGAGGCATCACGATGGCCCTTCGCCTCGGCGTCAGGCGGGCCAGCAATTCCGGGCTGACTTGATAGGGGTGCCGGAACATCCCCCAGGACGGTCCATACCGGTAGACGGCAATCCGCCTGTTGCCAGGCGTGGTTCGGCGCGCCGAACCGTGGCTCAGCGCATCCACGAACAGCAGCACATCCCCCGCCTCCATCTGCAGTTCGACGGCACCCTCCACCGCGTCCACCGAATTCGCCGAGTCGGCGGTGAGCTTGTGCTGCTCGAACTGGGGATGCTGGAAGTGGGCCTTGTGGCTGCCCGGGATGACCATCGTGGCGCCGTCGCCGGGCCCGATGTCGTTGAAGGCCATCAGGATGTTGATTTGACCACAGTGAAACTCGCCTTGGTAGAACCGGAACTGGGTTCGCTTGGTGCCCGTATGGCCGCCCGAATGCAGGCCGATGGCTTCGCCCGGCCCGCGCAGGTTGGCAAAGCACTCGTCAATGAACAGTTCGCCGTGGTTGTAGTCGAAGGAGTCGGCACCGCCTACGAAATGACACACCTTCTCAATCCAGGACGGATGGTCGATCAGCTTCTCGAAGGGTTCGCCGGCCTCGTAAATCTGCTGCAGGTTGAGCCCGTCCGTGGGACTGAACTGATGGGCATGGACATACCCGTACCACTCGCCGATCTTCATCGGCGGAATCGAGTCCAGGCAGGCATTGAGCTCCTTCAGATCCTCCTTGGAGATCGCGTTCTTGATGTGCAGGTACCCCCTCAGGTCGAACAGATAGATCTCCAGGTCCGTCGGGGCGCCGGGCCGCTGCTCTGACATGTGACATGCTCCTTGTGCAACAGAAGAGAGATGTGAACCGATATTCCATGGTCGGCCGAACGCGGCCGAAACGGATCCTATACGCCAACCTGAGCCCGGTAGAACCCTTCATGCAGGCCGAAGGTGAGCTCCCCGCCCTCCGTGCGCGGCTGCAGCAGGCCTCGGGCCTCCGTGGTGGCCGCCATCAGCATCGACTTCAGGAAACCCTGCATGCGCTCATCGTGGCGGGAGGCCCAGGCCCCGAACTTCATGCGCTTGCCCAGAATCTCCCGATGCCGGAGTTCGAACCCGGCCACATCCAGCGCCTCCCGCCACTGGCGGTCGCTGAGACAGGCCGCATGGCTGGGATCCCGCAGCTTCTCAAAGGCGTTGACGTAGTCGCCTCCGGATCCGTCCGGCACGAGATTGTCGATCACCACCAGTGAACCGCCCGGTTTGAGCACGGCCCGCGACCGCTCCAGGAACGCGGGGATGCTGTCGAAGTGATGGGGAGCAATGCGGCAGGTCACCAAGTCGAACCGACTGTCGTCGAAGGGTAGTTCCTCCGCCCGTGCCAGTTCAAAGTCCACGTTGGAGATGCCCCGCTCGACTCCCAGCTGGCGCGCCTCCGCCAGCATCTCGGGAGTCAGATCCGTGGCCAGAACCCGCCTGATATGGGGGGCCAGGGCAAAGGCCGTATGACCCGCGCCGGTAGCCACGTCCAAGGCTTCCCACTCCGGCCGGAGGGGCAGGACCTCGACCAGCCGGACCAGGCTGGCCCCCTTGGCATGGGTCTCGTGGGTGACATAGAAGGCGGCATTGGCCCCGAACTGGGCCTGTACGGATGAATCGGACAAGGGAACGTACGCCTCGCTTGTATTGGGAATCGAATTGCAACCAGGCTGTCCGCTATCTGCGCAGCTCACCCCAGAACCGTTCCGCCCTTTCCAGGTCGGCGCGGCCGATCTCGACTTCCCCGCGGATCGAGGATGGCAGACGTTCGGCGTCCGGCGCGTCGGGGCCGGCCCGCAGATGGTCGTTGCGAAATTGGCCCCGCGCGTCCGGATCCCGGAAGTCCGGCACGGCCACCGACTGCCCGTCGGCCAGCGCGCTGCGCCAGGCCAACAGGCCCACGCTGCTCATGGCCACGCTGCGGTAGACATCGAGAAACGGCGGTCGTCCCGACCGCACGGCCTCCACGAAATGATGGACCACCCAGAAGTCCGCCCCACTGTGGCCGAACCCTGCGGCCGTCGCGCCGTGGTCGGGCCATGCAGGCACGAAACTGCGTTCGGTCGGCTGGTCGGGCGGACAGTTCCACGGATCATGCCAGACCCGGACCTGGCCGGGTCCGAAGTAGCCGGTACCGCGCACATTCTCCATGGCGCCGCCGGTGCCGTGCAACCGATACCAGTTGCTGTGGCCGGGAATCCGGATGCCGAACAGCCGGAACACGGCATCGTTGTCCATGCGACACAGAATCACCGAACCCGGATCGTTGATCCGCACCTCCTTCGGACCCAGTTCGGGAGCCGGAATGGACAGCGCGTTGACCGCCACCGGCCAGGTGTCGGTAATCGCCATCAGCGGCCCCAGGGCATGGGTGCAGTAGTAGGTTGACGGCAGCCAGTTGCGCCAGTGGCCGCGTGCCGGAGCCAGGCGCAGCATCGCCTCCGGCGGCATCGGATGGTTGTACTCGGCCTCGGCGTAGAGGACGCGGCCAATTTCCCCCGATGCATACAGTTCGGTCATGGCCTGGTTGAAATCCGTGTAGGCGGAGTTCTCCCCCATCATGTAGATGCGCCCGGTTTCCTCCACCGCCTCGCACAGTGCCACCCCCTCCGCCATGGTGGCGTTGGCCGTGATCTCGCTCAGGACATGGAAGCCGGCCCTCAGGGCCCGAACGGCCAGCGGGGCGTGGGCGTCGAAGTAGGTGGCGATGACCACGGCATCCATGTCCTGCGCCAGGAGCTCGGCCTCGTCCGTCAGGCGCAGAACCCCGTCGGGCAGGTCCAGGTTCGCCAGGCGACGTTCACTTGAATCGCAGACCGCCACCAGCTCAAGGCCCATGTCCAGACGGGCGGCGCGGAGATAGGCGGCCCCGCGTCCGGCACCCACCACACCGATGCGAACCACTTTCCTGGTCATGATGCGTTTCCGCGCCGCCTGGCGCCCACTGCGAATCAACCGTCCCTGGAAACATACTCGATTACGCGGATCGCCTCGAACTCCCAGTCCGCTGCCACCCGATACCTAACTTCCAGGGCGCGGACTATCAGTCTCTCGGGATCGGTGTACCAATCGTGTGAATAGACAAGGAACAGGCGCTCCTGGCCGATGAGCCGCTCATGCATGTACGGCAGGTGGGCACGGAACATCTTGGGTTCCGCCACGTCGCCGGAGAACACCGGTTCAGGCAGGGGAATCTGCTCGATCGCAGGTGCTCCCTCCACGTCGGCGTATTCCTCCACGGTGGCGTAGTGGTAGGCAAAAGGCAGTTGGGCCCAGTTGGCGTGGAACAGGACCGCCTCGCCTTCTCCGGCCCGGGAGGCAATGAGAGCTGCCGCGTCCCGCCAACCTTCCCGTTCGCCGTCCCGGTAGTAGCCGGCCAGGGCCGCCACCTGCCCCGCGCACAGGAGCAGGATCGCTGCAATCTGCAGTGGAGCCTTCAGCCTGTACGATAGGCGTTGCCACGCGTTGCCCGGATCGGGTCGGACACCGGGACCGGCCTTGAGTCCGCATATCCCCACGGCCGCGGTCATGAGCAGCGGCAGATGGATCCAGTTCAGGGAGCGGATATGCCAAATGGGCTTAACGATCTCCGCAGCCGAAGCCATCAGGGGCGGTACCAGGAAGAGGCCCAGCAGCAGAAACCCGATCACCGGCGACCGACGCAGGTGCCAGACGCCGAGACCGGCCAAGCCGAGGAGAAAGCCGAATCCCGCCAGCTGGAGCACGGGTGCATCCAGCCAGTTGAACCCTGTCAACCGCAGGTAGGTCCAGGCCACAGTCTCCACAGTCAGGGGCTGAATCCAGAATTCTCCGACAATACGGGCCGATTGGGCCCCAAACGCCGGGGCCCAAGGCTGCCACATCAAGAATGCCAGACCCAGGGCGGTGACCCAGTTGAACGTGAACCCCCTGGCGTTGAGGGCAGGATATTGCGGAAACGCATGGCCGCGGCGCGCCATCCAGCGCCAGGCCAGCACCGGGAGCGTGAGCGCCACGGCGAGGAACGGACCACCTGTGTTGTGGGTATAGGACGCGCCGGCGAGGCACACGGCCAAGCCAAGCCAGAACCCGCGCGCGGAGTCCATGGCCTCCCGTCGCAGCAGGTTCACCATGCAGACCAGGGCGCCGCACACCCAGAGCGTGAGCAGGGCGTACATGCGCGCCTCCTGCCCGATTTCCACCTGCATTGGCGCCAGGGCCAGCAGCAGGGCCGCCACAAACGCGGTGCGGCGGCGGCTGAGCTGCATGACCGCGATGTAGTAGATCGGCACGGTCAGGGTTCCCGCCAGCGCGGACGGCACGCGCAGAGCCGTCAGGGATGTCCCCAGGAAGGTCGTCCAGATGTCCAGAATCTGGTAGTAAAGGGGCGGGTGCATGTCCCACCGCCTCAGGAACGACCACAGGTCGGCCGGTGAATTGCGGGCGGCGGTCTCCAGGCTGATCGCTTCGTCCAGCCACAGGGAGTGGGCCTCCAGCAAGACCAGGCGGGTGAGCAGCGCGACCGCGGTCACAATCAGGAGCTGCAGTAGCACCTGGGTCACGTGCCTGACATAGTGTCGGCTGTAGGCTGGACCTTGCATGAGTTTCCCAATGGCGGTATGCCGTGCCGATTCGGGTACGCTTTATACTGCCCGGATTGTGCCCCCTGCGCATCCCCATACCGCGCGCGTTCCGCCGCCCGGCCAAACCAAGTTCGCCGCTTCTTGAACACTGAGGTCCAGTTCACCGCACCCGGCGTTGCCGAGCTTGTCCACTCCGATCTGCCCGTCTGCGGACCGGATCGGCTGCTGGTGCGCGCCATCGCCTCGCTCATCAGTCCCGGCACCGAACGGGCCTTCCTGCTGGGCCTCGAAAACACCGCCCGCAACTATCCCATGGGAGCCGGCTACAGCATGGTGGCGGAAGTGGTCGAGGTCGGCGCCGAGGTTTCCGGCTGGGCGGAGGGGGATCGGCTGGCCGCGCCCATACAGCATCAGCGGATCGCGGCCGTGCGACCCGCGGATTGCACGGCCGTGCCGGATGACCTTGCCAGCGAACAGGCCTGTTTCTTCTTCATGGCCGCCATTGCCCTCCAAGGTGTGCGCAAGGCCCGCATCGAGCTGGGCGAAGGTGTCGCCACGCTGGGCGCGGGCATCATCGGCCTCCTGGCCATGCAGTGGGCCAAGCTCAACGGTGCCGTGCCTGCCTTGACATTGGATGTGGACGACACCCGACTTGAACTGGCCCGGGAGCTGGGTGCCGATGCGGCCCTGCAAATGCAGGGCGACTACCTGGACCGAATCGCGGCCCTCTGTGACGGCGGCAAACCCCAGGTGGTGGTGGATGCCACCGGGCACCCCGCCGCCGTGACGTCGGCCTTCGATGTCATCGGCCACCACGGCCGGCTGGTGCTGCTGGGCAGTACGCGCGGCAACACGCCGGACGTCAACTTCTACCGGGACGTCCACAAGACCGGCCTGACCCTGATCGGCGCGCACAACTCGGTCCGGCCCGCCGTCGACAGTTCCCCCGGCTACTGGACGATGGCGGACGACCACCGCCTGGCTCTGCGCTGCCTGGCCGCCGGCAGACTCCGGGTTGCCGGCTTGGCGACCCACCGTTTCGCCTGGGAGGACGCGCCGGCCGCCTACGCCGAGCTGGCCGCCTGGCATCCGGAGACCCTGGGCCTGATCCTGAACTGGGCGGACTGACCGCCGCTCGGACCCACTGCACCTTGGCTCTTCCATCCCGTTAACCCAAATCCCTTCACCCAACCCCTCCCAATGACCCTCAACTGGAACTCTCCGACGCCGCGGGCATCCATCCCGACGCCCCAGCCCACCGATACGGCGGACGGCACCGGCCTAGGCCGCATCGAACGCGGCGCCGGCCGCGTCATGGTCAGTGAAAAGGCCATGATCAACGCCCAGGCCGATGTCAACCAGCTGCTTCCCCTCAAGTACCAATGGGCCTGGGAGAAGTACCTGGCCGGCTGCAACAACCACTGGATGCCCACGGAAGTGGCCATGCAGGCGGACATTGCGCTCTGGAAGTCGGCCTCGGGCCTGACCGACGACGAACGGCTCATGGTGAGCCGCAACCTCGGCTTCTTCGCCACCTCCGAGTCCCTCGTGGCCAACAACATCGTCCTGGCCATCTACCGGCACCTGACGAACCCCGAGTGCCGGCAGTACCTGCTGCGGCAGGCGTTCGAGGAGGCCATCCACTGTTACGCCGAAGGTACTGAAATCCTGACGGATTCGGGGTTCACGGACTTCCGGGATCTGAAGTCGGGCGACAGGGTTGCCCAGTACACACCTGAAGGCACCGTTGAATTCACAGTGCCAGACCAAATCATAAAAGACCGATACGTAGGCGAGATGTATCGGATTGCCAACGATTCCAAGTACATCAGCTGTGTTACACCCCATCATAGATGTGTTTACAGGGATGTACGTCAAGGCAACGCCATTCGCATCAAAACGGCATCGGAAGTCTCTTTCCACAACCATCAAATCCCCGTAGCTGGCATCAAGCAAACCGGACGCACCCAATTGACCGCCCTGGAACGGTTTCGCATTGCGGTTCAAGCTGACGGCCAGCTTGCGACAGGTCCGACCTGTTCCGGTCGCATCAAGGGCACCATGCCGGCAAGATTCTGCTTGCGCAAGCCGCGCAAGAAAGAGAGACTGAACAAACTCCTGCAGGAACTGAAACTGAAATTCACCGCTACGGACCGCCCCAACAGCACTGAAACTGTTTACTACATTCCAGTCCCTGTCGACTGGAATGTCACCAAAGACTTCAATTGGGTTTGCCTAGGCGACGTTTCATCCAGGTGGGCTGACGAATTCATTGCTGAAACAGCGCATTGGGACGGCTACACACGTACAAACAAAGCCATTGTCTACACTTCCGCCAACAAGGACTGCATTGACAAACTGCAAGCCGTTGCCCATATTGCAGGTAGAAGATGCGGAATCTACCCGGTGAATGGAGACAAAACACACAGCCAGGCATGGCAAGCCTATGTCTGCATGGATCGTAAAGACTTTGTTTCCGGCCGCAGCATCCAGAAGACAGCCTACCAGTACGATGGATATGTCTACTGTGTGGGTGTACCTTCCGGGATGGTTGTAACCCGTTTTGAAGACTGCGTTACAGTCAGCGGCAACACCCACACCTTCCAGTACATCTGCGAGAGCCTGGGCCTCGACGAAGGCGAGCTCTTCAACATGTACCGGGAGATCCCCTCCATCACGGACAAGGCGGCCTGGGCCCTGCAGTACACCCAGACCTTCGCCAACCCGGACTTCCAGACCGGCACGCCGGCGGCCGACCAGGCGTTCCTGCGCGACCTGATCGCCTTCTACGTCATCTTCGAGGGCATGTGGTTCTACACGGGGTTCGCCCAAATCCTGTCGCTGGGCCGGCGCAACAAGATGATCGGCGTGGCCGAGATGTACCAGTACATCCTGCGGGACGAGTCGGTGCACCTCAACTTCGGCATCGACGTCATCAACCAAATCAAGATCGAGAACCCCCACCTGTGGACCCCGGACTTCCAGCGCGAAGTCCGGCAGATGTTCCTCGAGGCCTGCGAGCTGGAGATCGGCTACAGCCGGGACACCATGCCCAACGGCTTCCTGGGCCTGAACGCGCAGCAGTGCGAAACCTACATGCACTTCATCGTGAACCGGCGCTGCCAGCAGCTGGGCATGGCCCCGCTGTTCCCGCAGCCGGCCAACCCCTTTCCCTGGATGTCCGAGATCATCGACCTGCAGAAGGAGAAGAACTTCTTCGAGACGCGGGTCACGGACTACAAAACCGGCGGTTCGCTGGACTGGGACTGAGGCCGGCGGCGGCTGGCCGGATCCTGTCGCAGCCGGGACGCTTCCGAACGGCGGCGGTCGGCTCCGTTCGGCGCGGACCGTGTATACTGAACGCGATCCGGCGGCCCTGTGCGCGTGGAGCGCAGGCCGCGGTCTTGGCTGTCTCCAGCCGAACCTACGTTTTCAATCCAATCCAAGGAGATGTTTCCATGACCCGGAAACGGACCAGGACTCACGCGTTTTCGCGCCGTGAGTTCATGCGCGTGTCGGCGATAACCACAGCCGGCGCGGTCGTTGTTGCCTGCGGTAGCGGTGGCGAACCGGCCGCCGAGGAAGCCGCCCCGGCCGCGGAGGCCCCGGCTGCCGAGGAAGCCATGGACATGGGCACCTACAAGGAAGCGCCGATGCTGGCCGACATGGTCTCCTCCGGCGCCCTGCCGCCCGTCGACGAGCGTCTGCCCAGCAATCCCGGCGTGATGCCCAATGCCGGCGGTTCCAACGGCAACTACGGCGGCGTGATGCGCCGCGGCTTCAGGGGCGTGTCCGACCGGTGGGGACCCACCAAGATGCAGGACCGCGGCCTTGGCTGGTACGACCAGGACCTGAACGTCCAGCCGCGCCTGGCCGAGTCCTGGACGATCAACGACGACGCCACCGCCTGGACCTTCAACCTGCGCGAAGGCGCCAAGTGGTCCGACGGCGCTCCGTTCACCTCCGCCGACCTGCTCTGGTGGTACGACAACGACCTCCTCAACACGGACATCAACCCCTCCGTCAACCCGCGCTGGCAGTCGGGCGGCGAAACGATGGGCCTGACCGCCGGGGACGACTACAGCGCGACCTACACGTTCAATGAACCGAAGCCGCTGTTCATCTACGAGACCCTGCGCACGACGGCCCGCATCTACCTGCCGGGCCACTACCTGTCGCAGTTCCACCTGGAATTGACCGACGACGCGGACGCGCTGCAGGCCGCCACCGAAGAGGCCGGCTTCAACGCCTGGAACGAGTACTACGTGGACCGCCGCTGGTGGTACCTCAACCCGGAACTGCCCTCCCTGGGCCCGTGGAAGGCGGACAACGAGCTGTCCAACGAGCTCTTCGTCATGGAGCGCAACCCGTACTTCCCGTTCGTGGATTCCGGCGGCCATCAGCTGCCCTACATCGATCATGTCAACCATCGCCTCTTCGAGACGCCCGATGTCTTCGAGCTGCGCATCATCAACGGCGAGATCGACTTCCAGGGCCGCCACGTCTCTCTCGACAGCTTCACCCTGTTCAAGGAGAACGAGGAGAACGGGGACTACTCCGTCTACCTGGGCTACGCCTCCGGCCATACGGCCATCCAGTTGAACCAGACCACCAAGAACCCGCGCCTGCGCGAGTTCTTCCAGAACGCCGACGTGCGCAAGGCCCTGTCGGTGGCGGTCGACCGCGTCACGCTCAACGAGCTGGTCTTCGACGGTCTCCTGACCCCGCGCCAGTACAGCCCGCTCAACAGCTCGCCGCAGGCGAACATGGGCCAGGCCAGCGCCTACATTGAGTATGACGCGGACATGGCCAACCAGCTTCTCGACGGGGCAGGCTACAGCGAAAAGAACGACGCCGGCCAGCGCCTCTGGCCTGGGACGAACGAACCCCTCAGCTTCATCGTCGAGGGCACGGCCTCACCCGGCACCCAGGGCGAGGATGCCATCCTGCAAATCGTCAAGTACTTTGCGGAAGTGGGCATCACCGCCACGTACCAGTACTTCGAACGCTCCCTCTATACGGAACACTTCCGGGCCAACGAGATTGAGGCGGCCTTCTGGGGTGGCGACCGCACGGTCCTGCCCATCGTGGCTCCCTGGATCTTCGAAGGTACGATGATTGACCGCCCGTGGGGCGTGGCCTGGGGCCTGTACCGCAGTTCCGGCGGCGTGGATCCCAACGCCGAGGAACCGCCGGAAGGCCACTGGATTTGGGACATCTGGGAAATCATGGACCAGATCAATGTCGAGCCCTCCGACGCCCGACGCAACGAGCTCTTCACGCAGGTCCTGGATATCTGGGCCGAGGAGTTGCCGATGATCGGCTACCTGGGCGAGGCCCCCAAGCTCGTGATCGTGAAGAACGGCTTCCAGGGCTACCTGGAAGGCTTCCCGCTGGACGACACCACCGGTGACGAGCACCTGCTCCACACCGAAACCTACTACTGGGACAATCCGGCGGACCACTCCTAAGGCTCCCGCCCGCGATTGCATAGCCGGCCGCCGACGGCGGGGACCTGCGCCACAACGGGTCCCCGCCGTCCGGCCATAATTTTTTGTTTCCGGCCGCCAGGGGTCTGGAGTAGTTGAACTCGACTCGATATGCTGCTGTACATCGTCCGTCGGATTCTGTTCATGATTCCGACGCTGGCTGCCATCTCGATCCTCTCCTTTGCCATCATCCAGCTGCCACCCGGCGACTTCCTCACCTCCTATGCGGCCCAGCTGAGCCAGGAAGGGGATCTGGTGGACGAGGCCGAGCTGGAGGCCCTGGCCCAACGCTACGGGCTGGGCCAACCGGTCTACGTCCAATACTGGAAGTGGATTAAGGGCATCGCGACCAAGGGGGACTGGGGCCAGTCCATGGAATGGCAAAAGCCCGTCGCTGAACTGATTTGGGAACGGCTGGCCCTCACGGTCGTCCTTTCCATGTCCGCGCTTCTGGTGAGCTGGTTCATCGCCATTCCGATCGGGGTCTATTCAGCCACCAACCAATATTCGATACTCGACTACAGCATGACCGCGTTCAGTTTCATCGGGCTGGGCGTTCCCGGCTTTCTGTTGGCCCTGATCGTGCTCTATCTCGCCCACTCGCAGCTTGACATGAATGTGGGCGGCCTCTTTTCCGAGGAGTACATGCTGGCGCCTTGGAGCTGGGCCAAGATCATGGACATGCTGGCCCACATCTGGGTGCCCATGTTGATCGTTGCCATCTCCAGCACAGCCGGCAACATCCGCATCACGCGCGCCAACCTGCTGGACGAGCTCAACAAGCCCTACGTCGAGACGGCGCGGGCCAAGGGGGTCAAGGAGACCAAGCTCATCTGGAAGTATCCGGTGCGGGTGGCCATGAACCCCTTCTTCAGCACCGTGGGCTGGTCCCTGGCCTCGCTCATCTCCGGCACGACGCTGGTGGCCATGGTCCTGAGCCTGCAGACCACCGGCCCCATGCTGCTGCGTTCGCTGACCGCCCAGGACATGTACCTGGCCGGCACCTTCCTGTTCATGCTGAGTACCCTGACCATCATCGGCACGCTCATTTCCGACGTGCTGCTGGCCATCGTCGACCCGCGCATTCGCCTCGAACAGTAGCCCGGCAACAACCGGCTCCCCGCCAACTCCATTCCCGCTTCAAGTTCCGTGTCCCAACAAGAGATCGCCTGGATCGACCGCATACCGGACATTCCCGAGGGACCGCCGATCCTGGAGGAGTCCGTTGCCGAGGACGAAAAGCTGTTCGTGGCGTCCTACCTGCAACTGATGTGGTGGCGCTTCATCAAGCACCGCCTGGCCGTTATTGCGGGGGTCATGTTCATCATCCTCTACTTCATCGTCGCCTTGTGCGAGTGGGTGGCGCCCTATCTGCCGGAAACCAGCTTCATCCAATATCAGCTGTCCACGCCCAGCCGCATTCGGTGGGTGCACGATGGCAAACTGCAGCGTCCGTTCATCTACGGGGTCATTACCGCCCGCGACTTGGCAACCAACCGGAGGACCTATACAGAGAACAAAGAGGTCGTGTATCCGATCCGCTTCTTCGTGAGCGGGGAGGAGTACGAAACCTGGAGCCTGTGGAGCACCGACCGGCACCTGTTCGGCATTGACGCCCTCATCGAGGAACGATCGCTGGGTGTGGTGCAGGGGCAGGGCCTGTTCATTCTGGGCACGGATCGCCTCGGCCGGGATCTGTTCAGCAGGATTGTCTACGGGGCCCGCGTCTCGCTGACCATCGGCCTGGTCAGCGTCATCATCTCCCTGATACTGGGCCTCATCCTGGGCGGCATCTCCGGCTACTACGGCGGCACCCTGGACAACGCCATCCAGCGGTTGATCGAATTCATCCGCTCCATCCCGGAAATTCCCTTGATCATGGCCCTGGCGGCCGCCCTGCCGATCGACATGGACATCATTGTCCGGTACTTCATGGTGACCGTGCTGCTCGCCTTCGTCGGCTGGACGGGGCTGGCCCGGGTCGTGCGCGGCCGCTTCCTCTCCCTGCGCGAGGAGGACTTCGTGATGGCGGCCCGCTTCTCCGGCTCCAGCGAGCTTCGCATCATCCTGCGCCACATGATGCCATCCTTCATGAGCCACATCATCGCCTCGCTGACCCTGGCCGTGCCGGGCATGATCCTGTCCGAAACCGGACTGAGCTTCATTGGCCTCGGCCTGCGGGCTCCCGCCATCTCCTGGGGCGTGCTGCTCCAGGAAGCCCAGAACCTGCGTTCGGTCGCCTTGGCCCCCTGGCTCCTGCTGCCCGGTGCCGCCGTGGTGCTTTCGGTCCTGGCCTTCAATTTCCTGGGCGACGGCATTCGCGACGCCGCGGATCCGTATGCCTGACCGCCAGCCGGCACAACCGATCATGGAACAGACAGGCAACGGCCACGCCTCGGCCCCGGTCGACACCGACGAGGTCCTGCTCGAGATCAAGGACCTCAAAACCCACTTCTTTCTGGACCAGGGAGTCGTGCATGCCCTGGAGGGCGTCGACTTCACCGTCAACCGCGGCCAGACCATCGGCCTGGTGGGCGAATCCGGTTGCGGCAAGTCGGTGACGGCCCGGTCCATCCTGTCGATCGTGCCCTCGCCCGGCCGCATCGTGCAGGGCGAAATCCTCTTCCACCGCGCCCCGACCGCAGACCGGCCCGGCGAAACGGTGGACATGGCCCAGCTCAACCCCAAGGGCTCGCTGGCCCGGTCCATCCGCGGCGGCGACATTTCCATGGTCTTCCAGGAACCCATGACCTCGCTGAGCCCGGTCCACACGATCGGGGCCCAGATCATCGAGGCCATCTCGCTGCACCGGGACTGCTCGCAAGAGGAGGCCACGGAGATCACGGTAGAAATGCTGCGGCGGGTCAACCTGCCCCAGCCGGAGGGGGTGCTCAAGCGCTATCCCCACGAACTGTCCGGCGGCATGCGGCAGCGCGTGATGATTGCCATGGCCCTTTCGTGCCAGCCCAGCCTGCTGATTGCCGACGAGCCGACCACCGCCCTGGACGTCACCACCCAGGCCCAGATCCTGACCCTGATGCAGGAGCTCCAGAAAGAGTTCGGAATGGCCATCATCTTCATCACCCACGACCTGGGCGTGATTGCCCAGATGGTGGACTACGTGGTGGTCATGTACCTGGGCGAAGTGGTCGAAATGGCCGATGTCAACTCGATCTTCTACGCTCCCAAGCATCCCTACACGCGGTCGCTGCTGCACTCCATTCCCAAGCTGGGCCGGAAGTCCGTGGCAGGCCTGACCAGCCGTCTGACCGCCATTCACGGGGTCGTGCCCGATCCCTACTCGATCCCCAAGGGCTGTCCCTACCACCCGCGCTGCCACGATGCCGTGCGGGGGGTCTGCGACACGGACAATCCGACCCTGCACACGCTGCCGGGAAACCACAAGGTCCGCTGCGTCCTCTATGACGACTGATCCGGACCGGGCGGCGGAACCGGCGACCAGGACCCTGCTGCCGGCCCTGGGGCCGGACGAGCGCGGTTTCATCCGGGAGTGGCTGTTCTGCGGCCCGCGCCTGCAGAAGCTGTCCGATTCGGCGGCCTCCGGCAAGTCGGAAGCCGAGTTCCGCCGGGCCGCCGCGGCCCGGCTGCACAGCACGAACCCCGGCATCCAAGGGCCCTTCGTGGAGTTCGCCAGTCCCTTCCCGGACGACAAGCCCCTGCGCTGGCAGGTGGTCCGGGTACGGGAGGACCGCTTCCTCTACGGCACGGTCTTTGCCCACACACCGCACTCGGTCCACTGCTGGGCCGTCGCCCACGCGGACCTGAAGGAGGACTGGTCGGGAGAGGTCCGGCTTACGTCGAACGGGCCGGCGGATGTCTGGGTCAACGACAGCCACGCCTGGCAAGTGGACCACTTCTCCCTGAAGGCGCCGGTCACGGCAACCGGCCGCCTGGACCTGCCGGCGGGCCAGGTCGAACTGCTGGTGCGGTTCACCGCGATTGCGCTGCGGGCCTCTCCCATGGTCATGGCCCTGCAGTTGCCGGAACCGCCGGCGGCCGCCTGGTTTGTGCCGGCGGATTCCCGATGGGCCGAGGAACACCGGGATTTCTCTGAGGTCCTGGACGACGCCTACCTGAACCGAAGCGCCTTCGACCGCGCAGCCCCGGTAACGCTGCACTGGCCGGAAACCAAGCCGCTGGAGCGCGAACTCGTGGTCCGCCTGCAACGGACCGACGGGCGCATCTACTCCGAGCAGCAGACCCAGGGCCGCAAGCTGCCTTTCATGACCCTGGGCAACACCTACCAGTACCCCCAGGACGAGTACGAGATTCTGGTGCTGCCCCCACTGGTGGAGTACTACACGCACAACCGGCGGCACTTCCGGAGGTTCTCGGCCTGGCTCAACGGCAACGTGGCCTATTCGGACCGGCACTTCGGCACCTGGAGCCAACGGCGCGAGGAGGCACTGCGCCATGCGGCGACGGAAAAGGGTACCGTCTTCCACGAAATGGCCCGCCTGGAGCTGGGCCAGTGGGACAAGGTGGACTGGGAGCAGTTCCGCACGACGGCCGCCGAGATCGCCGGCCGGGCCGACTGCAGCGACTTCCACCTGACCGGCATCCTGGGCTGCCTCCTGCGCTGGGGGGACGAATCGGAATTCCCGGCGGATCTCCGCACCGAACTGCGGGACGTGATCCTGGGCTTCCGCTACTGGATGGACGAACCGGGACAGGACGCCATGTGTTTCTGGACCGAGAACCATCAGATCCTGTTCCACACCTGCGAGGTCCTGGCCGGCCAGCTCTATCCCCGCCACCGCTTCGGCAACAGCGGCCTGACCGGTGCCGAACACCAGGCCCTGGGCGAACAACGCGCCCTGGCCTGGCTGCGCAAGCGGGCCGGCGGCGGCTTCCGCGAGTGGGACTCCAACACCTACTTCGAAGAGGATGTCCTGGCCCTCACGCACCTGGCCGATCTGGCGGAAGACGAAACGGTCCACGAAATGGCCGTGGTGGTGCTCGACAAGCTGTTCTTCGGCATGGCGGTCAACTCCTACCGCGGCGTGTTCGGTTCCACCCACGGGCGCAGCTACGCCCCCTATCTCAAGGCCGCCTACCGCGAGCCCACATCGGGCCTGGGGCGCATGCTGTGGGGCATGGGCATGCACAACGACCACGTGCTGGGAACCGTGTCGCTGGCCTGTGCCGCCAACTACCGCCTGCCGCCCATAATCGAGGCCATCGCCCGCGATCCGGCAGCGGAAATCTGGAGCCGGGAGCAGCATGCCGGGGAACTCGAGCCGGAGCTGGACCGCGCGGCCGGTGCCTGGGAAGTCAACAAGGCCACCTTCCGCACCCCCGACTACATGCTGGCGGCCGCCCAGGACCACCGGCCCGGCGAACCCGGCGTGCAGGAGCACATCTGGCAGGCCACCTTGTCCCCGGAGGCCGTGGTCTTCGTCACGCATCCGCCCCTGACCAGCGAGGACGGCTCCCACCGTCCCAACTACTGGCACGGCCATGTGCGGCTGCCCAGGGTGGCGCAGGACCGGGACGTGCTCTTTGCCCTGCATGATCTGGGCGAGGACGACTGGATGGGCTTCACGCACGCCCATTTTCCGGCCCAGGCCTTCGACGCCTACTACATCCAGCGGAACTGGGCCTTCGGCATGAAGGGCAACGGCTATGTGGCACTGACGGCGTCGGCCCCGCTGCGCATGGCGCAAACCGGCCCGACGGCCCGACAGGATCTGCAGGCCGCGGGTTCCCAGGTGGTGTGGACGCTGCAGATGGGCCGCCGCGAACAGGACGGCGAGTTCAGGGACTTCCGCGCCCGCGTGCTGGAACTGCCGCTGGCGGTGGAGGGGCTGGATGTCCGCTTCGAGAGCCTGCGCGGCGACCGCTATGAGTTTGGTTGGACCGGCCCGTTACTGAAGAACGGGGAGGAGGTTCCGCTGTCGGGTTACCTCCACATCGACAATCCGTACACGTCCACGCCGCTCCACGCCGAGAGCATGGAGATCCAGTTCCAGGATCTCCTGCTGCGCCTGCACCTGACCTAGTCCCCTATCCCCGATTGGGGACATCGAAACCGCGGGGTGGGCGGCCCCTGCCTGGGATGGGCAACCGGCCAGGACTGCCTTGGCATCGTTGGGATGGTCCGGCGGGTCCGAACCGGATTGGTCAATCGGACTCCTGTAGGACAAGCCCGGACGCAATCTGTCGGCTCTGACCTGTTGTGAATGTCATGACTGTCCCGGCTGCTCGGAATGGCTTTCGCGAATGACAATGTCCACGTCGTGACCCAACACCGTCAACAGGCGCAGAAGCCGTTCCATAGAGAACTTCCGGAAATTCCATCGCAGCAGGCGCGACACATCGGGTTGGGACAGCCCAAGCAGTTTCGCCGCCTCGACCCGCTTGAGGCCGCGCTCCCGAATGATCCTGTCAATGCGTGTAACCTGCTCGGCCTTGAGCAGGTGGGGATCGGCGTCCGCAAGCTCCAAGTCGGCGAATACATTGCCGCTGCTCCGTTCGATCTTCATGTCTTCATCATCCTCCCCCTCGCCATAGTTCTCGAGGTGGTGTTGCTCCGCCACTCCTGAGTCTGCCCTTAATCAGGTCGATCTCCGGCTGCGGGGTTGCAATTCCCCGTGTGGCCTTCTTCTGGAACACGTGCAGCGGCTGCCGGGCCGTCAAGACAACCCTTCCGCTGTCGCAACGGACATACCATTGCACCGCGTGCGGGTTGAAGGCCGACCGGGACTGGAATGCCGCCCGGAACATCCAGACAAACCCTGCGGACAGGTCGTCCGTCGCGCGCATGGAGACTGGTTCGGACCAAGGCCAATGAAGCTGAAACCGCATCGCAACATCCCAACTGTTCCGCAGTTCATGCTCTAATCATGCGATACTCATGACATGAGCAATCTACAAGTAAAAAATATACCGGACGACCTTCATGAGCGTCTACGCCTCCATGCCCGTGAGAATCGCTGTTCCATAAGCGCCATCGTGCTTACGGCTGTCGAGCGGGAGTTGGCCAGGCGGGACTGGCGGAAACATTTGGCCCAGCGTCCCAAGACCAATCTGGGCGTGGAAGCGTCGGCACTGCTCATGGAGGAACGCTCCATCCGCGATCAGAAGACTGGATGAGTCGGTACGTTGTCGACGCTTCGGTCGCTGTCGAATATCTCCTGAGGACGCCCCTTGGTCTGACGGTGGCTGACATCATCGAGGCCTCCTCGTTGGTCGCTCCCGAATTGATGGACGCGGAAGTGCTGTCGGTGCTGCGGCGGGCGGTGCTGAATGGGCAGCTTGCAGAAACGCGGGCGCAGATGGTGGTCGAAGATCTGGTCCACTGGCCGGTGGATCGCGTCTCGCACCAATCCCTGGCTCCTTTGGCCTGGCAATACCGCCGGAATGTCAGTGTCTATGACGCCTTCTACATCGCAGTTGCACACACCCATGGTCTCCCTCTGATGACTGCCGACGGAAGGCTTTCACGAGCACCAGGTCTGGGTGTAGTCGTACAGTACGTTCGCATGGGATGATTCAATGCCTGTACCGAGACAGAGAACGCCTCCTTCACTGGGCCGGAACCAAGCCAACAACAGCCGTTAAGAGGCGCTGCGTCGATTTGCTGCGGATGCGGGAAGAGCGGATGGGCGACCGAAGAGCGGTCCGGCCCATGGGCCGCCGGTCAACCTACTGAATGCCGTCGCCAGCACGCTCAGGCAAAAGGGGCTCTGAGCCGGAGAGTTTGAGGGTCAGACCTCGGCCTCCACACGGCGAGCAAAATGCAACGGAGAAACCGCGCAAGGGGTCAGGTTCCGATTGCGGCGCGGTGGAAGCCAAGTCCTCGCCTGCCGTCTCCAGGCCGCCCCGTAGGATGGCACAGTGCCGGGTGCCTGCGACCCCTGCGATTTGTTGCCAAACCTCGGCCGCCGCAGGATTTGGATACCTTGAAGGAACGTTCTGCGCCGTTCCGCCCTCTCAGCGGTCCCGGCGTCGCCACAGGGCGATTGCAATCACGACAATCACCAGCCAGACCCAGCCCGGGATGGCGGCAAACAGACCGAACACGGCGGAAATCACCCCGCCGAGGATGCCCAGGAAAGCGCCGAAGGCGACGAGCACCACGAAAGCCAGGAGCAGGGCCACAAAGCAGCTGCTGCAGGAAAGGAGGGATTCGTCCATGTAATGCCTGAAGGTACCTCGCGCGTGCGCCCATTCGGCCTGGGCCGGTTGATGGCATGGCCGGCCCCCGGCTTCCACAGACGGGAACCAACGATCCGCCTGCAATATACTTACGCTGGATGCACGGCGCAGGTTGCGCGACCCCACTCCGAACCATGGCCTGCTTTTGCTCTGTGATGTCCGTGCTCCCCGACCCAACCTGCCATTGATCCGCGGTGCCTATGAACGTCTATCAAGCTGTTGTTGAAATCCTCAAGCGCGAAGGCACGGAGTTCCTCAGCTGCTTCCCTGCCAATCCGCTGATCGAACACGCAGCGGCAGGCGACATCCGCCCCATCCTGGCGCGCACCGAACGCACCGTCATCAACATTGCGGACGGTTTCTCCCGGATCCACAACGGCAACCGCATCGGCGTGTGCTGCATGCAGGCCGGACCGGGAATCGAAAACGCCTTTGCCGGGGTGGCGCAGGCCTATGCCGACTGCGTGCCGGTCCTGATTCTGCCCGGACAGGGCGGTGCCGACCGGACCGATGTGCCACCGGAGTTCGACGCCAGCCGCAACTACCAGCACGTGACGAAGTGGGTGGCCCGCATCAACACCCCGGAACGGGCACCCGAGATGCTGCGCCGGGCCTACCAGATGCTTCGGTCCGGCACGCCCGGCCCCGTCATGCTGGAACTGCCGGGCGACGTGGGCTCCGCCGAGTTCGGCGACAGCGTGGACTACGAACCCGTGCGGCCGGTGCGCTACGGCCCCGATCCGGCCGACGTGGACCGGGCGGCCGACCTGTTGCTGGCGGCGCAGCGACCGGTCATCCAGTCGGGTCAGGGCGTTCTCTACGCCGAGGCCACCGACGAGCTGGTGGAACTGGCCGAACTGCTCCAGATTCCGGTCATGACCACCTTGCCGGGCAAGAGCAGCTTCCCCGAAAACCATCCCCTGTCGCTGGGCTGCGGCACCTACACCGGTCCGGCCCAGCTGAAGCAAATGCTGGCGCAGGCGGACTGCCTGTTCGGCGTCGGCACCAGCTTCACCCGCATGTTCCTGAGCACCCCGGTGCCGCCCGGCAAGACGGTGATCCACGCCGCCCTGGACGAACGGGACCTGAACAAGGACCTGGTCCTGGATCAGGCGCTGATGGGCGATGCCAAACTGGTCCTGCAGGCCCTGCTGGCGGCGATCAAGGCCCGCGGCGCCGTGTCGGAGAAGGATTCGGCGGCCGAACTCGGGGAGCTGCGCAGCGCCTGGGAGGAGGAATGGGGGCCGAAGCTGACCTCCGATGAGACTCCGATTAACCCCTACCGGGTCATCCACGACCTGCAGGAGGCCGTGGACGTGTCCAACACGATCGTGACCGCCGATTCCGGCAATCCCCGCGATCAGATCTCCCCCTTCTACATGACCCGCAAGCCCAACACCTACATCGGCTGGGGCAAATCCACCCAGTTGGGCTATTCGCTGGGCCTGGCCATCGGCGCCAAGCTGGCCGCACCGGAGAAGCTGGTGGTGAACTTTGTCGGCGATGCCGCGATGGGCATGTGCGGCATGGACATCGAGACCTCCGTGCGCTCCAAGGTGCCGATCCTGACCCTGTTGGTCAACAACTCGGCCATGGGCGGATACGAGAAGCACCTGCCGGTCGCAACCGAGAAGTACGGAACCAAGTTCCTGTCGGGGGAATACGCCGACCTGGCCGCGTCCCTGGGTGCCTGGTCCGTAAAGGTGGCCAATCCGGCCGACGTCATCCCCGCGATCAAGGAGGCGGCGGCGCAGACGTTCGCCGGCCGGACCGCCCTGGTCGAGTGCATCACCTGCGAGGAGCGGCAGTTCTCGCTGGTGCGCTGACCCGCCATGGCCTCCATCCCCGCACCGAAGGTGAATGGTTCGGCTCCGCCACACAGAGCTGAAACGGATACCAATACTGTCCGCGTCCGGGATGCTTGATACACCTGTCGGATGCGGACAGCGCGACAACACCACAGGTTTCCGAAGAGGTCACTGATGGCCCATATCCAACGCGCGAACCTTCCCGGCTGGCGCGGCCACCGGAGTCCGCGGGCCTTGGCCGCGGTGGTGATGGTGTGCCTGTTTGGACTGGTTTCCCTCCCGGGGACGGTGCTGGCTCAGGAACTGACCTGTCAGGACGAGCAATCCGTCCTCGAACAACTGACCACGCGCGCCCATGCCTGGACATGCATCGCGGAGTCATGGCACGTCTTCGACCTGGCCGGCGACAGCTGGAAGCCGATGTCCGACCTGTCGAACATTCAACAGGCCCAGTTGCAGGTCTACGCCACCAGCTTCAAGGCCGGGCGCTTCGACGACTTCGTGGTCGGGGACAGTCCGGCGTGGCAGGGAGCGGGCAACCTGGCGTGGCAGCGGGAATTCGCGGCTGTGGGTTTCCGAGATGCGGACAAGGGCAATCTGTTCGCCGTGGCGATGTGGATGGACAAAGCCGTCGATTTCGACGCCTTCGATGCACAGGTTGCATCACACTCCGATTCCTGGGAGGCAATTACCCTGACCACGAGGAGCATCCCCTGGCTGGAGGGAGGCACCGCACCGCAACAGCAAGCCTGGCTGCTGTCGGGCAGCCAGGCCCAAAGTCTGCTGGACCTCGACGGGAGCTTCGCCAACAATCGCTACCTGGTGGTGAAACCCACGCCGGCCCTGCGCGAACTGGGCGGGATGCCCATTCTGGCGTTCTTCTCCAGCACGCCCATCCCCACGGAGGAACTGTCCGGCCTGTTGGACAGCCTGCACTTTGTCCATACCTTGCCGCCAACAAACCCGGATCCCGACCTGGTCTTCCAGTCCGAGGCGACCACCGGCCTGCTGGCGTTGATTCCGTCATTGGCCCAGGCCGGCCAAACCGTTATCGACAGCCAAATCCAGGCCATACAAACCTCCGCCGTGGAGTTCGCACGGGAAATGCCGTTCACCGCCCTGCTGCCCTGGCAGCTGTTGACGGCGGCCAGCGACCTGTACTGGGCCCCCTACGGCCTGCACAGCGGCCGCTTGATTCTCTGGTTCTACACCGGCGGCGCCCACGGCAACCTGTCCGTGGACAGTTGGACCTTCACCGGCGACGGCAATCCGGTTGCCCTAACCGACCTGCTGGCCGTGTCCGAGGCCGAGGCGCTGGCATTGATCGTGCAGGCCGCCAAGGAGCATCGCACCGCGGCCCTCGACCCGGAACAGGATCTCGACATGGCCCACCAGTGGGTGGACGACGGGTTGCAGAGCCTGGATGACATCTCCGGCTGGAATCCGGTCCGCCGACACGGCCAGCTTTGGCTGCTGATCACCCTGGAGCCCTATGTAATAGCCCCGTGGGTGGACGGCGTACAGGAAGTCTGGGTACAGGTACCGCTGCAAGATCCCAGATGAGAAGACCCAGGCCGGCCGGTATGCAGCACCGGTCGGCCGTCGGGCCTGCGGCATGAACACATCGCGTCAGCAGACCCTGGTCCTGTTTGTTGCCGGTCTCTCCGCGATCGCCGCCGGAACCGCCTATCTCGGGACCATCGACGGCTCGGGATTGTGGCTGCGTACCGCGGTGGCCGCAGGCGTCCTCACAGCCATCCTGGCAATTCTGTGGTTCAACCTGGACGCCAACCATCCGGTGGGGCAGCCCAATGCACCGTTTACGGGGCTGGGACCAGGGAACACCATGTCCGTTCTGCGCGGCCTGGGCCTGGCGCTGCTGGCGGGCCTGATCCCGCCGTTTGCCAGCGGGGCATGGCCGCCGGGCCGGGCCGCGGCGGCGGTGCCCGCGGGGGTGGTGCTGTTGCTGGGTCTGGCGGGCGGGCGTGGCGGCGGGCCGGGGCCGTGGGGGCGTTGCTCGTGGTCGTGTTCATGTTGCTGGATCTGGCGGACGGCTGGCTGGCCCGACGTGCCAATAGGGTTTCCCTGCTGGGCGAACGACTGGACATCGAGACGGACAGCGCGGGCCTGTTCGTGGTTTCCCTGCTGGGTGCCCTTTGGCACCTGCTGCCGCCCTGGTATCTGGGCGTGGCCCTGCTGAGGCCGCTGTTCGTGGCAGGACAGGCACTGCGTGTGCGCAACGGCCTGACCAACCATCCCTGGCCGGCCAGCGACAGCCGCCGCCGGGCTGCTGCCTGGCAAAGCATTCTGATGGTGGGAGCCGTCTGGCCCGGCACCGACAGGCAGCTGATCGAACTGGGTGCCTGGATTGTGGTCCTGCTGGTCGCGGCCGGTTTTGGCCGCGACTGGCTTTGGATGACCGGTGCCTGGACAGCCGACGGCACCTTCAACCAACGTTGGCAACGGGCTCGTTATGTGGTTCGCAGCTGGCTCCCGGTTTCGCTGCGCCCCGTGACGGTGCTGGGTGGCATGACCATGCTGGCCGAGCCGGTGGTTCCCTTGGAAGGCCTGCCCGCGCAAGCCCTGGCGGCGGTGGCCGGGGTGTCCTTGCTGGCTGTCCTGACCGGTGTGGGTTTGCGGACAGGCAGCATGGTGCTGGTGTGCGCTACGGGCCTCCTGAGCATATGGCTGCCCTTCAATGCCTCCATGGCCCTCGCGGTGGGAGGCGGCATGCTGCTCTTCGTGGAAGGCTGCCACCGATATGTGCTGCGCGTACCGTGGCTGAAGACCGATTCCCCTCCCGTCGACCCTCGCCCCCGCCGGATCGCCCGGCAGTAGAACCCGGTCCTGTCAAGCCGTCGGCAGATATCCGCCGGCATGCTGTCCGAGACTTGACCAAGGCAAGGCGCAGCCGGAACCCAGCCCAGTGAACTTGCCGTCCTTCATTGGCTGAACCGTCACGGGATCGATCCCTCCGGTCCTTCAGTCCTGAACAAAGATCGTATCCATTTCCTCAATGCGTTCGTCCGGGGTAAAGCGCCAGATGCCCACGTAGCCCCGGAGGAGATCACCGTTTTCGTCCCAGTCCAATGAACTGGCCGCCCCTTCGTAGTTGATCGCTTGACCGGACGCGAGTCGGCGCAGACCGTCGCCGACGCCGGCCGGGGTGCCCGGAACGATGTATCCCGGCGGACCGCCAATCTCCCGCAGCCGGTCGCGAATCGCCGGCCCTTCGACACTGCCGGCGGCCTGGGCGGCGAGGACAAGCGCAATGGTCGCGTCATAGGTTTCCTTTACATAGGCCAGGACGGGCAGGGCCCCATAGGCTTCAATGAAGGCGGCTTCCCATTCCGGGGTCGCGTCATTGTCGGGAGCCGACGCCCCCGCAGTGCCATACATGCCGCTCAGGCGAGTACCCCCGATCTCTTGAACCAGACGCAGGCGCTTGGCTGCGTCGCCAAAAATGAATTGGTCAAAGAGATCCTCATCCAAGGCTGTGCGGACAATGGCCAAGGCTTGCTCCTCATGCGCAACTACCACCAGTGCCTGAGCACCACTCCCGACACTCTCCCGCAGTGCCGGGAGATGGGTCGTCTGGTTCACTTCCAAGGCAACGGACCGCAACGTTCCGTCCCACGCCCGGGCAAAGGCCGCCGCCAACCCCTGACCGTAGGCGTCGTTGAGGTAGATGAACGCGACGTTGTCAAATCCGCGCTTCCGGGTCAGCGAAGCCAGGACCGGCCCCTGGATGGCATCGGAGAGAGCCGTACGGAAGAAAAATCGTTGTCGGAAACCGTCGAGAGTTGGGGCGAGGTGGCGGAGGGACTCATCACCGGAATACCGGCCGGACCGGCCACGGTTTCCGCGATCGGCAACGCAGCCGAACTGGCGTTCGGGCCGACGATGGCATGGACGCCCTCAACCTCAATCAGGTGCCGGGCGGCGTCCACGGCGGCCTGCGGATCGGAGGTGGCATCCGCCGTGATCCCGGTCACCGGTTGTCCAAGCACACCGCCACCGGCATTGACGTGGCTGATCGCCAGGTTGAAGGCCCGCTCCCGATCCGCGGACGCTTCCGGCGAGCCCGTGTAATTGAGCAGCAACCCGAGTTTCAGGGCCGTGGGGGCGTCCGTTGGCGGGGGAACCACAAACGTACAGGAACAGACAACCAACAGCAGACTGACCGTCACCACCAACCGGACGAATCTTGTTCTGAGGATCAAACTCTTGTTTCTCCTAGGGTCCCAGTAGGACCCTGGCAATCGGACAAGGCTCACGGCAACGCGTCTGTGACACCTGTGTTGTTGTAGCAGGTGGATTGAAATACAAACCTGGCCTGGAACGTACTTCAAGAGGCGAAGGTAGTCAACAGGGTGCCGCGAGTGGACACATAATGACCCGGGACCAACATTGCGCCAGCAACAAGGCGACCCTGAAACTTCCCGGGCGCCCTGCATCCCGAAGTCTGTCCGCAACCAGATGCCACAGGCCGACAACGACCTCCGGGAAGCTCTCCGCGCCATTGCCGCCGAACCGGCCCGGAAGTACAGACCGGGGTATCGACACCAAGGTGGGCGTGGTCGAGTTCACGCGCGACCACCGGGACTGGTTCAAGCCGTGGCTGACCCTGGCCCAAGCGCTGTGCGAGACCCCAAGCAACGAAATTACGGCCATGCACTGCCTGCTCCCGCATCGACACGCGTGTGGCTGCGGTCACGATGCTGGAGCTTCAGACATCATCCGCAGTCACTGGGGTGTTGAGAAAGGACTACATCGCCTCCTGCGAGAGGCAACGCCCCGACCGTGATGACCGCTCTGTGCCAACTGCCTGAACATCTTCAGGATGTTCAGGCAGCAATCCGAACCGGATTTGTCAATCGGGCGGCCGGCAGGATCGACGGGGTGCCGCCGATCCTGCCGGGATGTTCAACAGCGATCATCAGCCATCATCCTGAGACAAGGCTGACTCCACAACCACCACTTCGCTGGGACCATACCCGAATGTCTCGGGAGTGTAGATTTCGTGTGCCTCAGCAGGAGGAACCTGAAAGCGGCCTGCAGTGGTAGCCTGGGCGGTTACCGAGTACTTGTAGATCCCGGGATAAAGCCAAGACGTAATCGCCAGTGCGCGTTCGTCCAGCAGTTGCTGGTGATCGTACCAGGGCCAGTAGTACCAACCACGGTAGTACGAGTGGCTGTAGTCGTCCGAAGATCTGTTTCCCTTCAGACTGGGGTTCTCGAATTCCAGTCCTGCAGGGAGCGGGCTGGCCATCTGAACATGATGACGCATGCCCGTGGCCACCATTGTCACCTCAATGCGCACGCGCGCCCCCAACTTGACATGCCACACACCACTTTCGTCCTGCCAGACATCATTGGGGTCATCCAACCCGGAGTAGGTTCTCTGCAATGTGAACCCGCGATCCCGCGGCTCCAATTCAAGGTCAGCGGGAACATATTCGAGGCCCAGCCGATAATAGAGCTTGCCTTCGCCTGCGCGCTGGATGAGAATGCGTTCCGGATTCGCGTCAAACAACCACGCCATCGGAATCGTGACGGTGCGATGGACGGTCTCCCGTCCCTGGAAGGGGGTGTTGGCAATCATGGTGTCGTCAATCCAGGCCCGGGCGTGAAAATCCGGTTCGACCGCCTCGTATTGTCGGAAGTATTGATCCATCGCAAGCAGAACAAAGACATTGTCCTGTGAACTGCCCCAGTGTCCATGGCGGGTGCGCGCAGCCAGAATCCCTTGCACCACCTTGGGAATCAGGTCCGACTCGGGCCGTACCGTCATCAGGGCACGCAACACCACGGCGTCCACGCGGCGGTCAGAATGGAGAATCAGGTGATCCTGGCGTTCCTGCATCGACGTTGTGAATGAGGCCTTGCTGGTGGTTTCCGCCACCCGGTTCAGAAGGAAATCCATCCACTCCCCGGCGTCATCCTGTGTGGAGGGGTCTGCGTGGAGGACAAGAATGCTCCAGGCCACCACTTCCAGTGGATGATCCGCCTTCGGTACCTGACTGAGCAAATGGAGTGCGGCCTGAGGATCTGAATCATCCAACAAGGATCGCACGTAAAGTGCGTACGCAGTGATATACCTCCTTGTGCTTTCTGTGTAATAATAAGGATAGTGGGATTCAATTTGAGACAAATAACGCAATCCGGCACCGATGGCGTCTTCAGGGACATCATAACCGGCTTCGCGGGCTACTGCCAGAGCAAACATGCAATGTACTGTCACCATGGGCCATGCCTGTTTATTGCGTTGCCAAAGCGGAAATCCACCGTTGCCGCCCTGATATTCAATCATCTCCTTGATGTCACTTTGCACTTGGTCGTCCAAAACCACCGGTTCAGGCAAATCAGCAACTTGGAAGCTGTACAGAACATCCCGCAGCGCAGCATTGGCCAGAATACGCGAAGCATACCGTTCAGGATAGGTCCAGTACCAAGGCCGTCTCAAGTCGAAATAACTGTCAAGCAGAGGTTGCATCAGCGTTGAAGTGGTTGAGAGTTTTAGATGACCAAAGTTCTTGACAATGTCATCCGGCATCTTGATCCGTTGTTCAGCCACGTCTTCATTCACGACACCGTATGCTGCAAAGCCTTCCTTGGAGGCCGGTACATAGATGGGCAGCGACTCAAGGGTCGCGTCATTGCCCTCCTGGTTGAACACCGACACCAGAATCCGACTCTCTCCCGTGACCCGGGCTTGACCTTGCACCGTTACGTGCCGGCGGTTGTGCCCAGGTACGGTGAATGCGAGAACATCATAGTTCCGTGCTCCGTCCCTGTAAGCCAAATCGATGCCATCACTTTGTACCACCAGCGTAAGATCCTGGTCAGCTTCGGTCTGGTTCTCAATCAGTACTGACATTTCTGCCTCATCGCCGAAGTTGAGGAAGCGCGGCCATTGAGAGCGGATTTGCAAAGGCAGGCGAGAGACATAGGTGGTTTCGGACTTGCCGAAGAGACGAGGACCGGCAGTCGCGAACGCCACAACCCGAAACCGGCCAATCGTATCAGGGAGTTGCCACGACGCCTCGAAGATTCCATCTGCATTGGTCTCGCCAGAAGGGGTGAAGACCGCAAGCGGGTCAAAATCTTGCCGAACGCCAAAAGCCTGTTCCCCGAAATCTTCACCGAATTCCTGACCTCCTCCTCCCCTTGGAGGTGGTGGTGGTACAAATTCGAACACTTCGGCCTGCATGTAACGCCGTAGGTTGGTCGTACTCAGACGCAGGCCGCGTTCCGGGTAAAACGTATACAGGGGATTGTCAAATTGGTAATCGGTTAGTGAGAGAATCGCCTCATCTACCGCCAGCAGGACAACTTCAGCTCCAACCACCGGGTCTCCTTGCTGATTTGTGACCGACACGCTGATATGCGCCGTGTCCCCGGGTTCCAGATCTCGATCCTGCATGTCCAGAGCCAACTCCACCTCCCGCGATACAGGTGGGATCTCAAGATTCAGATCGCCGCGTGCCGACGCAGGGATGGGTACACCACCAGCACCTTGATGAATCGAAGTCCCATTGAGCAACACAGAAACATGCAAGTTGGGGATATGCCGATCCAAAATCGGCACGTCGACGGCGTACGGCAGCGTGTGAATTTCAATGGGTTCAACACTCACGATCCCGTCCCGGTTCAGCACCAAGGTGCCAAAAGCGGGCAAGAATGGTGGTGCCACAAGGATCTGGGCGACGTCTCCTGGTTGATATTGAGGCTGATCGGAGAGCAATTTCACAGACGCAAACTCAGCCCCCCCGCTAAGCCGCGTGGTCCTCGAACCGGCTATCGAAATGTAAGACTGGGTGCGTACCGCCTTCCCGTTAGGTCCATCTGCATGGATGTCTATGGTCCATTGCCCAGGCGATGGGAAAGTCAACTCACAGACCACGGGCACACCTGCGGACTCCACCTGACACTGGGTACTTGACCCATCCAACACTTGCAAACTTGGGTTTGCCGATCGCGTGGAACCACTCGGCGCAGCGGCAACAAAAATTTTGTGACCCACCAATGGTATGCCGCTGACATCGGATGCGATCAGCTCCAAGGCGATGGGTTCTTGGACCACACCCCGGTGAGCGGCAGGTTTGGCACCCACATAAAGGTCAACGGGATGGACCAGGGCAACATCGGTAACCGTACGGGTCTGCTGGGACAAGTCGGATACTGTCGCTTCAAAATGCAGCAAGTACGGCACCAACGCCAAGTCATCAGCAAACTTCACTTCCAGTCGACCTCGCCCCCGCAAGTCCAACTCATCACCCAAATCGACTTCACGCAATACCGGCGCATCGAATCGAGAACGACTTCCAAACACAAACCCGTCCCAACCCGGTGGACGATAATGCGTAGGATGCCCTTGAACTCGCCAGTCCACCTGGGCACCTTGCAGCGGTCCTCCTCCATAGTAGTTCGCACTGGCATCCACGAACAGCGGTGCGGCTTGAAAGTGCGGACCCGCTGAATCCGATAGGGTCGCCTCAAACTCTGGGCGCCGGAACTCCTGGATTTGAAACAGGAGCGGGTGCACCGGATCCGGGTACCGGTAATAACCTCCGTAGGATCTGAATCCCCGACCACAATTCGATATTTCAGTATTCGGTGCCGTTAGGCTGAGAGCAATGTAGCCATTGCCTAGGTTCACCTGCTCAGGGAGTACAACACGGAAATCGAAAGTCCCGACTGAACCGACATCTACTGAACCCGACCCAAGGTGATTACTGCGCGAGTCACATATGGAATAGTAAACTCTCTGGCCTTCCGTAACGAAGCCCACATCACCGGTTGGGTTATAATGAACCCGACGCAACCAACCTTTGACACTGACGGTTTCACCAGGCTTATAAAGGTTCCGATCCGTGATCGCGTGCCACACTATTTTAGATGTCTGAGGAAAGGACGATTTCTCACACCCACCTGGCAATACAGCGGAGTCGAATCCTGACCTTGCGTACACTGAGCTTGGCGAACCTTCCAGAGTCGAAAGGTCGAAAAAACTGTGACCATCTTCGTCGGTTACCACTGAGTGGGATTGTGACGACAACCGGATGGCAACACCCTCGACCGGTGCTCCGGACAGTAAATCAGACACCTTCACCACACACAAGTTACGGTCGCGGAAGGTTTCAACACCCAAACGCGTCGATTGAATCCATGTGACAGTCCGTATGGGGCGTGCCTGGGTTCCACGATAATTCCAGAACGCGAATTGTTGTACGGCTGCTGAAAGCGGTAGCGCTAGCAGCAAGTGACCCGCACTGTCTACGAGATAGGGACTCAAATCAACACTGGCGTCACCACGTGCATCGAGTTCAGATTCATAGGTGAGGATCGTGTCAAGAACCGGTCGATCTCCAAACAATAGCGGGGATGGCACACTGACACGGTAGTAACTCCCAGAGTCATGTCCAGGTGCCTGGAGCGCGAATCTGGGGTTGTACGAGGGTACAGCCGAACGTTGGAAATCAGGCCAGCGGCCAAATTCCACATCATAGAGTAATGCGCGCTGGTCGCTTAAGTTCCAGGCATGAACTTTGTATTGCCCCTCGTGAAACGGATTCAGAACCTCCATGGATGCCGGAAGGTGCAGTTGGATATCTGTTGGTTTCGCAAAGACACTGAAAGTGATATCTTCTATGGGGCCTAATTGTTGGCCAAATTCGTCGGAGATTTCCGAATCCAAGCGCACCCGATATTTTGTGTTAACCGCTTTAGCGCCTTTGATCCGCAGCCTCCCCCATGGCGACACTTCAACTTGTCCTTTGGGCAAAGGAGGAGAAATCAGTATCGAATTGTCTGTGATTGAATCAAGGTTCAACCTGTGGTTGAAATCAATGATCAAGTCGGTGTTGCCTTGGCATCTGAATTGGTGGGGATAGTAGGACTGTGGGCCGCAATTGGTGTATTCGACTCGTAGTTTCCCGTAGGTTCGATAACTGCGATGTTGCCTTTCCAAGGTGGGTAGAGGGCCTTCTGCTGATTGAGCCCCTTCTTCAACCGTCATCATTACATCCGTGTCAGGTGGGAGATCGGTCTTGACTCGGAATGCGACAGTTCGCAACGGAGATTCTGTCATTAGGTTACGGATGTACGACGAAACTCCATCATCGGTTGGATCAATCAGCTCAATCGGGAATTCTTCATTGTTCGCTCGGACAGACAGGAATTTTAAGATGTCGTTGCGATCAATGTTCTGATTGAACCGGAGAACAAAGTCGGGGCGAAGGCCCAACGAGCCCCAAGTGCCAGGCCATGCCGAGGTCAGTCGCAGGCGTGCAGTCTCGAACTCCCATGTCCGGGTCTCAGTTGTGGTGGTGCCATCGGCTGCTGCAGTACCTTCCGGTACTTCAACGGTATATCGCGTGGAGCCAGCCAAACGTACCGTTGGTTGGAAAAATAAGGTTTGTGTCCCTAACCAATACCATTCGCCTGAAAGTTCTGGGGTAACCAAGGCCGGTACATTCCGGGCTGCCAAGGTGGTATGGCTTGTCAACGGAACCATGGGTTTCGAAAACGTGATGCTGATGTTGGGTGCAACTCCTACATCCTCGGATGGGCTATATCGAAGGATTTCCAAGGGTTGGGCATCGGTCTCCGGTACCGGTATGGAAAGCTGCGCTGACGGTGGGAACGTCAACGCTACCTCGCCTCCTGTTTGTGGTGGGTGCAAGCGTTCCAAGGGAAGATGCAGTTCATCTTCTACGCGTGGCTGGGTATCGAGGACCGGTACAAGAGCCAGTAGTTCACGGGCTCTGGATTCTTCGACCCTATGAACACCGACATCGGAAACAACCTCGATTCTCTTGACGGCAGGAACTGATCTCACTATCAGCTTTGGCGGTCCGTCACTTGTACTCGGAGTTTGCACGTCCTGAGTAGTAGGTTCCCGGCGAATGACAGTCAAGGGCGCGAATTCGTCTCCGGTTGCGAATTCGGAAACAAGAGTTGCTTCGTATTCAACGTGGGGTGCCGGTTCGAAGTAATCAGGATGGAGTCCCGGTAGGCTTGGCGGATGAACAGTTGGGGTGGGGGTTGGAGTGGGAGTCGGGTGTATCGTCGGCATCGACGTGGCTGTGACTACGCGTATTACTTCACGGGTTTCTACTCGGACGGTTTCCCTGGTGACTTCAACCACCAACGAATCCGTTCTCTCCTCTGATTTCGGTCCTGAGGTGCAGGCAGTCGAAACCATAAGGCTGATCAGCAATGACAAAATCAAGAAGAAGTTGCTGTTGCCGTCTCGATGCACTGTCACATTTGGGTGAATCATTGGATTAATCTCATATCCGCCAATTTGATCACATAATACGCATATACTGAATTCATCAGATATGAAATCATGTGCGGATGAAAAGCATACCACATGGTCTGCCGGCTATTTCTGGCCAGGGAGCCGTACTGCACCGGGGAGCTGACGCCGGTTAGACGGCATGCTGGAGCGCCACTTGGTCTGTGATGCAGACAATGGCAGCCTTGAATCGACTATCAATCAGTGGAATTCCATCTGCGGGTAGGATTCCATTGGAGGGCATGGGCCCATCCGGGCTCTGTGTTCGGGTCCTCACAGGGTCCGAACGTCGCCCCGCACTGTGCTCGCATTCACCCACACAGGATGCCAACGGAAACCCCATGCAGACCACACGCCCCCCCTTTCGCAGCCGAGGCCATCTCATCTCCACCGATCACAACCTGGCCACCATGGCTGGTCTGCGGATTCTGGAGCAAGGGGGCAATGCCGCCGATGCCGGCGTGGCCGCCGGCCTGTGCCTCAATGTGGTTGTGCCGGAGTCGGCGAACTTCGGCGGCGTTGCACCCGTCATGTTTGGCCCCGGCGATGGCAAACCGGTGGAGACGATCAGTGGTCTGGGCCGCTGGCCCAAGGCCGCCAGCATTCAGCACTTCATGGAACGCCACGACGGGGACATGCCCGAGGGCCTGCCGCGGACGGTAACGCCCGCGGCTCCGGATGCCTGGCTGAGTGCCTTGGCCCGGTGGGGAACCATGACCTTCGAGGAGGTGGTGCAACCTGCCTTGGAATTGGCCCGGGACGGCAGGCCGGTGGATGAACGGTTTTACAAGGCTCTCCAAACCCCTTCCATCCGCACCCATGCCACAACGGCGTCCACATTTCTGCCGGAAGGGGAACCCGTGCCGGTAGGCCAACTGTTCCTGCAACCTGATTTGGCCAATACGTTCCAACGCATGATTGATGCGGAGCGCGGTCGCGCCGGTGATCGCACCCAGGGCCTCCGTGCAGCCCGCGATCTGATTTACAAGGGAGACATCGCGCAGGAGATTGCCGAGTTTCACAAACGGCAGGAAAGCCTGCTGACCTATGAGGACCTGGCGGATTTCACGGTAATGGTGGAAGTGCCCGAAACCATCCGCTATCGGGATCTGGAAGTCAACAGTTGCGGCCCCTGGTGTCAAGGTCCCTCGCTCCTGATGGCCCTGAACATACTGGAAGGTCTGGACCTCAAGGCCATGGGCCACAATTCAGGGGACTATCTGCATGTGCTGCTGGAAACGCTCAAGCTGGTTTTTGCCGACCGCGAGGCCTATTTCGGCGATCCCGGCTTCGTGAACGTGCCCATGCAGGGACTGTTGCATGCCGAGTATGCCAACCGGCGTCGGCAATGGATCGATCCCGACCAGGCGGCACCTTCCATGCCGCCCTGCGGCGATCCGTGGCACTTCGAGCCCGACAGGCAGAGTGCGCCGGCCCGGAAAGTACCGGCTCCGGCAGGCAACTCCGGTGCGGACGGAAAGCTGCCCTGGGAGAGCGACACCACGTATCTCTGTGTAGTGGACGGACAGGGCAACGCCTTTTCCGCCACCCCCTCCGACGGTATTGGCGGGGCTGCAGTGGTGCCGGGCCTGGGCTTCCCGATATCCCACAGGGGCACCCAGAGTTGGCTGGATCCCGATCACGCCTCATCCCTCATGCCGGGCAAGCGTCCGCGCCTGACCCCCAATCCGGCCCTGGCCCGGCGCAACGGTCGTCCCTACATGCCCTTTGGATGTCCCGGCGGGGACGCCCAGGTGCAGGGCATGCTCCAGGTCTTCCTCAACATCGTTGAATTCGGCATGGATCCGCAGACCGCCATTGAAGCCGCGCGGGTCATTACCCACAGTTTCCCGAATTCGTTTTGGCCCCACATCACGCTGGACGGCGTGGTGACTGTGGAAACGCGGATCGCGGCAGAGGCCCGATCTGCCTTGCGGACCAAGGGGCACATATTGGAAGAGGATGGCGAATGGAGCGGGTCGGTCAGTCGCGTGTGCGCCATCACCGTGGATTCCGAGACGGGCATTCTTACCGGAGGCGCAGACCCGCGGACCACGGCCTACGCGGCCGGATGGTGAATGTTGGCCAACTGCATTTGGGCACCGGCCGGCTCTTTTCGGCCCGGAATAGGGGAGTGCGACAGCCCGTTTGCCAGCCGGCTGGCTGCCTGGCAACGACCATGGACGCACCGCAGTGAGCCCTGTTTGACGCGTTTGGCCGATTCCCGGGGTTGGGTAGAATCCAGCCTCGCTCGGCTGCCCCGGTGCGAGGTGTGCCTTGCTCCTGCTCAGCTGGGCTCCGTCCGTGGTTCGCCACTCAAACTGGAGAGGATGACATGAGCAAAGGCAAATTTACGCGTCGCACATTTCTGCAGATGACAGGATTGGGTGTGTCCACCGGCCTGCTTGCGGCCTGTGTGCCGGTCGCGGCGCCGTCCGCAGAAGAAGCGGCCATGCCCGAGCCCGTCACCGTAACCTTCATGGTGCCTGGAAGCACCAATGAAGATGCCGACTTCGCACCGGTGTTCGAGGAATTCAACAACCGGTATCCCGAGATTGACGGCCAGTACACGCCGGCCGGAACGGGCTACGGCCAGGCCTACAACGACAAGCTGTTGACCATGCTGTCCGGCGGTACTGCTCCGGACACCTTCAAGACCCTGTTTGGGTATTTCGGTTCGCTGGCGGAAAAGAATGTCTACGTCCCGCTGGACGACTATGCGGCACAGCATCCCGACGAAACCGTCTTCGACGATTTCTTCGATGCCCATGTCAACGCCTGCATTATCAAGGGACAGCTCCTGGCCCTGCCCAACGACGGGGCGCCGGAAGGCATTTGGTACAACGCCGATCTGTATGACGCAGCTGGGCTGCCCTACCCCGACTGGGACACCACCTGGTCCGACATGTCGGCCGCGGGAACCGCATTGACCCAGGTCGACGGTTCCATTACCACGCACTACGGCATCGGCCATCCCAACTGGCTGGGCACCATCTGGAGCAACGGGGGCGAAATCCTCAACGAGGACGGTACGCAGTGCATGCTGGACAGCGACGAAGCCATTGAGGCCCTGGAGTGGATGCAGTCCCTGGTGGTCGACGACGGCAGCGCCCCCGGACCCGAAGCCCTGAGCGAGCTCGGCATGTTCGATCGCTTCACGTCCGGAACACTCGGTTCCTTCTGGTGCGTGCGCGGCTGTCTGGGCGGCCTGCGTTCCATCGAGGACTTCCAGTTCGACGCCGCCCCGCTGCCCCTCAGCAACAGCGGCAGTCGTTTGACCCGCCTGCTGATCGGTTGGACTTCGATCTGGTCCGGTTCCGAGGTGCCGGACGAGGCCTACCTCCTGGCCGCCTGGATTTGCAGTCCCGAAGGGCAGCGCCTGCGCATCAGCCGGGGCTACGCCCATCCGTCCCGCAAGTCGCTGGTGGAGCAGGACTGGTACAAGAACTACGAATGCGAACGGTGCAACAGCCACGCGGTCAACAATGTCTTCCCCGAGATGCTGCTCCGGGGCGAGGGCCGTGCCTGGCCGGCGCATCCCAATGAATCCGAAATCGTGCAGGCGATTACCACCGGCCTGGATTCCCTGTGGGACGGCTCCAAGCCCGCCGCCCAACTGGCCGCCGACCTGACTGCGGAAATCAACGGGATCATCGGCTGACCCCGCTCCACTTCACCCGTGCCCCGCGCGGGGCACGGGTGAAGTGGCCGCACAATCGTTGTGCGGCCACTCCTCGCTCCCCATGACCCGCCATCCATGATCCCGCCCTCCAGCCCGATGAGGCGGCGCGAGGAGCGGGATGGCTGGCTTTTCGCGTCGCCCTGGCTCCTGGGGTTCCTGCTCTTCACGGTAGGGCCCATGATCGCCTCCGCCTTCTTTGCCTTCACGGAATACGATGTGCTCACCCAGCCCAAGTGGGTGGGCTGGGCCAACTTCGACAAGGCCCTGACCGACGATCCCAAGGTGGGACAGGCCCTCAAGGTCACCTCCATCTATGCGGTGGTCAGCGTGCCGCTGCAGATTCTGCTGGGTCTGTGCGTGGCGCTGATGCTCAACACCCGGATTCGGGGGCTCCAGTTCTACCGCACCGTGTACTACCTGCCATCGGTGCTGTCCGGTGTGGCGGTGGCGTTGCTGTGGCGCTGGATCTACGCTCCGAACTTCGGCCTCATCAACTCCTTTCTCGCCCGTTTCGACATTGTGGGCCCCGGATGGCTGGGCGACAAGGACTGGGCCCTGACATCAATGATCGGCATGTCCCTCTGGCATGTGGGAGGCGGCATCGTCATCTACCTGGCGGGCCTGCAGGGAGTGCCGTCCGAGCTGTATGAAGCAGTGCGCGTGGACGGGGCGGGACGCGGGGCCGCCTTCTGGCACATCACGCTGCCCATGATCACGCCGGTGCTGTTCTACAACCTGGTCATCGGCATCATCACGGCCCTGCAGATCTTTACCCAGGCCCTCATCATGACGAACGGGGGACCCCACGAAGCCACGCTGTTCATCGTGCTGTACCTGTACCGGAACGCCTTCCAGTTCTTCAAGATGGGCTATGCCTCCGTGCTGGCCTGGATTCTGTTTGGCTACATCCTGATGCTGACCCTGCTGGTGTACCGCTCCTCGGGCTTCTGGGTGTTCTACGCCGGTGAGCTGAAGTCGCGCTGAAGCCCCGCGATGACCGTTTCGGCACATGACAACCGACCGCGGCTTCCCACATGGGAGGCCGCGCTGTCGCATCTCGTCCTGGTGGCCGGGGGATTTTTCCTCATGATCCCGCTGGCCTGGATGCTGTCCACCTCGCTCAAGAGCCTGGGGACCGTCATGTCCCTGCCCCCGGAATGGATTCCCCGGACGTTCCACTGGGAGAACTATGCCGACATCTTCCGGCTGGTGCCCTTTGGCCGGTACGTATGGAACACAGTGGTCATCACCTTGCTGGATGTCATGGGCAAAATTGTGTCCTGTTCGCTGGTGGCCTTTGCCTTTGCCCGCCTGCGCTGGCGCGGCCGGGAAGCCCTGTTCCTGATCATGCTGGCCACCATGATGCTGCCGCCCCAGGTGACCATGATTCCCCAGTTCGTGGTCTTCAAGCACATGGAGCTGATCGACACCATTGTGCCGCTGGTGCTGCCCAACTGGCTGGGGGGACCGTTCCTGACCTTTCTGCTGCGCCAGTTCTTCATGTCGATTCCGCTGGATCTGGATGATGCCGCCCGCATCGACGGCGCGTCCAACTTCGGCATCTTCTGGCGCGTCGTACTGCCCCTGTCCAAGCCGGCTTTGGCGGCGGTGGCAATCTTCATGTTCAACGGATCCTGGAACGACTTCTTCGGCCCGTTGATTTACCTGCACTCCCGCGACAAATACACCATTGCCCTGGGCCTGCGCTCGTTTCAGGATCAGAACTACACGGAGTGGCACCTGCTGATGGCGGCGTCCCTGGTGGCGATGCTGCCGGTGGTGCTCATCTTCTTCTTTGCCCAGAAGTATTTTATTCAGGGCATTGTGTTTACGGGGGTTAAGGGCTGAGCGCGGCATCGGAACGGCCCGTTCTCGACTTGAATCGGACGCGGAAACCCAAACTTCGGCACTTGGTTGGTCCCTGTTTCGAGGAAGACCTGCTTGGCCCCGACCCGGAAAGCAACGGGGACTGAAATCACCACCTTGACCTCTGCCATAGTGTCCGTCCACAGGGCAAGGGACCGAATCGGGCCGCCTCGGAATGATGCGCTGGGTTACAACCGTGACAGGTCAAGAGCAGCAGCCATCGCAGAGCCAGAAATCTGACGGACATGCTTGGATGGGGTGTTCATTCAAGCAACCGAGGTGGTATGGGATGATCGGCATTCCACCACGAGACTGCACCATACTCTTCGATGACGCGTGACAAATCCCTAAACCCGTTGGCGGCCCGTCCATCGTTCGAGATCACGATGTTGTCTCCGTGTTCGAGGGCAGCGACCACCAGATGCAAGTCTTTTTTGAGACCGGGCAACCGTTCAGGTGCCAATCCGCTGTCTTCAAGTGCTTCCTCATGGTCGGTCAGGTGCAACCTAATCCGCTGGATTTTGCCGCGGTTGCTCATGCGTGTCCACCAGTTCAGCGAGATTCCGGAAGCATGTTTGTCCCACTCGGAACGGGCCTCCTCGGACAACACGACCCGATGGCAGATCTCGTAAATTGCATTCAACAACCCTCGAACTTGGCTCGCATGTCCTTCCGAGTGGCCCGCTGCACGCAGAATATCAGCATCAACAACAAAAAGCAGTGTGCCAGGTTGCTCATGCATGGCTACTGACGGCATCTAGGTATTGTCTTTGGGCCGCCCACTCAACATCCAGGAAGTCCACGGGCCAATCGCCAAACGAACCATCCTGCTCAATCCCGGCTTGATGGATGAGTGAATGACCATCTTCGTCAAGAGAGAACCAGTTTAGACTCACCTTCGTGGGATCAAGGTGTCCTTGGGCCACCATGGTCTGAATCCCCAAAAGCAGCAACTCACTGTGCGTCTCCATGATGATCCGCACTCCCCGATTCACAGCTTCCACGATGACTTCAGCCAACTTATGAACGCCTCGTGGATGCAGATGCAACTCTGGCTGCTCCATTACGACCAAGTGGTGGGGTTGAGCTATCCGCAAAGCTGCCAGGACAGGCATGACTTGGGACAGGCCCAGTCCCACATCCGCCAGACTGACTAAATCAGGAGGGACATGTTTGCTACTTGGCAGCCGACGACTCACCAAGACCTCAAGAGCCGTATCATTTACCATTTCCACCGACACCTTCTCCGCCAAGCCGAGTGTGCGCAAGTCCTGTTCCAAGGTGCCCAACAGAGCACTCTCCTGTCCCCAATGGTAGATTATACTGGCCAAATAGGAATGCATTGGTCCCGGAAAGCGTTCGGCCACCGGCATGAGTGGATAAGACCGTGCCGAAGCAGGATCACGAAGGCCGGGAATATACACAATATTGGTAATCAAAGGCCCCAATTGCTGGTTGAGTGAAATGTTCCACAAGCCCCCAAAGGGATCAATATCCCAGTTCTCAAACTCGCGGCTTGTCACCACTAAGTCCAGAAAACACCGATTTCGCACGATACGGGATACAACATCAACAACACCGGCTTGTTCCTGCTGCTGTTTGATGAGAGATTCTAGGCTTGAATTCAACCAAGTATAGTTATGAATGGATGATAGTGTTGTATTTCCCTCTGTAAAATCGATTTTCTTAGCTATTTCTTGACTATTTTTCGCAATAGTCTCGAATATCGACTCTTGCGCGAGAACAATTGCCCCATTGAGTGAGCGCTGGAACTTCAATTCTACGGTGAGTTGGGTGGTTTCCCAGGGAATGTTATCTACATAAAGATATTCAAGTCCGATATTCAAGTCGGGTACTGTCTCACCATCCTGACCCTTTGTGAACATCTGGGCGTTCCAGGAAAAGGCCACATTGGGACCATCGATCTTGAGAGGTCCCGGATCGAAGGAGGCCTCCAGAGTCTGTTTTAGGAGTAGCAGAGGCTGGATCACACTGGTCTTGCCGCTACTATTGGTGCCAGCCAAAAGAGTTAGAGGCCGGATCTGTAAGTATTGTTTCTTGCCGAAGGACTTATATCCTTCAACTGTCAATCCGGTGATTTCCTTGCCTTTCATGGGGTGCCTCCATCCTATGTTTGCGCTCAGAGGCAGCCGCACAGGTGGCCCGAATGCCGCCTTCGTGGAGCAGCTACGGTTACTGACCTTCGATCCCCTCAGGGCAGTGCAACGATGGTCCGGTCAGAATAGGCCACACGAATAGAGCCAACCTCACACCCTGGACCACCAATTCCGAAACAGCTTCTATCATACGATACAGGGGGCTCCACTCGTGTCCATCACTTCTGGTGCAACGCTTCGTACAGTGGAACACGCCTAACAGGCTGCTGAAAAACGCGGCCGGTTAGGATTGTGGCATCCCAGAACGGAGGAATCCCCGATGCGCGGTCGCCCGAATCCCCAACGCAGCATGAGCTTCCGGCCCAAGGACGGGCCGCTGCCGCCTCCGGACGACGATCCCGGCAACCCGTCCGTGGACTTCCGCGGGGAGCGCCAGAGCAACGAGACCCATGCCAGCACCACGGATCCCGAGGCGCGCCTGCTGCGCAAGGGGCGAGGGCGGGAAGCCCGGCTGGCGTTCCTGGGCCACGCTCTGACGAGAACCGCCACGGCCTGATGGACTTCACGGTCAGCCCGGCCACCGGCACGGCATCCCGCTCGGCCATGCCGGAGCTCCTGGACGGGGTGCGGGAGCGGGGCTACCGGCCCCGCACGCTGGGTGCCGACCGCGGCTAAGACACCCGGAACTGTGTGCGGGACATCCGCGCGCGACGGGTGACCCCGCATGTCGCACAGAAGCAGTACTCGGCCATCGATGGTCGCACGACGCGTCATGCCGGCTACGCCGTGAGCCTCCGCCTGTGCAAGCGGGTGGAGGAGGTCTTCGGCTGGATGAAGACCGTGGGCGGCTTGCGGCGCACGCGCTACCGGGGCGTGGACCGTACCGGGTTGGCCGGCTACCTGGTGGCGACCGCCTACAACCTGGTACGCATGGTCAACCTGCCACCCGAGCCGGAGTCCGCGGCCGGGCCGCCCAGGTGACCCCGCAGAGGCTCCACGCACCCCAAGGGGTTCCACCGGGGCTGCGGGGCCCGCGAAGCTCGCGCGTGGGGGCTGCGCAGCGGGATCCAGGGCCCATCGGAACCCCCTACACACCGCTTCCGCGCACCGTCGTGATGGCCGATGGCATCCAAAACCCATTCTTCTGCAGCCTGCTAAAGGAGGTAACAGAAGAGGGTGACAGAACATGACATCAATCGCGCGATTCAGGCTAATGGAACTTGGTGTACCGCGCCTTGGACTTAGCCTAACCTTAGCTGTCCGGCTACCAATTGGAAAAATTGCCGAAGACCGCCCTCTGGCATCGGAAGCATCCCGTTTGTCCGAGGAACAGCCCCTAACGATCGTCCTCATGACCACTCTCGTTGGTGTGAGATACCGCCGCCTTGTGAAGGTTCTGCAGCCATTTCGGCGAAAGCCCCATCGGTCCAGGTTCGTCTACCGCTCAGCCGTAGTTGGAATCCCAAGCATAATCGGATTCGCTGCCTCCTGGCGCGGAAAGCCGCCGAAAGCAAGCGTTTGTCCGATCTGGATATACTCTCCCTAGGCACCGTGGCGCAGTTTACGCCACTTCAACCCATTCACAACAGGAGTGTCGTATGCATGACACGCGTTTGACCCGAAGGTCCTTCCTGCGCCTGGGCGCGAGCATGGCGGCCACTGCTGCTGTTGCCGCGTGCGCTCCCGCTGGTCAGGCGGACAGCGACATGCCGTCCGACATGGGCCCGGTGGTAGAAATCGGAACGATTGAGGTTCCCGACAACGTTTTCGACCTGCCCAACGCGGCCACCGGCATCCCCTATGTCCAAAAGGACAGCATCAACAACGGCGAACCCATCACCCTCGAATACTGGGAGTGGGCCCTCGACCGCTACGAGTACGAACTGGGCTGGGCCGAGGAATACATGAAGCTGTATCCCAACGTCACCATCAACGTGTCCAACCAGTCCTGGGCCGAGTACTGGACCAAGCTCACGGTCAACGTGCCCGCGGGCCAGGGACCGGCCCTCTGGCACATGCACACGTCACAGCTGACCGAGTTCTGCGACGGCGGCCTGATGGATCCGCTGCCCGAGCACGTGGCCAACCGCAAGTTCCTGGACGACAACTGGGTCGCGTTCTCCGAAGGGGCCATGGACTGCCCCACCGGTACGCCGGGCAGCCGCCACTTCCTCCCGATGGGCACCATGATGCCCGTCATGTACATCAACACGCGCCTGTGGGAGGAGGAAGGCTTCTCGGTGGACGAACCGCCCAAGTCGTGGTCCGATCTGCGCACGGTCGCCAAGGCGCTGACCCGGTACGACAGCCAGGACCGCATCGTGCGGGCCGGGTTCCAGGCCGACTGGCCGACCTTCCACAAGAACGGCTGCTACCAGCAGGGCCGCTACCTGTTTACGCAGGACGGCAAGCGGACCCAAATCAACAACCAGGAGAGCCGCAACGCCCTGCAGTTCATCAAGGATCTGCACGAGGTGGACCGGGTCGTGGATCCGGAAATGCCCAGCCGGCTGGATTCCTTCACGTCGGAGACCGCGGCCATCATCGCCGACTTCTCCTGGGTCACGTCGGTCCTGCGCCGCAACAACCCCGATCTGGATTGGTTCGCCGCCCCCATCCCGACGTTCGACGGCTCTTTCCAACCTGCCTACGGCAACATCCGGTTTGCGGTCGAAGCCGTCGTGAATCCCTACGCGCCTGAAGCCGAGAAGGCCGTGGCCTGGGACTTCTGGCACTTCCTCTACAGCAGCGACCATCGGGTCGCGCACACCGTGGCCCTGCGCAACGGTTTCATTCCGCCCTACAACAAGCTGATCGACCTGCCCGAGGTCCAGGAAGACCAGGTGGCCAAGGTGATTTCGGGGGCCGTGGAGTGGGGCATCGTAAACGACACCCCGGCGGTCTACAACGTCGGCATCGGCGATGCCCTGATCGGCCCGATCCTCGTGGGCGGCGCGGAAATCGACGATGCCATGGCCGAAGCCGAGCAGTTCATCGACGCCGAGCTGGCCCAGCGGGAGGACTGGAACATCATCGAGCGCAACTACAAGCACGCCAACCTGATGATCCCGGATCAGCCATAGGTCTGGTCACCGCCAACACACAGGCACGGGAAGGCAACCGGGGACGCCGGCTGCCTTCCCGCCTGGGGAAAACCAGGATATCCAGTGGCACTTTTTGAACGTCTGCGACGGCCGCAGGCCACAAGTCCCCATCGCATCCGGCTGGCCGGCCAAAACGCCATGATTGCCGGCGCCATCGTGCTGGCCGCCGCCTATTTCCTGATCTGGACCGTATTCCCCTTCATCTACACGTTCATCTACAGCTTCTTCGACTGGCAGCCGCTGCGTCCGACCCAGGAATTCCTGGGCCTGGACAACTATGCCGAGGCCCTGTTCCAGGACCAGCGTTTCTGGCTGGCCATGGGCAACTCGTTCGAGTTCGCCTTTGGCAATGTGGTCCTGGGCACCGTCATTTGTCTCCTGGTCGCCGTCATGATCAACTCGGTCAAGCGGTTTCAGGCCTTCTTCCGGGCCAGCTACTTCATGCCCACGGTGACCGGCATGGTGGCCGTGGCGCTGGTGTGGGAGTTCATCTACCAGCCCCGGTTCGGCATCCTGAACACCTCCATCTTCGCAACGGCGGACTTCCTGAACCTGCCCCCGCCGCCGGAGATTGGCTGGCTCACGCGTCCCCAGCACGCCATGAACAGTCTGATTCTGTTCGGCTTCTGGAAGTTTCTGGGAGTACGCATGATTATCCTGCTGGCAGGGCTGCAGAACATTCCGCAAACCTACTACGAGGCGGCCCAAATCGACGGGGCCGGGGCGCGGGCCAGCTTCTTTCGCATCACCCTGCCGCTGCTGATGCCGGCCCTCTCCTTCGTGGTGGTGGTCGGCGTGATCAACAGCCTGCAGGCGTTCGTGCCCATGTACGTAATGACCAGTGGCGGCCCTCTCTTCTCCACCACGACGGTGGTGCTGCTCCTGTACGAGAAGACCTTCCAGCTGTTCCGGTTCGGCTACGGCGCGGCCATCTCCTTCATCCTGTTCGCCATCATCATGCTGATGACCTTTGTGCAGCTGCGCTTCCTGCGCAGTTCATGGGACGTCGGAGCCTGACCGGACCATGACCGCCGCAACTGCCCGGCGCAGCCGCCTGCGCATCGATCCCAGGGCGGTGCTCCTGTACTTGCTCCTGTTCATCGGGGCCTTCGCCATGCTCTTCCCCGTCCTCTGGATGGGGATGTCCACCTTCAAGGCGGAGGCGGAAATCAGCCAGTATCCGCCGTCCTTTCTGCCCAAGACCTTCACGATGGAACCCCTGATTGCGGCCTGGACGAAGATCAAGTTCGGCCGCTACTTCATGAACAGCCTGCTGGTCACCGGCGTGGCCACGCCGCTCAGCGTTCTCACCTCCGCCTACCTGGGCTTCGTTTGGAACAAGTACGACTTCCGCTTCAAGGAACCGATGTTCTACGTGATCATCGCCACCATGATGATCCCGGGCCCCATGCTGCTGATTCCCCACTACCAGGTGGTGCTCTGGGCCAACCTGCTCAACACCTACGCCTCCATCATCGTGCCGGCCGTGGTGACCCCCTACGGGATCTTCCTGATGCGCCAGTTCATGCACAGCGTGCCCAACGAGCTGTTGGACGCCGGGCGCATCGACGGCGCCAGCGAGCCGCGCCTGTTCGTGTTCGTGGCATTGCCGCTGGTGCCGTCGTCGCTGGCGGCCCTGGGCATCATCCAGTTCCTGGCCAACTGGGACAACCTGCTCTGGCCCCTGGTGGTCCTGACCAACACCGCCAAGTACACGCTGGCGGTCGGCCTGGCCACGTTCGCGGCAGAATACGAACGCAACTTCGCCGTCCAGAACGCCGGCGCCTTCATTGCCGTCTTTCCGGTGGTGATCGCCTTCCTGCTGTTCCAGCGGCAGATCATCCGCGGTATTGCCCTCACCGGCCTGAAAGGATAGACAGTTCCGATGCAGCCCAATTTCCTTGTCGTCATTGTCGACCAGATGAACAGTTTCAGCCTGGGCTGGAACGGCAACGATGAAGTCCGGACGCCCAATCTGGACAGGCTGGCTGGAGAAGGAGTCAATTTCAACCGGGCTTACCCGTCCAAGCCGGTCTGCCAGCCCTCGCGGGCGACCCTGCACACCGGCTTGACCCCGCGGCAGCACGGCCTGACCACCAACGGCTGCAACCTGGACCCGGACATTCCCACCGTGACCGGCGTACTGGCCGCGAACGGCTATCGGACCCACTGTGTCGGCAAGATTCACCTGCAACCCTTCAGCACCGATGAGCGGGACGAAGACGGCCAGCCGGCCACATGGGAAAGCCGGGATCTTTGGAACGACGGCACCATCACGGAACTGCCGCTGCCGTTCTACGGCTACGAAAGCGTGGACTATGTGGGCGGACACGTGAACTACGTCAACGGAGACTACGTAAACGACGTGGAGGCCCAACGGCCCGGCACCAAGGCCGAACTGAGCCGGGAGAAGGCCTATTACTCCGCGGGCCCGCAGACCTGGCGCATGCCCATCCCGCCCGAATGGCACTACAACGACTGGATCACCGAGCGCAGCATCGACTTCCTGCACAGACAGGAAGATCGGCCCTTTTTCCTCGTAACCTCCTTCCCGGATCCGCATCATCCCTTTTGCGCGGCCAAGCCCTACAGCGAGATGTACGACCCCGCGGCCGTCTCACTGCCTGACAACTGGAATCACGGTGAGGATCCGTGCGGCTACCTGGAGCGGTTTGACCAATACGGGCGGAAGCTGCACCGCAACTGGGACGAGGCTGTCCTCAGGGAATCGATTGCCCAGACCTACGGCATGATCACCCACATCGACGACTGCGTGGGACGGCTGCTCGGTGCGTTGGACGAATCCGGCTTGGCCGAGAACACCACCGTCGTGTTCCTCTCCGACCACGGCGACTACCTGGGCTCGCACCATCTGTTGTTCAAGGGGCCTTGGCCGTACGAACCCGTCGTGCGCGTGCCCTTGATCTGGCGCGCACCCGGCGGACAGCAGGGGGTACGGGTACCGCAGCCGGTCAGCCACCTGGACTTCGTGCCGACGGTCCTCGACTACGCGGGCCTGGGCCAGGAGGACTTCGATCTGCGAGGAGGCCAACAGGCGCAACGCGCGATCCTGCCGGGCGAATCACTGAGGCCCGTCATCGACACGGGAGCCCGGCCGCAGCAGGACGGCAAGCTGATGGAGTTCGACGAGGACGGTGTATCGCAGGAGATGTGCCGCTACCGCATGCTGATCACGGAACGCTGGAAGATCTGCATCTATGGCGGTTTCGGGGAAGGCGTGCTCTACGACCTCGAAAACGATCCGTTGGAAATGCAGAACCTCTGGGACGATCCCGGACACCTCCAGGTGAAGGCCGAGATGCTGGCGAAACTGGGTGATCGTCTTGCCCTGACCGACAGGATGGACAACTACCGCTACTGCGGTGCCTGAGAGGCCTGTTTGGAGACGCTGCGAACCGCCACCACTTCCAAAGCAGCGCACGGGTCACTGGGAACGACACGGGTGGGAAGCGGCCGTTTTTTCTTGCGGCCGACCATGAGGATCCGGTTTTCCGACCCTGTTAGCGTTCCACCAACCTCCACCAACCCGTATTAGGCAGGCAGAGTCTCCCGGTACAGTTTGCTCCTCGACGCGACGAGTAGAAGGGACATACAGCCGTACAATCGCACGTGCGTTGCGCCGGCACAGTGCCGTGGCCCTGGTTCAGGCCAAGCAATGGTATGAACAGTTTTTGAGATATTAAACGGACAGGCGTAGTCGTTCCGGCAGGGTCGGACCGGGGTTGGGGATGCCGGAACCAGGCCTGTGGCGACGAATCCCGGGGGATTCGTCTCGGATTCAGGTGGGTTTGGGCTCGATTTGGCCCAAGGCGAGCAGTTCCTGCAGGGCCTCCGGGTATTTCTGCAGGGTCAGGCGCAGCCCGTCCGTGTCCAAAAGCCGCTGCACTACCATTGCCAGGAACGATTTGAGCTTGACGTTGGCCATCGAAAAGCGCGCCAGGGCCCGGTCGGCGGCGTGGCGCAGTTCGAGCCGGGTCCAGGCCAGGGCCGCGAGCACGGCGTTGACGTGGAAGTGGTGGCGCGCCGCGGTGCGGGCCTGGCAGGCGGCCAGTCCCAGATGCTGCTTGGCGTCGCGGAAGTTGAACTCGATTTGGAAGCGGTCGCGGTAGATGCGGTAAATCCGCTCCGGCACCATGTCCGGGTCGGTGCTGAAGAGGGTGGTGGGCCGGGTCTCCTGCGCGGGATCGGCGTCGGCGTCCAGGACGAAGACCACCCGGAGCAGTTTCTGGAAGGGCTTGTAATAGAGCTGCGCGTGGTACAGGTGCTGACCCTCGTCCCGCAGCTCGATCAGGGGCAGTTCGCCGATGCGGCTGCGGTCGAAGCGACCGGCGTACTTGCGCGGGCGCCCGGGGCGGCCGGTGGGCGGCCCGGTCCAGAGCACCCACAGGGCCGCGTCGCGGCGCAGCTTGCTGACCAGAACCAAATCGCGGGCCGCCAACCCCGCGACCATGGGCTCGCAGGCATAGTGGCCGTCGCCCACGAAGACGTCGATGTCCGGCCGGTGCGCGACGGCCAGGGCCTCGTCCAGCAGGGCCAGCATCTTCGTCACCTCGGCCCGT
>MPMO01000003.1 GCA_002238555.1 Caldilineaceae bacterium bin34
GTTCCGGCGCCTCAAGGGGTTCCGGCGGGTCTACACCCGCTTTGACAAGCTGGACCGCATGTACTGGGCCTTCATCCAGTTCGCCCTCATCGTGGAAACCCTGCGCGTAGTGTGAACAGGCCCTAGCAGGCCGTCAGTCTTGCCGTCCAAGTCATCGAATGATGCCAGAAGGCGGTCGGTGAAGTCGGCGTCGAAGTGCTTGGTGTCAAGCACCAATGTGGGATGGGCTTGCAGGAACGCCCGGCTCCGGTCAGAACCGTCAATGTCGTAGAGTTCGCTCCACTCGTTCCACTGCTCTTCGTTAGCGATGATGTCGGGATGAAAGTCAGTGTCGATGGTGCCCAAGGTGATGCAGTATTGCATTTCGGTTACGAACTTGCGCTGTTCCCAGAGCAGCTTCTGGAAGTTCTCAATCTGGGCCAGGAAGTCGATGATCTGTCCTCCAATGGCCTTAATCAGGCGCATCTGCTGGAACCAGCTCTCCGCCATGTCCAAGCCAGCATTGGCAATGTGATCCAGGTTCAGCACCTCGTTCTTCAGATAGAAGTCCAGCTCGCGGTTGAGGAACTCGGACAGGTTCTTGTGGATGAAGAAGTCGGCATTGTTGCGCGTAGTGTAGCGCCGCAGGTGGTACTGCAGGTTGCTGACCGGGCCGTTGGCGCTGTTGTGCCGTTCGCCGGTTAGGGCCGCCAGGGCATCGGGCGCATTGCCAATCTGCTCCAGGATGGTGGTCGTGACGGTCTCGTTGATGTTCTTCTGCTGGTCGCGCGTGCGGTACCGCCTACTCTCCTCATCCCGCAAGGGGCGGTACTCCACGGGGATGGTAACGGCACGGGCATCTTCATCCCATTGGACCTTGGCAGTAATTGGGAGAAAGAATCGCTTGTCGCCCTTGATGTTGTTCTGTTCCACGTTGGCGTTGTCAAGCCGGAAGTGCACCATCACGCCGTTGGGAGCCTGCCAATCGTAGTTGCGGAAGTATTCGTCGGTCTTGACGTAGTACTGGTCGCGGTTGGCCCAGTGGAGATGGACCTCCTCTCCGTTGTAGGGGATGGCGTAGCGCTGATTGCGGGAGTAGCGCCGCTGGGAGATGAAGTCGCCGTCCTCGTAGTAGCGACTGAAGAACGCGTACAGGTGGTTGTAGATGTCTTTCTCAACATCGGCGCGGCTGTCGCCAGCGGCGCGGGATTGGGCATCCAGATAGTCCTTCCCTAATGGGGATTCGCGAAACGGAGCAGCGAGCTCGCCATCGTCGCCAATGGCATCGTCTCCTAAAGTTGCAATGATCCTTTGGACTGTTTCCTGCAGGAGGGCCTGAGCCTGAGCCTGTTGTGCCAACAGGCCGCTATCCAGCTCTGTAGCCACTGCGGTTGGCAACGTGTCGGTGATGAACTCCTCTATCACATCGCGCTTCTGGTTCATGATGCGGTAGATGCCGAAATCCAGGTCAGCGCAGTCGAACTGGAACAATTCGCGCAGGAGATTCTGGAATTTCGTGACGTTCGCATGTGGGTTGGTTGCACTGGTCATAACGACAACTCCTTCGGCGACACACTGCCTGATTGGTGTGGGCAGTGCCAAGCATCCCGCGACGTTCTTGGCACGTTGCCAACAAAAGGGATTCTACTCTGCCTCCACTGTTGGAGCCTCTCTGAACGGATCAAAAAGGCCACTGTTCAGCAGGTGTATGAGAAGTCAAGGTTCGGTGGCTGTAGGCACAGGGTCCTACCAAGAGATCTGGTTCCGGATCACCGCGTTCAGGATGAGGAGCAGTTTGCGCATAGCTGCGACGAGCATCACCTTCTTGGGTTTGCCGCTCCAGCACAAACGGGTATGAAGGGCACCGATCGCGGGATTGTGGCGGTTACGATGGCCACGTAGAGGATCGGGCGCACGGAGGCGCATTCACCTTGGAGGTGCCACTGGTTCCGGTGTCGAGCATGTCGTTGCCATCGGGCATCCTGGAGCAGGCTCTGTCGGGTGGCAAGAGGTCAATGCCCACGGTGCCCGTTGTCAATTTCCCTGTGAACCCCTTGGGTTTGGTGAAACTGCATTGGTAGTGACGGCACCGTACCGCGGCGCACGGTTCAGATCCAAGTAAGGGCTGTAAGGGAGACCATTGACACTCTTTACATAACAAGCCAGTCCGGTATTGGTTTCGATCGTAGTCAGCCGAATCGTAGCTCCCCTTGGCCCGATATCGTGCCGACAGATTGGGATTGGTGGAGGTTGCTGGCTCGGTAGTCCTGGCCAACGCCTTTCCATGCCGGAGGCGGGTCATGAAGAGGTAAGCGCTTCGAGTTCAATCAGGTTGCGCATTGCCTCGTCGTTGGTGCGGCCACAAATCTCGGCCGACGGCTCGAACACGCGGCACACGTCGGGCCGTTCGGGTTTGTCGTACAACCGGCAGCGATTGTCACTGGTCAGTTGGACGCAACGCACCCCTGCCGGTTTGGGACCGGACATCCCGGGAATGGTGGTGCTGATGCTGATGGCGATGCAGCATGCCCCGCATCCGACGCGACACTGGTTTCCGGGATCGGCATACCATCGGGATGCAGATAGTTGTCGGGTCATGGTGTTGGCGGACCGGATTGCCTTTGAGGACGTTGTCATTGGGTCACGGAAGTCGGAAACGTTTCGGGCATGCCGACGGTTCCCCTACCGTGTCGGCACATCGGAATTTCCTCCCAGGCCGAGCCCTGGAAGCTGTGATGTCGAACTGCCGGATGCCGGCGACGTACCGTTGGCGTCAGCCGTCGATAACGTCGTGGACTCTCACAATCCAACCGCTTGCCGCGTCGCAGTACAGGAAGTCGGCACCTTGCCGGGTCATGCCGTGCGGTTGCGGCATGTCGTCGGGAATATTGATGGTCCGACCAGGCTCGCCGGTCTCCGGATCCGTCTCGACGATGGTCCGTTCGTTGGTATAGACGATCCACAGTGCCTGCTCGGTGCTGACCAGACCATGGGACCGATCGTGCTGGAGCGGAATGGTTGCGGTGACGCTCCAGTCCGCTATGCGAACCCGGCTGAGAGTCTGCCTGGACAAGGTGCTCAGCCAGATGTAGTCCGGATCCCGGCAGTCAATCTCTATGCCGTGCGTGCCTCCGCCGCCGGGCAGGAGACGCCGTTCCTTCAGTTTGCCGGTGTCGGTATCCATCCTCAACACCTCGCCGGCCCCTTTTCGCGCATCCTGCTCACGGGCTGGCCGCCAAAGGTCCGAACTCCCGTTGGCTGCCAGCCAGAGATCGCCGTCGTGCCAGCTCAGGCCGCTGGTGTTCGATGAATCGCTGGGGTAGTCCTTCAGGAAATGGGTTACCTGGTATTCGTTGGGATCGTCCAGGCTGACTAGGGCCACCCGATCCGTGATCTGATCCACTACCCAAACCCCGTCCGGACAGGCTGCGATGCCGTTGGGCACAGCGTAGGGGGACCTGAAAATCCGTTCAAAACGACCGTTGCCGTCCATGGTTGCCTCCGGACACTGAATTAGGCGGGAACTGGTATTTCGTATTTCGACGCCGACTCCACGATGCGATTCCAGGTCGCGTCCTCAATCGGAATTCCGCTGGCAGTCCGCTCCCTGATGCGCTGTTGCTCGATCTCGCCGGGGAGGTAGATCCGATCCGTTCCCGGCATCAGGCGGGAGGACTTGATCCAGTCGATCAGATGACGCACTTCGGTGCGGTATTCGTCCATGTCGACGAAGGCTTCAATTTGCAGGGCCATGCACAGGAACCCGCTGGCGCCCCGGGTGGGGTTTTCCCGGCTGCATCCCGCCCTGGACAATGTCCCTGCCATAACGTCGATCATCATGGACAGGCCGTATCCCTTGTGGCCCAAGGCACCGCCCAAAGGCAGCATGGCTGCATGGGGCGTGCGCAACAGCGCAGGGTCGGTGACGGTGTTGCCGTCACCATCCACGAGCCAACCCTCCGGCGCCTTTTGGTTGCGCGCCGTCAGAACTTCCATCTTGCCGCCGGCAACCAAACTGGTGGTGATGTCCAGCATCATGGGATCGTCCGTATCGGTGGGGACGCTAATTGCCAAGGGATTCGGAGGCAGCCGGCGGTCCGTTCCTCCAAAGGGGGCTGCGAATCGGGCTCCTCCATTGAGCATGATGATGCCAATGCAGTTCTTGGCGGCGGCCAACGGAGGAAAGGCCCCCAACCGCCCAATGTGGCTGGCCCTGCGTACGGCCACAACCCCGACACCGACCGCTTGGGCCTTCCGGGTTGCCATTTCCATCGCTTCGTAGGCCATGAGAATGCCGATGCTGCGGTCGGCATCCACGACCGCCATGGCGGACGAATCCCGTTCCACAATCTGGGAACCAAGCGCCTTGATGCTGCCCTTCTCAATCTGTTCGGCATATCCGGGGACTCGCAGCACCCCGTGCGAGTCGTGTCCCATCAAGTTCGATTCAACCAGATGGTCGGCCGTGCGCCGGGCCTGATCCTCGGGCAGCCCCGAGCCATGCAGAATTCCGGTTACAAGGTTGTTGAGGTCCGAAGGGGCAATGGCAGGCATGGGCAAGGGTCCATGGGTTGGTGGATGGCAGTATCGTTCGGCGCGTCAAGCCACTACGCCGAAATCGATCCTGTCGCACGGGTACGGTGCGTGCGATTATACGCTTGTCCCCAGGGCATCCGGCCGCCGGGCCGAAACTGCCTTTGTCAGGCCAAACGTCCTGCTTCGGGACCAAACGGTTCGCGGTTGCCCAAGTAAAGCAGCCGGTTGTACTTGGCCAGTCGTTCCGACTGGGTGATGGAGCCGACCTTGATGTTGTCCGCCTGCCAACCCGCCGCCAGATCGGCCAGCCAATCGTCCTCGGTCTCACCGCTGCGGGCCGATACAACCACATGCCACCCGTAGCCGCGCGCCAGTTCGAGGGCATCCCGCGCTTCGCTGAGAGTCCCGATTTGGTTGACTTTCAGCAAAAGGGCATTGGTGCAGGCCGACTCTGCTGCTCGCCTGATGCGGTTCGGGTTTGTGCACAGCAGATCGTCGCCCAGGATGATGGTGGCATCTCCGAGTTCCGCGTACAGATCCTGCCAGCCGGTCCAGTCGTCTTCGGCCAACCCATCCTCAATACTGTGCATTGGGTAGTCCCGACACCAAGTCCGATACAGAGAGATCAACTCCCCGGCGGACAGGGCTTTGCCGTCCACGTGATAATGGCCGTCCACATGGAAATGGCTGGCGGCGGCATCGATTGCCAGTTTGTAGTCGATCCCCGGTTCCAATCCGGCGGTTCGACAACAGACGTCAGCCTTGGCCAGCATTTCGTGTGTGTTCTTGAAGGGCGGAGCCAAGCCCCCTTCGTCGGCGGTCAGATTGCGCTGTCCGTAGTCGCGGGCGATCAGGTCCACGGCGCAGGCATACACTTCGGCCATGGCCGCCATTTGTTCGTCAATCGGGCGTGCCGGCAACGGCAGGACAAGGATATCCTGCAGCGCAACCTGACCGCCGGCATGGACCCCGCCGCTGAAGAGGTTGATGGCGGGGGAGGGCAGATGCGCGGGCATGGACGCAGCGTCGGTACGGAGCGACGCAAAGTGTTGCCAAAGACTTTGGCCCTTGGCTTCGGCAACCGCGCGTGCAAATGCCAATGAGACGGCAAGTATTGCGTTTGCGCCCAGCCGGGACTTGTTGGGGGTGCCGTCCAGATCGATCAGGAAGTTGTCCAACTCCTGCTGGGAACGCCAGGGCCGATCGGCTGCCTCCGCACCGATGTGCCGAACCGAATTTACGGCCTTCAGGCAGCCTTTGCCCCGGTAACGGTGCGGATCCCCGTCCCTCAGTTCATGGGCTTCGTGAATGCCGGTGGATGCACCGGAGGGAACGGACACCGTACCGGAATGCCCGGATGACAGCAGAAGCGATGCCTTGACGGTGGGACGGCCCCTGCTGTCCAGGATTTCATGGGCGTCCAGGTCGTCAATGGTGAACATGGGAACCTTCCCGGCAGCAAGTCGAGTTCAGGTTTCCCCGAGCAGTCCGGCAACCTCGCGGATCAAGTAGGGGATGGTGGAGGGAGGGTTGGCCATCAGCCGCAGGGCCAGCGAACGCTGGCGGTCCAACTGGGCATCGTCCAAGTATTCCAGCCGGGACCGGCCCACCGCCCTGGCCAGCAGGCAACCTGCAGTGTGCCTGCATCCTGCGGCTTCGCCCCCATCCTGGGCAACAGCCTTTCCGGAACGTTGCCGGTAGCCATCCCAGAAGGCCTCGGCTCCCTGCAGGAACTGCCTGCGCCACAGCGGAGACCACAGGGCCTTGGCCAGTGCATGGGTAAGTGCGAAGCCAACGTCGAACCAAGGCGTGCCCACGTGGCTAACTTCAAAGTCCAGCAGCCACAGCCGCCGGTCCTGCTGCAGGACGTTCTTGGGGCTATAGTCGCCGTGCACAAGCGTGTTGCGTGAGTTCGTTGCCGCGTTCACAAGTTCCTGCATAAAGTCGGCGGCCTGTGGGACCCGCAGGCCGCTCACCAAATAGTACGGGTCCAGCCGGAGGGAGTGAAAGTGCGTCTTGGACTGAAGGCGCGCCGGCAGCCGGTCGACCTGCGGTCTGGCCTTGTCGTGGACATCGGCCAACATGCGGCCGAATTCCTGCCACGAACCGGGATCAACGATTCCCTGCAGAAGGCGTGTCTTCCAGTTCGCATGGGGTTCCGGCACCGCGGCCATTGCGATGATGTTGCGTTCCCGGTCCTTTCGAATCGGCTCCGGCACCTGACCCGGCAAAAACGAGCCGTACACCCCCAATGCGGCAAACTCGGTCAGGATGCGGTCGGTCGGACTGAACCACTCGTCCTCCACCCGCAACCTGGACAGGGCCTGCTTGACGATCAGGTCGCGGCCGCCGGCTTGCACGCGGACTGTCCGGTTGGAGACGCCACCGGCCAGTACCGAGGTTTCAATCTTCTCGCCCGGGGCGGCCAACTCCTGCTCCTCCAACCAGCGGAGCAGGTGGTTTGGGATCTCGATGTCCAGTGGAGCCGGCCCGGTTTCGGGAGGTGCGGACATGGCGGCTACGGACGGAGGTGGTCCGGGCCCTGAGGTTATCCGCTTTCTGCCGGGGCCGTTTCCGGTTCCTTGACCGGGGCCGGAACCTCCTCTTGGACAGGTTCGGGCTGCTTGACGAGGAATTCGTCGCGGGTCCTTTCGATCAGGCGGTCAAGCGTGAAGCGGTTGGCCTCCACAAACCACTCCGATTCGGTGGACTTCACCACGACCCGATTGGCCCGTTCGGTGTTGGCGCCGATCACGATGGACACCATCTCGTCTTCATCGTCGTCCTGGACGCGGAACGTGGCGACTGCCTGTGGGTTGAGCATTCCGTATTCGGGCAGTTCCTGCTTGCCCAAGGGCCGGGTCAGGCTCACGGTGGACACCGTGGTGACCAGGGAAATGAGGTTGTTCGGGTTGAAGACCTCGCCTTCGGCCAGCCCCTCCATCAACCACTGATCATCCTCGCCGCGCTTGAAACTGAAGGTTCCGTTGGGATTGGTCAGGTTGAATTCGCGGATGTCGGCCTGTCCTTCCGAGTAGTAGACGGTGTCCAGCCAGCGGGTAATCTGCGTTGAAACCTCGCGGTGCTTGAGGTCGGTGGAGATGTACACCGCCTGCTGAGCCGCCGCCCGCACGTGCGTGGCCCGGGGCAGCGGCGCCGTGCCCACATAGGCCACCACGTCCTCGCCCGTGTCCAGCGTCACCGTGAGCCGCCGCTCGAAATTCTCCTCGCCGACCCTCAACCTGTCATGGCTGCCGGCGGTCTGTGTCACCGGTCGCGCGTCGTCCAGCTCGACCATGTCCTCGATCAGTTGATCAGCCAGGATGTTCGAGGCGGGATAGCCGTCGAAGTCGTTGAACCGCCATTCGCCGTCGTCTTCGCGAATCAAATGGATGACGTTGCCCTGCATGTCCTCGATCTGCAGTTCCCCGACGGTCGCTTCCTGCATTGCGGTCAGGAGGCGCACAGGTTCCCGTTCCGGTGCACGGAGGTCCCAGGGAACCACCAGGGCCACGGCGGCCGCGATCTGCAGCAGCAGGAGGACGGCCAGGACATTGAACATGTCCCGTTGGGAGCGGTTGACAAACAGGCTGGTGATGGTCTGCATCGTGGAATCAGGGTGGAATGTGCCGTCCAACCGGGAAACGGGGGCGGGTTACAGCATGCGCTCGCCGGGATCGGCGTCAAGCGGAATCTGATTGGTGGATCGCCACCGCCAAATGCCGGCGATGACGACGAGAGCCAGCAGGGCAACGACATAGTTCAGGACCTCGAACCGGATCTGCTCCTGCTGGGTTAGGGGCTTGAGCAGCCGGATGGTGTTGCCCCTCGCCCGAATCGACAGCAACTCAACATCCTCCTGGCTCCAGTCAACCAGGTTTTGCACGAACAGTAGGTTGTTGGTGACTTGGTCCTGCACCAGGATGCGCATCAGGTCGATAATCAGGTCGTCGAGGAACTCCGCACTGCCGATCACGGCCAGCCTGGTGTCCAGCGGGGACGACTCGATGACGTTGAACTCCGTGATGGTGCCCTCGGAGTCGGCCGGGGGTTCCGCGCCTTCCTCCAGCCAGGGGTTGGGACGATCCCGGAAGAAGCTGTCAAAGCGTCCCTGGACCGTCACCGCCAGCGGATGGCGCTTGCGCTCGCTTTCCGGGGCAACGTCGAAACCGAAGTCCGGGTAGGCCTCAAAGTTGGGTTGGATGTCGGGCACGTCCGTAACCCACGAGTCTTCGCTGGAATGCAGGAGCGTGACTGCGTCGCGCTCCGCGTTGAGTTCGGGGTCGATGGTAATCGGCGAAGCGTAGTTGAGGGTGACGGCAGGCAGGCCGGACACGGCCGGGTGGTTGCCTTCCATGGCGTCCGAGCGGATGTCCACGAAGAAGGGATAGTCGAGAGCCTGGTACTCACTGACCGTGAGGTTGTCCACCTGGCGCGGAATGTTGACCGGGAACGGCGTGTTTTGCAGGTCGAGGACCAGCAGCGGTTCAACGACGATGCCGTGGTGGGCCAGCATTTCGTTGAGGTTCAGCGGTGTTCCGGTCAGCGATAGGTCTCCGCTCAGCGGATGGGGGGCAATGCCGAAATTTGAGGCGGCCACAATCAGGGAACCGCCGCGCATGAGGAACTGGTCGATGGCGAACAGGGAAAACTCCGACATGTACTGGGGCGCGATCAGGAACAGGACATCGATGTGATCCCCAACCGGCCCTGATTCGAGGTCGACCACTTCCACTTCGAACTCGGAAGACAGCGAATTCTGTACCGTGTTCCACGAAGCCAACGGGTCAAGCTGCTGACCCAGGATCGACTGCGTCGGAATATTGGGAGGCAGCCAGAGGCCGACCGTGCGCAGGAATCCCGGTTGGGTGCGCTGAATGGTCTCGTCAATCACGGTTCTGATTGAGGACCGCGAGATTTCGCCCCTGGGGAATATCAAGTGCAGTTCCCCTGCCAGATCCAGGACCAGGTGGAAGTAGTAGTCGCTGGGTGACACGTGTGATGGGGGATAGGGCTCAAGGCCCCAGGAGTTGATCAGCATATCGCGCGGGAACCGGGCACCATCCGCATCCGGGTTGACCACTTCGAACTCAAAGTAGCCTGAACTGGCCGCAAGCTCCTCGCCGGTGGCGATGATGAGTTCCATGTCGGTGTTGGCCTGCTCGTTCAGTTGGCCGGGGGTCGCGAGGAACGACAGCGTCACGGGTTCGCCCAAGCTGTCCAGCACGGCCTCCACGCTCTGGAAGCCATATACCACCTGTTTGACCGCCCGCGTCAAGGTGTATTCCAGAGTGTCGAGCTGCACGTTGGTCGTGCCGTCCCGATCGTTGGTCACCTTCACCAGATCGGCCACCTGCAGCACGATGTGCTGGTCGGCATAGCGGATCAGCACATGGAAGTAGGAGTTGCGGACCGCCGATTCGTACCGCTCCTCGATTTGGAACGGGATCGGATTGATTCCGTAGGTTTGGGTGGCATCGAGTTCCAGGTCGGGATCGGTGGTCGGGTCCAGGACCTGAACTTCCACGTTGGCGCCGCCGGCAATGTCGTATTCGGCCAGCATGTCGGCAATGCCCGAAACCACGGGAGCCAGCTGGGGATGCGTCTTGGCACTGAAGAAACCGGTGATTTTGAGCGGTTCGACCAGGCCATCCAGCAAGGTCTTTGTGGTTTCCGAAAGGGAATATTCCTGTTGTTCCGTCACGTCCACGCGCAGGAAGCGCAGGGGATGCAGCCAGATGTTCGACAGGACCAGATTGGCGATCAGGAGCGACGACAGCAGGATTTCGCGTTGTCGGACCCGATCGTGGCCGCGGCTCCAGCGAATGGACTGTACCGACAACACGTTCAGGGTCAGGAACACACCGGTCAGCGTCAGGTAGTAGACCAGGTCGCGCAGGTCCAGCACACCGCGCTGGATGCTTTGGAAGCGGCTGTCGGTGCCGATGGCGCGCAGGAAATCGGCCATGGCCGGCGGCACGAATTCGGTGGCCGTGGTGCTGCCGGCGAAATAGAGGAGGCCGCCTACGACCACCGTGATGATGAGCGCTACGATCTGGTTGTCGGTGCGGCTTGACGCGAACAGGCCCAGGCCCACATAGGCCGCGCTCAACAGCAGCGTGGCCAGATAGCCGGCGGCGACCGGACCCCAATCGATGTTTCCCAGGTTGGCCACGGTGATGGGCAGGGGGATCGTGAGCGCCAGGGCCAGGGCCACCATGATCATTACGGAGGCGAATTTCGCGGCCACCAGCGTGACCGAGCCCACAGGCAGGGTCAGCAGCGTCTCGAGCGTCCCCGACCGCTGTTCCTCGCTCCACTGCCGCATGGTCAAGGCGGAGATCAGGAAGATCAGCAGAATGGGCATCCACCGGAATAGGCCCCGCAGTTCCGCCAGGCCTCCGGCAAAGAAGGCTTCCACCCAGAAAAAGGTGTACAGCGTGAATACCAGGAACACGCCGAGGAAGATCAGGGCCATGGGAGAGCCAAAGTAGCTCTCCAGTTCCTTGCCGACAAGCGAACGCAAATGCTTCATTGCAGGAGATGGCGAAGGGTGTGGACAAAGGGCTCGGAACCGTCGCCGCCGGTCTCGACGAGGGCGGTCGGAGGCTCAGTTCCGGAGTGCCAGATCGTTGAAGGTGGACTCTAGACTCGCGGTTTCGCAATACAGCTCGCGCACCGCCCAACCGGCCTTGGCGGCCGTCTGGTAGACCAGAGGGCTCACTTCCTGGGCGTCGTCCGCGGTAATCCGGTAACGGGCCTGGCCGTTCGCTCCCGGTAGTCGATGCACTTCGCCGATGGCGGGATGACGCGCCAGGATCGGCTTGAGATCGGATTCGTCCCGGTCAAGGACCAGCACCACGTCCGTGGCGCCCTGCAGCTCGTTCAACCGTGCGTTGGAGCGCAGCTTGCCGTTGAGAAGGATGAGCACCCGGTCGCACAAGGCCTCCACCTCGGCCAGGATGTGGGTGGAGAAGATAATGGTCGAGTGCTCCGCCAGCGATCGAATCAGGGATCTGATCTCAATGATCTGGGTGGGATCGAGCCCCACCGACGGTTCGTCGAAGATCAGCAAATCCGGCTTGTGCATGATGGCCTGCGCTATCCCCACCCGTTGCCGGTAGCCCTTGCTCAACGTGCCTATCTTTTGGGTCAGGCGGTCTGTCAGGCCGGTCGCTTCCGCCGCTTCGAGCACGGCCTCCACATGACGGTCGCGTTCCATGCGGTGGAGGTCGGCCATAAGGAGCAGGTAGCCCTGGACCGTCAACTCCGGATACAGGGGGGCGTTCTCCGGCAGGTATCCAATACGGGTTTGAACCGTCAGGGGATCATCCATCACGTCGATGTCGCCAATGCGGACCGTACCGGCATCGGGGTGCAGGTAGCCGGTCATGATTTTGATCAGGGTGGTCTTGCCGGCACCGTTGGGGCCGAGCAGGCCCACGATGTCACCCCGTTCAATCCTGAACTCCACGGCATCCAATGCCGTGATGGCACCGTAGGTCTTGGTCAACTGCGAAACTTCGATCATGGCAGAGGGCAAACTTCCCGGATACGCTGCAACTTCCTGTGCCCGGTCTGGGCTCGGTACGTCGCTGGCCGGCGCGCTTCCGGCCCAGTCACACGTGTTTGTTCACAACCTTAAATCTTACCCAAGATAGTGCGTCTGGATGTAGTTTCGCATGCAATTGTGGTGTCGAGTCATGGGGATGCGCGCCATGGGAAGAGCCGGCCGCGCATCCTGGCGAACACGACACTGGCCGAAGGAAGGGATGCAGGCATCGTCTGATACGATGAACACAGTCCGGCCCACGGGTCCGCCGGGATGTTGGATGCGACCCGAAGTACACCCCTTCCCCGAGGATTAACCATGGCTCAACACAAGGTTGTGGTGGACCCGGCGTTCCGCAAGATGGGGGAAATCTTCAGCGAACTCGACCGCCGACGCCTGGAGGATCTGTGCTCCATCGTGTGGGGGCAGGACGAACCCATGCCGGAGGCGGAGGCCCGGGCGGCAGTGCTGGATGCCGATGTCGTGGTCTGCTCGCAATGGCGCTATGGGGACTCCATATACCAGGCACGCAGGCTGAAGGCCATTTTCTCGGTGTCCGGAGGCTTCCAGACCGACTTCGACTTCGAATATTGCCACCAGCGCCACATCCAGTACCTGTCGTGTGCGCCGGCATTCGGTCCGCAGGTCGCGGAAATGGCGTTGGGGCTGGCCATTGCGGCGGCCCGGACCATCGTAACGGCGGATCGGGGCCTCAAGGGGGGGAAGGAACCCTACCTCTGGGCCAGCAACCGGGACACGTTCACACTCTTCGACAAACCCGTGGGCTTCATCGGCTTCGGAGGGCTGGCCCAAAACCTGAGGCAGCTTCTGCAGCCGTTTCGACCGCGCATTCAGGTTTATGACCCCTGGCTGTCGGACGGTTACATCCGCAGTCAAGGCTGTACCCCGGTGTCGCTGCCGGAACTGATGTCGCAAAACCGCTTGGTTTTCGTGCTGGCGGTACCCAGCGCGGACAACTCGGCCATGATTGACCGGTCGCTCTTGGAACGGTTGGGGCCGGACACTGTGTTCCTTTTGATGAGCCGAGCCCACGTTGTGGACTTCGACGCCCTGACCGACCTGTTGCAGCAAGGCCGCTTCCGGGCCGGCATCGACGTCTTTCCTGAAGAACCGCTGGCACCCGAGCACCCCATCCGCCATGTGGACAACGCCATCCTCTCCGCCCACAGGGCCGGAAGCGTGCCGGAAGCCCTGTGGGACATCGGCCGCATGGTAGTGGACGATCTGGAAGCCGTCCTAAACGATCTGCCGGCTCGACGCATGCAGCCGGCCCTGCCCCAACTGACGGGGATGTACGCCCGCAACGCTGCCAGACGCGGCCGGCGCAAGTAGCGCAGCGCGCACCAGACTTGGGTTTGAGGTGGCGGGACCGGGCCCTCAGGGGACCGGTGTACCGTCATTTTGCCCTGCGCAAACCCGGCTAGTCGCTCCCCTGATGGATTTCCACAGGCTGCTGCCGTTCACCACCTGGCTGTCGACCCGAGCCTATTTCCGGCGACTGTCCAACGAGCAGGCGTGGCTGATTGTCATCGCCTTGATGTTTCCGTCGTCGATCATGCCGATGGCGTCGTCGGTGGTGCGGGTGGCATCACCGCTTTTTCGCGACACCTTCCAGGCTTCAACCGAAAACCTGGCCTGGCTGTCGATGTCCTTCACCATCCCCTACATGGTGCTGATGCCGGTCTACAGCCGTCTCAGCGAAATGGTCGGCCGGCGCCGATTGATCCTGGCCGGGATTGCGGTCTTCCTGGTTGGGACGTGTGTTGCCATGTTGGCGCCCCGCCTTTGGGTGCTCATGGTGGGCCAGGCCCTGCAGGGTTTCGGGTCCGCCGGTCTGATGCCGCTGGCCATGGCCTACATCGCCGCCATCTTTGAGCGGCACGAACGCGGCAAGGCGCTTGGCACCTGGAGTTCCGTGGGACCGGCCGTGGCCTGGATTGGCCCGTTGCTGGCTGGCATTATCATCAGCCAGTGGGACTGGCGTGTCACATATATCCTGCCGATGGTGATGGGAGTCCTGTCCATCATCGTGGTGGCCAGGGCCATTCCGCCGGGCATGAGCAACATCCAGCCCCACATGTGGCGGCGGTTTGATTGGACCGGCGTGGGCCTGTTGGCCGTCTTCATAATTTGCTTCTTCGCCTTTCTGTCCAGCAGGCCCATCACCGGGGTCGCGCCCTTGCAGGATTGGCGGCTGGGTTTGGCGTCCGTGGCTCCCCTGGTGACTCTGTTGTGGTGGGAACGGCGCATCGACAACCCCTTCCTGGACCTCAACCTGTACCGCAGCAAGTTGTTTCGTCAGGCATCCCTGGGAGCGGCCTTGCGGATGGTCACGATGGGTTGCACCAGCCTGCTGGTTCCACTGTTCCTGGTGGACATGTTCCAAGTGGACGGCATTACGCTTGGCCTGATGCTGATGATCAATCCGGCCGCGATGTCGTTGATGGTCCGATTCGGTGGCACGGCCGCCGACCGGTTCGGTAGCGGCAAGCCGCTGATGGTGGGATTCGCGCTGCAGATGGCCGTCATGTTGTCCATCTACCGGTCGCCGTTGCCCGTGACCCTTTTGGGCCTGGGGAGCCTGTTGGCGGTGCATGGCCTGGGTATGGGACTGATGCTTGCATCCCTCCACAGGATTGCGCTCCTGGATGTCAACGAGGCGAACGCAACGGTGGCTGCAGGCATGTATAGCTTCGTGCGCTTCATCGGTGTGGCCATTGGCGTTGCCGTGGCCGGTGTCATTTTCCAGGGGTTCACCGACGCAGGTGTCGAACCGGTCATGGCCTACCGGCAGACCTTTGGCGGGTTCGCGGTCGCGGCAGCCGCGGGTCTCGCACTGTCGTTCGTGATCAAGGACCCGGGTCCGTCGTACGCCTGAGCCGACGGACGCAGCGGGAATCACTGGAAACAGGCCGTCTACGCGGTGCAGATCAGGTCGATAAGAACTTCAGCCGTCTGGTGCACCGACGCCAGGTCCACCCATTCCTCGGTGGTGTGCAACCCATATCCTAGGGGCCCGAAGATCACGCAGTCGGATCCGGCCGCCGCCAATATCGCCGCGTCGGTCCAATAAGGAGCTCCCACGACTTCGGGTTCAACACCCGTCGTACTGGAAGCCGCCGCGTGTAGCCGGTCCAGCAAGGTGCCGTCGGCACGACTTTCGAATGGTTCGCGCACGAGATCAAGGGACAGAGACATCCGCTCGGCGCCCAAATGCCGGTTGGCCTCGACGACCAGGTCCCTGAGTTCGCCGGTCACGTCGGCCAATGCCTCGCCGGGAGCGGTGCGGCGCTCCACTCTCACCGTGCACGTCGCCGGATAGATGCTGATGGCAGTGCCGCCCGCGATGGTGGAGGCATGGATCGATGGCGGGCCGGCGGCGGTCGCCGACGGACGCGCCACCAGTTCGGCGGCGTGTTCGTGCAGGGCGGCCAGGAACACGCCCATGCACGAGATGGCGTCGATGCCTTCCTGCCAGCGGCTCCCGTGTGCAGCGCGCCCTTCGGCGGTGACGGTGTACCAGGCAAAGCCGCGATGCGCGACTGCAATCTCCATGCCGGTCGGTTCCAGGACCAATGTTTGCTCCGCAATCGGATCCTCGACCAGCCGCTGGGCGCCGATGCTGTCCGCCTCTTCATCCGAAACGAACGCCAGGGTCAGGTCGCCCGCAGGTCCTTGGCCATCCTGAACCAACGCATCGGCGACGGCGAGCATCGCCGCAATGCTGCCCTTCATGTCCTGGGCTCCGCGCCCGTACACCTGACCATGCTGTTCCCACGGTAGGAAGGGCACCGACATGCCGTCCACCCCGACCGTGTCCATGTGGGCCAGCAACATCAGGGAAGGTGTCCCGGACCGTCGCCCGGGCATGGTGGCCACAACATTCGGGCGGTTGGGTTGTGCGGTTTCCTGTCGGGACGGTTCCAGGCCCATACGAGCCAACTCCGACATGATGAAGTTCGCCAGGTCGTCTTCCCCGGGTGCGCCCGGGGTCAGAATCGGGTTGCGCGAATCGATGGCAATCAGCCGGAACAGGACTTCCCTGAGAAAGTCCCGGTTCAGTGCCGGACGGAACCCGGACGTCATGGGGCGGCAGCGGTTGGATCCGGGACCGAAGCCCGGATCAATGATGGCCCGTGGCCAGGCCGTTGGCTTCACCCGTCACATAGCGCCGGGCCGTCTCCGCCAGCACGGCAACCCCCAGGGGGAACGCGTCCTCATCGATGTCGAACAGGGGCGTGTGGTGGGCTCCGCCGTTTTCCACGGCCGCCCCGAGCATGAACATGGATCCCGGGACCGCACGCGTCATGTAGGCGAAATCTTCGGCCCCCATGCTGAACGGAGCCTCCGGGCTGGAAATGGCCTCCGGACCGGCCAGATCGGCCGCCGCGCCTTCCAGCCAATCGGTGACATCGGCGTCGTTGACCATGGCCGGGTATCCCTTGTGCAGGCGAAATTCGTAGGCCCCGCCCAGGGTGTCCGCAACCTTGAAGCACTGTTCGACTTCATGCCACAGCCGTTGGCGCACCTCGTCGGACAGGCTTCGAATGGTCCCCTGCAGATACACCTCGGCCGGAATCACGTTGGAGGCCGCACCGCCCGCAATCTGTCCCAGGCTGACCACGCACTTGTCCTTGGGGCTGATGCGGCGGGAAGGAATCCCGTACAGCTGGGGCAGGATGGCACTGAGCAGGTACAGGGGATCCACTCCTTGATGGGGCATGGCGCCATGGCCGCCGTCGCCGCGTACCCAGGCCTCGAAACTGTCCACCGCCGCCAAGGCATCGCCCCGGCACACGGCGACCTCGCCGGCGGGCCGGGTCGAATTGACGTGGAGTGCGATGACATGGTCCAGTTCCGCCACCGCCTGGTCCTCGATCATGGCTGTGGCGCCACTGGTGCCCGTTTCGTCGAAACCTTCCTCGGACGGCTGAAACAACAGTTTGATTCGGCCCTTCCAGGAATCCGGTTGGGTTGCGTAGTTCTGCTGGAGGAGCTCGGCGGCTCCCAGCAGCATGGCCGTGTGGGCGTCGTGGCCGCAGGCATGCATGACCCCGGGGTTGTCGGACTTGAAGGCATGGCCGACCTGCTCCTCGATGGGCAGCGCGTCCATGTCCGCCCGAATGCCGATGACCGGTCCGTCGGCGGGGCCGATGGTGGCGGTCACCCCGGTCCGGCCGACTTGGGTCTGGATGTCCTGCGTGCCGATTTCGGCCAGGGCGTCGGCCACCAGGGCGGCGGTCTTGAACTCCTGGAATCCCAGTTCCGGATTCTGGTGGATATTCCTGCGGTAGGCAACGACCTTGGACTGGATCTTCCTGGCTTCCTGCAACATGGCGGAATTCCCAACTGAAAGAATGGCGGAGATTTTGACGCGCGTCGGCGGCAACGCCTAATGGTAGTCGGACAGGTCGAACACCTTGGACATGGCGGCCCAGTGTTCATCGGCCTGGGCTTCAGGCACCCGCGACTGGAAGGTGTCCATCAGGCGCTGCCACTCGTTGTACCGCGGACTGCTGGCTTCCAGCTTGGCAAAGTCGCGGTCCGGTTCGAATTCGTCGCGGGCCTGCATCAACATGAACATCCGGCGTCCCAGCAGCCAAATGCGCATGTCGGTGATGCCTACCGAGCGGAGATCCCGGATCACTTCCGGCCAAACCGCGGCATGATGGCGGACATACTCGGCCACCGCCTGCTCATCGTCCACAAGATCGATGGTGAGCGCGAATTCCTGCATGGGGCTGTTCCTCGGGGTTACAAGTGGGCCATGGCCTTGATCACGCCGGCCTCCGGATCAAGCCATCCGCCGAAACTGGCGGTGACATCGTCGAAAGGGACTTCGTGGGTTAGCAGCGGATCAGTCACCAGGACATTCTTCTGCATGGCGGAAATCACCCGCTCGAAGTCTTGTCGGGTGGCGTTGCGGCTGCTCTTGAGCGTTACTTCCCGACGGTGGAAATCTGGATCATGGAACGTGATGTCCGCCTGGACCAGGCTCACGAGTACGTAGGTGCCCCCGTGGGCCACCAGATCGAAGCCGCGTTCCATGGAGCCTGGATGGCCGGTTGCGTCGAACAGCACGTGGGCCATCTCCCCGTTCGTCAGGTCGGCCAGACGGGCCTCGAAGTCCTCGTCCACCAGGCAGACATCCGTAACCCCTTGGAAGTGTTCGGAACAGAAATCCAGCTTGTCCTGGGCGATGTCAGCCACGATGACCCGGGCCGGACCGGCCATGCAGGCGAACTGCACGACCCCCAGGCCGATGGGGCCGGTGCCCACGACCACCACCGTGTCCCGGCCATGAATGGCCGCGCGTTGCACTGCATGGGCGCCGATGCATTGGTTTTCGACGAGGGCCATCTGCGACAGGCTAAGCCCGTCTGCCGGCAGCAGGAGGTCGGGAGGCAGACTCAGCGCTTCCCGCATCCCGCCGTCGGCATGCACACCAAGGACCTGCATCCGGACACAACAGTTGGACCGGCCGCGTCGGCAAGTGCTGCAACTGCCGCATGCCAGATACGGCAGGACGACCCTGTGATCCCCCGACCTGCAACTCCCGCAGGTGCCGGGGTCCACGACTTCGACTGCCAGTTCGTGACCCAGGACCCGTGGGTAGGTGAAGAACGGTTGACGGCCGCGGTAGGCGTGCAGGTCGGTCCCACAGATGCCGATGCGGCGCACCCGCACGAGTACTTCACCAGCCTTGCGTTCGGGAACCGACACGTCTTCCTGACGCAGGCAAAATGGCTCGGTGAGTGTTATCTGCTTCATGCGCGAAGGAGTCCTGCGACGTAGTTTGGAAGGTACGGGCAGGCAGAATTGTAGCAACGACACTTAGGGGAATCCGGCGTCCCGGGTTCCCCTGGGGGCCAAGCCAGTGGACATGCCAACAATTCCTGATGGGCTTTCATCTATGCGAAAGTTGAGACTGTCCCGCCTCGATTCGGTGCGCAGGTGGGGGTACGTTGCGGTACTGGCCCTGCTCCTGTGTACGCTGTGCCGCACCCCGGTTGGAGTGCAGGCCCTGTCTGCCTTGACGACCGGGTCCTCTCGAATGGCCGTCCCGCCCACGGTTCCCTTGGTGGTTCAGGTTGGGGATCGCCAACGCGCCGTGCAAGTTCCCCCGGGCACTGTGGCAGACGCACTGGCATGGAGTCGCATAGTAGTAGGTCCGTTGGATCTGGTCGATCCCGGCCTGGGAACATTGGTCGAAGTTGACATGCACATCCGCATTGTCACGCGCGAACGGAGCGTTTCCGAAACTCTGGCGCCGGTCCCCTACGATGTGGTTTGGGAGGGTGATCCCACGCTTCCCATAGACCGTCAGGCACTGCGCGCACCGGGTCGCGCCGGTTCGACGGTACAGCGAAACCTGCACGAACACCATGACGGGCAAGCCATGCCCAATCTTCAGCGCACGGAATCCTGGTTGACGGAAGCACCACAGCCAAGGCGCATTGCCTACGGCCGGTTGATTGTCCGCAGGGTTTACGAATCGCCTGCAGGCGATACTGTGGCCTACTGGCGAAAGGTGCGGATGTGGACCACAAGCTACAGTGCCGCGCGGGCTGGAACCCCAACCGATGCCCCCTGGTATGGCTACACCTTCTCCGGGGAACCCATGCGCAACGGCGTCGTTGCGGCGAACCTGGATGTTCTGCCACTGGGCACCCGGGTCTTTGTTGAGGGATACGGCGAGGGCGAGGTGCTTGACACGGGTGGTGGCCTGGGCCCGCGGGACCTGGATCTGGGGTATGCCGACGAGGACTATCGGAGCTGGGCTCGGTGGTCAGACGTATACCTGCTATGGCCGCCGCCGCCGGCAGACGAGATTGTCTGGATTCTGCCACCGACCCTGGCCGACCGCTAATCCGTCGGCGGCCGGTCTCCCTCCCCGCTCCCATGGCTGTTCTGGCATCCATGTTGCATACCGTCCGGACACGACGGACCACGTGGTGTCTCGTCCTAATCGTAGCGGCTGGACTGGCTGTCCGCGTGTGGCACTTGGACTACGACCAGGGCATGGGAAGCCACCCGGATGAGCGGTCCAACAGCTACTACGCAATGCGGATTCGCGTTCCCGTCAGCCCGGACCATTGGCTGGACCCGGAACGGAGCCCCTTGAATCCTTTCCTCAATCCGGACAGTCCCGAAAAGCACAATTTCACCTACGGTCATTTTCCCCTGTATTTGGGTGTGGCGGTCGCCCATGCCCTGCACCGAGCGGCGCCGCTGTTGGAGTCTGTCGGCATCGGTGGAAGGTTCCTGGAGGCAGTCCGGAACGGCACCCGTGACCCGCGGGACCTGTTGTTCGGAGCCCGTCTCGCAATCGCACTACTCGACACGGCCACGATCGCCTTGGTGTTTCTGTTGGGCCGCCATGTGTATGGTCCCGGAACCGGGCTGGTGGCGGCGGGTTGGTACGCCTTGGCCATGCAGCCCGTCAAGGACAGCCACTTCTTTACGTTCGATCCCGCTGCAACCACGTTTCTGGTCCTGGCCGGTCTGGGCAGTGTGTTGATGTTGCAGGACGGACGGCGCGGGTTGGGGGTGATCCTGGCTGGTTTGGGTGTTGGTCTGAGCGTATCGTCCAAATTTTCCGCACTGGTGTCCATAGGGATGCCTGTCGTGGCCGGCTGGCTGGCGGTGGCGGTGCCGACCATGGCTTGGCGGTCTGTTTCATGGCCCCGGCGAAGTGCCCGCGCCGCAGTCATGGTGGCTCTGGCCGTGGCCGTCGGTGTCATCGCATTCGCTGTGACCAGTCCCTTCTCCCTCCTGGATTGGGCGCAGTACCGATTTGCCGTAATCGAAATGCAGGGAGACATGGTGAGCGGTGCCAGCGACTGGCCGTTCACGCGCCAGTATCGGGGCACCCTTCCGTACCTTTACTTCCTGCGCCAGCAACTGCAGTACGGCCTTTGGTATCCGCTGGGGTTTGCCGCCTGCATCGGCAGTGGATGGCTGCTCCTGAGGGCCGTTGCTTCCCGCATGGGGCGGGTCCGATCATGGTTGTTGCGGCCGAGACCGGGCGAGTGGGTGATCCTGGCCTGGGTTGTGCCTTATTTCCTGCTTACGGGAGTCTTCCTGGCCAAGTTCAACCGGTACATGCTCCCGTTGTTGCCGTTCATGATTGTCCTCGGCGCAGCTTGGGCAACCTGGTTCCTCGGTTGGTGGGGCTCCAGCCGGTCCGGACAGCGGATGTCCTCGGAGTCTGTTCCGGATGGCAACCCGCACCTTGGGGCGAAGAGGTCCGACCGGTTTGGTCGGGCATGTATTGCGCTGGTAACCGTTGGGAGCGCCTTTTGGCTCGCGGCCAACATCCAGGGGATCTATCGAAGCAGCCACACCTGGTTGGAGGCCTCGCGCTGGATTTACACCAATGTCGAACCCGGTTCCACCATCATGTGGGAGTTGTGGGACGACCCCTTGCCGCGGGAAATCACGGGCTCCGACGGAAACGTCCGCAATACGCGGACGGAAGGCTACCGGTACGTGGAGTTCAGTGCATTCGATAACGACGACGAGACCAAGTTGGCGTCACTGGCGGCCGGACTGGCGGCCGCGGACTACGTTGTGTACAGCTCAAATCGCATCTACGGCAGTGTGCCCCGCTTTCCCCAACGGTATCCCATGACCATCCGCTACTACGAGGCCATGTGGTCCGGCGAACTGGGATTCGAGGAGGTGTTTCGGGCGGATGCAGACCCTCGGCTGTTCGGAATCAGGATGGGCGATGACAACGCCGACGAAAGCTGGAGTTTGTACGACCATCCCCCGGTCAGAGTTTTCCGAAAGCAACGGCATTTGACCGAATCGGAGGTGTACTCCCTGCTCGAGCCCCATCTGGCACAAGCGCGGCACTGGTGGTTGCCACAGCCGACTCTCGTTGAGAGAGGCGTTCTTGGTGCTGTGGACTTCGGTTTGGGACTGCTGGCCGGTGGAGGCAAAGGGGATGTGCCGATGGATGTCCGCGAGCCTGAGGACCGTACCCTCAGATCGCTGGCTGGACGGTTGCTGTTTGGCCCTCGCACCAGCCTTGCCCTGGACCACCAACTGATTCCCGACGGGCCGTTGGACAACTATCGGTTCAACAAGCTGTTCAGCCTTAGGACGGGCCTGGCCGTTTTCGGCGGCTGGCTGGTCATGTTGATGCTGGGCCTGATTGCCTGGCCGTTTCTGTTCCGACTGTTCCCGTTGCTGCCCGACAAGGGATGGATGCTGGCCCGCCTCACCGGATTGTTGGGAGCCTCCCTGCCGGTATGGTGGGTGGCCCATGTCGGCGTCCGGGCCTTCACGGTCCGGGGACTCTGGATGACTGTGGCACTGTTTGCCGCATTGGCTGCGGGCAGTGCCTGGCAGCAGCGCACGGAACTCCGGGCGACACTCGCGTCGCGCTGGCGGTTGCTGTTGACGATCGAAGTCGGGATGCTGTTGGCTGTGCTCGTCATGTCGGGCCTGCGCTTGGCCAATCCCGACCTTTGGCACCCGTGGGAAGGCGGCGAGAAGTTCATGGACATCGCGATGGTGAACGGGATCCTTGCCAGTCCGTCCTTTCCACCCATCGATCCCCACTTCGCCGGCAAGTACATCAACTACTACTACTTTGGCCAATACCTCGTTGCGTTCCTGGCCAAGCTGACCGGCATCTGGAGCGAGGTGTTCTATAACGTTGCGCTCGTGGTTTGGTTTGCCCTGACCGTACAACTCGCGTGGGCAAGTGCTTTCTATTTCCACCATGCTCAAGGCTGCCACCAGGGTTGGCGGATGCCGCTCCGCCGCGCCCTGTGGGCGCCTTTCCTGCTCGTGGGCATCGGCAATCTGTGCGGAGCGTTGATGCAACTGGACGGTTGGAGAGGACGGGTGCTTCGGGACTCCGGCCGGCTCCCCGAGCAGCCATGGCCGGCAAGGGTGGTGGGGGATGTTCTGGCAGGAGCATTTGACGATGTCCGGAACGGTTCGTTGGTCGCCCATGATTGGTGGGCCAGTAGCCGCACCATCCCTGCCACCATCACGGAGTTTCCCTATTGGAGTTTTCTGTTCGGAGACCTCCATGCCCACCTGATGGCGCTTCCGCTTGCCCTCGGTGTGTGTGCCCTGGTGGTGATTGGCCTCAACTTCGAATTGTCCCGCCGGCAGGCGGTTGCTTTGCTTGGATGTGCCGCGATTTTGTGGAGCGTGTTGGTTGCCACCAACCTCTGGGAATTGCCGCTTTACGGCGGCCTGATTCTCGCGACCGCGATCCTGGTCTGCCGGCGTGTGTGGAACAGCCCCCAATGGCAGCCAATCGCCGCCATCCCGCTTGTGTTTGGAGGGGTGGCCTATCTGGCCGGTTTCCCATTCTGGCGAACGTTTGAACTCACATCCTCGGTGGGTGGCCTGGATCTTGTCCGGAGCGGTGACGACCTGGCTTCCTGGCTGAAAATGTGGGGATTGTTTGTGGTGTTGGTCCTAAGTTGGCAGATGTTTCAGATTAAGGCCGGGCCTGGGCAACGCCTGCTGTGTCGGACGGCAACCGGTCGGTGGCCGGCCGCGGCCTTGGTCGGACTGGCCGCAGCCACGCTTCTGTGGTGGGAACTTCCCGTGCTGCTCCTGACCGGTGCCATGTTGGCCGTTGCCTTGTGGCTCGTGTGGCGGCAACGGTCCGCACCTGAAATCACCGACTTTCAAGTCAATCTGCTCCTATTGGCCGTCACTGGCATCTGGGCCGGCAGCCAAGTGGTCTATGTGGCCGACTTCCTGGACGGTAGCGATTACTACCGAATGAATACCGTGTTCAAGTTTTTCTTTCAGGCTTGGATCCTGGTCGCTCTGGCCGGATCCATGGCTCTCCCCGGGCTATGGCAACGGTTGCGGCAGGCGTGGGGGCTGCGCGTTATGCAAACCGCGCGGCTGGCCTTCGGGGTTCTACTGGCCGCTTCGCTCGTGTTTTTGCCGTTGGGTACCCCGTCCCGCCTAATGCGCCGTTTTGATGTCCCGCCAGCACCTTTCTCAACGTTGAACGGCCTGGAATTCATGCGCTTCGGTGAGTACGTGTGGCCCGCGGGAGGGGGCTTCATCGAACTTGCATCGGACATGGATGCCATCCACTGGCTGAACGGCAACATCGACAAGGCCTGGGTCATTCTGGAGTCGAGCGAGACGGACTACTACCGTGCTGGCGGAACCCGGGCGGCAACATTTACGGGCCTGTCCGGCCTAATGGGGAGCCACCAGAACGAAAAGCGGCATCCGGAACTCGTGGCCAGCCGGTCCGCGCTGCACCACGCCCTATGGACAACCCGGGATGATCAGGCGTTGCTCGACATGCTGCAGACCCACTCCATTGCCTTGATCTATGCCGGCCAATTGGAACAAGCCGAACATCCGGATGGTGTGGCCCGGTTCGCGTCCATGTACGAAAAGGGATTGCTTGATCTCCTGTACGCCTCCGACCTCACTCGCATCTACGCGGTTCCGGCCGTGTACCGGGGTTGACCGGCACCCATGAACACTCTCGAATGGGGCACAGTCTTCCGCTGGTGCCTCGTGCTGCAGGCATGGGCCATTCCCTGTCAGATCCTGTGCCCCATGCTGTTTCCGAATCTGCCGCACAGGGGTGTCCTCTTCGCCAAAGCCCTGGCCGTGCTGCTGGTCGGCTTCGGCAGTTGGGTTCTGTATGCTTGGCTGCATTTGCCTTTCGACCCGTGGCTGCCGTGGCTGACCTGGATGCTGCTGTGTGCCGGCACGTGGACGCTGTGGCGCAGGGAACGGCGGCGCGGCCACATTGCGGGCCAAGCCAACCACCGGGCAGCCGAAGGCATGGCTTGGCCGTCGGTCGAGCTCGTCTTCTGGGGACCCTTTCTGTTCTGGCTGTGGGTGGCAAGCCTGCAACCCGGGGTGTTCCATACGGAGCAGCCGATGGACTTCATGTTCATCAACAGCCTGTGGAACAGTCGGCAATACCCGCCTCAGGACGCTTGGCTGGCCGGCCAACCCATCAGCTACTACTACCTGGGTTATTGGTTGTTGACGACGGTTGCCAAGGCTGCCGCCGTGCAACCGGCCTTGGCCTACCACATCGGGCAGGCCACGTGGTTTGCACTTCTGACTGCCGGTGCGTTGGGCATGGGCGGGAGCCTGGCCGGGCTGTCCCGCAGACGGTTTGACTGGGCGGCCGGAGGCGTGACCGCCGCCGCCGTGGCGGTCATGGGGAATCTGCAGGCAGTCCGCGACCAACTGGCTGCGCGCGGCATTGGCCTGGAGCGTCTTTCGCACCAGTTGGACTGGCGTCCGGTGGATGTGGGCAACGGCGCGAAAGTCCCTTGGTACGGACCGGAATGGGGGGCCTGGTGGTGGTGGGACAGCGCACGGGTCATGGCCGACCGCGGGCTTGACGGAGGTCACCTGGAGGTAATCACGGAGTTTCCGTTCTTCAGCTTTCTGCTCGGCGACAATCATCCTCATGTCCTGTCGGCTCCGTTCCTTTTCCTTTCGATGGGTCTGGCTCTGCAGTGGCTGGCCGGTGAACGCGGTCAAGCCCATTCGCCTGTCGCCCTTCGCCGGTTCGGCTGGCTGCCCGGAGGACCAGCCGAACGGATCCGGTTCGGCCTGGCCGCGACCCTGATCGCCGCCGCGTTTTTCATGAACACTTGGGATGTTCTGCCCGTTTGCGGACTGCTGGCGGCGGCGTCGGTTCTGGGTGCACCGGGCATCGACACGTGGCGTCGACGCATCGGTGTCTTCGGGTTGACCGTCCCAACCATGCTGGCCGCTGCCGCCGTGATGGTTGTGCCATACCTGTTGACCGGTCGCAACCAGGTGGAGGGAGTGGCGTTCAACCTTCTGAATCCAAGTCGGCCCGGCCAGTTCCTCCTGATGTGGGCTCCGCTGCTGTCCGGCGCCGTTCTGAGCCTTTGGATGTTGCACCGAACCCGTTCGCACGATCGGAGAGATGCGCTGGTATGGATTGGCGGAGCCCTGTTGCTGGGCCTTGCCTGGATGTTGGCGGCCACGTTTGGGCCGCCCGCACATCGCCTGTCCGCGGTTTTGGAGACCGACTCGCGGGTTCTGCAGTTGCTGATTGCGCAACGTTGGACCCTCGGATGGATCGTGCCTGTTCTCCTTCTCGCGCTGCTCGGCTGGTCGTGCCACAGTCTCAGGCAGGCGGTGGATGCGCCCCATTCAGGGTATCCGGGCGCGGTATTGCACGCCGTGTTGCTGACGGGGGCCATTCTTTTGTTGACCGTGCCCGAGTTCCTATTTCTGCGCGATGTCTTCGGTCCCTTGGCCAGAATGAACACGGTGTTCAAGTTCCATTACCAGGCTTGGATCCTGTTGGCTGTTACGGGTTCGACAACAATCGTCATTCTCATGCGCGGGCGTCGGCGGTTTGCGGGCGTGTTGGCAGCCGCAATCGTCGGCGCCGTATTCGCTGTTGGGTTGTTGTACCCCGTGTCCGCACTGGCTGGGAGGGCCGCCGGTGCGAGTCAACCGCCATCCCTGAACGCACTGCGCGACCTGCATCGGTACGATCCGGCTCGCGCGGCGGCGGTGGACTGGATTCGCCGCCACACGGATCCCGAGGCCGTGATCGCGGAGGCGCCCGGCATCAGTTACCGACCGGAGACGAGCTGGGTTGGCGGCTTGACCGGCCGACCGACGCTGATGGGTTGGCAAGGCCACGAGGCACAGTGGAGAGGAAGGGAATTCACCACACAGGCCTCCGCAAGGGTCGACGCATTGGAGGGCATGTACATCCGGCGAGACATGGACGACATAGTGGCGCTGATGCGCCTCTGGGACGTGGAGTTCCTGCTCCTGGGGCCAACCGAAGAATCACGGTTTGCCGTGTCGGCGCAACGACGCCAGGAGTTGCAGTCGGTCCTTGTCACCGTGTGGTCCATGGAACCCTATCTCCTGTTGGCACGGCCGGACGTTGTACCCGGGGATTGAAGGCCGGCAGTCATGTCAACCGTTCACATATCGGGCGCGGCAGGTCGAGTTCCCAACGGGGCCACCGGCACTGCCGGCGGGTGGGAAGCCCGGCTGCGGTCGTTGACATTCGAGCACTGGCTCTGGGTGTCGCTGACCTTGGTGGCCTTGGGCATGCGCCTGGCGGGGCTGGGAGATCGCGCACTGTCGCACGACGAAAGTCTCCATGCACTGTACTCGTGGTACATCACGGACGCCTTCAACTACAGCCATGATCCCATGATGCATGGCCCGTTTCTGTTCCATGTGAACGCCCTGCTGTATCTGCTGTTCGGGGCCTCGGACTTCACGGCCCGGTTGTTTCCGGCCCTGGTTGGCACCGCCACGGTCGCATCGCTCTGGTGGTTCCGCGGCATCCTGGGGCGGCGGGGAGCCCTGCTGGCGGCAGTCCTTCTGACCATCAGCCCCTCGCTGCTGTTTCACAGCCGGTACATCCGCAACGACATTTACGTGGCGTTGTGCAGTCTGTTGTGGGCCCTGGGGCTGATGCGCTACGTGCAGACCGGCTTGCAACGCTGGCTGTACCTTCTGGCGTCAAGCATGCTGGTGGCCCTGGTCAGCAAGGAGAACGCATTCATCACCGGGGCCATTTTCGGGCTCTTCAGCCTCTGCGGCGCCGGATGGGGCCTTTGGCGGACTCGGGGTGCGTCGCGGCTTGCCGCCTGTCGCCTCGCGGACACCGCCATCGTCATGGGGGTCCTGGTGGTGCCGTTCCTCGTACCGTTTACCCTGATCTTGGCCGGGCGCGAGCCCATGCCCGTGGACTACGACAGCCAAACGATGGCGTTGGTGGTCGCGGGTCTGCTCGGAGGAATCGGGTTGGCCGGAACCGCCGGGTTTCTTCGTTTCCTGCGTCCGGTTTGGTGGGACACGCCCCTGACCCACAGGAACCTGCCAATCCTGTTTGTCGGGTTCTGGTTTGTGGCCTTGGCGTTCTACACCAATCTTTTTTCATCGGCTCCGGGGGTCCAGTCCGGAGTGGTGGGCAGCCTGGGGTACTGGCTGGAACAACAGGAGGTGATGCGCGGCGGCCAGCCGTGGTTCTACTACCCGTATCTGGCCCTGCTGTATGAATTCCTGCCCCTGGCCCTGCTCGCGGCCTCGGTTCCCTGGCTGGTCCGGTATGCGCTTGCGGGGCCGTCCCCGGGACGGCAATCAAGTCAGTCCGACCATGAAGTTCCCTGGCTGGTGCCCGGCCTCCTGCTTGTCTGGACCATCGGCAGTTATGCCGGCTATACGGTGGCGGGCGAAAAGATGCCCTGGCTCATGGTTCATCTGGTGTTGCCAACGCTCCTGTGGGGGAGTTGGGCCGCATCCAGGTGGATAGGTACTGTTTCCCCTGATGACAAGCCCGGGTTGGTTGCCTGTGTCTTGGGCGGGGCGGGCATTGCCTGTTGGATGTTCGCAACGGGCCGCACGCCTTTTTCCGGCAGCGACCAGGAAGCCGTGCGCGAGACCATGCAATGGCTGTCGCTGGTTGCAGGGGGGTGTGGGTTGCTGGCGCCGTTGGCCGTGGGGTTTGTCCAGGGCCGGCCGGGCCATGGCCGACTGTTGGGCATGAGTACAGGTCTGGCACTTGGCATCCTGACGGTGCATGTTGCCTGGAACCTGGCCTATGTGCGGTACGACAGTGCCCGCGAGTACTTGGTCTATGCCCACGGCACCCCCGATGTCAAACAGGTATTGGCGGACATCGACACTGTCCGAAGAGCACTTCCGGAAGGCCACGGCCCGGCCATCATGTACGACCACGAGGTGTCCTGGCCGATGGCGTGGTACTTCCGCGACGATGGGGCCGTGCAGCTATATGACGGCAGGTCCCCGACCACCGACCTGCGGGAAGCCCCCGTCGTCTTGGCCGGAGCCGCGACTGCATCCAACGTTCAGCCACTGGTCCGGCGCGGCTACGTGACGCGCCGCTTCCGGTTGATTTGGTGGCCCGAGGAGTCCTACAAGGAATTCAACGCAGACACTCTGGCCGGATTTTTGGACCGAAACGTACGGAGGCGTTGGCTGGATCGCTTCCTATGGAGGGAACATCCCGACTTGAGCGAAGAAGCCTGGCCTCATGTCAACTACTTCGACATGCATGTTAAGTGGGACCTGGCACCGCTGATATGGTCACCAGCCGAGTTCCCGAACCTTTATCCCACGTTGATGAATCCCGAGTTGGCACTGGAACTCGAATTGGTGCAGGTTGTTGACGGTGCGCTGGAGCAGGCGGAGCTTGGCAGGCCGCTGGGCGTGTCGATTGGCCCGGATGGCCAGCGGGTAGTGACCGACGGCGACCAACACAGGGTTGCGGTGTTTGGCCGGAACGGGGAGCTGCTCTGGGAAGTCGGGGGATACTGCAACCTTCGCGAACCGACTGCCTGCGGCGATCTCGACGGTGATGGACCCCTCAGGCTTGGCGACGGCCAGTTCAATGAACCGTGGGGAGCCGCCATGGCGGCCGACGGGCGGCTATACGTTGCGGACACTTGGAATCACCGGATACAAAGGTTTTCGCCGGACGGTGCCTTTGAACTGGCTTGGGGTGCGGCCCTGGACGCGAGGTTGCCGAACCGGAACCCAATCGGCTTGTTCGGTCCCAGGGGCATCACTGTCGAAGCGGATGGCAGCATCGTCGTGGCGGACACGGGCCACCACCGCCTGCTGCGGTTTTCACCTGAAGGTGTTCTGAGGGCGGAAATCGGCTCGTCCGGCATGGGGCCGGTCCAATTCCAGGAACCGGTTTCGGTTTTGCCGGAGGCAAACGGCAACCTGTGGGTCACCGACGCCTGGAACGGTCGGATTCAACGGATCTCTGCTGCGAATGTGTTGCTGGGTGAGATACCGGTGCCCCTGTCCATGTGGTCAACCCGTTACCCCGACGACAAGCCGTTTGTGGGTGCGGTGCCCGACGGCCTGGTGGTAACCGACCCCTTAAACGGCCGGCTCGTGTTCTTTGGCCTTGACGGTGAACTGCTCGGCTATCAGGATCTGACAGCCTTCCAGGAAACTGCGCAGGAACCACCCATGCCGGTTGGGATTGCCGTTGATGGGCTGACGGAAACGATTGTGGTCGCGGACGCTGCCAACAGCCGTCTCCTGGAACTGGGGCTGCCGTCGTTGCCTTCGCCCGACAAGTGAGTTTGGGACCGGTTCGGCTAAATCGATATACACGGACACCCCGTCGTTGGGTTTCCGGGGCTGGGTACCAGACTGCCTGCAGGAGGTGCTCGACACCCCTCGGCCTCTCCAAGTGCGGTGAGTTTCGCCATGCCGGTGGCACCGGCATGGAAACCTCTGTTGCTTCCTCAACGAGGCGATTCGCGTTGCGAAGCCTCCAACGCGGTGGAACTTCGGGCCAGAATGTAAACCAGCGCCAGTCCCGCCAGTGCTGCCGCGCACACCGTCACGAACTCGGTGCTGGCCGCGTACTCGGGAGTGATGTCCGGGATGGTAAGGCCCAGGATGCTTGGGCCGGCATCCGAACCGTCCAGTGCAGAAGCGGAATTCCATGGCCAAATCCGACGGACGCTCCCCGCCATGATTCCAACCAGAACAGCCAGCATGGGTTGCGTCCAACGGCGATACATCCACAGCAGGGCTTTCGACACGGTCAACAGCCCCATGGCGCCCCCGGCAAGGACTGCCATGACAATGTCCCACTCCTGATTGTTGACCGCGGCCAGGACGGGGCCGTACTGGCCCATCATGACCAGCACCCAAGAACCCGACACCCCCGGAAGCAGCATGGCTCCAACGGCAAGCCATCCGCACAGCAACAGAAACCAGGGCACGGTGGGGGTGACTGCAGGAGCCAGGCCCATGCACAACCAGACCGTGGCCAGACTTGCCAGGACCAGAAGAATCCTGTCCGAGCGCCAATCCACCCTGTCCCTTCCGATCACGATCGCCGATCCCAGTATCAACCCGCAGAAGAAGCTCCAGAGCTGCAAAGGCCAGCGCGACAGCACGGCTTCGACGGCCCGGGCCAAAACGAGCAGTGCGGTACCTACGCCGATGCCCAACGGAATCAAAAACCGAATGTTGACCCTGTCCAACACCGATCGCCAACGCAGGCTGGCCGCGTCCTGCCACAGCGCCCTGTCCGACAGGGCTCCCAGACTTGCGAGCAGTTCGGGATAGATCCCGAGCAGGAGGGCCATGGTTCCGCCGGACACTCCCGGAACCACATCGGCAGCACCCATGCAACAGCCCTTGAGGACTGTGCGCGCGACCTTTCCCCAAGCGGTGGGGACCATGGGTAACCTGGGTTGGGTGTTCAACTTGCCCTGGACGGACCAAAGGCGCGCAAACACGGCCCGATCGCGGGAGACCGGGCCGATCAGGTTGTGGACTGAACCGGAACCCTAACGGGATTCCCTGTAGATTACGTGCCGCCGCAACACGGGATCAAACTTGCGCAGTTCCAGGCGACTGGTGTTGTTGCGCCGGTTTTTCTCCGTGAGATAGCGATGCGAACTTTCCGTGCTCTTCATCGTTACCTGGATCCGCGCGCCTTTGCCTTTCTTTGCCATAATGCCTCGCCACTCGGCCGGATGTGTTCGCTCCGACACTAACGCACCGGGTCGTGTTCTGCCTGGATTATACCCATCGTCGCTGTTTTCGGACTGTTCGCTGGACGTGTTGCACCACTCCGGCAAGGTCCAGTCCGGCCATACCCCTCGGTGTGCCAAATGCCTGCCAAGCGTTCGCTGCTGTCGATTTGGGTCCAGGCTGCCCGGCCCAAGACCTTGGTTGCCGGCGTGGCACCGGTGGTGATTGGTTTGGTCATGGCTTCAACCACGGCTCCGTTGGTGTGGGTTTCCGCAGTCCTCACATTGTTGACGTCCGTCGGCATTCAAGTTGGGACCAACTTTGTCAACGATTTTGCGGATTGGCGTCGCGGTGCCGATCAGCCGGATCGGATTGGACCGCAGCGGGTCATGCAGGCGGGGTTGTTGTCCCCCAGGGCCATGACTGCCGGCATCTGCCTCGTGTTCGGCTGTGTCTTGGCTGCCGGCACATATCTGTTCCTGCACAGCGGTCCCTTTGTCCTGGCGGTCGGCACAACGGGGGTGCTGCTGGGGTTTCTCTATTCCGTGGGCCCGTCGCCCCTCGCCTACAACGGCCTCAGCGACCTGATGGTCCTATTGTATTTTGGGGTGCTCGCGGTAGCAGGAACCTGGTATGTACAAGTGGGCCAGGTCGCCGCGCACGTTCTGCTGGCAGGCGCGGCGCCGGGCCTGTTGTCGACCGCCATCCTGGCGGTCAACAACATCCGCGACCGTGACCAGGACCAACGCGCAGGGCGTCGCACACTGGTCATTCGGTACGGTTTGGGGTTCGGACGCTGGGAATACACGCTGTGTTGCGCCGTGGCTGCGTTCGTGCCGGTCCTGCTTTGGCTGCTGGGGTACGCACCTCCCTGGATTCTGCTGGCCTCGGCTGGTCTTGTACCGTCGGCCGGATTGATCAAGGAAGTTTGGACACTGTCCGGTCCGGCGTTGAACCAAACTCTGGCCAAGACGGCCGGTTTGCTGGTGCTCTACTCCGGCTTGTTCTGCCTGGGTTGGTTGTTGTAATCCGTCGGATTGCGGCCGGGTCGGTCAACGTCGGTGTCCGACCATTTTCGCTGCCGCATGCCACGGTGGCATGGCTTCTTGCATGGTCGGGAAGGTCCTGCCGTTCCGAATCGATCAGGCACCAGGCATAACATCCCCTCGCCGCGGACTGATGCGCAGAGGTGGCCCCATTTGGCCCTCGAGCGCACACGGTGCCGTTCGCATTGCCGAGCAGGGAGCTGCAAGGCATGCGGATTTGTCGAGACCGGGAAACCACCCTGACCGGAGTCGCGGTTGGTGAAGCGCCGTAGCGATCGGAACGGGAGCGCGACCGCGTACCGTCGATTGCAACCTGGAAACCCTCAGTCGGATGATGGATCAGCGCCAAGGACAGGGAAGTCACCACTTGGGATTGGCCTGCTGCGACGCGTGGTTTCCAGGCGGCTGACCGTTTCCCGCATCCGTGTCCGTAGGGTTACGGAGGGACGTTCGATCGCCCCCAGCCGTCTCCCGGCTGTCCTGTGGAAGACGGTTCAGGCTACAATTAACCCAACAATTGATTTACCGACGTACCGCCCAGGTGGCTCATGGATCCATCGCGTCGCAGCAAGCCCGTCTGGCGTTCGGTCATAGGTCCCCTGACAATGGGGTTGCTGTGGCCATCAATTCTTGGCGGATTGTGGTTCTTCTTCCTATCGGAGTTCGGCAATCCCCTAGCGGCCAATGCCGTTAACCTTCGTACTACAGGACCCGATCTGGCCGATACCGGCGAGGTCGCTTCCCAGGCCGTCGGTTCCCCCGGCTTCACAGTGGAAGGGTCGATCACACACGCACGCGTCCTGATCGGCGGGACCGTGGTGGTGGACCAGGAACAGGCGCATGTGGGTGCGATGCAGGTGGATCCTTCAGGGGCTATCGTTGCATTTGACATTGCGCCCACCGGCACCGAGACCGCGGCCTTGGGCCAGGTCCATGTCTACAACATGGAATCCGGCGCGGAGGTCGCGTCGTTTCCCGGCTACGCTCCGGCCTGGAACGAAACCTACGGCCTGACCTACGTGACACCGGACCACCAGGCTGCCGCCTACAACCTGGAAACCCAGGCCACGTCGGTGATCAGCGCGGAGCCAAACCTGCATGTTGGCGAAAGTACGTTCTTTGATGCTTCCTCTGACGAGGTTACGGTACAGACAACCGCCCCGTGGTCGTTTCATCCCACGACCATTCGCGTCCGCCACCTCTCACAGAACTACTGCCGCAAGAACGTGGCCGACAACCAGATTATCGAGGTTCCCTTTGAAGAGTATGTAGCCCGCGTACTGCCTGCCGAAGTGCCTCCGACGTGGGACATGGAGGCCCTGAAGGCGCAGGCCGTCGCGGTGCGCACGTATGCCTGGAACAAGATTTGGCAGAACCGCAACAACCGCAATCCCTTCGATATCAGCGACTGGATTAACAACCAGGTGATGTGCGACTACCGGACTGCCCGGACCGATCAGGCGGCGGAGGAAACCGCCGGCATGATCCTGAGTGTCCAGGGGGATGCCAGAGTGCTGCCGCTGACGGCCATGTACTCGGCGGAGAATGGACACCCGACGCGCGAAAACACCTATGTCAACTACCTGAAGAGCATTCCGGATCCGAATGCGGTGGGCAAAGTGCGGCGCGGACACGGATGGGGACTCAGCCAGTTGGGCGCCCAGCGCCTGGCCAAGCAGGGCTTCACCTACTGTCAGATTCTGGGTCACTACTACCAAAACATCCACATCAACAACTTCTCGGATCCGGATACGCCCATGGGATGTCTCATGGCCAACGGTGCTTCGGGGTATGCACGCGGTTCCGGCCTGTACCTGCGTGCCCTCGCGTCGGCCGGGGCCTCGACCCTTAGGGTGGTCGTGAGTGACGTCACGGAAGTCTCGGATCCTGCTCCGGGCAATGTGGCCCAAACCGACGACGCCCCGGTGGACGAGTCAACACTCCCGGTGGCGCCGGACAACAATCCGGAACCCGATGCCTCCACACCGTTGGAGGCGCTGCCCGACAACGCCACCGACGGCAGCCTCGCTGATCAAGTGCTCGACGCGGCGTCCGCGGATGGCAGCCTCGCCGATGAAGTACTCGCTGCGGCGACCGCGGATCCCGAGGTGGTGGCCGACGGTGAATTCCAGGAGGGAGCCGAATCTGCAGTCGAGGTTTCTGAGGCAACCGTCCTCGATTCGTCCGCGCCGGCGACCTCCCCGGCTACCGTGTTAAAGTCGGAGGCGTTGCCGCTTACGGTCAGTCTGCCGACTGATATTCGGGTTTGGATGTTCCCGGGCGACGTGGTGTCGGGGACCGAACTCGAACTCAAGCTCTACAGTGGTGAAACCTTGTTGGATACCCAACTCGTGACGGTGGATCGCCAAGGTCCCGATTGGCTTGATCTGCGCGTTGGCGCCGGCAACGGTGCCATCCTTCCAGTCACCGTTTCGGCCACCCCCGGGGACGGTATCAGCCTGGGGCGCGACTGGACCTGGGAGCAGAGCGCGTTCTCCTACACCACCAACAGCGGCGCCATCTTCAAGGAACCGGGAGCCACCGACGGCCTATTGTGGTACGCGCAACCGGACGCCCATGAAGTGGGGGTTTGGCACGGTCCCTACACCGGCACGTTGCCGCATGGCCGCTCGTACCGGGCTGTGTTCAGGCTGCGCGTCCCGGACCTGGAGCGCCCCTACCTGAAGGAAACCGGGGCGGCTGAGCTTGTTGCCAAGTTGGATGTTGTCCACGACGAGGGGAGGAAAACCGCCGGATTCAGGAATCTCTATGTGTCCGACTTGCGGCCCCGTCCCGGCTTCCAGGCATTCTCCGTTGACTTCCATCTCTTTGAGGCGGAGACAGATGTCGAGTTCCGGGTTCACTGGCACGATGTCGTGCCGCTGGGCCTGGATCAGGTAACCGTGGTGTCGATTCCCTACCGCCATTGGCAGACCCAGCCGTTGCAGTGGCCCAGGGTGCCCGATGCTCCCCTCCAGAACCTTCAGATCCTTCCGTTTGACGCCGCGGACAACCCCGGCTCGCTGTTCACTCTGGACCTTGCGGGTAGCACCAGCTCTTCCGGTGCCGGCCTGACCGACACCGACTGCAGCCTGTACGGGGACTGCGATCCCGATCCCGAGGCCAGCTTCATCGACGTTCCCGCCGCCGCCGAATAGCAGGGGCTCCGGGGCAAATCCCGGTGGCCGATCCCTCCGCCACGCGGAGGGATTCGTCACGGGCCGCGGTCGAGTTCTTCGGCTTCCTGGGAGGCTTGGCTCCAGATTACTTGCATTTCGGGGGAAGTGGCCAGGAGTTCCGCAAGGGTTCCCTGAGCCTCCAGACGACCCTCCTTGAGTACCAGAATGTTGTCCGCACGGCGCAGGACCCGGCGTCGGTGGGACACCACGAGGCACGTAGGCGGTCCAGCCGCTTCATGGTCGGGTCCGCCCTCCACATGGCTCAGGACCCGGTTCCAGAGCAGGCGTTCCGTGCGCAGGTCCAAGGCGCTTGACACGTCGTCCACCACGAGCAGTTGGGCATCGGCGGCCAACATGCGCGCCGCGGCCGTGCGCTGAACCTGTCCTCCCGACAACCGCAGGCCGCGCGGGCCGACTGCGGTCTCCAGGCGATCCGCCATTTGATCCAGATCGGGTTCCAGCACCGCCGTGTGGACCGCAGCCTCCACGTTGCCATCGCGCACCTGCTCCCCCAGCGTGATGTTGTTGTGGAGGGTGTCGCTGAACAGCCGGGGACTTTGTGGGGTGTAGGCTGCCCGGGGCGGGGTCATGAACCTGTCCGCATCGGTAACGGGCTCTCCATTCCAGAGTAGCGTGCCGTGGTCCATCGGCAACAACCCCAGCAAGGCCTTGAGCAGTGTGGACTTGCCCGAGCCGATTCGCCCGGTCACGACAGTGAACGACCCGGCCGGCAGGACCAGGCTGATGTCGGACACGCCTCCCTCCGTGTCCGGATACCTGAAGGAGACATTGTGTGCCTCCATCCGTTCCAGGCGGGACTCCTGGCTGCTTTGAACCGTCATGTCGGCCGTCACCAAACCAATCGGATCACGTCCCACCAGGCTGTGTGCTGTCGGTCCGACGGGCACCACTTCGGCAATGCGGCTGATGGAGACCTTGGCCCGTTTGAAGTTGCCGGTCATCCAGATGATCCAACCGGCATATTCGGTGATGCGGTCCAGATAGGTGACAAAGAGCACAAATTCGCCGACCGTAAAGGCATTGTCGCCCCGCGTGACCGTGATGTAGTACATCAAGGCGCCGGTGAACACCACGGTCACCGCCGAATTGCTGAAGTTGAACAGCTCGGATAGGAGTTTTTCCGCGACAGCAGCGCGCCGCCGTTCCTGGTTCAGCTCGGCGAACGCCTCGGGCAATCCCCGGCTGGCCGGAGCCAGCTTGAAAGCCAGCAGCGAATTGAACACCTCTCCCACAAATTCGGCGACCGCGGCCCCTGCTTCCCGGGAACGGGTTCTCAAGCGAATGATGCGGGTGTGGGCCAGGTGGATGGTCAGGGACACCAGCACCACCGGGGCTACCACCATGGCCGTGGCTACCCAGTCGATACCTGCCATGATGACGATGGCACCCACGGCAAAGATGATCACGCCGGGACCGTCAACACACTCTTCAAGGCCCATGCAGGCTTCATCCACGTCGTCGCGCACGCGGCTGACGATTTCGCTGGACGACTTGGGTGTTGCCACGGCGGCCGGCAGACCGGCAAGCAACCGCATGAAATTCAGGCGGACCTGTCCGGTCATGAAGTGCCACATTCCTCCCCAAAGCCATTCCGCCCCGAAGGTGGCCACGGCCCGGGTCAAGCCAACGCCTGTCAACAAGGCCAGGGCCAGACCGGGCGAAAGCGTTGCCGGCGCATCGGAAGCCAACCCATCGTAGAAAACCTTGAGCACCAGGCCCGGCAGCAAGGGCATGGCATGGGCTGAACTCCAGGCGAGCGCGTTGGCCAGAAACCACCACGGACTGCGTCCCATCATTTTGAATGTCAAATCCCGGACGGTGGGTTCTGGGCGGAACTCGGTGGCCGACGATGTCTGTGCTGACGCCATGTGACTTGCTTCCCCTATTCCAATCCCAGGCGCAGCAGTTCGTTCAATTCGGAGTCCGGATCGGCCATCAGAGCCAGCCGATCGCCGTATTCGCGCACGCGCCCGTTGCCCAGGATCAGGATGTCGTCCGCCTTCTCCACGGACTTTAGGCGATGGGCAATCACGATCCCCGTACAACCGTCAAGGAGTTCCTGCAGGGCGGATTCCACTTCCTGCTCCGTAGCCGGATCCAGACGCGCTGCGGCCTCGTCCAGAATGACGATGGACGGGCCTCGCAGGAACAGGCGGACCAACGCCAGTCGCTGGGCTTCCCCGGACGACAGGGCCAGGCTTGAACTTGACAATCCGGTATCCAATCCGGCCGGTAGGCCTGCCAGCCATCCGGTCAAGTTGAGTCTGTCAATTGCGGCCAGAATGCGCTCGTCGGGAACCTGCGGATCGAACATCGTCAGGTTCTGCCGGAGGGTCCCGCGGAAGAATTGGACTTCCTGTGTGACCACTCCGACCAGGGAGCGCAAAGTCTGCAGACGCAACGAGCGGAGATCCGTATCGTTCAGGAAGATGCTTCCGGCACCCGGGTCGTACAACCGGTTCAACAACCTGGTGACCGTTGTCTTGCCGCTGCCGGTGCGGCCCAGGATGCCCAGCGTACGTCCCGGTTCTATGCTGAAGGACACTTCCTCCAACACCCGGTCTTCGTTGGTTGCATAACGGAAGGACACATTGTCAAATCGGACCCGAGGCGGGGTTCGGCCCGCGTGGGAGAGACTTCCATCTGTCAAGGCCGACCGAGTGTCCAGTAGTTCCTGAATTCGGATCAGGCTTCCCCCGGCCTTTTGGAGTTCCTCCATCTGATGGGACAGGTTCTCTAAGGGCCAGAACAACAGGTTCAGGTAGGCCATCAGCAGATAGACCGTGCCGATGGACATTTCGCCTCGCAGGACCAGCCATCCGCCACCGCCGACCAGGAGGCCGGTCCCCGCACCCATGATGGCCAGGTTCAAGGGCCACATGAGATTGCCCAAGCTAAAGGCCTGTTTGCCCCGGCTGATCTGTTCACGGATGAGGTTCAACATCTGACGGATGGTGTAGGGCACCCCGCCCAGCGACTTGATGTCCTCGAGACTGGACAGTCGCTCCTCGACGAATCCGAACAATTGGGCGGTCGCCTCGCGTAGCCGTTCGTTGTACGGCACGCCAAAGTGCCTCATGGCCAGCATGACCCAGATGGATAGCGCCAGAAAGCCAAGCATCCCCCCGAAGACTCGCCAATCCTCGGTTGCCACGACACCGAGGATTCCGAGAAGGATCAGGGAGGCGCTTGCCAGCCGAATGCCGAAGACCGAGAAAAAATGGGCCAGCTGATTGCTGTCTCCGTCAATTCGTTCCAGCATCTCTCCGGGCGGGTGCCGGTTGAAGAATGTCATGTCCAGCCCGATGCAGTGCTGGAGCAGGTCCCCGCGCAGCTGATTGGTTGCGGCCCACGCGACTGACTCGCCGAGGTATTGCATCAAGGCATCGGCCAAGTGCCGCACGATGTTGACGAACACGTACAACGCCACTGCCTGAAGCAGGATGCCCTGACTGTCCTGGGCTACCACGCCGTCGATGAAGTCCCGCAGAATACGCGGACCCCATACCGCTCCCACCGTACTGGTCAGGACGGCCAGTGCCAGCAACAGGACATGCCAGCGGTAGGGACCCAGGTAACGCGCCAGGAAGGTGCGATACAGGGCTAGGGTTGGTCTCAAGGTCGCTGCTCCGGAAACGCCTGGGAAAGAAAAAACCGCGGACCAGATCTCCGCGGCTCGAGCCCTTTAGGCGGTCAGCGAGGTTGTTCTATCGGAGATTCCAGTCACCGGGGTGTTGGTTTGTTCGTATGAAGCAAAACACGTTTTCGATCCTCCCCGGTGTGTTGGCGGTGCTGGCGCGCCGCAGAGTAAGTCGGCGAACTATACAGCAGAACCACCGTCGAATCCCCAAAATCGAGTTGTGGGATTCAACTGCCAATTAGTCGCAGTCGTGGTCCGCGCAGTGCCGGGCCGCGCCCTGTCACCTTGGGATGTCCGAGGGTTGTAGTCTGTGCCACAACCAAGGGCGGGTCGACTTGCCTTGGTCGCCGGACCGGCGCCTGCCTTGAATTCGCAATCCGTGCTGTCACGGTTGACCCACGGCTCGGGGCTCAGTCCTCGGGCAGGAACTGTTCCTGCACAAACAATTTCAGGCGCCGTGCGGCAGCGTCCGTAACCGGAGGACCATGGCTGCATGCCAGATACCGCAAGCCGCTGCCGTACGTTGCCAACACCCTGCGTACGCTGCGCACGCACTCGGCCCGTTCCGGGGTGATGTGCCAGAGCGGAACCCGAACCACGCCGCCATAACAGGTACACAAATCGCCGGTCAACAGGATGCCCGTGTCCGTATGCAGGTAGCTGACGTGCCCAGGGGAGTGGCCCGGTGTGTGGATGGTGGTGAATTCGTCTCCAACCACCTCGCCGTCGGCGACGAAGTGGGACGGCGAAGTGCCGGGAAACGGTTTGCCGATGCGTTGGGTCAACTTGACCAACAGGCGCGTCGCGTCCGGCTGGTCCGCAGTCCGAAACTCGCGCATGCCGGGATTCTGGAGCACCGGGGCCTCAAGCTGGTGGCACAGCACCGGAACCCGCAAGGCGTGGCTCAACTCGTACAGGCCGCCGGCATGGTCCAAGTCGGCATGGGTCAGCACGATGCGACCGATGTCGGCAAGCCGGAACCCGCAATCCAGGATTTCCTCCAGCATCGCCTCGCCGTGTCCCGGATAGCCGCAGTCAACCAGGGTTAGGTCCCTACGGCCACTCCAAAGATACGCATTGACGCGAGGCGCAGGACTCTCGAAGTGCCACAGGCCCGGCAGCAGTTCCTTCATGTCCGGCGGCCTGGAACGCGCACGGTGCTGCCCAGATGCCGCAACCGGGCTCGGGGATGGCTGATAGCCCGCTCAAATGCCGCATCATCGGTCGGCCAGGCATGCCGCAGCCGGTCCAGCAGGGTGTCGGGGTGGGCCGCCAGACTGTTTAGCGCGTCGCGTTGGTCGTCGCTGAGCTTGAGGCCGGTCATGATGGAGGCTGGATTGTCGAGAAACGATCGCCTGCACCGATCGCAGTGCCACAGGTGGCCAACGGCCACATCAAAGTCCGAGATTCGCACATTACACCTTCAACGGCGACCGGCCGCCGACAGTGCCGCCAGCCTCGGGAACCCCGACTGGTTGGCTGGTCGTCATCCATCGCCTACGACGAGGGAACCGTCAACTGGATGGCAGGTTGTTCGTGCCGGATCATGCCGGTCTCCCCGAATGGCCACACCGTTAACCAGGCTTGGCCGATCAATGTTTCCCGGTCGAGCAGTCCCCAAACGTGGCTGTCCCGCGAATCGGCGCGGTTGTCCCCCAGCACAAACAGCTTGTCCACTCCCACGAGCACGGGGCCTGCATCATAATCGTGCTCAATCAGCGGCCAGGGCTCCGTGGTGGGCAAGCCGTCGATGTAGACCCGCCCCTTGCGAATCTCGACCGTGTCGCCCGGAACACCGATGACCCGTTTGATCAGGTCTCCGGTTCCCGCATCGGGATGTTGGAACACGATCACGTCTCCGCGCCGGGGTTCCCGGGTCAAGTAGGCCAGCTTGTTGACAATCACGAACTCGCGTTCGGTGAAGCTCGGCTCCATGGAAGTGCCGGCAATGCGATAGCTTTGGACCGACATCCGGGCGAGCGCGAAAACGGCGATCGTGAGAATTGAAGTCTCCAGGATCTCGCGCCACAATTTGCGCGGACGCTCTTCGGATGCAGCTGCATCGGACGGAATCGGAATCGCCACCGGTGGTGGCGTCCCGGAGACTGCCGCCGCCTGATTCACACGCGCCCCGGCGGTTTGGGATTGAGGTACGCCCCTTCGGGGCTGACGGCGAACATCAACGACGAGAGTGTCGCTGGCGAATTTGGCAACCAAGGAATTCACCTGCTGTGGCGATTGGTACGACGGCGAAACATTGGGGAAGAGAATTATAGCAATCGCCGTTGCCGTTCACTTGCCAAGGGATGACTGCTTGAGCAGGTACCTGGTGCCGCGCTTGGCTCCAATCCTGAGCAGGACCCCCCGCTCAACAAGGTCGTTGAGATCCAGACGCAGGGTCTCGGCGCTCACACCGGGACACAGTGCCCGCAGTTCGCGGTTGGTAATGGCCCCTTCATCCGCCACGTACCGCAAGGCTGCCATCTGGCGTTGGTTCATCGAGTGCTCCCAATGGCTGGGCACTCGCGGCGGGTTCTTTGACTTCCGCAGTCTGACCCGAACCCTGTGTTCGTTCGCGTCGAATTCGGGTGGCAGGTGGCCGTGCTGGGCCAGGACGTTGTAAATCAGGTCGATCCCAAGACCCAGTTCTTCGATGAGGCCCAGGTGATACAGTCCCGTCACGAGGTTGGGATTGCGGCTGAAGTGCTCGTCGAGCATATTGTCAACCGTGATGTGTGCCGGGAGACTGCCGGGACTCGACACTTCCAGGTATCCGTCATACATGCGAATCTCGATGGCACGTCCCGTCAGCGAGTAGTCCCTGTGGGCGACGGCATTGACCAGGACTTCGCGTACCACCGACAACGGATACTCGGTGCGGTCCTCGCGCTCAAGCCCGGTTACGACGGAGTGCATGTCCATCTCGTTCCGCACGATCTCCCAGGCGTGTGCGATCTGTTGCGGCGCGGTGCCGGTAATCTCTTCGCGTCGGGCGTAGCGGTGTCCGTCCCGGTTGTCCTCCTGTCCGGGCAGGGCCTTGAAGTTCACAAACGTGATCCGGGCTTGGGGGATGTGGAGTTGGGGACTGTTTCCGAAGAGCAGAAGGCCGGCCATGGTCGGCACTTGTTGGGGGTCCTGCACCCCCAGGACTCCCAGAAACCGGTTCAAAGTCTCGTCTCTCGGTGCGAGGCTGGTCCGACGCCATTGGCGCCGAAATGCATCCAGTTGGTCGAAATCCAAATCGGCGGCGGAAGCCGATGGCGCGAGCGCGTCCTCCCCCGAGGTCGTTTGGTTGCGGAGCATGGAGTGGAGTTCCGGCCCCAGCACAATGCGATTGACGGAACCGGCACGCACAAGAATGCGGCCGTCCAGTAGCGAGTGCAGCTGATCGGTCGGGGACACCTGAAGGATGATCAGTGTTCCTCCCGGCGCCTCTTCCTCCTGCCAGGAAACCCGGATGTGCGGCGAGGTGCGGGTTTGGGCCACGCGCAGGCACTCGTCCGCCCAGGCGGGATCCACTCCCGGGTGGGAGGCTTGGCCGGAGTCGACTCCCAGTACGATTTGGCCACCGTTGGTGTTGGCCATGGCCACCAGGCACTGAGCCAGCGTGTCCGGATCCGGTTCACCAAGCAAGGCTAGGCGTGGGCCTGCCTTCAGGTCTTCCCGACTGAAAAGAGGATTCGTCATGTGTGGGAGCCTCCCCTCCTACCCATCGCAAGATGACAGACTGCCATCCTCCTCGTTGGCGGGCCTGCGGCGGCAGGTGGTGTCGGGCAACGTCGTCCTTTGGGATCGGAAGGCGTCTTGGTGTTGCCGGCCGCCGCATTGAGGCGAATGCCGGATCATGTTCGCTGCTCACGGTGACCGACCGAACCCGACACCGACAGACATCGGTGCCAGGCGCGGCCGCCAAGCCCGGTATTGGAGTATTGGAGTCTCCAAGTCGACGTACAGGTGGCAGCGGGCCGCAATCAGCCTAACCTCACCCGTGCCCTAACTACTAGTCCTGATCTGCGTGCGTCCCTGCTCCGTCGGCGTGTCCGATCTCGGTCAACATTGGCGGATCCGCAATGTCGTCGGCTTCCGGATCCTCGGTCATGGGCACGACCGCAACCGCAGCCACTTGATCGCCTTCCGTGGTACGGATGACTCGACTGCCGGCAGCAGTGCGCGACAAGAAACGAATTGGGGCAATCGGGGTTCGCATCACCTTTCCCTGTGCGGTTGCAATCGCCAGTTCCTGGTCGTCGGCCACAGTCACGGCACAGGCAATCGGACCCAATTCGTCCAAACGCCTGTGTGAAATTGCCCAGTTGCCCTGGGAGTTTCGACCCTTGACCGACCACTGCTCCATGGCCATGCGCTTTCCCTTCCCATGGCCGTACAGAAGCACAATGTTGTCATCGTCTGACACCGGTAGGCAGTCCGCCACCAAATCGTCGGCTCGCAGCCGGATGCCGCGTACGCCGGACGCCGTAGTGCCCTGATAGCGGATTGCGGTTTCGTCCAAACGCAGACCCTTGCCTTGGGTGGTCAACAGGAACAGGTTGCTGTCACCGTCGGTGGCAACGGCCTTGGCGATGGCATCCCCGTCGTGCAGCGCGATGGCGAATTTGCCTGCAGTTCGCAATCTGGTGAAATCGGACATCCGCATGCGCTTGATGCGTCCCCGGCGCGTCACGAGAATCAAGCTGTGCCAACGAGCCCCGGCCGGCTGGTGCAGAACGGCCTGTACCTCCTCGTCCGGTTCCAGGGGAACACATCCCCGCAGGGTTTCGCCCCGGGCCGTCCTGGAGCCCTCGGGCAACGCATAGGCGCGGCACGGATAAACGCGCCCCCGGTCTGTGAAGACCAGATAGGAATCGAGTGAATTGGCGTACAGCAGGTGCTTGACGGCGCTGTCCTCCTTGTCGGAGCGACCGCTTACCCCCTGGCCTCCCAATCCCTGGCCCCGGAAATCGGTGGCTTGGGTCCGCCGTGCATATTGGCTTTGCCAAACAACGACAAGGTCGTCTTGCTTGACTACCAGGTCCTCGTCGGACAGTTCCGGCTGCACCCCGTACAGGATCTGGGTCTTTCTGGGGTCCTGGTGGTTTTCCCTGAGCCGGTCCAGTTCCTCTCGGACCACCTGTCTCAGCTTGTCCGGGTTCTCCAACAGTTCGGTATAGCCCCTGATCTGTTCCAGCGCGTCCGCATATTCGTCTTCCAGCCGTTGCCGTTCCAGGGCGGCCAGCCGCCGGAGCGGCATGTCCAGGATTTCCTGTGCCTGGCGCTCTGTGAGTTTGAACTCGCCTTGAAGCTGGGCGCTGGCCTCCGCCGCCGAATCGCTTGCCCGGACAACCTCCACCACGCGGTCGATGTGGGCCAAGGCCTTGAGCAGACCCTCCAACACGTGGGCGCGGGCCCTGACCTTCGCTCGCCGGAACTCGGTGCGGCGCTCCACCACGTCGATCCGATGGTCGAGATGGCACAGCAGGGCCTGCCGCAGGTTCAGGACTACCGGCTGGTTGTCCAACAAGGCGCGCAGCGTGACGGGGAACGACATCTGCAGATCGCTGAACTTGTACACCTGGTTCAGGACCCGCTGTGGGGTGGCGCTGCTCTTCAGTTCCATCACCAGCCGAATGCCGTCACGGCCGCTCTCATCGCGCATGTCGACGATTTCCTGCAGCCGCTCACCCTTGTTGACGGTATCGGCGATGCGGGCAATCATGCTGGCCTTGTTCACTCCGTAGGGAATGGATTCGAACACCAGGCGCGTCCGGCTGCGGCCGGGAATCTCCTCGATGCGTCCTTCGGCCCTTACCACAATGCGTCCGCGCCCGGTCTCGAAGGCTTCGCGAATGCCGTCCGTGCCCAGAATTTGGCCACCCAGAGGGAAGTCGGGCCCCTTGACATAAACCATCAGTTCATCAAGGGTCAGGCTGTGCCGCCGCTCCCAGTTGTCGACGATGAATTTCTGGGCCTCCACGATCTCGCCCAGGTTGTGGGGCGGGATGTTGGTGGCCATGCCCACCGCAATGCCGGTGGTGCCGTTGATCAGGAGGTTGGGAGCCTGGGCCGGCAGGACTACGGGTTCCTGGAGGGAATCATCGAAGTTTTCCTTCCACGCGACGGTGTCCTCGTCAATGTCGCTCAGCATGGACGCGGCCAAGCGCGCCATGCGTGCTTCCGTATACCGCATGGCAGCCGGATTGTCCCCGTCCACCGAGCCAAAGTTCCCCTGCCCGTCCACCAGGGGATACCGCAGGCTGAAATCCTGTACCATGCGCGCCATGGACTCGTAGACCGAACCGTCGCCGTGAGGGTGGTACTTGCCCAGCACTTCGCCGACAATGCGCGCCGATTTCTTGTAGGGGGAGCCCGGACGCAACCGCAAATCCGAATGCATGGCATAGAGAATGCGGCGTTGGACCGGTTTCAAACCGTCGCGGGCATCCGGCAAGGCGCGCGACACGATCACGCTCATGGCGTAATCGACAAAGCTGTCCTCCACCTCGGTGGTTAGGGCTTGGGGCTCAACCCTCCCCAAATAGTTCGGCACCACCGCCTGGTTGGTGCCGGCCTGATTGCCAAGGGATTGATCCGGCGGGTCCTGAGGTACGTAATCAGCCATAAAAGCGCCCTAGTAGCAACACTCTTCCTGGCCGCCACAGGGCTGCAATTATACCAATTTGAATGCAGTTTGAGCCGGTGCCACAGCAGTTCGGAATCCTGCGGCCAGGGGCATGCACCGGAGGGGTTTCGCCCCTGGCCGGGTACACACCGCGCTCCGCTCGGTGCTGCCGCGACGTGAGTGCCCAGCCCCGGAGGCACTGCCCAGGGGATCCAAGTCAGGATGTCGTGTCGGTTTCAATCTCTCGGAGGACCTCCAGCACATCGGCATCCGCGGCGGCGGGTGGTTCCGCGGCCTCGGCGGCTTCCGCCTCGACCCGCGCCTCCCTGTTGGCCTGGGTTTCGGCTTCGGCCTTGAGGGCAGCCTGGTAGGCCACGGCCTCCGCCCATGTCTCCCCTTCCCGCACGACACCGATTTCGACAGTTGTTTCAATGTCCTGCATCAACCGGATGCGGACGGCCGATACGCCCAACTGCCGGATGGGTCCGTCCATGAGGAAGGTGCGCCGATCCACTTCAAGGTCCTTGTCCGCGCGGATGCGGTCCTCGATTTCCTGGGCCGTTACGGACCCGTACAACCGATGGGTGTCGCCGGCCATTTCCTCAAAGAGGAATTGGCTGCCTCCCAGGACTTCGGCGACGGCATTGGCCTCCTGTTGCAGACGGGCCAGCTTTGCCACGCCTGCTCGCCTAATCTCGTCTGCCTGCTTCAAGGCGCTCGGCGAGGCCCAAATCGCCAGGTTGTTCGGCAACAGGTAGTTGCGCGCGAAGCCGCGGGCCACCGTCCTCACGTCACCTGCCACACCCAGACCGTCGACCGGCTCTTTCAGTAATACCTTGCTTCTGGCCATGGCAGACGAACCAACCTGATTTGAACACGCGGATCAGCCCGGAATTATAGGGACCGGAACACGAACCGCCAACAATCCGGGCTGGCGAGACGGTGGCTCAACCGCGGAAGCTGCTTCCTCCAGGCCACATCAAAACAACCGCTTTGCCAAACCGAGCAGGCCTTGGGCCCAGGGTACGGTATGGGTGACTCCGGTTTGCCGGTGCCACCCGTCCCTGTGACGCAGGTACCACTCGAAGTTGCGGATTAGCGCATCGCGATTTGAATAGCTGGGATTGAACCCCAGCAGGTTCCGGGCACGCGTGATGTCCACGGCGGAGTTCACCGTCAAGTTGCGGAACACCCAAGGATAGACCGGTGACAGGCCCAACCGGTGGGCCAGTCCCAGCATCCATCCCGCCGGCGCACTGGGAAGACGCAGGACCCTTTTGCCAAAGCCGGCGTAGTCGAGTACCGCTTGAAAGTCCGACTTCAGGGTTCCGAATTCGGACGCGCCGATGTTGAAGGTCCGGTTGGCATGCTCAGGGACACTCGTTAATGCCTGGACAATAACTTCACATAAATCCGCTACATCCAGCAACTGAAACCGGTGGTTGCCTCCGCCCGGCAGCGGGAAGCCGCGGCCGTCCGCAGCCCAGTCGTAGAGGAGACCGAATATGCCTAGCCGTTCTGGGCCGATGAACGACTTGGGGCGGAGGATCGTGACGGCAAAGTCGGGGGAGCGGAACTCGCGGCAAAGGGTTTCCGCCTCGGTTTTTGCCCTGCCATACGGGCCCATGCCGTCCAGTGGAGCATTCTCGCAGGTATTCAACTGGTCATGGATGCCGTACACGGCCGTACTGGAAATGTGGACAAACCTTGAAAGCCCCGCCCTTTGGGCACCTTCCAGGCAGTTGCGTGTCCCGTCCACGTCCACGGAGCGAATGGTGGCGGAATCCTGCAGGGGAAGTGCGGCGGCCGCATGGACCATGCAATCGGTCCCGGATGCGGCCTGCCTTACGGCGTCCGGATCGCGGATGTCGCCGATCACCATGTGAACGCGCGTTGCAAACTCGGACCTGCATGGCTCCAGATCCAGTACGGACACCATCCAGCCGCGTTCCAGCAGGTAGCGGACAAGGTTGATCCCGAGGAATCCGGAACCTCCGGTGACGACTGCGTGGCGATTGACGTTCATGCCGGGAAGTGCCGTTTCAGTACGCCCCATTCCAGTCGCGAAGCAGGTGGCGATTGGTTTCGAATGCCATCGGGCTTGGCAGATGGCCGCGCTTGAACCACCTGACCTCGTCGGCGTCGTCACCAGCCCGCGGAGGCTGCGACGGGTCGGCGGGAACTGCCGCATAGGCAATGACGACACCGGTGGTTCTGCCGTCCCCTACCATGGGAAATACACCCAGGAGCTTCAGGTCGGTCACGGTTAGGCCGCACTCCTCCGCCACTTCCCTGGTCACGGCCGCCTGCGGGGTCTCGGCCACGTTCATGAATCCGCCGGGCAGGCACCAGGAACCGGCTTCGGGGTCGTTCAACCGCTTGACGAGCAGGACGGAGTCGGCATCAAGGATCATGGCAACCACAGCCACCTTCGGCTCGTCGTAGAACCGGACATCGCACGGTCGGCACACCTTGTACGGAGTCCCGCCGTCGATGCCCGGGTCCAACTCCCTGCTGCATTGTGGACAGTAGCGGTAGTGTCGAATGGACATGGGGTTCAGTGGATGGACAGGGTTGCCGGCGCCGGCCCGACGGCGGTTCGACTGGCATCAACATGGACAAGTATGACCGGATGCCGAGATACCGCCAGGTGATACACTGCCGGCGATCAGCCGGCTTCCCGACTGACCGTCCCGGACCGCAAGGCGACTTCAGGAATCCAACATGATATTCGGTGGGATTGAAACTGGCGGAACCAAAACCGTTTGCGCCGTGGGAACCGGACCGGATGACATACGGGAAAAGGGGCGGTTCCCGACAGACAACCCGGATGCCACCATCGGTGGCTGTATCGACATGTTCAGGCGATGGCAGCCGGACCTGGCGGCGGTCGGCATCGCATCCTTCGGACCCGTGGACCTTGATCCTGGTTCCGACACCTACGGGTATGTAACCACAACCCCCAAGCCCAACTGGCAGTACATCAACCTGGCCGGTCAGGTACAGGATGCCCTGGGTGTGCCGGTACGCTTCGATACCGACTGCAACGGCGCGGCACTAGGCGAGCACATGTGGGGCGCGGCGCGGGGGGTGGATACGTTCATTTACCTTACGGTCGGCACCGGCATTGGCGGCGGCGGCATGGTCGGCGGCCAAATGCTCCACGGCATGCTGCACCCGGAGATGGGCCACGTTACGGTTCCGCACGACCGGGAACAGGATCCCTATGAGGGTTGGTGCCCCTATCACGGCGATTGTCTGGAAGGGCTCGCCGCGGGCCCTGCGCTGGAAGGCCGGTGGCGGGCCAAGGGCGAGACTCTGCCGCCTGATCATCCCGCATGGCCGCTGGAAGCCCAGTATCTTGCGTCCGGCATCATCAACATGCTGTACGTGCTGTCACCGCAGGTGGTGATCCTGGGTGGGGGGGTCATGGACAACCGGTTTCTCTACGGCATGGTGAGGAAGGAGGTCCTGCGTCAGATGAACGGGTACCTCCGCGTGCCCCGGCTCCTAGACAGTCTCGAGTCGTTCATCGTTCCTCCGGCCTTGGGCAACAAGTCGGGTGTCCTGGGTGCAATCGCACTGGCCACCAAGGCCGTTGCATAACAGGGTTCGCGCCCGCGGTCCGTGGTGGGCGCGGTGAAACCGGCCGGCTTGACTGATGGCGCTCTCCGCAGGGACCCAGGGTTCGCACCGGCGACGCAACGCGTTGACCGGCGAGTGGGTCCTGAATTCACCGCAACGGTTGCAGCGTCCCTGGCAGGGGCACACCGAGCGGATTGCGGCGGATCGGGGCGATCGGTACGTAGCCGACTGCTATCTGTGTCCCGGCAATCAGAGGGCCAACGGGGAAGTCAACCCGCAGTATCGCGATGTCTTCGTGTTTGCCAACGATTTTCCGGCCTTGCAGGGCGAACCGGCCGGAACTGTCAATGACGCGCAACCCACATTGTTTCGTTCGGACCAAGCCGCGGGGCTGTGCCAGGTGGCCTGTTACTCGCCGCGGCACGACCTGACCCTGGCCGACCTGGAACACGCAGGGGTGACAAAGGTGGCCCGGCTGTGGTCGGACTTGGACCGCGAGGTAGGGGGAAGATCAAACATCCAATATGTGCAAATCTTCGAAAACCGCGGCGAGATCATGGGATGCTCCAACCCTCATCCCCATTGCCAGCTCTGGGCAACCGACCATGTGCCCTGGCTTCCGGCTCAAGAACAGGACCATCAGATCCGCTACCTGCGCAGCCACGGATCACACCTGCTGATCGACTACCTTGACCAGGAACTGTCGGCAGACGAACGACTGGTATGGACCAACGAAGAGTGGGTTGTGCTGGTTCCCTGGTGGGCCGTGTGGCCGTTTGAAACCCTGGTCTTGCCCCGACGCCAGGTTGCGCGCCTGCAGGACCTGACGCGCGATCAACAAGCTGCTCTGGCCGGTGCCCTGCAAGCCTTGCTGACGGCCTACAACCGTCTCTTCGATACCGGAATGCCGTACTCGATGGGCTGGCATGGCGCACCTTGTGACGGCATGCACGACCAGGGGTCGCCCTGGCAGTTGCACGCCCACTACTTCCCTCCGCTGTTGCGGTCGGCCACGGTGCGGAAATTCCTGGTCGGGTACGAAATGCTTGCGCAACCCCAGCGCGACTTGACACCCGAGCAGGCGGCGGCGCGACTGCGCGACGTGACTGGCTGATCAAAGGCACCTCGGCAACCGGCGGTCGCACAAGCAACATGATGGGAACTCCATGAGTGAACCGCCTTGGCCTCCCTTGCGGGAGTGCATACCGAACTTCAGTGCAGGTAGGGACCGCGGGACGGTGGACATGCTCTGCGACACAGTGTCCGCGGCCGGAGTCGCGTTGCTGGACATTCACGTGGATGTCCACTACAACCGCTGCGTGCTCACGTTTGCCGACGGGTTTGAAAGGTTGGCAGCTGCCGCTCTGGGCCTTGTGGAGGCGGCGGCCCGTATCATCGACATGACGCAACATTCGGGTGCCCATCCCCGCCTGGGAGCCGCCGATGTGTTTCCGTTCGTGCCGTTGCACGACGAAGATGTCCAGGCGTGCATTGGGGATGTGCGCATGCTGGCGCAGCGGATGGGCGAGGAACTGGGCATTTGCGTCTACCTCTACGGCCAGTCCGCGCTGCGACCGGACAGACGCCGTCTGTCGAATGTTCGGAGAGGGGAATTTGAGGCCTGGCACGCCGGAATCGGCAAGGATCCCCGCTGGGAACCCGACTTTGGCCCGGCCCGGCCGAGCCGCGGCGGACCTGTGGTGTTGGGTACGCGGCCCGTTCTGATTGCGATCAACTTCGTGCTGGCGGCACCCGATGCGGCATTGGCGCGCCGCATCGCGCGTGCAGTGCGCGGGCGCTCAGGACTGCCCGGGATCCAGGCCCGCGGCTTTTCAATCGGGTCGCAGGTGCATGTCAGTTGCAACATCCTCGACTGGAGACAGACGGGCCCGCGACGGCTGTTCGATCGGATCAACGATCTCGCCACACAGGCTGGCAACAGCGTGTTCCATACCGAGGTGGTCGGATTGATCCCCGGCGCGGCACTTGCCGAGGGGGATGCCGAGGCCATGCGCATCGTCGATTGGTCCGGTCGCAGAATCCTTGAAAACAGACTTGCCACGGTGCGGCCGCCGACAACGACGGAACACTGCGTTTAGGCCGGCCCGGGCAGGTCCAACCCGGACGTTCACCGGCACACGTTCCCCGTCAACCGCCTTCGCTGCGGTTCCACCCACATGCCTTGCTTCGGCCCGGCCAGCCGCAGGGCGACTGTTGTCTCAGGAGCGCACATGTCAGCCACAGAAATCAGGATCCACGACGACGACTTTTTTGTGAATGGCCTGCCTGTCTGCCCCGGAGCTGTCTGGGAAGGGCACAGAGCGGAGGGGCTGCTTCTGAACAGCCGCATGGTGCAGGCCACATTCGACGACCTCAATCCCGCCACCCGGCATCTTTGGGACGGACCGGAGGGCGCCTGGGACCCGGACCGCAACACCGACGCGTGCGTTCGGGCCATGGCCGACTGGCGTGCCGCCGGTCTCAACTGCATTACGGTCAACCTGCAGGGCGGGAGTCCCTTCGGATATTCCAAGGACCAGCCATGGCACAACTCCGCCTTTGGGGCGGACGGCAGTCTCGACCCGCACTACATGCAGCGCCTGGATCGGGTATTGGCCGAAGCCGACACCTTGGGCATGGCGGTGATCGTCGGGCTGTTCTACTTTGGTCAATTGCACCGATGCCGGTCGGACGGCGCGGTGCGCACGGCGGTGGCGGGAGCGATCGGGTGGCTGGCTGAACGCGGTTACCGCAACGTTCTCCTGGAACTGGGCAACGAAGTGGACATCGTGCGGGATCCATGGGGTTATGGGGACTCGCTCGTGTCCTCGCACCGCACACCGGAACTGATGGAGTTTGTCCGGAACCGCATTGCCGCCTGCTTCACAGACGGATGGATTCTGCCGGTTAGTACGAGCCTGAAGGGCGGATCCGTCCCGTCGGACGCGCTGTTGGATGTGCTCGACTTTGTGCTTCTGCACGGCAACGGCGTGTCCGATCCCCTGCGCATTGCGGAGATGGTTCGCCGGACCCGGAGTTCACCGGCCTACCGGCGGCAGCCAATCCTCTTCAACGAGGACGACCATTACGGCTTCGACGCGCCGCTTTGCAACATGACTGCCGCCATTTCGGAACACGCGGGTTGGGGATTCTTCGACTACCGGCGCAGCCACGAAGACTGGCGGGAAGGCTTCCAGAGCGTACCCGTCGATTGGAGTATCGGCAGTGAACGCAAACGGGCCTTCTTCTCCCTGGTTGCGCGGATCACCGGCAATCCTGCGCCCCCTTGATGCGTGCCGCGACCCTTCAATCGGGCTGGGAGCGGAACCCCCGCACCATCAGACCCTGTGCCTGGCTCGCGTCGTGTTCGCCCCTTGCGCTGCGATTCTCGACCGTGGTGCCTCCGGCAACAATGTAGTCGTCGGGCCTGCGGTAGCGGTGGATGAATACCGGCCTTGGAGTGTCGGTGAAGTTCGGCTTGGAACCGTGCACCGTCCTGACATGGAAGAAAATGGCGTCGCCGGCGTTGCCTTCGATGGGTAGCGCTGCTTCCCACGGCCATTCGCCGTCGTCAAGGCCCAGGTGCGAAAACGTGTCCACATGGTCCAGCTGGCCAAGTTTGTGGGTACCCGGGACGACATGCAGGGCACCCCGTTCCACATTGGTGTCGACGCAGTACACCAACACGCCGACCGGTCCCAGATAGCGGTGTTCGAAGTAGGCCGAATCCTGGTGCAGGTGCTTGGGATGGCCTCCGGCCGGCTCCTTGACCAGGCACTGCCCCAAGTTGAAAGTCTCAATGTTGGGGCCGAGGATGGCTTCCACGATGTCCAGCAGGGCCGGTTCCAGGGCCGACTGCAGCAGTGCCGCGCTCGTCTTGTAGTTCGTTCCAGTGACCATGATCTGCTGTTGCCGCACATACCCGGCCGGCGACGGGATGAACAGGGAGCCGTTCGGGGTGTGCCAGCCGACATCGGATCTTGTGGCGGAGTCCAGCTGGGCAATGGCTTCGTCCGTGGTCTGCATGATGTCCCGGCGGACGGCGGCGATGTGGCGGTTCATCAGTCCGCGGATCACCATCGCCCCTTGCTCAAGAAACACTTCGGCCATGCGGCTGATTTCAGTCTCCCCCGCAATGAACTCGAGGTCGGCCACGGTCGCGGCAGGCAGCCGTTTCCTGATGGATGTGGTTGTCGGGTTGGCGACAGCAGGCATGATCACGTGTTGTCCTGGTCCGTTTGACGTCCGGGGGCGCACTTTGTGCGCAGTCCATGAATCTAGCAGGAACTGCCATGTCGTCTGAAGTCACCGTAAGGGAAGTACGGGTTGTCGCGACCCAGCCGGAGGGCACTCCCCTGGTCACTGTCAAGGTGGTTACATCGGAACCCGGTCTGTATGGAGTTGGTTGTGCCACTTTCACACAGCGTTGGCAGGCTGTCGTGGCTGCCCTGGAAAGTCACTTGGCTCCCTTGGCTGTCGGCAGGCCGGTAAACCGCATTGAGGATTTCTGGCATGTGGCCATGCACAACGGCTATTGGCGCAACGGTCCCATTCAGAACAATGCCATTTCCGGCCTGGATCAGGCCCTGTGGGACATCAAGGGCAAGATGGCGGGCATGAGCGTGGCGGACCTGTTGGGTGGCCCTTGCCGGGAAGCGGCGCGGGTGTACGTTCACGCTTCGGGGGACACCCCCGAGGCCGTGCTCGAGTCCGCCCTTGATCTCGAGGACCAGGGCTACCGGTACATACGCGTCCAGCAAGGCGGCTACGGTGGCAAGGGCCACGCATTGCACCAACCCGCCGGGGCAGTCGGCGGTGCCTATTACGACCCCAGGGAGTACTGTCGCGAAACGTTGGTCATGCTGGCCCATGTGCGCGGTGCCATGGGCGATCGCGTGGAATTACTGCACGACATCCACGAACGCCTGCAGCCGGTGCATGCGGTCGAGTTCGCACGCCGGATCGATGAATTCGGCTTGTTTTTCCTGGAGGATGCCCTGGCTCCCGAGGACATCGAGTGGTTCGACCAGCTGCGCGCACACAGCGCGACGCCCGTGGCCATGGGCGAACTGTTCAACCATCCGCTCGAATGGACGCCGCTGATTGAGAGACGGCAGGTGGACTATCTGCGCATGCACGTTAGCCAAATCGGCGGGATCACGCCCGCACGGCAGGTAGTCCTGCAGGCCCTGCCCTACAACATCAAGACGGCTTGGCACGGTCCCGGCGACACATCCCCGGTGGGCCATGCCGCAAACCTGCAGCTGGACCTGTGGGCGCCAAACTTCGGCATTCAGGAGTGGTGTCGGTTCGGTGACGCGGCACGGGAAGTATTTCCCGGCACCCCCGCAGTCAGAAACGGTTACCTGTATCCGAATGATGGACCTGGCTTGGGCATCGACATTGACGAGCAAGCCGCTGCGCGCTGGCCTTGTGACACCAGAGTTATCGACTGGACACAGACTCGATGGCCCGACGGGACACCGGTTCGTCCCTGAGGTTGTTCGGACGGGTGCTCACGTCCGGCGCGGTTGGCGGGTTCCAAGATCGGTGGCCGCGGCCACCGGGTGCAGGCCGTTCGCGGAAGGAGTTTCGGCCGGGATTCCCAACTCTGCCTGATAGTCCAGGAACTGCATGTCGTATAGGGTGCGGTAAAGGCCGTTCGCTTCGTACAGTTCGTCGTGGGTACCTTCCTCCGCGACATTGCCGTGGTCCAGCACGAATATCTTGTCCGCGTTGCGAATCGTGCTCAGGCGGTGGGCGATGACCACCGATGTCCGCTGAGCCAACAGCCGGTTCAGGGCCTCCTGGATCATGGATTCGGTGACGGTGTCCACACTGGAGGTTGCCTCGTCCATGATCAGGATCCGCGGATTGGCCAGGATGGCTCGCGCAATACAAATCAGTTGCCGCTGCCCCACGGACAAGTTGGTGGCGCCTTCCTCAACCTCGGTCTCGTAGCCGTCCACCAGTTCGACAATGAAATTGTGTGCGTTGGCCTCTTTGGCAACCCTGATCACATCGTCCATGCCGGCATCCGGACGGGCAAACCGAATGTTGTCGGCCACGGTGCCGGTGAACAGGTGGGGTTCCTGGGTCACCATGCCCATCTGGGATCGCAGCGAGCTTTGGGTAATGGTCCTGACGTCCACACCGTCAATCAGCACGCGACCGTCGGTCGCGTCATAAAAACGGGGTATGAGATTGGCGATGGAGGTCTTGCCGGCCCCCGTGGGACCCACCAGGGCAATCGTCTGGCCCTGTTCAATCACGAGGTTGATGTTGTGGAGAACCGCAACGGACTCGTCGTAGTGGAACCCGACGTTCGAGAACTCGACGCGGCCCTGGATAGGGGGCATGGAGCGACCATCCTCCGGGTCCTTCACCCCTTCGTCAGTGTCCAGAATTTCGATGATTTTCTCACCACCGGCCATGGCCGACTGCATGGTTGTAAACAGTTGGCTCAACTCCTGGATGGGCTGGAAGAACCGGGTGGCGTAGGCAAGGAAGGCGGCCACGATCCCAACCGTGATCCCTTCCAGGTTGTTGATCGCAGCGCGGGCTCCGAACAGCAGAATCAGGCAGGTGGCAACCACGCTCATGATTTCCACGACCGGCAGAAAGGTGAATGCCAACTTCATCGAATGGATGTTGGCCTGTCGGGTATTGCTGTTGTCCGCGTCGAACAGGCGGGTCATTTTCTGTTCCTGACCGAAGGCCTGGACCACCCGCATCCCGGTCAGGGTCTCGGCGAAGTTACCGATCATGTCCGCGGCGAGGGTCCGCGTCTGACGGAAACGGTCGCGGGCCTTCTTGGAAAAGATGTAGGTCGACAACACCATGAAGGGGATGACCGTAAAGGTGAGCAGGGCCAGGTTCGCGTTTAAGGCCAGCATCACCCATACGATGCCGAACAGCAGGATGACATCGCTGAACAACTGAATGAGGCCCTGCGACAGGAGCTCGTTGATTACCGATACATCCCCAATGACCCGTGAAACTATGACGCCGACGATACGGCGCGTGTGGTAGTCAATTGGCAGGATTTGCAGCTTGGTTACCAGTTCCAGGCGAAGTGTGGCCAGTACCCGCTGGCCGACCCATGCCATGAAGTAACGCTGCAGCGCCTGGAACACGAATGTGCCTCCGTAGGCGAGGGCAATGGTCGCTGAGATGCGCAGGAGTGCCTGGGTGTCCGAAGCCTTGATGTGAACGTCGATCGCGTCCTTGATCAGGATTGGAATCCACAACGACAGGCCGGTCACCAGCAGCATCGCCGCGAACGCCGCGGCCATTTTGGCTTTGTGCGGTTTCAGGTACGCGAGGAGCCGGGCAAGGATGTAGCGGGAAAAGCGGACATCCGCTTCGGTGTCGTCGGAATCTGGTGTGTTGTGGCGCACCGACCGGACAATCGAGCGGTAGGCCGAGGTGCTCATCGACATGGCCGTTTTCTCCTTGCCGTGGGGGGGATACGGCGGGTCATCGCTGCAGTTGTCCTTCGTAAATGCTCCGGTAAATCGAGGAGGACTCCCAGAGATCGCGGTGCGTGCCCAACCCGGCTACACGACCTTGGTCCAACAGCAGGATTTTGTCCGCCCTGCGTACCGTGCTGAGGCGCTGGGCGATCACGATGGAAGTTCGATTCGCCATCAGGTTGTCGAGGGCAGCCTGGATCAACCGCTCGGTTTCGGTGTCCACGCTGGAGGTGGCATCGTCCAAAATCAGGATTTTGGGGTTCACGATCAAGGCGCGTGCAATGGACAGACGTTGCCGCTGCCCGCCGGACAGGGTGGTGCCCCGCTCTCCAACCCGGGAGTCGTACTGCTGCGGCATCTCCATAATGAAGTCGTGTGCCTGTGCCGCCTTGGCCGCCTCCACAATCTGGTCCTGGCCCGGATCGTCCAGGCCAAAACCGATGTTTTCGCGGATCGATGTGGCAAACAGGACCGGATCCTGCAGGACGCTTGCTACCTGCCGCCTCAAGGAGTGCAGCTGGACGTCCCGGACATCGATACCGTCAATCAGCACCCGGCCGCCAGAAGCTTCGTAGAAACGCGGAATCAGGTTGATGAGTGTTGACTTGCCGGACCCGGTCGCGCCGAGCAAGGCCAGTATCTCGCCAGCCTTCAACTCAAACGAGACATCCGTGATGGCACGGTTGGCGGGGGTGTAGTTGAAGGAGACGCGATCGAATTCGATGTCGCCCCGGATGGGCGGCAGCGGTGGGGTGCCTTCACCATCCGCAATGGCCGACTTGGTATCGAGAACTTCGAACACCCGTTCGCTGGATGCGCCGGCCATGGCGACGAAGGGAACGATCATGCCCATGCGTCGAATCGGCATGATCAGCTGGGCCAGATAGGTCATGAAGGCCAACAGTTCGCCCAACGACATGGACTGGTTGATAACTGCCCGTCCTCCGAAATAGACCACCACCACCGACCCAAGGCCGGCCAAGAGATCGAGCAGGGGAATCCGCACGGAACGCATCTGGGCTGCGTCGGCGGAGTGCTCGAACCACACCGAATTGGCCGCGTTGTACGCCCCCACCTGCGCTTTCTCCTGAGCAAATGCCTTGACCACCCGGATGCCCCGCAGGTTCTGTTCGAGAACCGTGGTCAACACGCCCAGCTGCTTTTGGATTTCCATCGAAAGTGGGCGGTAGGCCTTGGCGAATTTCCAGGCCTGCCACATGAGCGGAGGAATGACCAGCATGGCCAGAATCGCCAGGAGAGGGTCCATCGCGAACAGAACCGCGGCGGTGGCGATCATTAGGAATAGGGCATTGACAATGCCCAACAGCGCACGACCGGTCAGGAATCGCAGCCGTTCAACGTCCTGGGCCGCCCGGGACAGCAGATCCCCGGCCGTAGATTGATCGTGGAACCGAAAGGACAGACTGCACAACTTGTGGTAGAGGGCGTTGCGCAGCCTGTAGGCCACGGACTGCGAGACCACCTCCGAGTTGACCCCTGTCAAATAGGTGAAACCACCCCGCACGAAGCTCAACAGCAACAACATGGTCACCGATGCCACGACCAGGCCCATCGTGTCGGCGGCCAAAGCCGGCGGAATCGCATTCGCAACCCATTGGGGAATGCCTGCGTGAAGGGGTGCGCCGCCTATCCCCGAATCTACGATCCATTTGACGAACTGGGGAATGATCAGGGTAACGATCGTTTGGCCGATCGTTCCCACATAGGCACCCGTTACGGTCAGCTTGTGATGGCGCAACAGCCGCAACGGCCGCAGGTATTGCTCTAAACCGGATGGCGCGGGTTGGTCGGACGCGGCGGCAGCCATTGGGGGGGCCGGTCCGTGCCCTGTTAGGCAATCTTGGCGCAGACCGTTCTATCGCGACATTGTAATGCACCGAAATCCTGAGGGCCAAAACCGGGTGCCACCGTGGGAGGCAGACAGGGATCGACCGGTGGAGGTACGTCTGCCCACCGGCGTCAAACTCGAATGTTGGGATACTTGATGTCTTTGGCGTCAGCCGAGTGATAGAATCGCCTTTCGGTGCCGTGGTCAGTCCCGTACGACGCGCACGGCACGCGACGGTTGGCCAGGCGTTGTTGGGAATGCAGTAATCCAGATCGTCCTCAATGGCGTTTGCAAACCGACTTTGCGCTGTGGACTGCCCCTGCCGTTGGGCAAGGGACTGGACGGGCGCGTGCCAGACCGAATGTTGTCCTTAGAAGTGCACTCCCCGGGAACAGGAAGGTAGGCGCAACCGTGGCCGCAAACCGACTGTTCAACCTCGACGGCGAGTCCGCGCTTGTGACCGGAGGGAGCACCGGAATCGGGGCCGCCATATCCCGGTTGTTTCTGCAAATGGGCGCCCGCGTGACCATCGCCAGCCGTCGGGAATCGAAACTCGAGGCGTTTCGCGACAGCGTTCCGCAACACGCCTTGTCCCTGCATTCCATCCCGGGCGATGTTGCCGTGGACAGCGAGCGGATCGTGGCGACCGCCGTAGCGGCGATGGGGAGCATCAGTATTCTGGTCAACAACGCTTCCACCTCGGTGGGCAAACCCATGCGCGACATGACCGGAGCGGAGTGGCAGACGGTCTACACCACGAACTTGGAGGCTGCGTTTCGGCTCTGCCAAAGTGCCTTGCCGAGCCTGGAGGCGAACCGCGGATGCATCCTGCACATCAGCAGCGCGAGCGCTGTCGCAGGCGACTACGACGATGCGGCCTACGTATCCAGCAAGAGCGGCCTGGAGGGTTTCAGCCGGCATTTGGCGGTGGAACTGGCCGCGGACGGGGTTCGTTCCAACGTGATACGGCCGGGTCTGATCAATACGGAGGCCTTTGCGGACTACCCGGACGAATTCTTCGAGTCCCAGATTCCCCTGATCCCGCTCGGGCGTCTGGGCAGTCCCGAAGATGTGGCCTACGCGGCCCTGTACCTGTGCTCACGCGAGGCGGCGTTTGTGACGGGCGCCGTTCTCACAGTGGACGGCGGCGAAACGCGCATCTGATCCCTATGATCAGGGTGCGCGCCCTGGACCGGCCCATTTTCCAACCAGAAGGTAGAAGCATGCCAGCAACAGCAATCGTCGGAGCGCAGTTCGGAGACGAGGGCAAGGGCCGCATCGTAGACTATCTGGCTCGCGGTGCGGCGATGGTGGTCCGGTTCCAGGGGGGCAGCAATGCCGGCCATACCGTGGTGAACGAGTTCGGCACGTTCAAGCTCCACGGAATCCCCAGCGGAATCTTTTTCCCGGACACGCGGAACGTCATCGGCAGCGGTTGTGTGGTGAATCCGGAGACCCTGGAGGAAGAGATCGAGGATTTGGAAGCCCGGGGGGTCAGTACGAACAATCTCTGGATCAGCAACAGGGCCCACATGCTGATGCCGTATCATCGGGAAGCGGACGGCCTTGAGGAGGAGATGCGCAGCGGAGATCAAAAAATCGGCACGACCGGGCAGGGAATTGGTCCGGCCTACAGTGACAAGACGGCACGGGAAGGATTGCGGATGGGCGATCTTCTCAACAGTTCCTGGCTCGAGGTACGACTGGAAAGCGCGGTGGCACGGGCCAATCGGTACCGCCAGTCGATGGGGGCCGCACCGGTGGACGCGGACCACATGATGGCTGTCTGCGATCGGGCGCGTACCGCCTTGGCGGATCGGATTGTGGACACTGTGCCCATGATGAAGGAGGTCCTCGACGCGGACGGCCACATTCTGTTGGAAGGACAGCTTGGGGTGATGCGGGACCTTGACTGGGGGATCTATCCCTTTGTCACCTCCAGCAATCCCACCTCGGCATTTGCCGCGGCCGGTGCCGGGCTGCCCATTCAGGCCATCCGTCGCGTGGTCGGTGTGGCCAAGGCCTACAACACCGCCGTGGGCACGGGGCCGATGCCGGCGGAACTGCATGACAAGGACGGTGCCAGATTGCGGGAGATCGGCCACGAGTACGGCGCCACCACCGGACGTCCCCGTCGGTGCGGCTGGCTCGATCTGGTCGGGTTGCGCTACGCGGCTTGGATCAACGGCATCACCGAGCTGTGCATGACCAAACTCGACGTCCTGGACGGGTTCAAGTCGGTCCGGGTTTGCACGGGTTATCGCATGCCCGATGGTCGGGTCGAGCGGGACAGCGTTCCCGATGCTGCCGATCTGGCGGGAATTACTCCGATCATGGAGAGTTTTCCCGGCTGGGAAGAGGACACCACCGGGTGTCGCTCCTTTGACGAATTGCCGCGCAACGCCCGGGCGTACGTGACCTGGATTGCCGACCAGGTCGGGATTCCGATTCCCTACATCGGGGTCGGTCCGGCGCGCGACCAAATGGTGGTCAACCCCGGCGACTGAAGTTCGCACACCGTACCATGGCTCGATGACCGAGACGTTCAGCCACGATACATTCATCTCGCCGTTGAGCTGGCGTTACGGCAGCCGGCGCATGCGGGCGGTTTGGAGCGAGGTTCGCAAACGCAAGTTGCTGAGGCAGTTTTGGGTCGCCTTGGCGAAGGCGCAGGCGGAGTGCGGCGTCGTGACCTGGGAACAGGCCAGGGACCTGGAAGCCAGTCAGGACGATGTCGACCTGCGTCGTGCTGCCGAGATCGAGGCCGAGGTGCGCCATGACCTGGTGGCTGAAATCCGGACGTTTGCGGAGCAGTGCCCCCTAGGCGGAGGCATCATCCATTTGGGGGCAACGTCGAACGACGCCCTGGACAACGTCGATGCACTGCGCATGCGGGAAAGTCTTGGTCTGGTGGAACGACGACTGGCGGATCTGCTGGCAACGGTTGCCGACCGGATTGAACAGTGGGCCGACGTGCCGGTGATGGCGTTTACCCACATCCAGCCGGCGGAACCCACTACGGCCGGATACCGGATTGCCTGTTTCGGCCAAGACCTGCTGATGGATTTCGCGGCCGTGCAACGGGAGCGCCGCGCTGTCAAGGGCAAGGGAGTCAAGGGTGCCGTGGGAACGGCGGCACCGTTCGCGGAACTGCTGACAGGCACTGGCTGGACCGCCGCCCAACTGGAGCAAATGGTTATGCGAAGTCTGGGTTTGGAGGCGTTTACAGTCGCAACGCAGACCATGCCCCGCAAGCAGGAACTGCAGATAGCACAGGTTCTCAGCGGCATTGCCGGTTCCCTGCACAAGTTTGCCCTGGACAGCCGCATCCTCCAGAGCCGGATGATCGGCGAGTGGTCCGAAGAGTTCGGTGAACACCAGGTCGGTTCAAGCGCAATGCCGTTCAAGCGCAATCCGATTGCTGCCGAAAATATCTGCAGCCTGGCGCGGCAAGTGTCGGCCCAGGTCTCGGTGGCTTGGCAGAACCATGCCAATGCCATCCTGGAGCGGACTCTCGATGACAGTGGTAACCGACGGCTGTTTCTTCCGGAACTGTTCCTTCTCACCGACGAAATCCTGCGCCGCGCGGGGATACTGCTCAAGGGCCTGAGTCTGGACCGTCGGCGGAGTCGTTCGACGCTGGACGGCTACGGGCAATTCGCGGCCAGTGAACGCGTCCTGCTGGCCGCGGTGCGCGCCGGCGGCAACCGCCAGGTCCTGCATGAGGTTTTGCGCCGCCACTGTATGACTGCATGGTCCGATGTGGAGCAGGGGAGAGACAATCGACTGTCCGACCTGCTGGTGGCCGATCCGGACATCCGCGCCTGGTTGCTGCCGGAGACAGTGCACTCCCTCATGTCGGTGGACACGTATCTGGGAGACGCACCGGCTCGGGCCCGGGCGGTGGGTTCCGCCATCCGGCGGGTTGCCGGCAACGGAATTGCTGCCGACGGTCCGGATGGTGCGTGATGCGGTTGGCGGTGCTGGCCGACATCCACGGCAACCTGCCTGCGCTCGAGGCCGTGGTTGCTGATGTCGAACGCCATCGGCCCGACCATGTGATCGTTGCGGGCGATCTCATCAACTCGACACCGTTCAGTGTGGAGGTGGTTGAGTTCATCATGCAGCGGGACTGGCTCGTCATCAGGGGCAACCACGAGTTCTACTATCTCGACTTCAATTCGCCCCGCGTGCATCCGGATCTCGAAAACCCGTCGCGTTGGAGGGCACTCCATCAACTCAACCGGATTGTTCCGGAGCACTTGGGAAACTACCTGGCTGTACTGCCGGACGACCTGTCGCTGAAGTGGCCAGCACACGAACCCCTGCGCGTGGTCCACGGCATGCCGGGTGATCCGCGTGCCGCCGTGTTTCCGTTTACAACCGACGAGCAGGCCTCGGAACTGCTCGCCGGCGTGGTTGAACACACCGTGGTCACGGCCCATACCCACATACCCGGTGAACGGCAGGTGGACCGGCAGGCCCATGCACCGTCCGCCCTGTCGCCCAATCCGCCCTTCAAGGAACCGGAGTTGCGGGCTGGCCACTGGCACATCATCAACCCCGGTTCGGTCGGGTTGCCCCTAAACGGCGATCCCGGTGCCGACTATGCGATTTTGGACAGCCTGCCGGGTGCCGACGAGGGCGAAGGCTGGACCGTTACTTTCCGCAAAGTGCCCTACAATCGAGAGAAGACGCTGCGGGCATACTTCGATCGCGGGGAGTTTCGGACGGGCGGTGCCATTGTGGAATTGTTCTACTGGGAAGTCGTGTCCGCTCGGCCCGAGATCATTGAGTTTTTCTCGTGGGCACGCCGGCAGGGCCTGAACAGCCTGGACATCGACCGGAATCTGGCCCTCTACAAGCAACACACCGGCAGGGACACGGCAATCGAAGCCATTGATCCAACAGGCTTGTACAAGACCGCCGAATTCAGGCATGCCTGACTCCCCAGTTACCAACCGCGATGTGGCCGAAGCCCTCCGCAATACGGCGGATCTGATGGCCTTGCAGGGAGCCAACGCCTTCCGGGTCAATGCCCTGAAACGGGCGGCCGATCAAGTGCAGGACCTGGAAATCGGCGTGGCCGACGCGGCGCACAACGGCAACCTGCGAGACATCAAGGGAATTGGCAAGAGCATAGAGGCCGAGATCGAAGCCATGGTTGATACGGGCCGCATGCCGGCCCTGGACTCCCTGGCGGAACAAATCCCCATGGGCCTCCTGGAAGTGGTCCGCGTGACCGGGGTTGGACCCCGCAAGGCCCGCCTCCTGTGGGAAACACTTGACATAAATTCACTGGCAAGCTTGGAGACGGCTGTACAGGGCCAGCAACTGAGGGAACTCAAGGGCTTTACGGCCAGAACGGAGGCTGCGCTGGCCACGGCCATCCGTCAGATCAGGGAGCGGCCTCCGCCAGAGGATCCGATCGGGTTCGTGCTTCCGGTGGTGGAATCGGTTGTTGAGGGTTTGAAGGTTGAAGGTGGACCCGCAGTCGCGAGGGTTTCGGTGGTCGGAGATCTGAGGGAATGGCGTGCCACCGTGCGCGATCCCATGATTCTGGTGGAAACCCGCCACCCGGACGCCGTTGGCAAGGTGTTGGCCGGTCTGTCTCAGGTAGCCGCCGTGGGCAACATCGTGACCGGAACGTGCCGGGTGGTCCTGCATGCCGGCTTTGAACTGTCCGTTGTCATGACGGGTGCCGACCGTTGGGACATGTTGATGACCACACTGTCCAGTGATGGGGATGCCGCGGAGTTCATCTCCGAATTGGCCGACCGCATCGAGCCGGATCCGGTCAGTGAAAAGGGTCTGGCCCGGGTATTGGGCATTCCCGGCTTCGTGCCGGAACAACGACATCGCATTACCAAGGACCTGCACCGGTCGTTGACACCGGGTGCCGATCTGGTGAGCCTCGCCGATCTGACGGGCGAACTTCACGGGCATTCGACCTATAGCGACGGTCACCAGTCCATTGAGCAGATGGCAAGGGCCGCCCAAGGCCGCGGATACAGTTATTGGGCGGTCACCGATCACGGGCTGGGCCACGGGTTTGGCGACAGCATGGATGCCGCCAGACTGGAGAATCAAGCGTCCGAAATCAACGGCCTGAACGCGTTGTTTGAGGAGGAAGGGCTGGACTTCCGACTATTGAAGGGCATCGAAGCCGAAATCCATGCGGATGGTTCGCTTGGATTGGACGATGGTACGCTGGCCTGTTTGGATGTCGTCGTAGCCAGCATTCACGGTTCCCTGCGGCAGGACCGGGACACCATTACCGAACGTTGTCTGCGGGCGGTGGCCAATCCCCATGTTGACATTCTGGGCCATCCCACGAGTCGTCTTCTGGGACGCCGTGATCCATCCGCCCTGGACATGGAAGCTGTGTGCCGGGCTTGCAGGGAGCATGGAACCGCCCTGGAAATCAACTGCAATCCCGCCCGTTTGGACTTGGGCGACGAACTGGCCCGCATGGCGGCTCGCCATGGTTGCCTCCTGGTCCTGAATTGCGACGCTCACGATGTCAACCACTTCGATTTCATCCGATATGGGCTGGGAAGCGCCCGACGCGCCGAGTTGCAGCCGTCACAGGTACTCAACACGCGGCCCGTCGACGCGGTTCTTGGGTGGTTCAACAGCTGACATGCTGGTGCTGAGCAGGCGACGGGAATAGCATCATGTTTCGTCGGTCCAAACCGATTTCGGCACCGCCCAGCAAGCATCCGGGCACCGCAGGGCAGACAGAAACCACCGGTCGCCGCAAATGGGTACGCTGGGTTGTCATCCTGGCGGTGGTTACGGGGGCCGGCCTGGCACGGAATCAATATCCGGGGCTGGTCCAATCCATCGCCCAGATGCCCTTGGTGCAGGATGCGTTTGGGGATTTGACGGGGTTGCCCTTGGCTGGCCTGCTCGGTTCGGGTCAGGAACCTGATGGGTTGTCGCCTGCAGGTGTCGATCCCGACGTTCCAAGCAACGCTGCGGATGAAGCTCCCGCTACTTTGGGCGACGAGAACACGGTCCGCGTCCAGGCTACGCCCACCGGTTCGGACAACGGGCAGCAGTCGACAGAGTCGGGGGACGACGCGCTCGCCGCGGAAGTTCGAAGCAGTCAGATTGTCGATTCCCCGGCCTGGGCGGTGGGGACGGTGGTTCAGGGAGCTGCCGGAATGTCCCAAATCCCCTTGCGGATGGACCCGGACGCCGACAATCCCACGATGATCGCGGCCATGTACGCACCGGCGACGAGTTTCAGCATCGTGGAAGCATCCCTGGAGTATGTCTATCCCGTGGTCATCGACGGCGAAGGCTGGTGGCGTGTTCAAGCCCAGGACGGCCTAACCGGCTGGGTTCAGGAAGCCCACCTCGAATGAAGCTTCGGACAGGCGAAACCCGGCACCGCACGTCTGCATGACAGTTCAGGAGCGCCTGCAACACCTGCGCAGGCTCATTCAAACCAGCCAGCACCAGTACTACGTCGATGATCGTTCCGACTTGTCGGACGAGGAGTTCGATGCGGCCTGGGAGCAGTTGCTGGACATTGAACGGGCCCATCCCGAGCTCGTAACCCCGGACAGTCCCAGCCAGCGGATCGGCGGCTCCCCGGCCAGCCAGTTCGCCAAGGTTGAACACCCCCACACACTGCTTAGCCTGACCAACGTGTTCAGTGCCGAAGATCTGATGACATGGCGCGAACGGCTGGTGCCACAACTGGAACCGGATCTGCAGGAATCACTTGGATGGGTGCTTGAACCCAAAATCGACGGTTTGTCGATAGCCCTGGAGTATCGCAACGGCTTGTTCACACGGGGTGCAACGCGAGGCGACGGTGACGTAGGCGAGGACGTGACGGCCAACCTGCGGACCGTCAAGCAAATCCCGTTGCGAATCCCGGCTGCGCATACGGCAGGGGCATCGGTGCCGGAGGTCCTGACGGTACGGGGCGAGGTATACGTCCGCAAGGAGGACTTCGTCGCGTTCAATACAACCCTGGCTGCCCAGGAAGACCGCGTGTACGCGAATCCGCGCAACTTTGCAGCTGGCAGCCTGCGCCAGTTGAACCCCAACGAATCGTCCAGAAGACCGCTGAGGCTGTGGGTTTTCGAGTTGCTGGACATCGAGGGTGGCCCCGATCTCCCGACGCACGGGGCGCGTTTGACATTCCTGGCACAGCTTGGGTTTCCGGTGGCACACGATGCCATCCACAGGTTTGCCGACGGTGAGTTCGCGGCCCTGGTGGAAGCTGCCGACCGCTTCCTGGACACCAAGGCCGACCTTCCGTACGAAGTGGACGGGGTGGTGGCCAAGGTGGATGGGATAGCCGCTCAACGGGTTCTGGGGCAGACCGGACGCGACCCGCGGTGGGCCAGGGCCTACAAACGGGCAGGGGAACAGGTGGTCACCCGCCTGCTGGAGATTGAGACGTTTGTGGGTCGAACCGGGGTGGTGACCCCCAGAGCCCGGCTCGAACCGGTTCCGGTGGGCGGCGTGGTCGTGGAACACGCGACACTGCACAACTTCGACTATGTGGCTTCCCTGGACCTCCGGGAGGGGGATCAGGTCGTGGTCATGCGCGCCGGTGATGTGATTCCGCGGGTTGTCAAGGCCCTGCCGGAACACCGAACCGGCAGTGAAAGTCCCTGGACGCCGCCCGAACATTGCCCGTCATGCGGGACGGTGCTGGTCCAACAGGAAGACGAAGTGGCCCACCGATGTCTCAATCGAAATTGCCCGCGGCAGTTGACGCGTGCCATTGAACACTTCGTAAGCCGAGGTGCACTCGACATTCGCTCGTTCGGCGTGCGCCAGGCGGAGCTGTTTGTTGATCTGGGTTTCGTTGGCGACGTGTCGAACGTGTACCGCCTGCCCTGGTCGAAGATCGCCGCACTGAAATCGTATGGCGAACGACGGATCGAGGGCCTCAAGGCCGGATTGGCCGCAGCCAAATCCAGACCCCCGGCGCGGCTGCTGCATGCCTTGGGCATTCCCTTTGTCGGCCTGCAGGTTGCGGAGTTGATCTGTGACGAAGTGCGCAACCTGTTGGAGTTGCCGCATTGTGCCGCGGATGACCTGGAACTGATCGATGGCGTGGGACCCGAGATCGCCCGGGCCGTGACCGAATTCTTTTCCGATCCGGTGCGGCGCCGGGAATTGCACTCGCTGGCCCTTTCCGGTCTTTGCATGTTGGGACCCGAAAAAGCTGCAGTGCCTGAGTCCGAGGAGGCGGGGATCGCCGGCAAAACCTTTGTGATTACGGGCAAGCTGTCCGGATTCACCCGGTCCGAAGCGACGGTTCGCCTCAAGGGACTCGGTGCCAAGGTGGCCGGATCGGTTTCCGGCAAGACGGACTACGTGCTGGCCGGCAAGGATGCCGGATCCAAGCTGGCCAAGGCCCAAAAAATCGGGGTGTCCGTACTGGACGAGCGCAGGTTCCTGGACCTAATCGGCAACCTCGAAGCAGGCTGACCGGAGGGCATTCCGGCAGGGGTCAGGTGCCTTGGTGCTAAGCCACGGCCGCCCGCATGCGGGCGACGGCCTCCTCCAACAGTGATTGGCTGGTGCCCAGATTGATGCGGGCCCACGTGTGACCACCGGTCGTGTGGTAGCGGCTTCCATCACTCAATGCCACCCGGGCGTGGTTGAGAAAGAATCGGTAGGGATTTTCCACCACGGCGCCGAAGTCAACCCAGCTGAGGTACGTGCCTTCCGGCCGCGTGGTTCGGACACCGGGGAAGGCGGCGAGCAGTGCTTGTTCCATGTAGTCGCGGTTGGTGGTCAGGGTCTGGCGCAACTCTTCAAGCCAGGTACGGCAGTCCGGATGACTGTAGGCGGCCAAGGCTGCCGCGTAGCCCATGACGTTGACATGGGGCACAATGCCCATGGCAACCTGTTCCACCAGGGTGCGCAACGCCGGGTTGGGCACGATAGCCACACTGCAACCCAAACCGGGCATGTTGTATGTCTTGCTGGGCGCCATCAGCGTGATCGTCGAGTCGGCGATTTCCGGCTCAAGCGAGGCGATGGGCAGGTGCCGGCGGCCTTCGTGCATGAGGTCGCAGTGGATCTCGTCCGAGCAAATCACGACGCTGCGGTTGAGGCAGAACTCGGCCAGTTCCAATAGTTCTTGCCGGTCCAGGCTGCGGCCAGTCGGGTTGTGGGGATTGCACAGGAGAAACAGGGCGGTGGAATCGTCTGCGGCCGCCCGGAACCGCTCCATGTCCAATTTGAAGTGCAGCAGGCCGTCGTTGTGGTCATGCAGCATCGGTATGGACTGCAGCTTTCTGTCCTGCAACCCCGGCGCGGCCAGGAACGGCGGGTAGACGGGTTCGTGTGTCATTACACCGGAACCGGACCGGCCGATGGCACGGACTACCAGGTTCAGGCCGGACACCAGACCCGGCAGGAAGACCAGTTGGTCCGGGGATACGTGCCAGTCGTACTGTTCAAGCAGATGGGTGCAGAACCATTCGCCCACAGCCTCTTCCGTGGCCCCGTAGCCAAAGATGCCGTGTGCGGCCCGCACCTGCAGCGCCTTGATGATGGGTTCCGGGGATCGGAAATCCATGTCGGCAACCCATAGTGGGATCACATCGCGGTCATATGTTTCCCACTTGCTCGAATCCCAGCCGCGGCGATCAACGTAAATCATGGTGTTTGGCTCCGAAGGAACGGGTACGGTGAGCCGGTTGTCAACGGCGTATTCGTCCACCGCCAGGTACTGTCGGTCGTTGTCCGGCGAGGACTTCATCACGGCCCGTGACATGGCTGTGGTGGCGATTGGGTTGGTTACCAGCAACAGGAATCCAAGGGCAACCATCAGCAGGAGCGAACCTTTTTCGTGGTTACCCACAAATTGGAAGTAATAACCCGTGGCCAGCAGCAGAAGAAGAATCCCCAGAGATGATCCGAGGCCGGCCGCGTGCATGCGGGCGAGCGCGTTCGTCATGCGCAGGACCCCCAGCGATGCCGTCAGCATCAATAGGGTGCCCAAACCCATGACGCCCAGCAGCATCCAATATTCCCAGTGGTTGAGGACTTCCATGGGTATGCCCGCGTCAGCCGTCCCCTTCAAGGAATCGGGACAGCAGGACCGTTCCCAGGAACCCGAGCACGGCGGTCACAATGGCCACGTCGTAGATGTCCGAACGTCCCAGCAACATGGACACGAGCAGGACCACGGCCACGGCCTGCACCGCCAGGAGGTCGAAGGACACTGTCCTGTCAGGAGTTTCCGGGCCGCGCACCAAGCGGATAACGGTCAGCACCATCGATACGGCGATAATCAGCAGGCAGAATTGGACGCCGGTTTGAAACGGCGCGTAGGCGGATTCCATGGCGCTACTCACGGGCCAGTTGCATGATGCGCCGTTCAAATCCGTGGCGCGTCTGCAACCGGAACTGTTCCGGGTCGCGACCGTCCAATAGGTGCACGTACAACAGCCGCCGGCCGTCGGGACGGAAGCGGCTGTCGACCGCAATGGTGCCGGGTGTCAAGGTGATCGACGAGGCGAGCAACAGAGTTTCGATGTCCGTGTCGGCCCACAACTCGTAGGCCACCAATGCCTGAGGGTGTCTTTTGCCGGTGAGGATGTTCACAGCCACCACGATGCAGGATGCGGCAATCTGCCACGTGAGATATCCGACGTAGAAGAAGATGCGGGTGAGCCAGCGCAGATACGACCTGCGGTAGATTGTCAACACCACGGCCACGAACAGGAATCCGCCGGCAGCTGTCCTGAGCGTAAACGTGCTGTTGAACACCATCCACAGGATGGCCATCAGGGTGTTGCCAACCAGCATGACGAGGTGACGCCAAACGGCGAACCGCTCGGTAGCCAACTTGGTTGCGTCTTGGGTCATGTCCCGATGCCTTCCCCTGCAATCCTAATGGCTTGCGTCCGCCAGATGGCCGGCGAGAGCCACGCTGTCGATGTAGGCTTCCACGTCCGTCAGCGTTGCCGCAGCCTGGTTGGCTACGCTCCAGGCACTTTCGCCAAACACCCCCATTAACAGACTGCATCCGACCAGCACTGCAATCGGAGTTAGGGTAAGCATGCCGAAACCGGGCCCAAGTCGGGTGGGAGCGGCCGCTGGCCCGTCCGTGTTCCGGACCGGCGGCGGGGCTCCCCAGAACGCGCCTTGCCAGAGGCGCATGATCATGTACAGGGTTACGAAGCTGGACAGGACCGCGACGGCCAGGAGCAGCCACTGTTCCATGGAAATCATCAGGAGCAACAGGCCCAGTTTTCCAGTGAAGCCGCTGAACGGAGGGATGCCGGCCAGCGAAAGTGCCGTCAGAAAGAACCAGATCGCCAACCACTGGCGATGCGCCAGTAGACCTCCGGTACCTCCGTCCGGTCCGGGGACCACCCTTCCTGTTTGTAGTTCCAATTCAATCGCCCCTCCCGCCATGAGCACGGCGGTCTTGACGACCATGTGGTGGGCCAAGTACAGGATGGCCGGTGCCAGGCCGACGGCCAATACCCCGTTGCGCGTGCCGGCCAGTGCCAGCCCGGCAAAGATGAAGCCGATGTGGCTGACAATCTGAAAGCTGAGGGCGCGCCTCAGAGTGTCTCCGGACAGGCCTCCCAGTGTGCCCACGACCATGGAAGCGCCGGCCAATGCCAGGAAGGCAGGTTGCCAGGCAGCCAATTGCTCGGGGAACAGGAGTGGAAAAAGTCGGAACAGCGAATAGAGACCAACCTTGGTCAACAGGCCTCCAAACAGGGCATTGACCACCGGGTGGGTGGTGTGATAGCTGCAAGGCAGCCAAAAATGCAGGGGGAAAAGGGCCGACTTGCCGGCGAACGCCACAAACAGTAGGCCGGCCATCATCGGCACAAGCCAGGCCGGGAGGTTCGGTTGGCGCAGCAATACGGCAATGTGGGCAAAGTTGAGTGTGCCGAGTGTCCCGTAGGCAACGGCCACGGCACCCAGAAACACCATGCTGCCAAGCAGATTGAGGACCACGAAACGCAACCCGCCCCTGATCTGATCCCGTTGTCCGCCGAGCGTAACCAGCACAAAGCTGGTGATGACAAGGATCTCAAAGAACACGTAAAGGTTGAACAGGTCGCCTGCCAGAAAAGTTCCGTTGACACCCATGAGAAGAAACAGGGACAGGGGGTAGAACCCCATCCGATCCCGCTGATCGAGAACGTCGATCGCGAATGGAACGGTGCCCAGGTAAATCACAGCCGTCAGCAACAGAAGCAGGGCCGAGAACACATCCGCCACCAGCACGATTCCAAACGGGCCGTGATGGCCTCCCACATGAAGGACCAGGTTGGTTCCCTGCACGGTCCGCGCCATCAGCCACAGGGCCAGGATGAGATTGACGATCCCGGCCAGCAGGGCCGCCAGACTGTGCGTGTGCAGACGCGGGAGCAATTGAAACCGCGGTATCAACAGGCTCCCTCCGGCTGCGCACAAAGGGATGATCGCGAACAGGGCAAGGAGGTTGGCCAGGTTTGAACTGTCGGTCACCGGGTCGCTCCTGTTGCATCCGCACCGGGCGCGGCCGAGCGGGGTTCGCTCAAGGTGTCCTCGAGGTACATGTAGTCGTCGGGTTCCCCGGAGCGGCCTGGACTGAAGTGCTCGACTTCATGGTAGGCGGTGCCGTCTCGTACCTCGTGCAACCGCTGAACCAGCGCGATCAGATAAGCGGTTACCCCGAAGCCAATCACGATCGCGGTCAGAATCAGCGCGTGGGGCAGGGGATCGGCAAAATGGCCGGCTCCCGGCCATTCATCGGCCTTCCGCGGCGGCAAGGGCAGGATCGGTACGGTTCCCGCGGTCAGTCCGGTGGCGCTGAATATGATGAGGTTGAAGGCGTGGCTGATCAGCCCCAGACCCAAAATCAGCTTCATGGCATGTTGGCGCAGGATCAAGTATGTGCCCGACCCCAACAACAGCGTGACGAGCAAGGCCAGCAGCAGAACACTCATGACGGTGGCGGGACCTGCTCTTGACCGACCGACCGGTCTTCCATGTCCTCCATGTCCAGCAGTTGTTCCAATCGGGCCGACCGGGTCAGCGTGAGATCCAGGAGGAAGAGTGACGTTACCGACATGACGACCAGGAATACGCCAAAGTCAAAGGCCAGGGCCGTACTGAATTCAACCTCCAGCCAAGGCAGGTGGAAGTACACCGGTGCGAACACGGTGCCGGACTGCGGCCAGCCGAAGATGATTGCCAACACTGCGGTCAGCAGGCCCAGGCCGGACACCGGTAGCAGCAGGCGGCCGACCCGTCTCTGAACCGTCACGGCACCTTGGCTGATGATGGCCAGCTCGACCACCGCGGCGGCCATCAAACCGCCGACAAAACCGCCACCGGGCAGCAGGTGGCCCCTTAGGAGAAAAAAGAACGCCAGCAGAATCAAGGCCGCGGTGAGGCCATTCAGGACGTATTTCAGATAGAGTTCGGTCACGGCACCCCCACGTCCGGGTCAATCCCACTTACTCCGACGCCGGTCTGCGCCGAGGCCGAAACCGATAGGCGCGCACCAGGCTGTACACGCCGATGCCCGCGATGGCAATCACGGTCATTTCGCCGAAGGTATCGAAACCTCTGAAGTCGGTCAGGATCACGTTGACGACGTTGGCGGCCCCGTGCGCGTCCAGCCACGTGGCCCGGATCATCTCGCCGCTGATCGGCTCGAACCGCGGTCGGCCGGATGCCAGCAGGACCAGCACAAACCCGAATACACCCGTGACACAGGCGATGCCAATGTTCCTGATCTTGTGCCCCAGTGGAAGCCGGGGCGGCTGCGCGGCCGGCAGCTTGTAGAGGATGAGGATGATCAGCACGAACACCAGAACCTCGACCAGGAGCTGCGTCAGGGCAAGGTCGGGGGCTGCGAACAGGACAAAGAACAGGGTCACGTTCAAACCGACTACGCTCAAGGCGATGATGGGTGCCAACCGGTTGTTGGAAGCAAGAACCGTTAGTGCCGCCATCAGTGACAAGAGCAGGATGGTGCCTTCCAACCACAGCGCCACAGGACTCTCCGCCACGATTCGCAGATCGGAGGGATTGAACAGCGATCCCAGGCGGTTGGCCACCAGGACCACCACCAATACGGCTGCCCCCAATACGATGGAAATGTGGCTGGTGAGGGACAAGTCCTGCAGACCATGGGAAATCCACGAAGCTCCGCGCGCGGCCAGCCCCAAGGATCTTTCCAGCAGCCAGTCCCCGGAAGGCACCCAGTCCACCCCCCGATGCAGGACGCGCAACGTGCGAAAGCCCAGCAGGTACGCCCCGGTACCGGCCGCCAACGCGGCCAACGAGAGCAGAAACACGGCGTTGAAGCCGCCCCACAAGTGGACGTGGACAGACTGCACCTCACCGCTGATGGCCGATACCGCGTCCTGAACCAAAGGTTGGAACCAGCGGTCCAGGGTCAATGGCAACGTGAATCCAATCACCGCCAGTGCCATTGGCCCTGCCACCATGGTCGCCGCGGGCGGATGCAGTCGGTGGGTCCGGTCCACCGCCGCGTCCGGTTCCCGGCGCAAGAAAATCCGGTGCACGAAAGCGATCGCCAACCATGCAAAGGCTGTACCGCCGATCAGGACCCCAATCAGGCCCAACCAGGCGACCCATGCGGTGTCGGCCAGGTGCAGGAGGCTGTCAAGCAGGTATTCCTTGGACAGGAATCCTCCCCAGACGGGGAGGGCGGCCAGGGAAAGGGCGCTGGCCACAACGATTATGAACACGGTCCACAATGGACGGGCCTGCCCGGCGAGGCGCCGAATGTCGCGCGTACCCGTGGCGTGTTCGATCATCCCCGCGGACAGAAACAGGGGGCCCTTGTACAGGGCGTGGGCCAGGATGCCCACCACCGCGGCCACCAAGGCGGCCTTGCCGGACTGCCCCAAGGCAACAAACAACAATCCCAGCTGGGCCAGGGTGGCATAGGCGAGCATTCCCTTCAGGTCCGTCTTGGTCATCGCCAGCACCCCGCTGACGGCACAGGTCACGGCGCCAAACCCGACCAGCACGGGCAGCCAGGCTGGATGATCCGCAAACGCGGGATGGGTGCGGGCTACCAGGAATATGCCGGCCTTGACCATGGTCGCGGAGTGCAGGTAGGCGGACGCCGGCGTTGGCGCCGCCATGGCACCCGGCAACCAGAAATGAAAGGGGAACTGACCGGACTTGGTAAATGCGCCGAGCAGGATTAACACCAGCGCCGCCGTGGTCATGTCGTCGGCTCCTGCCGGTGGCGCTGCGTTCCAGGCCGAAAACGTCCAATCACCCGTCGCCTGGCCCAACAGCAGGAATCCGGCCAGCATCGCCAACCCGCCACCGCCGGTGACAATCAAGGCGTTGCGCGCGCCGCGTTGGCTGGCTGTCGCACTGAATCCGTGGCCGATCAGAAGGTAGCTTGTGAATGTTGTGCCTTCCCAGAACACGAAAAACGCCAACACGTTGTCCGACCACACGATCCCCAGCATGCTGGCCATAAAGAGAAAAAGGAACAGGTAAAAAGCACCCAGTCGGGGATCGCCTTCCAGATAGTAGTGCGTGTAAAGTGCGACGGCTGCACCAATCCCCAGGATGATCACCGTAAACAGCAGCGACAATCCGTCCAGCCTAAAGGTCAGGTCCAGGTTGAACGAAGGCAGCCAGGTCCAGTGTTCGTGGTAGGTAGCGTCCAACATGACGGTGCGCCGCCAAATCCAGCCCAGAACAGCCAAGGGTACGACTGCGCCAAACCACGCGGCTTGCCGCGTGGTTTCGGGCTTGGTCCTCCACAGGATCAAGCCTGACAGGCTCAATATGGCCAGACTTCCTAGCAACATGCCTGACGTGCGGTGGGGTTCGGGGAGGACAACGGTCTGGCCAAGACGGGTTGAACGGTTGATGTCCGGAAGTCGGCCGGGGTTCAATTGGGGCCCAACACCATCCGTTCCGGCGGCTTGCTGTTGGGCAACGGGTATCCTCTGCCTGTCCGGGTGTAAGTCTACCGGAAACCACCGTCAGGAGCGCCTGTCATGCATCAATTGCAAACCTTGGAGCACCCCTATGCCCTTGCCGCCGAATTCTCCCGCGACGGTACCCGTCTGGTAACTGCCGGCATGAACAATGATTTGACAGTCTGGCAGACCGTCAACTGGAGGCGGGAAACCCATATCAATGCACACGAAAAAAGCATCAACGCATTGGTCCTGAGCCCGGACGGTCGCATCCTGGTCACCGGGAGCAGTGATTGCACGGCCGCCATCCGATCATTTCCCGATCTGGAGGAGCGTCATCGGGTACAGGATCGCAAGAAGGTGGTGGCAGGCCTGGCCAGGTCTCCGGACACCGATCTGTTCGCGATGTGTTCGTACGGTGGCCGAATCGCGGCCTGGGGCCTTGATGGGCAACCCACTGCCGGCTTCAAGGCCAGCCTCCGCAATTTGACCGCCGTCGCGTTCTGGGAAAAGTCCACTCAGGTCCTGACGGGCGGTCTCGGCGGCGAAATAACCATTTGGTCGTTTCCCGGCGGCCGGTCGTTGGGCACGGTGCCGGCTCATGACATCGCCCTGAGTGCCATAAAGGCCGACGGAGCCAATCGACAGGTGTGGACGCTGGGATACGAGGGCCAACTCAAGTTGTGGGATGCCGAAGGATGGCGACTGATGCGCGGGGAACAGTTGGCGGACGAACGCATCATGGGATGCAGGCTGGACCTCGAGCGCCGGCGCGCGGCGATCCTTACGGCCGGCCGGATACGCCTGTTCGACCTCGATGCCTGGACTTGGCTCGATGCCATTGAGGTCGAATCCAACGTGCTGACCTGCGCAGCATGGTCGCCGGATGGGGCCACCCTCGCGGTAGGATCTGCCGACAGACGGCTACGGATTCTGACAGTGGACTAAGCTGTCCCGAACTGTGTCCACCGCCTTCGCTTGTGTCCGCCTTCAATACCGCCCCCCATGTCCGAATACGCACCTGCCTATCTGCACCTCAACGAAAACCCGCGCACGCCCAGCAAGGCCATCGCCGATGCAGTGTTGGGAGTCCTGTCCGGCCTCAATCGATATCCCAAGGTGCCAAACAGGCTGCACGCCCGGCTGGCCGAGTACCTTGGAGAGGGACTGACGGTTGAGAACATTTCGGTTGGCCACGGGGGTGTGGATGTGCTGCACCAATTGGCCGTTGCCTTCCTGCATCCGGGCGATGAAGCCATCGTTCCCAGACCGAACTTCCCTGTCTACGTCAACAACGTCGCCAACCGCGGTGCGACCCTGGTGCCGGTGGAACTGAACGACTACAGGTTGGACATGCAGGTCCTGCTCGATGCAGTCACGCCTGCCACCAGGATGCTGTATCTGACGAGCCCCCACAACCCCTGCGGTTCACTCACCACTCAGGATGAGTTGGACTGGCTCATGGAGCGTCTGCCGGACCATGTCCTGCTTGTGTTCGATGAGGTGTATTGGCACTTCGCCAGCGCTCCTGACCAGGCCCGCGCCTGGAAGCATGTGCATGCAGACCGCAACGTGGTGGTGCTGCACAGTTTTTCGAAGGCATTCGGCCTGGCCGGCTTGCGTCTCGGCTACGCGGTGTCGCCGCCTCGCGTCAAGCAGATGTTCTGTCCACCGATTTCCGAATTCCGCGTCAACCTGATGACCGAGGCGGCTGGGCTGGTAGCTCTGGGCGATACGGAGGGAGTCCGGGAATCGATCCGCTTGATGCAGGAAGGATGCACGGTCCTGTACAACGCCTTGTCCGGGATGGACGGTGTAATCAGGGTTCTGCCCAGCCAAGCCAGTTTCGTGGCGTTTCGTCCGGACTGTTCCGGTAAGTGGCTGGAGAGCCAACTGGCGGAGCGAAACATCCTGGTGAGGGAACTGTCTGGGTTCCAAATGCCGGGATGGGTGCGAATTTCGGTTGGCAACCCCGGCGAGACGGAGCAGTGTCTCTCCGAAGTGGCCGACATCCTGTCGAACAGGCCGTGATCGGTAATCTGCGGGTTCGTGTTGGGATCTTGTTGAGCAGGGCTTTCAGCCCGGACGTTGGATGGAGGCGGGAACGGAACTCGGCCGCATCGTCGTATACGGGTGGTGCAGCGAAGATCGATTCGTCAAGAGTGGATTCCAACACCTCCTTGCAAGGACGGACCAGGCTGCTCAGACCTGACATGCCCGCTCCGGTACCAGATGATGAACGAAGATTGGCAACATCCGTGCGCGGGCCACAGGCCATGGCAGTTTGGGCTATGGCTCTGCCATCCGTCATCGCCAAGAGGTGCAGTCGCGAGGGAAGAACAAGGCTTTGGGATGGCCCAACCACCCGGACAAGCCAAAAGAGCGAATGGCCTCGGACCCGGGCGAAGAATGACGGGCATTCTTCTCCCTTCCGACCGTGCGCCCGCCTGGATGCCCTGGATCTCCTTGGGCGCCCGCCTGTCTTGTTCCGTCGCCGGTTGCTGCTTCAAGGAACGGATTGGGGCGTGACCTTCCCCGCAAGGATGGCCGAAATCACCATTTGAATTCACTGCTCCAACCAATCCTCAGAAAATCGGCCAGAGGTTGAACATTCTCGACGCCAGGCCTTCGTCGCCGGCATCCAGGGCCTGCGACTCGACCACGGCCACCGTGGCCATGTTCACGATGTCGCGCACCTCGGCTCCGGACTCCAGCACGTGCACAGGCCGGCGCAGGCCGACCAGAATTGGGCCGATCTTGTCCGCGCCGCCGAGTCTGTTGACCAGTTTGTAGGACGCGTTGGCCGCGCTCAACGACGGGAAGATGAGCACGTTGGCATCGGACACTTCGCTGAACGGGTACAGTTGGGCCATGAGATCCGGTTCCACCGCGATGTCGGCCTGCATCTCGCCATCGATTGTGAGATCGGGCCGACGCTCCTTGACCAGTTCGGCAGCGGCGCGCATATGGTCGGATTCGACCCCCTGGGTGCTCCCGAAGTTCGAATAGCTGATCATCGCAATGCGAGGCTCCACGTCAAAGCGCACCGCCACATCCGCCGCATTGATCGCGATGGATGCCAACTCCTCCACGCCCGGATTGATGTTGACAGTGGCGTCGGAGAAGAAATAGAGCTGATCGTTCACGATCATCAGATAGACGCCGCTGACCACCTCACGATCCTCCATGACGCCGACCACCTGCAGGGCGGGACGCAACACGTCCGGGTAGTTGTAGGTCAACCCGGAAATGAAGGCGTCGGCGTAGCCGGTCCTCACCATCATGCTGCCGAAGTAGTTTTCCTGCAACATCATCGCGCGGGCCATGGTGAGGGTGACGCCCTTGCGCCGCCGCGCCTCGTACAGCACCTGAATGTACTCGTCAAGCTCGGGGCTGTCGGCCGGGTTGAGCACTTCGGGTTTGAAGTCCAGCTTCAGCCGGTCGCACAACTCGCAGATGTGGTCCTGGTCGCCCAGCAGGAGTGCCTTGGCGATGCCGGCCTGCTCAATGGAATGGGCGGCCCTGACGATGGAGGTGTGGTTGCCTTCGGCAAACACCAGGCGCTTGGGGTCGCGGGTGGCCTTGATTTGCATGAACCGCATGACCTGTTCGGTCTTGCCCAGACGCTCGGTCAACTCGTTCAGGTAGTCGTCCATGTCCAGCATGCGCCGGGCGACGCCGGACTCCATTGCGGCTCGGGCCACGGCCGGCGCAACCCACATCAGGACACGCGGGTCGAGTGGCTTGGGCAGAACGTATTCGGGCCCCATGACCAGCGACGTCAAACCGTAGGCTGCCAACACCGAATCCGGAACATCCTCCTTGGTCAGATCGGCCAGGGCGCGGGCCGCAGCGATCTTCATTTCCATATTGATGGCACTGGCGTGGACATCCAAGGCTCCCCGGAAAATAAACGGGAACCCCAGGACGTTGTTGACCATGTTGGGGTAGTCGCTGCGTCCGGTACCCATTATCACAGTGTCCGTCCGCGCCGACTTGGCCAGGTCGTATTCGATTTCGGGGTCGGGATTGGCCATGGCAAAAATGATCGGATCGCGAGCCATGCTCCGCACCATCGTCACGTCCATCGCCCCCTTGGCGGACAGGCCGATAAACACATCGGCACCGTTCACGGCTTCGCGCAGAGTCCGCTTGCTCGTTTGGGAGACATAACGCTTCTTGTAAATGTTCATGCCCTCCGTACGCCCTTCGTAGATGACACCGCGCGTGTCGCAGAGCACGATGTTGTCCTGTTGCGCCCCAAGGGCAACAAAAAACTCGGCACAAGCGAGTCCCGAAGCACCGGCCCCGTTGATGACGATGGAAACTTCGTCCAGTTGCTTGTCCACCACTTCCAGCGCGTTGAGCAACCCGGCCCCCGAAATGATGGCGGTGCCGTGCTGGTCGTCGTGGAACACCGGGATGTCGAGTTCCTGGCGCAGGATCTCCTCGATGTAGAAGCACTCCGGTGCCTTGATGTCCTCCAGGTTGATGCCTCCGAACGTGGGGGCAACATTGATAACGAAGTTGATCACTTCGTCCGCATCCAGGGTGGCTAGTTCCAAGTCGAACACGTCGATGTCGGCGAACCGCTTGAACAGCACCGCCTTGCCTTCCATAACCGGTTTGGAGGCCAGCCCGCCGCGGTTGCCAAGGCCCAGGATGGCGGAACCATTGCTGATCACCCCCACCAAGTTGCCCTTGGCCGTGTAGCGGTACGCCAGGCTGGGATCGCGCGCGATTTCCTCGACCGGCTCGCCGACGCCAGGGGAGTAGGCCAGAGCCAGATCGCGCTGGGTGGACATGGGTTTGGTCGGGACAATCTTGAGCTTGCCGGGACGCTTGCCCTCGTGGTAGTCGAGTGCTTCCTGTCGGGAAATTTGCTGCATGGGGGATCAAAATCCGGAAGTGGGTGGGAGAGGGTGGATTCGCCCGGGCGTAGCCCTCGGGTCGGCATGTTCGATCCTATCAGACCCGATTGCCGCCTGTTGTCGCAGACCGACACCCCTCCAGCCGGAGACGCCGAGCCTCGAGCCCGTTCCGCGGCCGATCGTCCGTGGGCTAGACGCCGCCGGCCAGCTTGGCCACCGCCTCGAAAAACGGCAGCCCTTCGGGTGGCCAGGTCCAACGACCCGTAGCATTCAGGACAATGCTCCAACAAAAAACAGCGTACAAGCAGACCAGAGGGATGCCCACCGAACGCCGGGCTTGGAAACCGGTCCACCAGACCACAAGGAACGGCAAGGCACTGGACAGCAGCATGACCGGAAAGTCAAATGCCAGCATGGAAACCGGAGCCGCCAGAGGCTTGATTACCGATGTGATGCCGACGATGGCTAGGATATTGAGCATGTTGCTGCCCACCAGGTTCCCGACTGCGATTTCGCGTTCCCCCTGGCGGATGGCGATGAGCGTGGTTGCCAGTTCCGGCAGGCTGGTACCGATGGCAACAATGGACAATCCAATGATCAATTCGCTGATCCCGAACAGGCGTGCCAGGCCCCCGGCTCCATCGACCAATGCATTGGCGCTGAGCGGCATACCCACCAGCGATAGGCCAAGCACCACCAGGACGGCCGCCAGCCCCCAGCGCCCAAACCGTTGCCAGAAGTCCAAGTCGCCCGCGGTCTCGATACCTTCGGGATGCGCCCGCCCGAAGGCGATAGAGTACGTCATGAAGATTGCCAACCCCGCCAGCAGAATCGCTCCTTCCCATGGCATCACGATACCGTCGAGCGAGAACGTGACCAGCACCACCGAGACCAGGAGCATGGCGGGATACTCCCGGGTCAACAGGCGACGTTGGATGGGGAGGGCTGCAATCAACGAACCCAGTCCGAGAATCAGGCCGATGTTGGCGATGTTGCTGCCAACCACGTTGCCGATGGCGAGCGTCCCGGACGTGTCGGGGTTGAGGTTGTCGAGGATGCTCACCAGCAATTCCGGCAGACTGGTGCCCAGAGCCACAATCGTCAGGCCAATCATAATGGGCGACATGCCCAGGCGGGAGGCCAGCTCGCTGGCGCTGGAGACCAGGCCGTACCCTGCGACGACCAATCCGGCCAGGCCGAGGACGATTTGCAGGAGCAGAATCGGAAGGGCGGAATCGCTCAAAGGGGAACTCGGTTTCGGTATCGGACAGAAGCTGCGGCCCCGGGAGCGCAGCCCATCGATCAGGAGGTGGCCGGACCGTCCAGAATGGATTCCAGCCGTCCCTGCATGGACCACGGCCCTGCCCAACTGATCCGCGCGTTCACCATGCGGCCTGTCAAGTCCTGATTGTGTTCGACGAACACCAGCCGATTCTGGCGGGTGCGCCCGAGCCATCGGCCCTTGTGGCGGCGTTCAATCAACAATTCCACCGAATCGCCAAGCTGGCGGCGGTTCTTGCGCAGACAGATGTCGCGCATCAGCGAGTCCAGGCAGGCATGCCGATCGCGCTTCACAGAATCGGGAACATCGTCCTCCATCCGACGGTTGCTGACCGTGCCCGGCCGCGGACTGTACCGGGCAAGGTGTGCCTTTTCGGGCTGCAGATCGTGCAGCAGGGCCTCCGTGTCCCGAAACTGGCTGTCCGTTTCCCCGCAGAAGCCCACAATGATGTCGGTATGGATGCTGCAGTCCGGCAGTTTGGCTCGGATGTGTCCAATCAGGTCGCGATATTCCTCCTGCGTATAGCCGCGTCGCATGTTTCGCAGGACGTCGTTGTTGCCGGCTTGGGCCGGCACCTCAATTTGCTCGCACACCTTGGGCAGATCGCGCACGGTGTCCAGGATGCGATCCGACAGGTAGGTTGGATGGCTGGTCAGGAAGCGGATACGCCACAGGTTGGGAATGTCGTGGATCGCACGCAGCAAGTCGGCAAGGTCCGGCACCTTGGAATCCGACAGGCCTCCATGCACCGGAACCTGTCCGCTGTGGCCCAGTGGACCGCGAAGGTCGTAGCCGTACCGATCCACGATCTGACCCAAGAGGGTAATTTCCCGGGCCCCCTGACGCACCCTGAGTTCCACTTCCCTTCGAATGTCCTCCAAGGACCGGCTGCGTTCGACGCCGCGCCGGAACGGGATGATGCAGAAGGTGCAGGCATGGCTGCACCCATACACCACCGGAACGTAGGCGGTCACCCCTTGATGATGCAGGCTGTCGTCGCCTGTACGACCCGGGACACTGGGGGGTTCGTCGGTGTCCTGCAGCGTGTGGCGTGTGGAGGTCAGGTGCCTGATCAGCGATTCCGAGTCCCGATTGACGGTGTCCTGCAGCAAGTGGTTGACCAGGGGGATCGGTTCACTGGGGGGCATGAACACGTCCACATGGGGAAACCGTTCGAGCAGGGCAGGGGGTGGGTTGACTCCGACCATGCAACCCATCAGGGCCAGGGTTCGATCCGGTTGCTCCGACTTCCAGCCCTTGAGCGCTCCGAGTTTGCCCACCGCCTTGTTCTCGGCGCTCTGGCGCACCACACAGGTGTTCAGGACGACGACCTCTGCTTCGTCCGGATCGCGGGTCGCGGAGTAGCCAAGATCGGTGAGCGCGTCGGCCACATGCTGGGAATCGGCCGTGTTCATCTGGCAGCCGACCGTCCAAATGTGGAATTTCCTGTTCATTGCTGTCACTTCCCTTGGCCCGGTAGACCGGGCAGCCCCTTCGTCATCTGAATTCCTAGCGTACGTCCGGGTCGGTGGGGTAGACGTCTATGTTTTCCAGGCATGCCCGGTAAGGCAGCGAGACCGCAAACACAATTGTGTCCGCCACATCCTCGGCTTGCAGCATTCGGTTCCGCATCTCCTGGGGAGGGGGTTCGGGGCGTCGATCCAGGATTGGCGTTGCACCAACCCCCGGGTTGACCAGGATCGCGCGGATGCCAAAGGGATTCCCCTCTTCATTGGCAATTCGGTTGAGCGCCGCCATGCCCAACTTGCTGCTGCTGTATGACACGCCGGCCAACAGACTGGGGTAGTTCGCGGCCCGGGAAGCGACGTTGACGATGCTGCCGCGTCCAAGTTCACGCATGCCCGGCATGACCAGTTTGGTCAACAGAAACGCAGCGTCCAGATTTACGGCCAGGACCGTTCGCCACTGGTCAAGACTGGTGTCGGCGTAACGGCGCGGAGCGACGTTGGTGCCGGCGTTGTTCACCAGGATTTCGATTGGACCCAGACGGTCGGCGGCTTCCTCGTACGCCGCGCCGAGGGCATCCGTGTTCGCTACATCCACCGGAATCGCCCGAACACACCCGCTCGCACACTCGATCTCCCCGGCAAGTTGATCCAACGCGCTCTCCGTGCGTGCCATCAGGGCCACCCGCGCACCCCGGGTGGCCAGTGCCCGAGCGGTGGCCGCCCCGAAACCGCTGCTGGCGCCGGTGACCACAGCGGTCTTGCCTTGTAGGTTTAGCACGTAGTGGAGTCCGGATTCATTTTGCTGCCACGCTGCGGCAATTCGTGGCGAGGCACGCCGGTTAAGGATGTTCCCGTACAGGTTTGCCTGGCACCATGACCCGTATGATACATTCTTGCTGCGGCGAATTGCCGGCTGTCGGTGCCTGGTTGGGGGCGCATTGTTTATCCCTGGATCCCACACGCTTAATGGTGCTTCGCCTCGGCCCGGGGAAACCACACGCCTGCCATTGGCGGCGTTGAACCCGGTGGCGGGGTTGGGCGGAACCTTGGGACCGAAGTCCATCCGTGGAAGCAGATTGCGTCTTCCCAACTGGTGTTGTCGGCAAGGGTCGGCTCGTGAAATGCCCACGGTGTGCCCGAATGTCCTCGACGCGCGTCTTGTGCGTCGGCCGAACGGCATTTGACATCGCCTGCATCGGCGCGTTCGTCCCAAGTCCATGATCGCCCCAGGCCAAAGGAACCCCCATGGCCCGAGTGTTGGCCACTGACATCATCCCTCCCCGACCCGTAGACAGTCTGATTTTCGATGTCGACGGTGTTCTGTGGGACACCACCGCGAGCTACGATCCCGCGATTGTCCAGACCATCGATCTGCTGGCGGGCCACATGGGCCGCGACGACCTGTCCGGCCAGGTTGGGGCATCCGATCTGCGTGCGATGAGGCTGGCCGGCGGATTGAACAGCGACTGGGACCTTACCTATGTCGTTCTGGTTGCGCTGTTGACCGGTTGGAAGGATCTGGGCGCGGCCGCCGCGGCGACACACGGAAGAGGTCGGGCCTGGGCTGAGGAGCAACGCGGGTTCGGTGCCAACCTGGAATTCGAACTGCTGCGATACTGGTTCGACCTTGTGTATTGGGGCAGCGAACGCATCGGCGGCGTGCTGGACACCCCGCCGGTCCACGGCACAGACCTGCCGGGCACCTGGCATGCCGAACGCCCCTTGGTAACCGCGTCCCTGTTGGACTGCCTTCGGCATCTGGGGATCGATGCCATGGGCATCGCCACCGGACGGCCCTTGATTGAGCTGCAGACCGTGCTGGACAACGGGCCGTTGCTCGACTACATTGACTTTGACTGCATGTGCCGTGGCGACATACTGACAAAACCCGATCCGGCTGTTGTGTCATGGTGTGTGGATCGCATGCGATCCCGCCTCCCTGCGCAGCGCGGCCGCGAATTGACCATTCTGTACTCCGGCGACACGCGGGACGATCTGGATCTGGTACTCAACTACGACCGATGGGACGCGCGGGAACCATCCGAGGCCTTGTGGATTGGCGCGGTCAGCGTCGTACCCGAATCGGAGTTCGGGCTGTTTCTAGAGGCAGGGGCGGCCGCCTGCATCGACCACATTTCAGAATTGCCTGCCGTCGTTCAGGAATTCCAAGTCCGTACAGGAACCCGACATGAGTGACAGACTCATCATTCCCGGACAACCCAGCGAGCCTGCAGGGCCGGAACAACTGATTGTCCCCGGCGGAGGTGCACGGCCGCCGGAACCGGTGCCATTGTCGTCGGACACGCCCCCCGCCGCCGTTCCGGAATCCGAAACAGGCGGACAGCCAACGGAGGATACGGCAGACGACAGGGGCGCGGCCGCCGGCCTGGAACAGGTTCAACAGTTCCTGAAGAGTCTGCGCTACCCCCCGAGCCAGGTCCAGTTGGATTGCCCGCAGTGCAGTGCCGGGGTGACATCGCTGGTCTTCCCAATCCAGGACTATGGGGCGAATCCGGCCCTGCTCACCATGTTTCTGTCGGGTCAGCTCAATACCGCCCAATGCGGAAGCTGCGGCAATCAGCTGATGACCCAGTTTCCCGTGATGGTGCATTGGCCCGAGCAGGAGTTTCTGGGGGTGGTGGTACCGGAACAGGCCGGAGCTGCGAGCTCACCGCAGGCTGTAATCGGCGGTTTGCAATCGACGTTCCTTACCCGTGTGCCCGCGGGGGAACGCAAGGGCTACATGCTGGCCCCGCGCCAGTTCATGGCCCTGGACCGTCTGCATGACGCCCTGTGGGAGTTTCAGGGCGTAACCCGTGAGATGCGGGAACATAGGGCGGCCGCCATGTCTTTACTGCAACGCATGCTGGGTGTCGCGGACGACACTTCTGCACTGGCTGAACTCGCCCGGTCGGAACCAACCCTGATCGATCGCGAGTTCCTTCTGTTGGCCATGCAGCTGGGTTCGCAGGAAGCCCCCGAGCAGCACACGGGCTCCCCGTTGCAGCAGGTCATTGCCTGGCTGTCCGCCAACACGCAAGCCGGATTGGAAATCAAGCAGCAGCAGGACACGCTCCAGGACATCCTGCAACAACTTCAGGCCGGCATGGACAAGGAGGGTTTGGCAACGCGGCTGGTCCAACTGTGGACGGCCGGAGACGGCCAGGACGTGGTCCTGGCTCTGGTGCAAGCCGTGCCACAGCAGTTCGACTACGAGTTTTTGCTGGAACTGTCAACCCTCATCGAATTGGAGACGGATGATCGGGTCAAGGACAGTCTAGGCCGGATGCGGGAACAAATCGACGACCAGATCAAGCTGATCCAGCAGCAGATGGCGACCCTGCAGCAGAACGCCTACCAGGCCTGTGTGGCCATCGTCTCGGCCGCCCTGCAAAGTCAGGATCCTGCCGAGGTGCTTCGCCGGCAGAGTCGAATGCTGCGCGGGCCCTTCTTCAACGTCCTGATGAACATGATGGCCCAGGCCCAGAAGAATCAGGCACCGCAGGTAGTAAACCGCCTGCTCGAAATTCGGGACATTGCCCTCAATATCCAGGCGGAGTCAATGTCCGAGGAAGACCGGTTCCTCTTCACCCTAATCTCAGCCCGCACCGTGAGTGAAATGCGTGCGGCAATGGAACGTCACGGCGACTTGAACAGCGATTCGTTGCTTGAAAAGCTCGATACGATGGCCAAGGAGCTCGGCGAGAACGACATGGATGTCCAGGCCCGCAAAATCCGCTCGTTGCGCAATGAACTTGTGCTGAGGCGCTGATTTGCCCCAAACGGGTCAGGCCGGGCCGCGGCGCGGCTTTACCGGCGCGCATGCGGACCGTACCTTGCTTTTTGGATTGCCCTCCATCCCGATTGCCTGGTCAAGGAGTTGCTGGTTATGACCTCGTCTGCCTGGCTCAAAGGTGAAATCGTCACCACCGGAACCGAGATTTTGCTGGGTGAGACGGTTGACACCAACGCGTCCTGGATTGCCCAGCAGCTGAACGCGGTCGGCATCAACCTGTACTACAAGAGCACGGTCGGTGACAACATCGGACGGGTGACCGAAGTATTGCAACGGTGTATCAGCCGGAGCGATGTGGTTATCGTGACCGGCGGCCTAGGGCCCACGGCGGACGACATCACACGCGATGCCGTCGCCTTGGCGGTGGGAGACGAACTGGTTCTTGACCAGGCAACGGTGGAGGCGCTGCAGGCCCGATTCTCGAACTGGGGCACGCGGATGACGGCGAACAACCAACAGCAGGCCTTGCTGCCTGCCACTGCGACCATTGTGCCCAACCCCGTCGGAACGGCTCCGGGCTTTCGGGTTTCAAGCAGGGACTGCACGATTTTCGCCCTGCCGGGGGTTCCGCGTGAAATGAAGCGCATGATGACCGACAGCGTGTTGCCCTGGCTCTCGGAACGGACGGGCGGAACGGGAGTCATTCACGTGCGGACCCTGAGGACAATCGGCATTGGCGAAAGTGCAATCGACAACGAAATCAGAGATCTGATGGCCGGCGAGAATCCGACGGTGGGGCTGGCCGCACACACCGGGCAAGCCGACGTTCGATTGACGGCTCGCGGCCGGGACGCAGACGAGGCGGACCACCTCCTGGACCAGATGGAAGAACAGGTTCGGAGCCGTCTGGGGGATCACATCTACAGCGACATCAAAGGCCTGGACATAGCCAGACACATAGTCGAGTTGCTAGAGGCACACGACCGAAGGATTGCGTCCTTCGAACTCAACACGCAAGGCCGCATTGAGGAGCGTCTGCGGTCGCACCAAGGCGACTCGGTGCTTGACAAACGGTCTCAAGGCGAAGAAGTACGGTCCCGCGTCGCCGCGCTCCTGCCTCAAGCAGACGCGTCCGAAGCGGAGTATGAGCAGGCGCTGGAAACCATTGACTTGGTGTTGGCAGCTGCCTGTCCCGACAGTCTGCGCCTAACGGTCCTGGGAACAACCGGGGACGACCATGGTGTCTACCAGAACCGGAAAGGCCACACTTGGGTGTTGCTGGGCGATCGGCACGGCGAACGCCGGACCCGGTTTTCCTTTGGCGGCACGGATGAACTAACGGCGATTTGGATAGGCAACCGGTGCTTCGATTTGGTCCGTCGATGGTTGTTGGCCCGTGCGTAACCAGGATTGCCCAGGCCATCGGCGCCGGCCCCTGGCAGCCGGGCGTTGAAGTCGACGCAAATCCGGAACCGACGCAAAACAGAGGAAAGTTCAAAGTTCAGGTAGTATCTGTCCAAGGCCAAAGTATCATGCGGCCACGTCGTTGCACGCGGCTCCCTGTGGATCATGGATCCAAAGGGGCCTCCATCCCCTGTGCGTGTTTTGTTGATTCGGACCTTTACGGTTTTTTGTTCCGGTTTGGTGCGTTGTGCACCGGATCCCGGACAGTTGGATGCTGCTGAACTCAATCCCGTACGCTTGCTGGAAGGTGTCGCCGACTGGCGATCACAGTGGTTGCCGGCCGGCAGGGGCCCTGTGCCCCGTTTGGGAGAGGCGGTCCCGGTGGCCGCCACGCCGACCGCGATCCAGGTTCCTTCGGTGAACCTGCCTTCCGAAGGCCAGGCTGAACTTCCCGACCAACCAACCGGACCCATTACAGAAAACGGCACGCCGTCCGGTTCAGTCAGCATTCCGTATTTTGAGCAGAGGGAACCGCCCGGCCAGGAAACTGATCTGGCCGCATCGCCGAACCCCGCCGGCAGCCGACAGGATTCGGCGCGGGGTCCGGCGGCGGTTCTGGAAGTGCCCGAAATCAAAATCCCCGCACGGGAAGAACCGGTTGGCCCCAGGCCGACCCCGGCCGGACTCGGTCCCGTGTCGCAACCTCAAGCACCCCAGGCTCCCTTGGTGCGGACCGGCAAGGGAATTCAAACCATCCTCGTGCTCGGCAGCGATCAGCGTGCCGGCGATCCAACCTGGCGAACGGACGTGATCATGGTGGCAGTGATCGACAAGGAGTTGCCAAAGGTGGTGATCGTCTCCATTCCCCGGGATATGTGGGTCGAATCGACCGATCCGGAACTGGCCAGCAAAATCAACACCTTCGATTACTGGGGCGAGCAATGGAAACCCGGCGGGGGGGCCGAACTGCTGAGCCGCGTCATCGACGAACGGTTCGGCATCCCGATCGATCTGTACGCGAAGCTCCGGTTCGAAGGGTTTGTCCGCATTGTGGACAGCCTGGGCGGGATTGACATTGACGTGCCTTGCGCCTTGTATGACATCAAACCGACGGAGAACATCTATCTCAACCTCCAACCGGGCCGCTACCACTTTGATGGCACCCAGACACTGGCCTATGTGCGTAGCCGCGCGCAAGGAGGCGATTTGTCCCGGGTCGACCGCCAGCAACAGGTCCTGCTGGCCCTGCGCAGCCGCTTCCAGGTGCGCAAGCTCGTGTCCCAAATTCCGGCCCTGTATACCACTCTGAATGACACCGTGGATACCGACATCGGACTTCTCAACGCGATCCAGCTGGCGCGGCTGGCCTACAACCTGGATGTGTCACAGGTTGAAATCGTATCGCTGTCCCCGCATCGGCACATGGAAACCGGTTGGCAACAGGGCATGCAGGTGTGGCTGCCGGTGTGGGATGTGATCCGGGCGGACATCGGTGCGGCGCTCGCCCGCGAGCCGGGGGCCCAGACGGGCGAACCGATCGTGGGTGCGGCTGCGGCGGCACCTGTCTGTCGATGACCACCGCCGGCCAATCCGGATGATCGGCAATTGCGCATCGCACCGGGATCGGCCAGTGATCCGTGGGCCGCACGCGGACGGGGTCGGCCAGCGGGTGCGCATGGCAATCCTGGTGTTAGGCGCGTGGCTGAGTGCAGGGTGTCTCCAGGGACTGCCTCCCTTTCCAGACCTGCCGATCGTTCCACCTCGTCTCGATGCAGATGTCGGACAAGAGGAACCACTGGCCGCGCCGGCGGCCGAACCGGCGGGTTATGTGCTTTTTTTGGGAACGGATCGAACCGCAACTTTCGGACCCTGGCGCACCGACACCCTAATTCTGGCCTCCGTCCAACCGGATGACATCGTCCTCATTTCCATCCCGCGGGACCTGCATGTGCAGTTGCCCGGCCATGGCTCCTTGCGCATCAACCAGTTGGACTATCTGGGCGAGCAGCAAGGACCGGGCATGGGCCCCGTGTACATCGCCGATGTCCTGGACGAACTCATGGGCATTCGGGTGGACCACTGGGTACGGTTTCACATGCACGGTATGGAACCGCTGTTCGAGTTGATCGGCGCGCTGCGCATGGAGCTGCACTGTCCGTTCTACGAACGGGTCTGGGATGTCAACACCAATCGCATGGAGTGGCTGTTAATTCCGTCGGGCATCGTCGACATGGATGCCAACACGGCCTATCTGTACGCCCGCCTGCGCGGTTTCAGCAGCGACTTCGGCCGGATCGCCCGGCAACGGGCCTTGTTGTGGGCGTTGAGGGAACAGTTGGATCCGGTGCAGGCCATGCAACTGCTGCCCATGGCACTGTCGCTGCTCAACGACGATCTTTCCACCGACCTGTCGTTTGGCGAGCTTGTTCACCTGGTCCGGGATGGCATGACCCGTCCACGCGACTCGATTCTGGCCTTGTCCATCGACCGTCGCTTTGTGGTGGACCACGTCACGGCCGGGGGAGCCGAAGTACAGGTGTTGCGCGACCCTGCGGCGTTGCGCGAAGCAGCCGCTCGGCCCGGCGCCTGGGCGGAACCGATGGGCCTGCAGGATGCGGCGGAGTGTCCGGTTCCCCAGCTGTCCAACGACGAATACCAACGTATGGCACGGCTTGACAACGTTGTCAGTTCCCACATTCCGGCAGGTCGCACGCTTCAAATTGCGGGTTCCCGAGGCGCGATGGTCGCGCTCCGGGAACTCCCCGACCAACGCAGCGGCGCAATGGCATGGCTGCCGCCGGGAACCTTGGTCACAAGTGCGAGCGAATCCGAAGGCTTGCCGGTTGCCAATGGGGGCCAACGGTGGCATGCCGTCACCACTGTTGATCAGCAATACGGTTGGATCAGCGATCTCTACCTGAGAATGCTGCCGCGCGACGAGAGGGTCGGTTGACCGCGGTTCAAACCTGGCTGGCGACGATTTGCTTTACATAATTCAGTGATGCTTCCAGCCACATGCGCTGCCCAAACACCTCAAGCGTCACGGTCCCGTCATAGTTGAAGTTTCGGAGCTTGCGGAATTCCCTCGGAACATTCAGGCCTCCCGATTTTGGTGCGCCGGGGGGAAGGTGGCTGTCTTCAAGCCCGTTGTTGTCGCTGAAGTGGACGTGGACCAAGCGGTCCCGCAGGTCAAACAGGTAGTCTTCCGTCAACGGTCTTTGGGTTCGGACATTCCCGTGGCCGATGTCGTACAGCAAGCCGAGTCCCGGCACCCGGTGCAGGATTTCGCGCAATGGCTTCAGCTGGTGTTCATTGCGGGGACTGTTCTCAATCGCGACGCGCACCCCCCTGTCCCTGCCGTGGGCGTTCAAGTCGGACAGACCCTCGACATACATGCCGACGCCGTCCTCAAAGGACATGAACGGAGGCCATCCCAGGAAATGCATCGTGCACACCTTTGCACCCATGAACGAAGCGATGTCGACGCTGGTTCTGAGTTCCTCCCAAGCTGCCTGCCGCACCCGCCGGGACGGACTGGCAATGGGCAGATAGGGGCCGGTGTGACCGACAACTCCCAGTCCGCTGTCGCTCAACATCTGTTTCAGTTGGGGCCAGTCATCCCGATAGGGACCTGCCGCTGGTTCCTCCACGGTCAGGTCAAGGAAGTCGAAACCCATGCGGGCAAACAGTTCGATCTGTGGCCCGACGGGTTCCTCCGGGTTGTTCATGGCCCCAAACTTCATCGTCGATTCCTCCATTCAAGATCGGTGATCGTGCGTGGCCGGCCGACCATTGCCGCAACCATGAGCACTGCCAACCCAAGCGCCATCCCATAAAAACCGGGGCCGGGCAGCAGCGGCTGCCGGTACAACCTTGTGAATTCAGGCAGGTAGGCAACCAGAAACGCGGCATGGGCAGTCGCGGCGGCCAGCGCGGCCGGAGGCAGCCACCAACGGGCCCGTGCCGTCAGGGTCGGCGCAGTGAGCGGTGACAACAGCGCGCATCCGGTGCAGAAGGCGAATCCGGCCGTCTGCAGTAGGTTGGATGTCCAAAGAAGGTTGGAAGGTTTCCAGTCCAGCGGCAGGATCTGCAGGGCAACATACAGCGACGCGATCCACAAGGCCAAGCGCACGCTCCAGACGATGGCGCGGTGCCAATGGCCGGGCGCGTCCGCGAACCAGCCCAATTGGCTGAGGGTCAGGCTGGCTGTCGCCAGCGGCAGGACAAAGAATACGGGATTTTGCCAGGGCCACGCTATCTGCGCGCCGGTGAACAGCTTGCAGAAGGTCAGCAGGTCCACACCAAGCACCTTGAGACCCGCCACCGGGTGAGGTACCCACACGGAAAGGTAACCCCAGGCCGCAACGAGTGCCGCGATCGGAATCAACAAACGAACGGCCATGTCGAGTACCTGTGCGCCCTCTGCTGAACCATGGCCATTGAACCTTCAGGCGCGGTCGGCATGTGCTGTTCGGAGACCTATGTCCGGACTTGGGCCCAGGCGCGGCGGTAGGCCTGCCACAGCTTGCGGGCGCTTTGTTCGAACGTGAAGCAGGCCGCGTGTTGGAAGCCGTTGCGGCGGAGTTCCTGGCGTAGTGCGCCGTCTTCCAACAGGCGCTCCAGCCCGGCTGCCATTGCGTTCTCATCGTGTTCGTCCACGTACAAGGCACCGGACCCGCCGGCCTCCGCCAGACTGGAGTTGAGACCGGTCAATACCGGTGCGCCACAGGCCATGGCTTCCAGTACGGGTAGGCCAAACCCTTCATACAGGGAGGGATAGGCAAAGCACTCCGAGGCGCTGTACAGGGCAGGCAGGTCACGATCCGCCACGAATCCCGGGAACAGTACCTTGGCCTCCAAGCCGGTCTCGTCCACGGCATCGAAAATGGCCTGCGACCGCCAACCGCGCCCTCCGCAGATGACCAGGATCAGCTCCGCATGGCGGTCTGCAAGCATCCGGAAAGCCCTGATGAGACGGGCGAAATTTTTTCGCGGCTGCAGGGTGGACACGCCCAAAATAAAGGGTTTGCCGCCAATTCCGTACTTGCGGCGCACGGCTTCCAAAGCGCTGCGGTCCTTGACGGGCCGGAACAAGGAGTGGTCCACGGCACCGGGAACAACTGAAATCCGGTGCCCGGGAACGGACCAGAATTCCTGTAGGTCGCAAGCCGTGCTCTGGCTGTCGGCGATCAGATGATTGGCCCTGCGCACGCTGCGCGGCACTGCATGATGCAAGTACCGGGTCAAGGAATCCGGCAATGTGTCCGGGAATCTTCGAAACGACAGATCGTGAATCGTCAGGATTTGGCACGGGGCTCCGGAAGGTGGCAGCACAAAGTCCGTGGCGTGAAAGATGTGGGGCTTGACCGGTGTGCACCACTCGACCCGGGGCCACGGACTTCCGGTGCGGTGCCACAACCGCACCATGTCCCGTTCCCTGAATGGCGAGTACCAAATCGGGTTGCCGTGGACGTGCCGCAGATCCGGTCGTGGGCGACCGTTGGACCAGAGCCATAAGCGATGCTCCGGCTCGGCCCACGGCAAGTGTTCGACCAAGCCGCGCGTGAGGCGGCCAATCCCTGCTTGCTGACGCACGGCCGGAGTGTAGTCAATGAGGATGTGCACGGGGCGCGCCGTCCTTGGGTGCGGCGGGAGTGGCAAAGGTCCACAACCGATTGCCGGTGAAGTTCCAAATCAAAACCACCGCAATGCTGGTCAGCTTGGCGGCGTTGTAGCTGACGTCATAACCCGTACCCGGGTCTCCCAGCAGCGCGACCCAGTAGTCGAGGGTCAACCGGTGAAGGCCGAGCAGGACCAACTGGCTCAGTCCCAGACCAATCATGCTGATGGCCGTGAACAGACCCAACTGGCGGGCGGCGGTATCCCGTCCCTGGTTGGGGAAGGTAAATCTCCGGTGCAGCATGAAGTTCTGGGCCACTGCGCAGCAAAACCCGACGGCATTCGCCCAGAACAGAGGAAACCCCGCCATCTTGTGGAGGAGATTCAGGATACCCACATCGGTTATGGTACCCAGGCCGCCAACGAAGGCGAAGCGCAGGAAGCGGAGGATTTCTGCCCTGATTTCAGGGTCGCGCAGGAGGTCCGCCCGGTACTTCCACATGGTCAGGGCCGGCAACGGCACAGGATGGCGGGAGCACCGCGTCCTGTCCAAGCGGCATGGGGGAGCGGAGAGGGAGGGATTTGAACCCTCGAGGGCAGGACCCTACGCGTTTTCGAGACGCGCGCACTCAACCAGACTATGCGACCTCTCCGCGACTTCCGCCGGACAGCATCGAAGGCCACCGCCGGAACGCGGATTATAGCCCTATCTGGTGCTTGAGCCACTCTTCCATGAACCTGTCCAAATCCCCATCCAGCACCGCTCCGGTATTGCCGGTCTCCACCTGGGTGCGGAGGTCCTTTACCAAGTTGTATGGATGAAGGACATAGTTGCGAATCTGGGTGCCGAAATCGGCCTGGACGTTTTCGCCCTTGAGTCTGGCCCGTTCCCGATCAATCTTCTCCTGTTCCATGGCGTGCAGTTTGCCCCGCAGCACCTTGAGTGCCTGTTCCTTGTTTTGGGTCAGGCTCCTTTCGTTCTGGCAGGACACGACGATGCCGGTGGGTTTGTGCGTGATGCGGCAGGCCGTGTCGTTCTTCTGCATGTGCTGGCCGCCGGCACCGCTGCTGCGGAACGTGTCGATGTGGATGTCGGTCGGTTTGATGTCAATCTCGATGTCGGTGTCGAGGGACGGGATGACCTCCACCTTGGCGAAGCTGGTGTGCCTGCGGTTCCCGGCGTCAAACGGACTGATGCGTACGAGACGGTGGGTGCCGCGTTCGGCTTGCAGGTAGCCGTAGGCGTAGTCGCCCTTGACCTCCAGGGTCACACTCTTGATCCCTGCCGCTTCCCCGTCCGTCCTGTCCACAATCGCGTGGTTGAAGGAACGGCGGTCGCACCAGCGGAGGTACATGCGCATTAGCATGTCGGCCCAATCCTGGGCTTCCGTGCCGCCCGCGCCGGCGTGGATGGAGACCAGGGCATCACCGGCATCGTATTGGCCTCCCAGCGACAGCAGGAACTCCTGGTGTTCGAAGGTGTCGCCTGCGCCGGCCAGTTCCTCGTCAAGTTCCGCCAGCAGTTCAGGATCGTCCTCGGCCAACTCGGCCAGTTCGATCACTTCAGTCACCTGTTGGCGCAGGCTGTCCCAACCCCCGACCGTCTTGCGCAGGCTGTCCAGTTCCCGCGACTTGACCCTTGCCTTGGCCTGGTCGTTCCAGAATCCGGGCAACGCGGCTTCCTGTTCCAGTTCGTCGATGCGCGCCTGCTTGCCGGGCAGGTCAAAGCCGCCCCCTGATCACATCGATGCGCGCTTGCAGGGCCTGGGCGCTGGCTGCTGTCTGGCTCATGGAGGCGATGTCCGAAAGTGGGGGCAGCGATCAGACCTGTTCGAACAGGCCGGCTGCAAAGGTCGCAGGATCAAATCGTAACAAATCATCGAGGCCCTCGCCCACCCCGGCAAACCTTACCGGGACGCCGAGCGTGTCCCTGATGCCGATGACCGCTCCCCCCTTGCTGGATCCGTCCAACTTGGTTACCACGATGCCCGTGACACCAGCCGCGGCCGTAAACTGGCGAGCCTGCTCCAACGCGTTCTGACCAGCGGTCGCATCCAGTACCAGGAGGACTTCGTGGGGCGCGCCGTGGACCTGTCGGTTGGCCACCTTGCGCATTTTCTGCAGTTCTCGCATGAGATTTTGGCGCGTGTGCAGCCGGCCTGCGGTGTCCACCAGGACCATGTCCGCCTTCCGGCTTTCCTGGCTTGCCCTGATGGCGTCGTAGACCACAGCCCCCGGATCCGATCCCTGATGCTGCGCGATCAAATCCACCTCCGCCCGTTGGCACCAAATCCTCAACTGGTCGATCGCGGCGGCCCGGTAGGTATCCGCGGCGGCTACCACCACCCGCTTGCCCTGGTTGCGGTAGTAGTTGGCCAGCTTGCCGATGGTGGTGGTTTTGCCGGCCCCGTTGACGCCAATTACGAAAGCCACCGTGAGCAGGCGCGGACGCTCCAGTTCAAACGGTTCGGTGGAGGTCATGCTGGTTTGAATCTGGCGCTGCAGGATGCGGTATGCATTCTCCGCGGACACATCCCGTTCCCGGGCCAGGGCGTCCCGCGTGTCGGCAATCAACCCCTCAGCCACGTGCAGGCCGGCGTCGCCCATCACCAGGTATTCTTCGATTTCCTCCCAGGTGTCCTCCGCGATGGTACCGGAGCGGAAGGCGGTCTTGATCCTGCTCAACCAGCCCTGGCGGGTCTTGGCCAGACTGGCATTGAGTCCGTCCCGGTCCTCATCGCGCGCTTTGCCAAACAGTGGAGACAGGGTTTGTTTCTCCCTTTAGGAAACGGTGGCGCCTGGCCGGCATCGCTCCGGCAGGCAGTCGGGTGGGCCTTCAACCGCTCAAGTATAATCCGCGGCATGTCGACCAGGTCCGTGCTGCCACCGCAAACCCCGTCTGTCCGGTAGCGCCGTCGGCCGCCCGTGCCGGGTTGCGCATGTCTCTGCGGATGTCCTAGTGGTCCGCGTCCCATGAGGGAAAGTTGCCGTGTATGTCCATTGTCCCTCGAGCGGCTTCCACACCTCCGCCAATTCGTTTCCGTTGACCTGCCCGTCCACCGGCGGGCCCTTGGAGTTCACGGACCTTACACATCTGTCGCGGGACCTGATCGACGAGGCGCTGCCCGGCCAATGGCGCTATTGGCCTTGGTTGTCGGCGCTGTTGCCCATCGAGAAATTCATCACGCTGGGCGAAGGCTGGACCCCATTGCTGGAAGAGGAGTGGCAGGGCCATCGGGTACTGTGGAAGATGGACTCCCACATGCCCACGGGCAGTTACAAGGATCGCGGCGTCAGCGTGATGGTCAACTGGTTCAGGCATCACGGGTTCCGAACGGTCATGGACGATTCGAGCGGCAACGCCGGTGCCAGCCTGGCCTGCTATGCCGCCCGCGCCCGCCTCCAGTCGCGCATATTCGTGCCGGCCGATGCCCCGGCGCCCAAACGCAGTCAAATCGCAACCTACGGCGCCGAGTTGATTGAGGTCGAAGGGCCCCGGCACTTGGCGGGTGCAGCGGCGGCCGCCGACCAGGACCAGGAAACGGGCTATGCCTCCCACGCCTTGCATCCCTGCTTCCTCCTGGGACAGATGACCGTCGCCTTCGAAATTTGGGAACAACTGGGCGGCAATGCACCGGACTGGCTGATTGGCCCGGTCGGCAACGGTGGCCTGTTGCTGGGAGCATGGCGGGGGTTCGAACTCCTGGTCGAATCGGGCCTGGCGGATCGGCTGCCCCGCCTCATGGTCGTCCAGGTCGCCAACTTCGACCCTCTTGCCCGGGCTTTCGAAGCCGATGCGGTCAGTGTCAAGCCGGCACAACGGGCACCTTCCCGCTCAGTCGCAGACGGGATTTCCATCATCAACCCGGCCCGTGGCGACAGTGTCCTGCAGGCGGTGTACCGGTCCAACGGAACCGTCAAGGTGGTGAACGACCGCGAAGTCCTTGAGGCGCGGGCCAAGATGGCGAGCCGCGGCATATTCGTCGAAAACACGAGCGCGACGACGTGTGCCGCCTACGCCGGCCATGCCTCCGACTTCGAACCCGGAGCCACCGTGGTGGGCATCCTCAGTGGATCGGGCCTGAAAAATGCGCCTGCGACGTAAGGCGGCCCAAGTCAGTGTGGTTCCGTCAAGGGTTCCGAGCGCTCCATCCGCATGCTCAGGGTCTGACTGGTACCGTCCGCAGCCAGTGTCACACCGTAGACGGCATCGGCGTACTGCAACATTTTTTGGTTGTGGGTAATCACCAGGAACTGGGTGACGTCCGCCAGCTCTCGCAGGACTTCCCCCACGCGGTCGATGTTGGCCTCGTCCAAGGGAGCATCCACCTCGTCCAGGACACAAAACGGAGGCTGGTGAAAGCTGAGGATGGCACACGTTAGTGCCACGGCCGTCAGCGCCTTTTCGCCTCCCGACAAGGCGAACGTCGGTTGCACCGGCCTACCCGGCAGCTGCACGAACAGGTGGACTCCGGGCACAACATCGGGTAGGGGTTCGGCAAATTCCAGCCAGGCCCTGCCGCCGCCGAACAGTCGCCCGAAATAGGCGGTGAAGCCCTGATTGATTCGATCGAAGGCGGCCAGGGTCTTCGTTTCGAGGTCCTGGTCAATGCCTTCGGCGATCGCCAGCAGCCTGTTCTCCGATTCCTCCAAATCCGCCAGCTGTTCGGCCAACAGGTCCAGGCGCGCCTGCTGCCGCTTGAACGCGAGGTAGATGTCCTGGTCGACGGTTCCGCACCGGAGAATGCGCTGTCGCAGTCCCTTGCGTTCCGGAAGGTCCTCCCGCGGCTGCCAGGTCCCGGCTGCAACCGAGGCCCGGCAGCGCGCCAACCGCTCCCGAGCCTGGAGCTCGTCCGCCTCGGGCAGCGTCTCGCCCCGCACCAATGCCAGGTCATCCGCCAACATTGCCGGCAGCGCGGCCTGTTCGGTTCTGGCAATGTCCCGCTCCATCTCCAGTCGTGCCAGGCGGGTCTGCACCGCGTTCAGATCCGTGTTCAGGCGCTGCCGTACCTCGTCCAAATCCCTCTGCCGGTCCAGGAAAATCCGGGTGGCGTTCCCAAGCTGTTCAAGGCGCGCCATCTCCCTCGCAAGGAGGTCGGACCGGTCCGTCTGCTGGTCTGCCAGAATCCGGACTTCCTGCTCCAGTTGCGCAGTTTGGACTTGAAGTGACTCCAGGCTTGCCACCACGTGCCCTGCCTCCCCCTGCGCGGCGCCTTCCGCGGCCGTCGCCCGGCGTACCTGCTCTGCAACCTTCTGGACGGTAATTTCAGTCTCGTGGAGATCCTGACGGGCCTCAGCCAACTTGGAAGACGTGTCCTGCGCATCCGCTTGATCGGCATCCGTTCGCAACTGCGCCAGCCTGGTCTCCAGTTCTGACCGCCGGCCTTGCAACTCGCGCTCGCTGTCCTGATGCGTCCGCATCCGTTTGTTGAGATCGTCAACGGCCTGCCGCAATTGGCCCGACTCCCGCTCCGTCGCCTCCTGTTCAGCCTGCAGGCCGCGTAGCTCGGTTGTCAGGTCGCGGATGCGCCGTCTGGCATGTTCCTTGGCGGCTTCGGCCGTCTCCAGTACATGCTGCATGTCGGCTGCGTGCTGTGCAGCTTCGTCCACCTCGCGGCGAGCGTGATCCGTCCGCGCGCACGCTTCGGACAGCCGGAGTTCGATCTGGGCTTCCGCCTCCCGGTCCGCCTCGTCCCCGTGCACCATGGACAGGAGGCGATCCGCCGCTTCCTCCTCCGTTGTAGGGGTGCCGACCACACCCGGAGCCCTGAACAGGCATCCGTCCCTGGTGGCAATCTGCCATGCCTGGCCGGGTTCGAGTTCCTCCCACAGGCGATTGGCGGTCTCGAGGTTCTCAACCACCCAACAGTGTCCCAGCAGCGCCCGCACCACGGGCCGCAACTCGCTGCCGCAATGTACCAGTTCGCTTGCCACGCCGGCGCCCTCACGCCTGTCCGGAACCGGCCAGGATGCCGGCACACGGTCGATTGCCGCGACCATGACGCCAAGGTGGCCATCAGTGTTCGGTGGCAGAAGCTGCAGGGCACCGTTCCAGTGCCGTGCCACGAGACACTGCGCCCAGGGCCCCAGACATGCGGCCACGGCTGCTCTCCATGCGGGCTGTACATCCAGAAGGGCCCCGAGCAGGCCTATGGTGTCGAGGGAATCGGCCTGTGCCTGCGAAAGGTTGAAATCCCGAATGCGGGCGTCCAGGTATTCGGCGCGCAGCTGTCGGCGAACCCGGGCTTCAATCTGCCGACGCTCCAAGTCCTGTTGCAGAGCCAATGCCGCCGCGGAGGTGTTGCGGAGGTCCAACTCGTTGAATTCCGCCCGTTCAAGTCGCTCCCGCAACTCTATCAGTTCCATCTCGACTGCATCGCCCTGTGTGCGTTCGCCGGCCAGGGCCTCGGTACCTGCCTTCTCCGCCGCCCCCACCTCCTCCAAGGCTTTCCGATTGGCCTCCAGCCGATCCTCCAGTCGCTGCCTGTCAAGGTCTGCTTTCAGGTGTCGTTCGGCATGGCGGCGCGCCGTACGTTCCAGTTCCCCAAGGGTTCGGTGTATGGTTTCCAGTTCCTGGTGCAGGTTTTGTTGGGTTGCCCGATGAAGGTCGTGGGCAGTCTGCAATTCCTTCACTGCTGCTTCCTGCCGGGCATGGACCGTCTTCAGTTCGGCCAGTTCCGTCTCCGCGCGTCTCGTTTCCAATCCGGCTTCGGCAACCTCGTCGACGAGTTCCTTTTGTCGCCGTTCGCGATCCTGGCGCAACCCTTTGAGCTGGGTCAGGCGTTCCCTGAGAATCGCGTCAAGCTTCAGGACTTCGGCCTGCGCGGCCTGTGCTTCCTGCGCCTTCCGTTGTTGGAGGGCCAGTTCCGCGGCCGCGTTCCGATGGTCGTCCTGTAGCCGCCTGGATCGTTGGTGGTTGTCTTCCAGTCGCGCCTCCAGGGACTGCACCTGTTGTTCGGTCCCAACGACCGCCTGGCTCAGGGATTCAACTTTCCGATCCCGCTGCATGACCATCGCACAGTACCAGTCGTCGAGGCTGGCCGACATCTGTTCCGCCAACGCGTTGCGTCGGGTCACGGTGCGCGCCTGGCGCGCCAGGTGTTCGATCGATACTTCGAGGTCCCTCGCTTCCCTGCGCACTGGGGCAAGGCGCGCCCGCACACTCGCCAGCCTGCGTTCGGACGCTTGCTTGCGCAGCTTGATACCGTAGACTCCGGCCGCTTCCTCGATGGCTTGGCGCCTGCGCAACGGATCCGCGTCGAGCAGTGCATCCGCATGGCCCTGCCTAATTAGGCTGAAGGTGCGCTGCGACAATCCATAGGGTGCCAGCAATTCCCGGATCTGCCGCAACAGGACCCGTTGTCCGTTCAGTTGGTACTCGCTGTCGCCGTCTCGGTGTCCCGTGCGTCGAACCGTGAGCTCCGAGATTTCGGTCGGCAGAATGTCGGCCGCCTCGTCGACCCGGATTTCCACTTCCGCCAGATTGCGCGACGGCGCGCCGTTGAGGGAGCGGTGGATCAGGTCCGCTGCACGCTTGATGCGCAGGGCGGTGGGGGCCTGTTCCCCCAGGACCCAGGCCAACCCGTCCACGACATTGCTCTTGCCGCTGCCGTTGGGGCCGACCAGCACCGTGATCCCGGCCGACAGCCGGATTTCCGTTTGGCGCCCGAAGGTCTTGAACCCTTGGAGCAGAATGGATTTCAATTTCATTCGCTTGCCAGGCGCATTTTCGAATCCAGCAAGCTGCCAACCATGGACACAGACCGGTCCGGTTGCACCCGCGACAGCTCCTGCAGCCCATCATAGCGATTCGGGTCCGACATCCGTTTCGAATGCCGTAACCAACAACCGTCGGGGCCGTGATTGGGGAACCGCTTCATGTTGCCGTCAACAACCACAGAATCAACCCGCCGACCATGGCCAAACCGCTGGCTCCCAGCAGCGGCTTGCGTACCGGCAAGTCCTCCGCAGGCTCACGGCCGCGCTTCCATGCAACTCGGGCAAACACCGGATGCGCCATCATTGAGCCCAACAGGAGAAGTGCGGGACCGGAACGCACGTTGGCAACTGCCAAGGAAAACGCGGTGCCGGCTTGCGGTCCGGCAACGTCCGCGCTGAGGACAGCCCACGCCAGGGCGGCCCGGTTGGCTTGCTCAACCATCACAAAGGTTCCGGTCAGGCCTCCGGTCAACAAGCTGCCAAGAGTAAGGAGAAGCGAGTTGAGCAGCAAGCCCACCGCCTCGCCATCGGGCCCGAAACCGAAATTGGGCTCGAGGCCGGCATGGAACCGTTGGAGCCAAAGCCCGCGCAGGTCAAAGCCGCCCGGCACTGCGTTCAGAACCGCAGCAGGCCCGATCCAGGCGGCTGCCCTGATGGTCGCGGCCTGCACCGCCAGCCACAAAACAGTCACTGCTGCCTGTTGGCCGACCCCGCCGGATAGAATCGCGGTCGCAGACACGGCGGTCAAGCCAATGACCTGCAACGACACCATCAGCCAGGAAACTCCCATCAGGGCGGGCCACAGCGTGGTGAGGCAGGCGAAGAAACCGGCAATCAAGTAAAATGCCGGGTCCGATGCGGGTTTGTATCGGGTCATCAACCGAGCTGCAGAAGGCGGTAGCCGACGGCCGCCACAGGTCGGCCGTCTTCGCTGCCGCCGCATATGGCGGGCGTCTGGATCATGTTTGAGTTGTTCAGTCCCTTCTTCCTTTGGCGCACCTCATTGGCCGAGGTTAGCAGCATGGCGCCGCCATTGGAGTATGCCCTCCTGATGCTGGCAGTCGTGGTGCTGGCAGAGGTTTTGGTGCGGAGCGCGGAGCAGTTCATGCGGACACTTACCGGTCGGTGCCTGTTCCGATTTCAACTGGCGGCCGGGGCATTGACCGCCACCGCCTATCTGGGTGCCGGGGGCGTCGTTTACACATTGCTAACGACGGTCTACGGGGTTCATGTCGAGTTCTCTCGATTCCTGCCCCTGTTCATCATGGCGGGCCTGCCCCGGATCTTGATCATTTATCGGCTCCTACCCTATTTGGGACGCACATTCGGAGTGCTGCTCAACATCTGGACCGCCGGATTGCTGTGGCGCGTGCTCGATGTCGGATACGCGCTGGATGCCTGGCAGAAAGCCATGACCTGTCTTCTGGCCCTCGCGGTGTTTTTCCTGGTACAGCGCCTCATTCCCAAGGCCGCTGCCTCTGACACCGGAGACTCCGTAATGCCCGCAGTGGATCCCCGCTTCGCCCACAGCAGTGGATAGGGGGATGCCATGCCCAGCGTTGCCAATGTCCACTTGGACGCGGCCTTTTGGATTTGGGGGTGCGTGCTGACGGTGTTCCTGGGATTTGCCATTTACCCGATCCTGACACTGGGACCCTACATACGCGCCGGTTGCCGGACCAAAATCCATCGCAATCGCATCCCACCGGACAACAAGGTTCGGCAACCCAATCCCAATGGCGACGCCTTCGTACTGTTCCTGTCCGGTGTGGGCCGGGTTTCGGCCCTGACCATGAGCCGCCGGGAACAGGGCATCCTGCACCGGCTGGCGGAGCTGTGCGGCGGTGCCGTCCTGTTGGACGATGTCTTCGCGTACTCGATCAACAACCTGCCGCTGGTGTCCAACCGCAAACTCAGTCCGATGTGGCGGTGGGCCCTGCGCCAAAAGCTGAAGAAACGGTTGCACAATTCGACCCTCGGATACCTTATCAACCTGCGCAACATCCTGCACATCCTGATTTCCGCCGACAGCCGGTACGCTATGGTATACAACCGCGGTTGTGCCCACGTTATCACCGATCATCTGCAACAGTACGGCTATGACCTCGCCCAGCCCAAGCCCTTGGTGATCGTCTCCTACAGTGGGGCGGGCCAAATCGCCGCCGGCGCAGTCCAACACCTGTCGGACGAGTACCGATTGCCGGTGTACGTCTTGATGCTGGCTTGCTTCTTCACCGGTTCGGGCGTCGATCGCGCCAGCCATGTCTGGGAATTCATCGGCTCGGCGGACCAGGCCTATCGGTTTTGTCTGTTGTTTTCCCCCAGTCGATGGCTGATTCCGCGGCTGTCCCTTTGGCGGCGGCTGACCGTTGCCGGACGGACCACCAGGATTGACATGGGTGCCATGAAACATACCGGACGCGGCGGCTATCTGGACCGCAACAGCGTCACACCCGAAGGCGTACCGTTCATCGATGCCACCGCCCGGGCGATGGCGGACGTGATCAACAGGATCAGGACCGGCTCCGAGTTCCGCAAGGAGGCATGACATCACCACACCCGACGCACGGCATGCCCTGTCAACTCGAAGTGTCCGCACGCGGTTTGCGCCCAGCCCCACGGGCCAACTGCATCTGGGCGGGTTGCGCACCGCGCTGTTCACATGGCTTTGGGCGCGGCACAACCAGGGCACCTTCATTCTGCGCATTGAGGACACAGACAGCAAGCGATTCGATCCGGCAAGTGTTGGGTCGATCACTTCGGCGCTGAAATGGCTGGAACTTGATTGGGACGAAGGCCCGGAAGTCGGCGGCGGCCATGGTCCCTATGTCCAAAGCGAGCGCGGCGCAATCTATCGATGCCATGCCGAGCATCTGATTGGGGCCGGTCACGCCTACCGGTGTTTTTGCTCGCCGGCCCGGCTGGCGGATTTGCGCCGCCGACAGCAAAGTGCAGGCCGGCCTTCCGGCTATGACGGCCATTGTCGCCGCTTGGCCAAGCGGCAGGCTCAAGCCATGGCGGACCGCGGCCACGAACACACGATCCGCCTTGCCGTGCCCGATTCCGGGGCCGTCCAAGTCGACGATCTGATCCGGGGCCGTATCTCGGTCGACGCGGCCACCCTGCACGATCCCGTGCTCCTGAAGAGCGACGGCATGGCCGTCTACCACTTGGCTGTGGTTGTGGACGACCACCTGATGGGCATCACCGATGTGCTGCGCGGACAAGAGTGGCTGCCCACCGCCCCCTACCATTGGCTGCTTTACCAGGCGTTTGGATGGGACGTGCCGGCCTTTGTGCACCTGCCGGTCATCCTCAATCCCAACGGTGCGGGCAAAATGAGTAAGCGCCGCCCGCCTCTCGTCGACGGAGCCGTCATGCCCGTGCACGTTGACGAATTCCGGGATGCCGGTTATCTCCCCGAGGCCATGTTCAACTTCCTCGCGCTGTTGGGCTGGACCGCCGATGCGTCCGAGGAAGTCTTCGCCCGGGACGAACTGGTCCGACGGTTCGATGTGCGCAGCATTTCCGCGGCTCCGGCAACGATGCCCTATGACAAGCTGGCCTGGATGAACGGGTTGTATCTGCGCAAGATGGACCGGGAAGCAGTGCTGGCCATGCTGCACCCGTTCCTCGCCGAGGCGTTTGGACGCACCCCGTCCCAACTTTCGGCCATGCCCGGCCTGACCATTGTGGTTGGGGAGTTGGTCGACCGGATTCGCACGCTGTCGGAAGCTCCTGCCTGGCTTGAGTGGTTGTTTGCCGATCCGGCCGGGTTGGACTATCCGGATCCGGACATGTTGCTGGCCCGCAAACAGGACCGGGGCACCAGTGTTTCACTGTTGAAGAGCGCGGCGGACACGGTTGCCGCCATGCCGGTGTTCGACGCCGCCTCCCTGGAAACCGCAATCCGCGACACAGCGGCCCACAGCGACACCAAACCGGGGCTGTACTTCGGTTGCATGCGTGCAGCCCTGTCGGGTGCAAGGGCATCCCTGCCCCTGTTTCCGATTGCCGAGGCACTGGGGCAGGACAAAGTTGCGACTCGCCTGAGGCACGCGGCACAGGTGCTTGAAGCAGCAGGTCATGCCGCCGAGGTTTGACTGTCGTCGGGGTGGCAGGCGCGCGCCTGCGCCGCCTTGTTCCCCGGGACCGGTCAGGGGCCGTTCGACGCGTGAAACCGCGGACGGGGCAACCCTTTCCAGCGGACCGTCGCTTATAATGGACTCCCAAGGTCGGTTACCGGACCTGTGGTGGGGGATAGTTTAATCGGCAGAACACATGACTCTGGATCATGTAGTCGGGGTTCAAATCCCTGTCCCCCAGTCTTGGCCGCCCAGCCGCCCGCTTGAAGCCGCGCTCGCGGCTTCATTTGTTTGCATAGCACGTGGACTTGATCATGGATGACGCTTCTCGCCTCCAGGTTGCGCGCGACGCGGCCGAACGCATGGGACAGCGGCTCTCCATGCTGCTGGACGCACTGGACGAGGGGCAGCGGGGTTGTCTGTGTCTCGATTTTGCGGACGAGCAGGAGCGAACTTTCTGGAACTACACGCCGATTGCCAGGCAGGGCCTGGCGCTCAGGAACATGACCCGACCGCAGCACCAGCTCGTGATGCAATTGCTGCATGACACGCTCAGTCCGACCGGGTACAACACGGTCCAGTTAATCATGGCCATGGAAGCAATCCTGGACGGCAAGGAGGGATTTACCCGGCCCCTTCCGGGGCGGGACCCCCAGAACTACAGCCTGTCCCTCTTTGGACGGCCCGATGCGATCGAACCGTGGAGTTGGCGGTTCGAAGGCCATCATGTGTCCCTGCACTTTGCCGTGGCGAACGGACGCCTGCTGTCCCCGTATCCCTTGTTCCTGGGTTCCAATCCCGCCGAAAGCGCGCTGCGCGGCGGCGCGAATCTGCGCCCGTTGCATGATCTCGAGGACTGTGCCCGCGTCCTGTTCGAATCGCTTGACGGGTCCCAGCGGCGGCATGCGCTGCTTTCGGCCCATGCACCACAGGACATCCTCCTGGGGAGCGTGTCCCGGGTGGACTATGAATTGCCGCCATCCTTCGACACCGATGGCTGGATGCGGGCGACCGGGGCCAGCCCCGAGGATGTCGACCGGTTGTTGATCCGACGCCACGGAGCCGGCGTTAGTCTTGCCAACCTCAAACCGGACCAGGCCTCCAGCCTGCAAGCCTTGGTTGGACATTACCTGAGCTGTTTGGCGGACGATGTGGCCGAAGCGGAACAGGCCCGGATTGGCGACCTCTCAGGCACCCCCCTGCACTTCGCCTGGTCCGGCAGCGCGCGCCGCCGGGAACCCCACTACTACCGTATTCAGGCTCCCGGATTTCTCATTGAATTCGACAACTATCAGAACGACGCCAACCATATCCACTCGGTTTGGCGGGATCCCGCCAACGACTTTGGGCGGGACGCATTGGCTTCCCATTACCGCCACAGCCATTGAATGGTTCTTCCTTTGGGCGGGACCTCGATCCCGGTCCATTTGCTAGAATCCGCGCTCTGGGCCGGGGTCAATCCCGCCTGCCGCCGCCAAGGAATCAAGGTATGCCGCACGAAGCCGGGGTCGTTGAACGCTCGGAAGATTTCATTCGCCAGCGCATCAGGGCCGACCTGGACAGCGGCAACCTCGACGGTCCGGTCACGACCCGGTTTCCGCCCGAACCCAACGGGTTCCTCCACATCGGGCACGCCAAGTCGATATTCCTGAACAGCGACCTGGCGCGGGAAAACAACGGACGCTTCAACCTGCGGTTCGACGACACCAACCCACTCACCGAAACTCCTGAATTCGTCGAATCGATGCAGGCGGACATTGGCTGGCTGGGTGTGCAGTGGGACGGCGATGTCAAGTTTGCGTCCGGTTATTTCGAGCAACTGTACGCGTGGGCCGAGGAACTGGTCCGCCGCGGTCACGCCTACGTCGACGATTTGAGTGCCGACCAGATACGGGAGATGCGCGGCACACTGACCGAACCGGGCCGCAACAGCCCGTTCCGCGACCGATCGCCGGAGGCAAACCTTAGGTTGTTGCGGGAAATGAAGGATGGCCTGCATCCCGACGGCAGCAAGGTGTTGAGGGCCCGGATCGACATGGCTTCCCCCAACATCAACCTGCGGGACCCGGTTCTGTATCGGATTGCCCATGCCAACCACCATCAGACCGGCGACCAGTGGTGCATTTACCCGATGTACGACTGGGCCCACGGACAGAGTGATTCCATTGAGCAGGTCACGCACTCCATTTGCACCCTCGAGTTTGCCGACCACAACCCGTTGTATCAGTGGTTCCTGGACTGTCTGGGAGTGTACAAGCCGGTTCAGCTGGAATTCGCCCGGTTGGAACTCACCCACACGGTGCTGCATAAACGGGTCCTGCGCCGCATCATGGCGAAGGGCCTCCTGGACGGCTGGGACGATCCCCGCCTGGGTACGCTGGCAGGACTGCGACGGCGGGGAGTGCCGCCGGCCGCTATCCGAAACCTTTGCCGACAGGTCGGTGTGGCCAGAGCCAACACGATGGTCGAAATCCAGAAGTTCGAGCACTGCATCAGGGAGGAGCTGAACCGGACCGCACGCCGTCGCATGGGGGTTTTGGACCCCGTAAAGCTGGTGGTAACGACCTATCCGGAAGGGGAAACGGATTTGCTGGAGGCAGTGAACAACCCCGAAGATCCTTCGCAGGGCACCAGGATGGTGTCCTTCAGCCGGGAGGTATGGGTCGAGCGCACGGACTACATGGACGATCCGCCGCGCCGTTTCCACCGTCTTGCCATAGGCCGCGAAGTCCGGTTGCGCTATGCCTGCCTGGTGACCTGCACCGGCGTCGTGCGCGACGGCGATGGAAGGGTCGTCGAAATCCACTGTACGCATGATCCCGCTTCGCGCGGTGGCGCCGCTCCGGACGGACGCAAGGTGCGGGGCACCATCCACTGGGTGGACGCGCGCACGGCCGTTCCGGCGGAGGTGCACCTGTTGGAACACCTGTTTGCAGACCCCAACGCCGGACAGGCCTCCCCGGACGAGGTGATGGACCATTTCAATCCGGATTCCCGCCGGATCGTGACGGGTGCCAAGGTGGAACCGGGAACACTTGAGGATGCCCGTGCCGACACCATTCAACTGGAGCGCATTGGATACTTCAAGGCAGACTCGGCCGCGCCGGACGGTCCCGTGCTGTTGCGCACCGTTCCGTTGCGCGACAGCTGGAAGAAGATTCAAAACAAGACTGCCTGACCCACGGCAAAGTCGAGTGCTTGCCCAGTGACCGCGGCCACGCCCATCCCGAGCCGGCACGGCAATTTAGTGCCATGACACCGATCATCATTTCCGCTGCCCTGGTCGGTTCGCAGCCGACCAAGGAGATGAATCCGGCCGTTCCCTACTCTCCCAAGGAAATTGCGAACAGCGCGATTGAGGCACACGCCGCCGGGGCCGCCATCGTGCATGTCCACGTCCGCGAACCCGAAACCGGGAAGGCAACGTCTGCACTTGACCTGTTCCGTGAAACCGTGGATCGCATCCGGGCGGCCTGTCCGGTGCTTGTGAATCTCACCACCAGCGGCTACAACCTAGCGGGGCAGGACACCGCGCGCCGCCTGGAAGTGTTGGGGCTGTGCCCGGACATCTGTTCCTTGGACGCCGGGACGTTCAATCTGGGTGAGAAACCGTTCCTCAACACTCCGGATTGGGCGCGGAAGGCGGCACGGCGCATGCTGGCAGCTGACATCAAGCCCGAGTTGGAAGTGTTCGATGTGGGCCACATCGACCAGGCCAATGCCTTGGTGCGCGAAGGATTGGTGGCCGCACCGCCCTGGTACCAGCTGTGCATGGGCATCAAGTGGGGGATTCCGGCTACCATCGACAACCTGCTCTTCATGCATCGCCAACTTCCACCGGACGCGGTTTGGTCGGTGCTGGGCGTGGGGCGGCATCAGTTGGAGATGACCACGGTGGCACCTCTAATGGGGGGCCACGTGCGGGTTGGGTTGGAGGACAACCTCTACCACGCGCGTGGCGTTCTGGCAGAGTCGAATGCCCAACTGGTGACCCGGGCGGTGCGTATTCTGCGGTTGCTCAACCTGGAACCAGCGACGGTAGCCGAAGCGGCCGCGATTCTCGGCCTGCCGGGCCGCAGCCGGCTGCCTGTGGACTGACGTCAACCCGGCCGCTGCCAATCCCGTCCTCAAGAGGAGGGCTGTTGCATGAACCTGCACGAATACCAGACGAAGTCGTTGCTAGAACGGGAAAGCATACTGGTGCCGCAGGGTGCCGTGGCGATGACACCCGACGGCGCAAGGCAAATCGCCATTGACCTCGGTTCGGTAGTAGCGGTTAAGGCTCAGGTGCTGACCGGCGGCAGGGGCAAGGCCGGGGGCATTCGGCTGGCCGGGAACCCGGATGAGGCCGAGGATGCGGCGGCGCACATCCTGGGGATGGACATCAAGGGCCATAAGGTGCAGCGGGTGCTGGTGGAACAGGCGTCGCACATCAAGGCGGAGTTGTACCTGGCGGCCTTGATTGACCGGACCAGTCAGCAGATCATGGTGATGGCCAGTTCGGAAGGCGGCATGGAGATCGAGGAGGTGGCAGCCCGCAGTCCCGATAAGATTCGAAGGATTTTTGCGGATCCGTTCATGGGCATCCGCAGCTACCAGTGCACCCGGTTGGCACGCGAGATCGAGTTGCCGGTGGCCCTTTGGCCCGCGTTCCACCGATTGGTTTCCAAGTTGCACGCCGCGTTGATCAAACACGATGCGGACCTCCTGGAGATCAATCCTCTCATCGTCGACCACAGTGATCAACTGGTGGCGCTCGACGGCAAAATGACCCTGGACGACAATGCCCTGTACCGCCAACCGGAGTTCGGGTCCGAACTGGGCAGCGAAGACCAGCATCCGACCGAAGTCGAAGCCCTCAACGCGGGCCTGAATTTCGTGTATCTGGGGGGCAACGTGGCCTGCCTGGCCAACGGTGCCGGTCTTGCCATGGCGACCATGGATGCGGTCAAGTACTACGGTGGTGATCCCGCCAACTTTCTGGATCTGGGAGGCGGCTCGTCGGTGGAGCAGGTCACACAGGCCGTCCGCATCATGGTCAGGGACCCGGGCGTGCGCGCCCTGTTGGTCAATGTCGCCGGTGGGATTACCCGGTGCGACGAAGTGGCTGAGGGCATGGCTGCGGCGATGGACGAGATCGAGACCCGAATTCCCTTTGTCGTGCGCTTGGTGGGCACCAACGAGGCGGAGGCCCACCGTATTCTTGAGCCCTACGATGTCGAGTTCGCATCCCGCTTTTCGGAAGCGGCCATGCGCGTGGTGGAACTGGCCCGGGAGGGCGCGGTATGAGTATTCTGATTGATGCCGACACCCGCATCCTGGTGCAGGGTTTTACCGGCCGGCAGGGCAGCTTCCATGCCGAGCGGATGCTGGAATACGGCTCCCGGGTCATCGGCGGGGTGACCCCGGGCAAGGGCGGCCAGGAAGTATTGGGCCTGCCCGTGTGGAATTCCGTGGCCGAGGCCGTGGCCGAACAGGCCGTTGACGCCTCCATCATATTTGTGCCGGCCCGGTTTGCAGCGGATGCGATCATGGAAGCGGCCGATGCCGGCATCGGGTTGATCTGTTGCATAACTGAACATATCCCCGTGCACGACATGATCAAGGTGCGAGCCTATGTCAACATGAAGGGATCCCGTCTTCTGGGTGCCAATTGCCCCGGGGTGATCTCGCCCGGAAAATCCAAGATGGGCATCATGCCCAACCAGCTGTTCAGTCCGGGGACGACCGGCATTGTCAGCCGATCGGGCACATTGACATACGAAGTGGCCGACGCCCTTTCGCAGCTGGGGGTGGGTCAAAGTTCGGTGGTCGGAATCGGCGGTGATCCAATCCAGGGCACGAACTTCATCGATGTGCTGAAGATGTTTGCCGGGGATCCCGACACCGAGCGGGTTGTCATGATCGGCGAGATTGGCGGAACGGCCGAACAGACCGCGGCCGAATATCTCGAGGCCCATCATCCCAATCTGCCGGTCTTCGGGTTCATCGCCGGGGTGTCGGCACCTCCCGGGAAGCGGATGGGGCATGCCGGTGCCATCGTCTCCGGAGGGGGCGGTACTTCGGCGGCGGATAAGATCCACATGTTCCGCAGCATGGGCCTGCCGGTTGCGGATCATGCCGAACAACTGGCCGAAATCGTCAAGGCTTCGCTGGAGGACCGGGACTGAAGATTCGGCCTGCCCCATACATTGCCGTCGGCCGGCGCCAGCCCGCTGACCAGGAATCGCCCCAAGCGCGGAGGAGACAATGACCGAACAGGATTTCACCGCAGACACATCCGAAGTTCATCATCCGACATCTGAAACGGTAGCCGGACTGGCCCATCCGGACTACTTGGAACAGCGGCGCGGCGCGCTGCGGGACCCCGTGGGTTTCTGGCGCGACCGGGCCACGGAACTCTTGGACTGGTTCGAACCATTTTCGCAGGTCCTGGACGCTTCCGAAGCCCCGTTCTACAAATGGTTTGCGGACGGCCGGACCAACATTTGCCTGAATGCGCTGGATCGCCATGTAGCCGGCGAGCGTCGCGACAAGGTTGCCTTCATCTGGGAGTCCGAACAGGGCGAGACCCAGACCTGGACGTTCGCCGAACTGGCGGCGGATGTCAACCGGTTTGCCAACGTGCTCAAGAGCCTGGGCGTGGCCAAGGGGGATACGGTCACCATCTACATGGGCCGGGTGATGGAACTGATCATTGCCATGCTTGCGACCACCAAGGTCGGCGCCGTCCACTCCGTCGTGTACGGAGGGTTCAGTGAACAGGCGTTGGCCAGCCGCATCGAGGATTGCCAAAGCAAGGTTCTGGTCACCTGCGACGGGGCATGGTTGCGGGGGAAGACCGTGGACCTGAAGGACATCGCCGACGCAGCTATGCAACGATGCCCGATTGTGCAGTCGGTAGTGGTGTGCCGACGTACCGGGCAGAACGTTGGCATGGAGGCGGGCCGGGACTTCTGGTGGCACGAACTGATGGCATCGCCGGCGGCTTCCGAGGACTGTCGGACCGAAGTGATGGAAGCCGAAGATCCGCTGTTCATTCTCTACACGTCCGGCACGACCGGCCGTCCCAAGGGTGTGCTCCACACCCACGGGGGCTATCAGGTCCAGATCGCGACCACCCTCAGCTATGCCTTCGATCTGGGCGACGACGATGTCTGGTGGTGCGCGGCAGACCCCGGCTGGATCACCGGTCACAGCTATATCGTGTACGGTCCCCTGATTCTGGGTGCCACCAGCGTGGTCTACGAAGGCGCCCCCGGGTACCCCGAACCGGATCGTTGGTGGGAAATCGTGGACCGGTACAGCGTGTCGATCCTATACACCGCGCCGACCGCCATCCGTGGCTTGATGCGCTTCGGCGATGAGTGGCCCCTCCGACACAAATTGGACACGCTCAGGCTGTTGGGCACGGTGGGCGAACCCATCAATCCGGAGGCCTGGCGCTGGTATCACCGCGTCATCGGCAAGGGCAACTGTCCTGTTATCGACACGTGGTGGCAGACGGAGACCGGCGGCTTCATGATTACGCCCACACCGGCCGTGCCGCTCAAGCCCGGCAGCGCCACGCTGCCGTTCATCGGGGTGCTTGCGGATGTCGTCGACGAGGACGGAAATCCGTGTGCCGACAACGAGGAAGGTTCCCTGGTCATCAAGCATCCGTGGCCCGGCATGCTGCGCACGGTATGGGGCGATCCGGATCGATACGTCGAGCAATACTGGTCGGAGTTCAGCGAACAGGGCTGGTACTTTCCGGGTGACAGTGCCCGCCGCGACGCGGACGGCTACATCTGGGTAATTGGCCGCATGGACGACGTGATCAAGGTGAGCGGTTACCGTCTGGGTACCGCCGAAATCGAAAGCGCACTGGTCAGTCACGAAGTCGTGGCGGAGGCGGCGGTCATTGGATTGCCGGACGAATTGCGCGGCAACCGAATTAGTGCCCATTGCATTCTCAACGACGGGGTTGAGCCAGCCAACGACCTGACAGACCGGCTCAAACGACACGTCCGCGCGGAAGTGGGACCAATAGCCGTGCCCCAGGAAATCCACTTCACGACATCCTTGCCCAAGACCCGCAGCGGCAAAATCATGCGTCGCCTGCTCAAGGCGCAGGCCCTGGGCCAACCGCTGGGGGACACCAGCACGCTGGAAGACTAGCGGCTGGACCGATTGATCCGCGCCGTCCAGGGTCAGGTCGCCCACTGGTGGGCCAACACCAGCACAAGGTTGTAAACGGCGTGGGCCATGATGGCGGGAGCCAGGCCCAGGCGCATTCGGATTACACCGAACAACAGACCCAATACGAACACCACAATCAGGCCATCGGCACCATATTGCAGACCGTGCGCCATTGCGAACACCAGATTGGCGAGCACGATTCCCAGCCTCGGCTGCAGGACTCCCCGCACCAACAGCTCCTCGCTGGTCCCGGCACTGAGGCCCAACAGGACCGCGCCAATCACGCTGGTGGGCAGGTTGGCCAGTTCCTCGAAAAGGTCCGCCTCCGTCATGGGCAGGCCGGTTTGCGCCACCAGGGAGACAATCCGCTGCTCGGCCACCGTGATGAACACGGCCAAGCCGATGCCGACCACAACCCCGATGCTCATGCGACGCCAATGCACCGACGCCAAACCCAACCGTGCGAGCGCACCGCCCAGATTGCGCGTGAGCGGAAACCCTATTGCCAACAGAGCAGTTGGGATGCTCCAAACCAACGTTGAACCCAACGACACGAGGGTGGCCGTTTCCGACGATGCCAGCGCCTCCATGTTCGCCTCGTACATCGCGTACAGCAAGGGCCGATTGAACGGTACGAAGGTGAGGAAGACCCAACCGATCACCTGAATGGACCAGGCCATGCTGATCGCATGGACGAAGTCGTCGGGTTGCATCGGCAGGACGCGGGCCAGCACGCGGCGCACGGCAGGTGCGAAGCAGGCCAAACTGAGGCCCAGAGCAACGCAACCGGCGATGGCTGCGCCGGGCACCGGCGGCACGGTGGGATCAAATGACTGCAACGAGTCCTGTCCGCTCAGGAGAATGAGGCCCATTGAAGCGAACGCCCCCAAAAAGACGGTCGCACATGCCAGCAGAAATCGTACCGAGCGCCGGGTCCGGGCAACCACAAGCACGGTGCCGCACAAACCCAGACCAAGGATCAACGAGCCGCTGAACCAAGACAGCCCCCACGAGTCTCCGTAGGCACCGAGCTGCCTGTCCAACACCGCGAGGCCCGTGGTCGATAGCCCCAGTGCCAGGAAGGTCACGGCCCAGGCCGGCAGAATACCCGGCTGCCAACCTCGCCAATCGGAGGCTGCGCCTGCCAACCCTGCCGCGCGAACCTCGGTCATGGACCGCCCGGCAACCCGTGTCGGGAATCTGCCCCCTGCTGAAGCCAGCGTGGCATCGTAACGATTTGCGCCTGTGGGCCGGCAACCGAGTTCATTGACCCCGCACCCGCCGATACAGGAACCAGTAGTCGGCTTCGGGGAAGGCGCCCCGGATCCGAGTTGGTCCGCAAAACGGTCCTTGCATGCTGTGGGACTCAATGCGCCGATCCAGGTCCGCCACTTCGGCCTGGCACCCGAACCAGCCGCGGAAGTCGGCCAGTCGCTGAACGCGGGCCCGATGTCCCATCGCGGTGGAAAAGTGTGCCTGGGCGGGTTCGCCTTCCCGGCTCCACTCGTCCATCGCCCAGGTCAACGACCGGACGCGCGACGCCAGTTCCCGCTGTGCCAGGGCGTTGGTCTCGGAGGAGAAAATCTCCAGCAGCCTGTCGCCTTCGGCCAGCGCCGGGCAAGCGTGGCGGCCTTCCCCGGACACCAATTCCTGCCGTGCAAGACAGCGCCAGATGTCCCGGTGTTCGAGATAGTCGCCGATCGACATCAAATGTACACGGTTGCCCAGGCTGGAGATGGGTACCTGCCTGAAGACTTCGCCTTTGAGCAGATAGGCTTCCAGTATTTCGATTTCAGACCGTAGAATGGCGCCGATCTCGGCGGGATCGTCAATCATGGGATGCCGGCAGAAGACAACTTGACAGAAGCCGGTGTTTTGCAACGCCGCGCCTATTCTGGCACAGGGCTGAACTCCCTGCGGCTGGACAGCACCATTGTGACCGGACCATCGTTCACGAGAGCCACATCCATCATGGCTCCAAAGCGTCCATGGGCCGTCGGCACCCGCGCCGCCAGCCCCGCCACCACGGCATCGTAAAGGGCTTCCGCCACGGTCGGGGGGGCGGCCGCCATGAAATTGGGCCGCCGACCCTTGCGCGTGTCCCCCAACAGCGTGAACTGGCTGATCGCCAACACGGACCCACCGGCCTCGGTCACACTTAGGTTCATCCGGCCCGCCTCGTCGGCGAAGACTCGCAGTCCCGCAATCTTGTCAACGATGTAGGCGACATCTGTGTCCGTGTCACCGTTGCCCACACCCAGCAACACCAGCAGCCCCCGGTCTATGCGACCAATCACTTCGGCATCCACTGACACGCATGCCCGACTGACGCGCTGTACCACTGCAATCATGTGCCTCCTTCCCGACGGGAACGATGGGCCGTTTCGCCGGGTTCGGGATCGCGGCGAACCGGTGATGGTGAGTACGCAACCGTCATTGGAACGTCTCGCGCTTCAGTTTCATGAGTTGTACGATGACGTCGCCTGCCTGCTCGTCCAAGAGCAGAATCATGAAACCTCGTTCGAACTCCTGCAGGGTTCCGACGATGACACGCGACGGTCCCAACGCCGTGCCCAGGCGATCGCGCAAGCTGATGATCCGATTGCCCGTCCGTTCGTACATCATGTTCAGGAACGGTTCGAAGAACTGATCCGCATCCGTTTCGACCTCGCCGTCGGATTGAGCGCTGCCACTGTCCGGCGGCAGCATTTGCCGGGGGGAAACAAAGACAAAGTCCCATGCGGGGTAGTTGAAGAAGGCGAGGGACGCCCCGTCCACATCCGGTCTCCGGTCCGCATCTTCGTCCTGTACGGTGGCTATGTACACGCGGTTGGTGTTGACGGCATAGAGGAGCACGCCCCACGTGAATTCCTGAATGTTGACTTGCGGCAACGCCTTGGAGACCTGCGACGGGCACCCGAACTCCTGATGGGCTTCAAACTCTTCAAACAGTTCCTGGAAGGCCTCGTGCAATTGGAAGTCGGTGCAGACGTCCCGCCACGACTGCGGAGTCGGGGTTGGGGTCACCGTGGCAGTCGGCGTGGCGGTATGGGTCGGCGTGGCCGTGGGGACCGGTGTGGCGGTGGCGGTCGGTTCGGGCACAGGGGACACCACGCTCACCGGCTCCAGCAGATCCGTATCCTGGATCTGGACCACCGAACCGGACACCCAGCCTCTGGTACCCGCCTGTCCCGTCAGCTGGCTCAGATCCACTTCCCACCAGGACTTGGTCGCATCGTGTCCTGTCAGCCTCAGGACTGTGTCGAACCGCTGCTTGGACACCACTGGATATTCGATGCCGGGGCCGGAACGAATATTGATCCCCTCCTGGGCCTGGACCACAGCCATCGGCTCGGCGGTACCGGTCGGGGTGTTTCGCGGCAGGATCGGCGCGGCTGGAGGTTTTGGAAGATCCGGTGTCGCGGACTGGTTCCTGGTGGCATCGTCCCCGTTGGTTCCGCCGGTACCCGTCTGCGCGTTAGGGGTTTCCATTTCGGTAGGGAGGGTGCCTGTGGAGTTTGTGCGTCCGCGGTCCAGCGGAACTGCCGTGACCACCAGGACGATGACGGCGAGCGCGAGCACCAGCCCCAGCGCCGGGCTCCAAGGCGATGTCAGCGGCCCTGAGGTTCGCGACCAAACTCTCCGAAGAAGCGACTGGGGGTCTGGTTCCACCTTAAGCTGGGGCGACGTGGCAAGGTGCGGCATGGTCTGAGTCTCGGAATCTTCCCGGTCCCCTGCCAGATCAAACGGGCCGATGTCGGTGCTCGCGCCGATCTCGGTCAGCTGGTCCGCCAACTCGGCTGCGGTCTGAATGCGATGCCGCGGATCCTTGGCCAGGCACTTGGTCAACAGCTCGAGGAGTTCCCTTGGCAGCGTGACCTGCTGCAGATCCACGTTTTCCGGGTCGAAATCGACATTGACCTGGCTGTACAGCACTTCGGATGTGGAACCGCCGAAGAGCGTTTTGCCAACCACGCACCGGTATAGCACGGATGCCAGGGCATAGACATCCGCCCTGCGGTCCACCGGCACGGCACCGGAGCACTGTTCGGGCGACATGTAGGAAGGAGAACCCACGGTGCGGCCGGTGGCTGTCAGTTCCGGCGTATCGACGGCCGAGGCGATCCCGAAATCCGTCAGCAACGGCACGAACGGGTAGTCGAGCGAAGCAATCTGAATGTGGTGCTCGTCGTACAGCGTGGACGGCCGCATCAGGATGTTGCTGGGTTTCACATCCCGATGGACCAGTTGTTCGCGATGGGCGTAGTCCAAGGCCCGGGCAATCGGTGCCAGGAGGACACAAACCTCCGCAAAATTGAGTTGGCCGACCCGACGAACCATTGATTCCAGCGTTTCCCCATAGACCAATTCCATCGCCAGGTAGCCGGCGTTGAATTCCGTAAACTCGCCTACCTGATAGGTTTGGACGATGTTGGGGTGGGACAATCGGCTGGCGATCTGGATTTCCTGCCGAAAACGCTGCTGCACAGTCTCGTCGGAACTGGGCAGCATGACTTTCAACGCGACGCTGCGCGCGTTGACCGCGTCATAGGCTTGGTAAACTGTCGAAGCGCCGCCGCTCCCGATCTGGCGGGAGATGTGGAAGCGTCCGATGCGCTGGCCTACGAAAGACTGCACGGGTACCCTTGACTTCCAGGGGTGCAAGAGCAGCCGCGCGACATTGTCAGGCGAACCTCGAGCGGCTCGCCGACACGGCTACCAAGCCACCTGTTGACCGCCAACAACATTCCGTACACAATAGGGTTGGTCAGGAGGCAAGACCGGTCAAGCGTTCGGCAGTCTAGCATATGGCAGACGGCCTGGACGGCGCGGTTGTGACAGTGCCCCAAACCGGCACTTGCCCAGTGGGAGGGACGGATGTCTTTCAAGGTTCACGGAAAGCTGGTCTGTCTGGACGGGCCCAGCAGCGGCCAGGAGGTGGTTCTGGGCGAAGGCACGAGCATTGTTGGCCGGGCTCCCAACTGCGACATTGTGCTGGATGACAAGTTCGCGTCGCGTCAGCACGCCATGATCGATCGTCTGGATGGCCAATACCTGGTGCGCGACATTGGCAGCAAGAATGGGATTTCGGTCAACCAGTACCGACTGTCCCGGGACGAATCGGTGGTCCTGACGGATGGCGCGGCCGTCACCTTCGCCAATACCCGGTTCCGGTTTGAGGATCCGGCAGCGACGATGACCAACCTGAGTCTGGAGAAGTCCGAGACCGCGCCGGTACTCCGACTGCACGAGGCCAGTCGTCATGTGCTCATCAATGGTGTGCCCCTAAATCCTCCGCTAAGCCTGAAACAGTTCGATCTGTTGTGTCTGCTGCATGACAGGCTGGGCCAAGCGGTTAGCAAGCACGAGATTGCCAGCGCCGTGTGGCCGGAGGAAACCGACGGCGTGGCGGACAGCAACGTGGATCGCCTGGTCAGCCGGGTCCGTTCGCGGCTTGCGGACGCCACCGGCGGAAACCAATTCATCGAAACTGTACGCGGTTTTGGATTCCGGATGCTGGATCCCGACGGTAACGGGAAGTAGGTCCGGGGAGCGACTGGACAGCGGGCCGTCCGGTTCCACCATGCAACCATCCATCTTGCCGGCAACGACCGCAAGCACCTTGCCTGTTCTGGTCATGGCGGCGGGCGCTTCCCGCCGCATGGGGCGCCCCAAGCAGTTGCTGCCCCTTGGGACCGGCACTATCCTGACAACGGTCGTCGATACACTGTTGGCTGCCGGCTGCACTCCTGTGGTGTGTGTGTTGGGGGCCTCGGGCACCCAAGTGGCGGCTGCGCTGACCGGCCTGTTGGTCGAAACCGTGTACAACCCGGACTGGGACACCGGGGAAATGCTCAGTTCCGTCCAATGCGGTCTCCGCCACCTGTCGCGAACGGATATCCATCCCGGATGCCTGGTTGCCCTCGGTGACCAGCCGGGCTTGACCCCTGCCACGGTGCGGGCCTTGATTGGCACGGTGGCCAACAATCCGGATCGGACGGTGTTCTGCAGCCACGGCATGCGACGACAGCATCCCATCTACCTGCCGGTGTCACTGTGGCCGCGCATCTGCGAGCTGCCGGTCTCCAGTACGCTACGGGTCGTGACGGGCGATCCGCAACTGCCGGTCGCGTACGTAAATGTGGATTCGTTTAACGACTTCCGTGATCTGGACACGCCGGAACAGTATGATTCCTACCGCGCTCAGACGATGTCAGACACCGGGTGATGCATGACAGGTTCCCTGTATCCGAAGCTCCAGCAGTTGATTGACGATGGTAACACGGTCGCCATGGCGACCATCACGATGGTGAAGGGCTCGGTTCCCAGGGAAGTGGGGGCGAAAATGCTGATTCATCCAGCCGGGCTCCACGTTGGCACGGTCGGAGGGGGATGCGGTGAGGCGGACGTGATTCGAGCTGCCCTGGACGTGATCAAGGACGGGGAACCCCGCACCGTGCGCGTGGATTTGACCGAAGACATTTCCATGGACAGCCTTGGTGTCTGCGGCGGGATCATGGATGTTTTCATTGAACGCTGTGGTTCGGCGGATGCCGGATAACGGACCGCTTTCGCGTTGTGGGCTTGGGTGGTTTCCGGTCCTCGGGCCGTTGCTGGGCACCGCATACAAACCGAAGCCGGGCAGCGCGCTGCCGAAACCGGGCTGGGCGCCCAGCCGCGCCTGCGCACCGTGGATGAGACCAAACAGGAAGGTATGCAACGGGGATTTGGCTGACGCCGCGTGCCGGCCCCAACACGCTCTCGAAATCCTTCTCCGTTCCCGTCGGGCGCCGACGATTTGATTGGCATGGATCTGTCCCTGCTCCAGGAACTGAATCGAGCATTGCGCGGACGCAAGCCGGTCGCCGTGGTCACATTGACCCGTGGAGAATCCGCAACCGGGATGTCGGTGGGCGAGCAGTGCCTTGTCGATCCTGCCGCCGGCGCCGCATCGATGGGCCCACTCCGGTTGCCCGGGGCGATTGCAGGACAGGTGTTGGAGATCATCTCCGGCCGGGAAAGCAAGGCACTGCACATCCGGACCAAGGAGTGGGAGGGCGACCTGTTCGTTGAGGTGCATGCCGCACCTTCCCACCTGCTCATTGTGGGTGCCGGGCACATAGCCGTGCCGCTGGCCAGCATGGCAAACCTCTGTGAATTCCAGGTGACCGTGCTGGATGATCGTCCGCAATACGCCAACCAAATCCGGTTTCCCACCGCCGATCAAGTTCGGGCCGCGCCGTTGGTGCCGACCCTCCAAGCCATGCGGAACGCCGGGCAGCTTGATCGGCACACGAGTGTCGTGCTGGTCACCCGAGGACACCAGCACGATGTTGATTGCCTGACCGAACTGATCGGGGACGACCTGGCCTACATCGGCATGATTGGAAGCAAGCGACGGATACGCGCTGTGTGGGAACTCCTGGAGTCGGAGTACAACCTGGACCGTTCCCTGTTCAACAAGGTACACGCGCCCATCGGACTGGACATTGGCGGCAGGACTCCGGCCGAGATTGCAGTGGCCATCCTAGCGGAAATCATCATGGTGCACTACCGGGGACCACAAGCCGCGATGAGCATGCGGGGCTGACAACCGGTTTCCTCGCGGTGCCCACCCGAGATGCTCCTGCGCTATGGGAGGCACCAGGCATCGAGCACGCCTGGAGCAAATTCCCAAGGGGGTTTTGCTATGCGAAATGTTCGGTGCGACCGGCGGCCTGGCTACTTGAACGCATGACTGTCGCGTGCCAGCCTGAAGATGCACTCCTGGCATTGCATGCCAGGGTCCGAGACTTGCTTGTCGGCGGCGGCCTTCCCAGTGCGAGGGGCAGTATGGGATCTTATGCGAACGGTGCCGGGACCTCTTCGAAGTGTCGGTAGGTGTCTTCGCCGCGTACCAGGATTGCCTTCCAGCTCTTGCCGTGCGAGTTGTCTTCCGTCTGCTTGATCCAGGTCGGAACGTATCGCAGCGTAAGGCCGCAGCGTCGCCGCGTCGAGTGGTTCGGCAGGGAGCCGTGGATGAGGGTCCCGTCGTGGATCGACATCTGGCCTGCCCGCAGCTCCAAGTTCGCTGCGGTGGCGGCCTGGTCCGGCGACACCGATACCTCCTGGTTGATGCTTAGGAGATTGCCTGCCTGTTCGGCCTGCCCGTGTTCCAGCAGCCCCAGATCGTGGGAACCCGGGATCACCTGCATGCAACCGTTTTCCACATCGCTGTTGTCGACCGCGTACCACGCAGTCACCGCCAGCGGCGGTTCAAGACCCCAGAACGTCACGTCCTGGTGCCATGCAACGTAGGACTCGCCCAACCTGCCTTCGCCGTACTTGTTGAAGAAATGCGTGGCCAGCAACAGGATGTTGGGGCCAATCAGACCCTCAATGCAGTCGAGAATGGTCTCGTTGGTGGCCAACCGCCAAATAAATTCTTCCTCGAAGTGATAGTCGATGAGCTCAATCTGGGCCCGTTCACGGCCAACGTGCTGTTCCATCCGGTCGAACTCGGAGGCGTGCTGCGACGCCTCCTGCGTTCCGACCACGTCGATGGCATTCAGGAAGCCGTCGCGCTTGTATCTGGTGATCTGTTCTTGTGTCAGAGCCATGACGCATGACCTCGTCTCAATCTTGCGGGATGCGCGATCGTAGCACTCCCCAGTGGTTTGTGCATTCGGATTGTCCGCGCTCCGGCCTCCGAAGGCCACACTGCGCAACGAGCCGGAGGGCGGGCGGTTAGTCCATGATTTCCTGTACCGTCTGCAGGAGTGTCTCGGCCTTCAGTGCCGGCAGGTTGTAGCACTGGGCGTGCAGACTGTCCGCCAAGGTTTGAGCCAGGCCCCGGTCAAAGGCGGAGTGCTCCATGTTCACCACTACGGACTTGATTTCGGAGTGGACATAAAGTTCCGCAATCTTCAACGCCTCCTCCTGCGCCGGCTGCCCGGTCATGCTGACATTGCCGGCACCGTCCGTCAGCAGAATCATCATGGGCTGGGTCTTCGGTTCGCGGCGGCGCACGTTCTCGAACACGCGCCAGGCCACGTACAAGCCGCTGCTGAGGGGAGTCTTGCCCCCCACCGGCAGATCAACCAGGGCCTTCTGTGCCAATTCGACGCTGCTCGTTGGCGGCAGCACGACACGGGCCCGGTCGCGCTGGAAGACCACCAGCCCTACCTGGTCGCGCCGTTGGTAGGCGTCCACCAGCAAACTGAAGATGGCGCCCTTGGTGGCCTCCATGCGTTCGCTGGCCGCCATTGACCAGCTGGCGTCCACAACGAACAAAATGAGATTGCCGGTGCGTCTGACCCGGATCTTGCGGTGCAAATCGGTCATCTTCAGTTGGAGCGCCAGACTGTTGTCGATGTCGGCCGCGCGCCGGCGCTTCTGATGCGGTGCCGCCGCCCTCAGCGTGGCATCGAACGCAATATCCTCAGGGCGGTCCCCGGCCGGAATCGCCCGTATGTACCGGCCCCGTTTCCGGTTGGTGCGGGAATACGAACGCTTGCCTGCCTTCTCCCGGGTCACCTTGTCCAGCGGCGAGGTGACCTTCTGCATGTCGAACTGCTCTCCGACCTCCACCCGTTTCTGGGTACCGGCCTTGTCTCCGGACGACGAACTCTGGGGTTGACTGTCATCGGGCTGAAGGTAGTTGCCTTCGCCTTCCTGCTGTTCGTCAACTACGCCCGAGTCATCGTCCGTTTCACTTTTTTTTCATCGGCGGACTGGGTGCCTTCGACATCCTCGGTCGCCAGTTCATCGCTGTCGACCATCTGTTGGGCCTGGGCTTCCGCCTCCTCCAAATTCTTCTGCAGATGGTCCGGATGCAGTCCCGCCTCCATGAAGGGTTGCTTCTTCATGCGGTGCGGAAGCGCCAATTCGGCAGCGTAGTGGATGTCGCGGGCGGTGATCTGCCGACGACCCTCGAAGGCCGCCTGTGCGCACGCCGTCTTGAGGATAACGATGTCGGCTCTGTGTCCGTCCACGCTGAAGTTGGTGGTCAGCGCAGCGATCGTGTACAGGTCCCGATCGGTGTACTCCACTTCGTGGTAGCACCGGCGAGCAGCGATGACCTGTTCTCCAAGCGACGTTTCCCTTTCCTTCCACTCGGACACGAAACCGTCCGGGTCCAGGTCGTATTCCAACCGGCGCTGGAGTATGGCGACTCGTTCCTCGGCATCCTCGATGCCGGTCACGTCCACGGCATGGGCAAACCGATCCAACAACTGGGGCCGCAGGTCACCCTCCTCAGGGTTCATGGAACCAATCAGGACGAAACGCGAGGGGTGCTGCACGCTGATGCCTTCGCGCTCCACCGTGTTCACCCCCATGGCCGCGGAATCCAGCAGCAGATCCACCACGTGGTCATCCAGCAGATTCACTTCGTCCACGTACAGGATCCCCCGGTTGGCGGCGGCCAGCACCCCCGGTTCGAAATGTTTTTGGCCTTCCTGGATGGCCTTCTCGATATCCAGGGTGCCCACCACGCGATCTTCGGTTGCACTCACTGGCAGGTCCACAAAAGCGGTGGTTCTTTCCACCGTGGGCGTCGATGCCAGGTTCGGTAGTTCACGGCACTGGAAGCAAAGTTGGTCGGACCGCTCCGGATTGCAGCTGAAAGGACAGTTGGCCACGGCCGTGATGGGAGGGAGCAACGCGGCCAGGCCACGCGCAGCCGTGGATTTAGCCGTGCCGCGTTCGCCTCGGATTAGGACACCGCCAATCTGCGGATTGATGGCGTTCAGAATCAGGGCCCGTTTCATGCGGTCCTGACCGACAATGGCGGTTAAGGGATAGGTGGTGTGCATCGGGCACTTCCGGTTGGCGGGTTCAAAACGGTTGGCTCGCGCAATCCGACGCGGTTCGGTTCCCGTCCCCGCGTCCGCAACGCAGAGCGCAGTATATAATCAGATTCGCCATCGAAACCCAAAGCGCTTTGGGTTTGCAACCCGTTGCTGCCGTGCGGCGTAGATAGAACAGACCCTCCTTCGAATTCGACCGGGCCCCATGTTCGCCGATGAACAAACCTCAAGACTCCAGGCGCGTTGGCTGGCCGCTGCCCGGGTTGGCAACGGAGATGCCTACGGCGCTCTGTTCATGGCCTACCACGCAGCCTTGGTGCGCTACGCGTGGCCGTTGGTTGGGAGCCAGGAGGATGCCGAGGATGCCGTGCATGACGCCTTTTTGAAATCCTGGCAGCGGCTGGACCGGTTCGACGAACGGCGCGGAACCTTTGGAACATGGATTTTCGCCGTCACGCGCAACTGTTGTCTTGACCGCCTCAGGGCCCGAAAGCGCCGTCCGACCTCCTCAGCCCCGGATCCCGATGCACAGGCTGATTGGCTTGCCGACGATGCTCCGGATCCTGAACATCAGGCCATGCAGCAGGATCGGCAGTCGGCCATGATAACCAGGCTCGCCATGTTGCCGCCAGCTTATCGGGAGACGTTGGTCCTGTTCTACTGGAACGACCTGAGCGTGCATGAAATTGCACAGGTCACCGGAACCTCCGAGTCGAACGTCAAGTCCAGGCTCAGCCGGGGGCGCAGCCGCCTGGCAGACATTCTGCATCGGGAAATGGGCGTGCGCCGCGACCGCCAGCCGTCGTTGGACGCCTTGGACCTGCTGTTGGCCGGATCCGGCCCGGTGTGAATTCGGAGCTGCTGGCCGGGCGGCGGCGATGGCCTCGAGACATGGAAGTACGAATCCTCCATCCGCGGTTTGAGGAGCTGCTGGCCTCCCAGTTGGCAGGTCGTTTGACGAGTGAGGACGCGGTCCGGCTGCAAGAGCACTTGGCGAACTGCAGAACGTGTCGGGCCCGGCAAGCCGAGTTGAGGGCGGTATCTTCGGCCATGGAGCGGCTGGAGTTTCCAGGACCCTCGAGACGGCTGGAGGCAAGGCTGCGCTCCAGCGTTGCGGCTCTGGATCCGGTTCCTGAACGGTTCCGGCCTTTCAAGCTGGCAATTTTGTTGACGGTTCTGGTCATTCCACCATTGTTCGCCTATGCGCGTCTGCTGTTGGGACTGGTCGGGTTGCCCGGTATCACTGCATTGGGCGTAATTGAAGCTCTGGGATCATGGCTGTCGTATGCATCGCTGTGGCCGCTGATGTACTGGGTCGGGGCCAATGCGGTGGCTCCGGCCACCACGCAGCTTGCAGAGGCGAATTCCCTACTGCAGTTGGTGATGCCTCCTTGGGTTGCCGCCTTCGCCTGGCTGCTGACGGCAGCGGCAGGCGTCGGCCTTGTCTACCTGCGCAATCTAATTGGAAGGACCCCGGCGCAATCGCACGCCTGACGCCTGCCGGTCCCGCGTCCGCTCCATTGTTGACCCGTCAACGGCGTCCGACGGGTTCGGAACTGCCGGCATCGTACGGAAGCAGTTGCTTTCGAATCTTGGCGTAGCGGGACCCGAAGTGGGCCCACCAAGGACCGACGGCCCCGAACGGCACTGCCTTCTGCAGCACCGCCCGGAATGCACTGGCATTGTTGTCGAACGCAGGCAGATGGACGCCGCAGTGCCCGATTTCCATGGGCATGTGGGCGTCACTCCCGGCCGTAACAGCCTTGCCGTGCCGCTGCGCCAGTTCCATGGCCCGACGGTTGTCCCCGGGAAGCATGCAACGGGAGTTCAGAACTTCGACGGCATCCACGCGTTCAACGATTTCCAACGTGTGCCGCAGCCCCAACGCCGAGGAGCGCAGCCTGTCAACAGGATGTGGGATGGAAATCACGGCTCCCTGCTCTTCCAACAGGTCCAGCGTCTTCAACAGCGGGAGCCCTTTGGGCACTTCTTCCTTGACATAATATGCGATTACTTCGCCCACATCCGTACGCACCTCTTCCCCGGGAATGATGAAGTCCGGGTCCCGTTCCCACGCGATTTGGGCACCCAGGATGCAGTTGTGGTCGGTGATTGCGATCCGGTCGAATCCGAGTGTCCGCGCGCGTTCCATGACCTTGTGGATTGGAGCCAGGGAGTCCGGGCTGAAGTGGGTGTGCAGATGCAGGTCAACTTTCATGTTGCGATGCGTTGGGGGGCCAGGGCTCGGCCAACCCGGCCAAGATCCTTGACCAGTGCAGCAGGTCGGCGTCCCGGCCGAAACCGGCCGCCACCTGAACCCCGACCGGGAGTTGCATTCCGGGGACCCGATCGTCCAAGGCAATGGGGAACGTCGCGACCGGAACACCGGCATGCGTCCAGGGAAGGTTCATGACCGGATCACCGGTGTAGGCGAGGCCGGCCGGCGCCACATCCGGCGCCGCCGGGCTGACCAGCAGGTCCACCCCTGCTGCCTCCATGGCACCGCGCAATTCTGCCTGGATTGTGGCCCTGTTGGCCAGACAGGCCGCGTAACGGTGGTTGTCAATGTGCATTCCGTCCTCGATCAAGGCCGCCGTGCGGGGCCGGTACAGGTGCGAGAAGTCGGCGAACAACCGCCGGTGCCGATCCGCCAAATCACGGGCAGTCAGGTCCCTGTGCACGTTGTTGTGATGCTCGATGTCCAGCAGAGTCGCGACTTCGCGAACTTGGAATCCCGCCTGTTCCATTCGCTCGCACCATGCAGACACCTGGCCGCGCATGTATCCCGATGCCTGTTGTGCATAGGGGCCGGTTACCAGACCCAGCACCGGAGACTTTGACGATGGTGGCGACAGCTCCACCATCGACAGGGCATCGGCCGCGGCCAGCATGTCGTCCCACGTGCGGCTGAACAGGCCTACGTGGTCGACGGTCCGGGAAAACACGAGCAGGCCGTCGCGGCGGATGGCGCCCAGCGTGGGTTTGTAGCCGGGAACTCCGCAAAAGGCGGCCGGCCGGATCACGGAACCAACCGTTTGGGTCCCGAGTGCAACATCGAAGAAACCGGCGGCAACACCCGCGGCCGAGCCGCTGCTGGAGCCTCCGGGGGTCCTGGACGCGTGCCAGGGATTCGTTGTGGGCCCCGGCTCGAAGTAGGCGAATTCGGTGGTGACGGTCTTGGCCGCAATCATGGCTCCGGCCCTAACCAGTCGTCTCACAGCGTTGCCGGTCGGCCCTGACAGGGCCTCAACGGGCAGGGATGTGCCGCCCCGGGTGGGGAGACCGTCTGCATGGAAAATGTCCTTGATGCCGGCCAGCATCCCCCTCAATGGTCCCGCAGGCAGGTCATGGAGTTGGGATCGATGTGGGTTCCAATCGGAAACCAGGGCCTGCACCACCGGTTCGCAGGCGGCAACCCACGCGGCTTGGCGCATCATCCAAGCTTCGGCTTTCGCCACGCTTGGCCAACCCTGGCCCCTGGCTGGCCGCCGGGGATCAATCAGGGGCGACCCCGACCAGGGCGGGGACGCGGTGGACGCCATGTTTCTCTCCGATGCCGCTAGAGAACGGTCCGCGTGCGGAAACGCACGGCACCCCTGGTCTCGGCCTGGTCCAATGCTTCCGCCGACCCCATGACCACGGTGTTGGTAGTGGCCCCCGCCTCCTGCAGGAATCCGGCCAAGGCGCGCACATGCTCCGGACGCGTCTCCAAGATCTCCGCCCGGCGTTGCTGCCGCATGTCGCGCGTGCTGCCCGTAAGGAACCTGGCCAACGCCGTTTGGCCTTGGGCTCTGGGCTGCAGGTCCCGATCCAACGATCCGAACGTGCCGACAATCAGTTGGATCAGGTCCTGGTCACTCAGTTCCGCCGCGTCCAGGAAGTTCGGTATCGCGTCATAAACATCCAGGGTTTCGGCGACATTGGGGTCCCGGTAGGAGACACAGGAAAACTGGCCGGTGTGGCGGTTGTACCCGGCCGAGCATCCGTAGGCGCCCCCCTGTTCCCGCACATTGGCCCAAAGCCAGGATGTGTTGATCAACCTGGCGGCCACGGCCATCGAACCATGGTGTTCGTACCCGGCTTGCCGCAAGTCGTAGGCCCGTCCAACGAATTGGACCGGAGCCGGCACCACCAGCCCCTCCTCTTCGGGAATCTGCGTGCACTGCCACCGCTGGCAGGGACCCGCAGCGTCCGGAAGCCTGTCCAGGACCGGCCGCAACAGTTCCCTGAGCCGATTCTGATCGCCGGACGGTGCCGTCACGCTGATCAGCAGGTTGTCGGCGGTAAACAATCGGGTTCGTATCTCTTCCAGCACGGCGGCCGTTCGATCCCAGTCTGCGATGAAATTGTCAGCCTGCGTCCGCATCGACTGTAATGCCGCGATTCCGCCTGTAACTTCGTCAAACCAGTCGGCCTCGCTGTTGTTGGCCGCCAACCGGCAGCCGACAAACGAGTGGCCGGACGGGAGCAGCGACGATTCAGCGTGGCTGCGTGCCTGTGTTGCCAATTGCCGGACACGGTCCCGATTGTCCAGCCGGGCCAATCGCAGCATTTGTGCCAACAGATTCACCATGCCTTCCATCTGGTGCACCAGACACTTGCCGCCCACGACCAGATGGGCTGCCGCCTCTTCGCCGTGTTCCTTGCTGTGGAGGCCGGTGGCGACTCCAATGCCCCCGGTCGTGCCGGAAATCCGACGGCTGAAAGCCACATGGTCCAGGGCGCCGGCTCCGGTCTGGCGCAGTGCGTCGGCAAACAGCTCAACGTAGTCCAACAACTCTGCAGGCAAGCGGTGCAGATCGAACAGCAGCGAGACGTATACGATGCCGTTGGTGGCAATATCGTGTGAAAGGTACCGAACCCCGTCAAGGGGAAGCTCTTCGCACGGGTACTCCTGCGTCTCCTTGTCGATGTCCGACAGGTTCAGAACCGGGAGGCTTGCGAGGGCTTCCGGCGAGTCCGGTTCCACCTGGTATTGCCTCAACCAGAGGCTGCGATCCCGGATGCTTTCCCGCTCGGAGGTGTCAAGGCACGCCTCCAGTTCGTCCAGGCGTTCGCGTTCCGCCCGGCGTTGGGCGTCCTGGGCACCCGAATCGGGCACCAGGCGAACCGTGGACCGGTGGGGGTTGTCGAGCAGGTGGATCCGCAACGGACGGGTCAGCACGTCCGGATCCGACTCAATTCGGGTCCGGGCCTGCTTCAGCGTGTCCTGGAACCCAAGCGTCGCGCTCTGCCGTTTGCCTCCATGCATTTGTCCGGACAGCATCCCGGCCATGATTGCCAGGCCTTTGGGGAAGGAGGAATTGCCGAACTCGCGGTGGGCGAAGTCCTTGGAGTTGATTACCGCCTCGATCAGGTCGTCGTCGAAGCCGGTGTCTGCCAAGTTGGACAGGGTTTCCTCAATTAGGGCTGTTACGCGGTCAAATCGGACCGGTTCGACTCCTTCCAGTCCCACGGTGAACATGGGCTGGCGCAGGTCGAACGAAAACCCACCGGCCACAACCGATTCCCCTAGGCCCGAGTCGATGAGCGCCTTGTACAGGGGAGCGGACTGGCTGCCTAGTAAACAACTGGACGTGATGCCAATCAGGAATCGTTCCAGCGGATCGTCGATTTCGGGCAGCAGCCAGTTGGCCGTGATGAAGCCCTTCTCCGTCTCCTGTCCCGACTCGATCGGGGAGAAGGACAGTTCGACCGTCCGCCGGGTGGCGGCCAGCGGGTAGAAAGGCACCCTTGTGTCGTCGGCCCGAAACATGAACCCTTCGAAGAAGGTGTCCAGTGTTTCCAGGCGCCACCGAGGATCGTCGTTGCCATAGAAGAACAGCCAGGCGTTGGAGGGGTGGTAGTGGCGCGCGTGATAGTCCTTCAGGCGCGCGTAGGTCAGTTCCCTGATCTCATGGGCGACACCGCCGGAGTCATGGGTGTAGGGATGATCTTCAAACAGGGAGCCGGTGGAAGCCCGCATCAAAACCGAATGGGGGTTGGCCTGAGCCCCTTTCATCTCGTTGTAGACGACTCCCCTGTACTGTAGCGGACCATCCACCTCTTCCAGGTCCAAGTGCCATCCCTCCTGTTCGAAGGCGGCTTCCGTCAGCAACGGACGGAACACTGCATCCAGATAGACGGACACCAGATTACGGAAGCTTCGCAGGTTGAGGCTCGCCACCGGGTACATCGTTCTGTCCAAAGCCGTGAATGCATTCAGGAAGGTGTGCATGGAATTGCGTAGCATTTCCAGGAACGGCTTCTTGACCGGATACCGTTCGGACCCGCACAGGACCGAGTGTTCCAGGATATGTGCGATGCCGGACGAGTCTCCGACCGGAGTCCGAAACGAGACTCCGAACACCTTGTTGGGGTCGTCCGCGACCGCCGACACCAGGTGGGCTCCGGTCCGGACATGGCGGTACGATTTCAGATTGCAGCCGAGTTCCGGCAGCGGGTTGTCCGCCAGCAGTTCAAAGCCGTGTTCGATGGTGCTCAAGATGCAAACGCCTGTTGGGTGGGTTTGTTCATTCCGGGCGCAACCGCATGATGAAGGCGGTTGCCTCCTCCACGGCCTCGTCGCTGAAAGGCATCGGATGGTATTCGCCGGCGCGCCAGAGGTTCAGCTGGTCGTCGTAGTGGCGGGATGCCGGGTGGCCTGACTGCCCCGTGTTGATGACCGACAGGCAGGTGTCCCAGTTGCCAATCTCCATGATCGTTCTGTAGGAGGGGGACACCTGCACGAGGGCGGTGGGATCGCCGGCCCGGGTCGCGGTCTGCAAAATCGACGTGCCGTCGCCGGGAATGGGGTAGGGTCCCCGGTTGACGACGGGACCGAGGATGCGCACGCTGCCCAGGATGTGGCTGAAACGGATTTGGTGCACGCGGCCCCAAGCCCATCGACGCGTGGACTCCCCGACTTCGCTGCGCAGCCGGCGCACGGCCCGCGTCAGGGCAGCCGCCAGGAACTGTTGGCGGCTGGTGTTGTTCGGGTTGTCCGGCGTTGCGTACCGAGGTGAAGTCGCCTGCGATGTGACGAAATCCAGGGTCCGGATGGCGGCCACCCACTTGAAGCCGGAGAAATCGAACAGGGCCCCGGTCACCTGGCCGCGGTAGCGGCCGAGCAAGTCTCCGAGTTGGGGATCAAACAGCCCATTCGTTATCTCGTCAAGCAGGTAGTGGAAAATGATCGCGCCTTGGCTGTCGGGATCCATGCGGCTGTTCCAGGCGGCCAGCGTGTTTACGGCATGTGTCTCGAAGCCCTCGTGCGGCTGGAGGCGCACCACCTCGGCGATCAGCTGTTCCGCATACAGGCTGTGGGTGTCCACCTGCATACGACGCATGTCGGCCAGGGTGGCATCGCTCAAGTCGGCCAACATGTCGTGGATGCGCTGGGCCCGGAAACCGGGATCGAATTCGCACCCGAACCATGGCAGATCCGTGCGGTCGGTGATCCTGTTGTTGGCGTTGACCAGAATTCCGGACGGTGGATTCCAATCGGCCGGCAGTTCTTTGGCCGGTACAAAGCCATCCCAGTCGTAGGCCGGATCCCATCCGGGAGAGGGAATCAATCCCATGCCCTGCCGGCGCCGGGGGTGGCTGCCGACCAGCAGGCAGACCATTTCCCCCTGTGTATCCGCCAGCGTCAGGTTGAGCGTGGGGGAATGCCACAGCTGCAGCGCCTCAGCTCCGTCGTGGCAATTTTGGGCCGTCATCAGGCGCCAAATGGCCGTCAACGTGTGTCCCGGCGCCGCGCCGGCCCACTGCAGTGCCAAATCGGCTCGGTCCAGTTCAGGTACCAGGTCGGACACCAGCGGTCCATGACGGGACTGACGCACGTCAATGACGCGGGGCTGATCCTCCCCCTTGACATGGATCTCTTCCCTGAACGTTTCCATGCGACGCCACTCGTTTCCCACCAGGCAATAATCGGGTCGCTTCGGGTCCACCCGTTCGATGTACATGTCCTGAACGTCGGTGACGGCGTTGGTGATGCTCCAAGCCAGTCCATCGTTGTGACCGAATGCAATGCCCGGGGCACCGGGAAACATGGCGCCGGCTGCGTTGATGCCGGGTCCTGTCAGATGCTGTTCGTATAGAGGGCAGGGAATCGCCACCTGAAGGTGCGGGTCGTTGCACATGATGGCGCGGCCCGACTCGGTGTGGCGGCCGTGCAGGACCCAGGCATTGCTTCCCTGCCTGCCTTCGCCGTGGGGCAGCCATGCCTGAGCGCTCCGATAGGCCTCCCTCAGCGCGGCTGCGGTCCGGGCCACTTGGCTTTGTTCGTCTGCGGTTAGGGACGGATGCACGGGTGGCAAGCCCGTCGGGCTTGCATGCTCCACATCGAAGGCCCGTTCCGGACCAAATCGCTCGAGCATCAGGAACCGCAGGAGTTCGCTGTCCCAATTCACGCTCATGGACCAGTAGATGACCTTGGCCAGCGCGACCGTGTCCAACGGGGTCCAGGGCTCCGGTTCATAGCGCAGAAGCCGGAACTCGGCGGCCAACTGGCCGGCTCTCTCCTCCATGTAGAGGTTGACTCCCTCGGCGTACCAGCCCAGGACCTTGCGAATTTCGGGATCAAGTACCTTGATCTCGTTCTCCGCGGCCCGCCAGAACCCAATCGTGCGACTGTAGCGATCGGCATCGAAGGCCGCCTCGCCGAACACCGCGGACAAGGATCCCCGCGCCGTGCGCCGCAGCTGCTCCATCTGCCACAACCGGTCCTGGGCGTGGACAAATCCCTGTGCCCGGAACAGATCGGCCGTGGTGGACGCCTTGATGTGCGGGATGCCGTGATGGTCGCGCCGAACGACCACCTCGGCATCCAGCCCCGGACTGCTTGCCTTGCCGGCAATGTCGGGCACCGGTTTGGTCAGCAGCCACCGGTACACGTATGCCAGGAAACCGCCTGCCACGAGCCCGATGCTGAATAGCACCAACAATAATTTGCCGATCCAGGCCATCGGTGTATCGCCTTGCCTTGTTGCCTGTCTTGGTCGTTTATTGCGGCCGCCTGTCCGGCGCCCTGCCGCCGATTGTCAACGTCGGGAATCAACGGGTACGGGCAAAACAGCGAGACAAGGAGCGGAGAGAGGTCAGCCGCAGCGACCAACCGCCATTATGCCTGCTGCTGTCGGCTTCGCGGGATCAAGCCGCACCCTCGCAGAACCCCATACACGCGGCCCCGACGGTAAAATCAACCTACGACGGCAGGCCAAGGTACGTATCGATGCCACCGGAACCCTTCACGAAACACAGGTTGCAACGGCACCCGACTCGCCGCATGCTCGGCGGTGTCTGTGCCGGCGTTGCCGACTACACTGGTGCCAGCTGCCTGTCCATTAGGATTTTGGCGTTGGTACTGTTCATTCTGCCGACTGGCGGATTGCTGTTGTACCTGGCCCTTTGGCTGGTGCTGCCTGTCGGGACACAGGATGCCCCAGACCTGCATCCGTCGATCCTGTCCCGCCTGCGCCAGCAGTTCGGCTCGGGAAGTGTTTGACGCCGTGGGGTCCGGTGGACGGAACAGACGGTGTGGGGGGACGAGGGAATCCCGACCGGACCGGCACAACGGGGTGGATGCCATGCTCAGGAGCAGAACCTTCTTTCAGGAAACCGGGGTTTCCGGCTTTCTGCATCGTGCCTTCATCAAGTCGATGGGGTACGACGATCTGGACATGGACCGTCCCGTCATCGGCATTTGCAACACCTGGAGCGAACTCAACAACTGCCACGGCAACTTTCCGGAACTGATCAAGGCGGTCCGGCGCGGCGTCCTGCAGGGAGGAGGGCTTCCGCTCGAGTTTCCGACCATCTCGCTGGGTGAGATTTTCCTGAATCCGACATCCATGTTCCTGCGCAACCTGGCCGCCATGGATACGGAGGAGATGATCCGCAGCCAGCCCCTCGATGGTGTTGTGCTGCTGGTCAATTGCGACAAGACCATTCCCGCGGCCATCATGGGCGCCCTGAGCGCGGACCTGCCAAGCATCGTCCTGTCCGGTGGGCCGATGCTGAACGGTCATTTCAAGGGCCAGACGCTCGGAGCCTGTTCCGATTGCCGAAGGCTGACGGCCGAGTACCAGGCGGGAACCCTCTCTGCCGAAGACTACGCGGCCGTGGAGGACGGCATAGTCCGCAGCCAGGGTCATTGCATGGTCATGGGGACGGCATCGACCATGAACTGCGTGTGCGAGGCGCTGGGCATTTCCCTGCCCGGCAACGGTGCCACGCCCGCGGTGGACAGTCGACGCCTGCGACTTGGGGTGGCCGCCGGCCGCAAAATCGTCGAGTTGGCCCGATCGGAGGTACGACCCTCGGACATCCTGTCCCGCGCATCCTTCGAGAACGCGATTACATTGTTGTGCTCATTGGGCGGCAGCACGAATGCCGTAGTGCATCTGTGCGCAATCGCCCGTCGCATGGGACTGGCATTGGACTTGGACGTGTTTGACGGCATCAGCCGCCGAACTCCGATGCTCACCAGCCTGCGACCTTCAGGCGACTACCAGATGGAAGAACTGTTCGAGGCCGGAGGGGTCTCCGTTGTCCTGCGACAACTCCTGCCCCTGCTCCATGGCGACGCGCTGACGGTCACGGGCCGTACGCTGGGGGAGAACGTGGCAGATGCACCGGAACCGGACGGTGTCGTGACCGCGCGGCTTGATCAACCTTTCCAACCGGAAGGCGGGCTCGCGGTTCTGAAGGGAAATCTGGCACCGAACGGTGCTGTTATCAAACACTCGGCGGCTTCGTCCGCATTGATGCAGCACACAGGCCGGGCATTGGTGTTTCGCGACTACAACGATTTGCAGCAGAGGATCCACGCTCCCGACCTGGACGTTGACCCACACGACATTCTGGTTTTGCAGAATTCCGGACCGGTGGGAGGACCGGGCATGCCGGAAATTGGCAACCTGCCCATTCCCCGCAAGCTCCTTCAACAAGGCGTGCGCGACATGGTGCGCATTTCCGATGCCCGCATGAGCGGAACTGCGTTCGGCACGATCGTCCTCCATGTATCGCCGGAAAGCGCAGTGGGCGGCCCCTTGGCGCTGGTCGAGGACGGGGACCTTGTTGAGTTGGACGTATCGGGCCGCAGGCTGGAACTCAAGGTGTCGGAAACGGACCTGGCCCGTCGTCGCGCGAGCTGGACAGGGCCCGAACCGAATTTTGACCGGGGATACGGCCAGCTGTTTCTTCAACACGTAACCCAGGCCGACAAGGGATGCGACTTTGATTTCCTGCACGGACGTACGCCTGTGAAGGCCGTGGAACAACCGAAGCTGTAACCATGAACGTCACCGCAGTGCCGCAAGGATCCAAATCGGGATTTCTTCTTGCAAATGGCAGGTCCGGGGCTACAATGCGGCCAGCATCAAGGAGAGGTCGCATAGTCTGGCCGAGTGCGCGGGCCTGGAAAGCTCGTAGGGCAAAACCCTCGAGGGTTCAAATCCCTCCCTCTCCGCACAAGTGTGCAGCCCGGGTGGGGTGGCACCGTTGCGTCGGCTGCTGGGTCCCGTGCAGCGAACTCGCGTGAACCCCGTCAGGACCGAGAGGTAGCAGCGGTAAACGTTGTCGTTCGGGTGACGCGGGAGTGCCTGGCGGACGGCGCAACCGTGCCATGCCCACCAGGCTGCCGCCGGCCCGAGTCAGCGTAGTCGGCTGACCTGTTGCTTGAGGCGCGCCACGATTTCACCCATTTCAGCCCGCGCCGCATTGTATTTCGACAAGGTTGGTTCCGAACCGCGCAAGGCCTCCAGAACCACGGTCTCCGCGGCCACGAACTCGTCGCCGATGTCCGCGATTTCGGCCGCGATGTCCACTGGCACCGTCGACACGCCGTTGCAGTCGCAGTGGAGCATGTCGTTGGGGTTGACGGTGATGCCCCCGACCCGAACCGGAACGTGGATTTGCGGGAAATGGCAATAGCCGTGGGCCGCGATCGTACCGCTGGTAAAAACGGGGAAGCCGATGTCCCGAACCTGATCCAGGTCGCGACCGGCACCGCTGGTGATGAGGCCGACGGCACCGAATGTTTGGTAGGTGGTGCACATCACCTCGCCAAAGGTGGCTGCCACCGGCGGATCGTCCAGATCCTGGAAGACCACGATGGGCGGCCCGGACAGGGTTTCGAACAACTCGACCTGTTCATGGTTGCCGCTGTAGCCGTCTTCCGATTCCGGGAAGCTGTCGGACCTGAAGGTGGCGGTCGCGGCAAAGCCGACGATGGGATCCATTTCGGGGAACGCCGCCATGATCCGGGCGTCCATGTAGCCGGTGTTGCGTGGCCGCACATCGAACAGTTCGATGATGTTGCAAATGGTGGGGGTGTCGAACGTGGTCAGCTTTTCCAGAACAGAACTCGACAGCATGGGAAAATCCTCGCAATGGCATGGTCGGCGGAGGCCGGTGGCACAGAATTTTGCGTCAGTACAGAGCATCGGCCAAAAGCACGATGCCGAGCAGATGCCCGAGATTGCGGAATCCGGCCGCATGGGGACCGGTCGTTGGTAACATGTCAGTTGGCGACATGCCGGACTGAACGGAAGGAGCACCAAAATGGGGACCAAAGCCAATGTCGCCCTCGTCAGGGGCAAGGATCGGCGCGCATGCGCGTTTGAAGCCCTCAACCGGGTTCGGGAAGATGTCGAACCTCGCCTGCACGAGGATGTATTGCTCAAACCCAATTTTCTGTCCGACTCGGTTCAGCTCGCCTCCTCCCACGCCGACACGGTCCGCGGCGTCCTGGATTTCCTGCTCGGTTCCGATACGCCGCCCCGTCGGATATTGATCACGGAAGGCAGTGCGGGTTCGACCACCGACGCGTTTCAGCAATTCGGGTACGCCGAACTTGCGGACGAGTACGATGTGGACATCGAACTCTTCGATCTGCACAAGGAAACCCAGTGGCGGGAGACGACCATCTTCACAGCCGGGGACCGGGTCAGGACCGTCCGCATGCCGCGGACCATTCTCGATGCGCCTTGTACCTTCAGTCTGGCCCGGGCCAAAACCCACGACGTGTGTGTGGTGACGCTGTCCCTGAAGAACATGATCATGGGCACCATCGCCCAGCCGGATCGGGTACTGATGCACGGGTTCCCGTCCCACCCGGAACGGCGCCAGCCCGTTGAGGCCAAGTACCTGAACGTAAACCTGATTCGGATTGCCCGCCACCTGGCCCCCGATGTTTCGGTCGTGGACGGTGTAACCGGGCTGCAGGGCAACGGTCCCGGCGGCACCAATCAGGCGGATCTGGACGTGGTGGCTGCAGGTGTCGACGTGTTTGCGGTCGATGCGGTCATGACCGCAGTGATGGGGTTTGATCCGGAGCTCATGGGCACCCTGCACTACGCCCGCAAATATCGGTTGGGATGCACCCGGCCGGAGCAAATCAATGTTTTGGGGGTACCCCTCGCGGACGTGGCCACTCGTTTTCAACCCCACGAGTCGACGCAATTGCAACTGCAGTGGCAAAAACACAACGCGGACGCGCTCTTGGCAGCCGCCTGACCCGATTCTCGATTCCGCGACAATCCTTCACGTCAGGCTCTGAGGAGAACACACCGTGAAATACACCATGCAAACCAGGATTGGCGAACTCATCAACAACGCGCGCGCCAAGCAAATCCTTGAACGACATCTGCCAGGAGCCACGTCCCACCCGCAGCTGCATATGGCGTTGGGCATGACCCTGATGGAAATATCCACCTATCCCGAGGCGGGTTTGACCCAGGCAAAGCTCCAGGCCTTGCTGGCGGACCTGAATCGCGAGAAGCCGGCCTGATCCCATGCCCCGGTCAATTGTGGTACCCGGGACTTGACGGCCCGCCGTTCCACAAACATCCGCCAGGACTTCCCCAACCTGGGCTCGGCCATACAGGCCCTGAGCAGTCGCGCCAAGCGGTTGGCCGGTCGGCTCTGGACCTACGGCCTCGACAATCGAACAAACATTCGGCCAGCCGTGGGTTGGCCGTTGTGGCTGGTGCCGTTTCTCCTTGCGGCCCAGTTGGTTTCGCCCGGCGGTCTGTGGCTGGCATTGGCAATTGCGTTGACACTGATTTATGGGACTGCCTACGCTTGGGTCCGGATTCAAATTGCCCAACTCGAGTTCGGGTGCACAATGCCAAGCCGGCTAACCATGGTCGGCGACACAGTCGAAGTCCAGTGTCGGGTCGCCAATCCAAGCTCCCTGCCGATCATTTGGTGCGAATTCCTCGACTCGGCCAGCCTGCGCTTCCGATTTGCCGCCAATAGAGTGGTGGCGTGTCCGGACCGAGCCTCCACCGAGTGGACCGAAACGGTTTTGTGCCAAAGACGTGGCTGGCTGCGCCTCGGGCCGGTGCGACTAAGACTCGGTGATCCACTGGGCCTGATGGAAGGCACCAGGACATTCGCACAGCAACACGAGATCCTGGTGTATCCCCGCATTGTGCGGTTGCCGGAGTGCAGTCTGGTCCAACAGATTCAGAGCGGAAGCTGGCGCCAGCGACGACGGCTCCAAGGTGCGGTCAAGGCTCCGATTCTGCGCGAATACACCCCCTCCGACAGTCTGCGGCATGTCCACTGGCCATCCACGGCGCGGCGCGGGGAACTCACGGTCACCGAACTGGAAACCGAACCCGGGGTCAGCATGACGGTCGCTCTCGACCTGGAGAATTCGGCGCATGTCGGCGACGGCCCGACGGGCACACTCGAATTTTCGATTATGATTGCCGGCAGTCTGGTCGCCCAGGTTCTGGACACCCGCGACCAGTCTCGTTGTGGCTTGCTGTGCGCCGGCTCGGACAATGCGATCGAGCTGTTTTCTCCTGTGCAGGGCCCGCGTCTGCTTTGGCACGTGGTTCATGCCCTTGCAGGGATCGCGCCGGGTGAGGTGACATTGGCCAATCTGCTGAACCGAACGCGCAGGGAACTGAGCCAGGCCCGAGGCAACTCTGTCATGGTAGTGGCGGCGTTCCCCTCCAGCCCCGGCCAGGTGGCATTGATGGAGGCTTGGGTTTCGGAACTGGCGTCACTGCAACAGGCGGGAGTGGCCTGTGGCGTAATCCTTTGCCGGTTCGGCTCCGGTGAGCCGGATGTGACGCTCCCCGGTCCGGTTGAAACGGCTTTGGCCGCGTTCGAACCCAGGGTTTTCGATACGTCCACCGTGTTTGAACCGGTTTTGACCCATCGGCGGCAAACCACGCGCTACATCACCACGCCTTTCGGCGGTACTGTGGCGGTGACGGAACAGGAGCTGGTTGGATGACCGTTCTCTCGCCAGACCGTCCGCGAGATCCCGGTCCGCATCAGGACGCGACGTTGGGCCACAGGATTCAGGATCTTCTTGATCGGTGGTACAGGCCGCAGACCGGGCGCGTGACCGTATTCCTGCTGGTTGCCCTCCAGTTGGGTATCCCGTCGGTACTGCGGTCCGCCGAGTGGGTCGACTTCGGCACGGCGAGCCTTGCACCGGAGTGGTTGACCGCGGGCGGGATGCTCGCCGGTTGGCTGACCGCCCGTGTTGGAACTCTGGCATCGGGCCGGCTGGCCAGAATCACCGGCCTGTTGGTTGCCGTGGGAGCCATGCTCCTGGGGTGCCTGCTGCTCCTCCAACAGTTGACCGGGATGGTGAGCAAGATTGCGGATTGGTCTCCCGCATCTACCAACGAGGCGCCCATGGCCGTCGTTGCCTTGGAGTTGTGGTCGCACGCCGTAGCGGAGATCGGGTCTTCGCTGCAGGGCTTGGGCGGTCGGGTTGATTTCTGGCTGCAAGGCGTCCGCGGGCCGGGAGCCCAACAGGACGACCTGATTTTCATTGGCATTTGTGGTTTGGTCCTGTTTCTGGTGGCGTTCCATGCCACTTGGATGACATTGTCCGAACGGCCAGTCCTGTACGGCCTGTTGCCCTCCGTCGCATTGACCGCATTCATCGTGTTCTACAGCCAGGGGTCCAGATTGAGCGCGGTTGCCTACCTGGCCGGCATGCTCATGCTGTACGCCTGGCAAGGGCATCGGCACCAGAAGGCATCGTGGGACGACCGCGGCATGGACTACCCGGAAAGCCTGGTATTGGATCGGGCCCTGGGAGCGCTTGCCATGTTGGCCATGATGGTGGTTCTGGCATCGGTTGCGCCGTCCATCAACGTCCGCGAAATCCAACGATGGGTCAACTCCATTCTCCACCCGGTGGACACGGTCACGACCGATATGGGCAGCCGCATGTTCCCCGAGATGCAGAACAAGTTCCACGGCCGCCGTCAGTCCGAGGCGGGCGGCCTGCCAAACTCGTTTCTACTCGGCACGCCGCCGGAAATCACCAACACTCTGGCCCTGACGGTGACCACCGGCAGCAGGCTCGATGAATCGGTCGGCTTCTACATGCGGGCCAAGACGTTTCAGCATTACGACGGACGGGGGTGGTCGAACCCCGACAGCCGGATGGATGCCCGCATCGAGCCCAATGCGGACCTGGCTCCGGCCTTGTATCCGCATGTACTCCCGGTCTGGCAGTCCGTTACGCGCCACAATCAGTCCTCCCTGTTGTACGCGATTCCCGAACCGGTGCGCGCCACGGTATCGCTTGCGCCCGAGCGGGATACAGGCGGTACGGCCCTTTTCTACCGCGCTGGTGGCCAGCAGAGTTACAACGTCCTGTCCAACATCCCGAGGTTGGGCGAGGATGTTCTGGCATCGGTGATGTTGGACAGCGTGGCCGGATCCATCGACGAATACCTGCTCGGGTACCTGCAGTTGCCGGACACCGTCAGTGATCAGACCAGGACCTTGGCCTCCCAACTGGTGTCGGGACACTCGACGCTCTACGGCCTCGGCCTGGCGGTCGAGGCCCACCTCAGGGAATACCCGTACGACCTTGAGGTCAGCCTTCCCGGGCCCGAGGTGGAGGATGTAGCCCACCACTTTCTGTTTGATCTCAAGCGAGGCTACTGCGACTACTACACCACGGCGTTTGTCGTGTTGATGAGGCTCGCGGGGATACCGACAAAGTTCACCATCGGATATGCGCCCGGCTACTTCGAGCCATACGCCGAGGAGTGGACATTCACCGACGCCCAGGCCCACGCATGGCCGGAAGTGTGGTTCCCCGGTTTGGGATGGATTCCCTTCGAACCCACTGCCGGGCGGGCCGGGCTTGACCGAGCCTTTGTTGCTCCGGCTGAACTTCAAGGCGGCCTGACGGACGGCACGGTGCTTGACGGGGCGGACATGTCCGCCCCGTCGGCTGGCGGTTTCAGTTCCCAATCGCTGTTTTGGCTCCTGTTCCTGGTTCCGGCGGGCTACGTTGCCTGGCGGGTATTCGAGCGACGGAGCCGAGGGGATGCCTGGCTGTTGTTGTTGGGATGGGGCGCCCGCATAGGTTCGCCCAAGCATCCAGCCGATACCGAGACGGAGTACCTGACCAGGATGGAAGGGACTCTGCAAACCGAGCACAGAATGTCCGCCGACGCCCATCGTTTCATGGGCAGGGCTCTGAGAGGCGTGGCGGCCAGCATTGTCCTGCTGCGCTATGCACGGGGGATCGAGCCCGCGAACGAGGAGGTGTTCACCGGCAATGTGCGCCTGATCGTCAGTAGATTGCAACGGCTTTGGATTCGTCGCAAGCTGAGGGTATGACCTGAACCTCCCAATCCTGCGGCACCGCGCTCAAAGGGATGCATGCCGGACAGCACAGGGACAAGTCCCACGAACTTGGGAGGGCGGGACCATCGAGACCATACTCCTTGCGCCTTGTGAACTTGACCTCCGACCGGTATGGCACCATGTCACATGCCGGCCTCGTAGGCGCAGGATGCGTCGCAAGACCTTGAAGGACCACACCCCATTGCAGGGGACAAGGACACATGACACCCTGGCATGAACACGTACCGGAACGGTACCGAGTGGCCATCGGATTGTTCCTGGTACCGGTGGCCCTGCTGCTCGCGCTGGTGTTCTTGAACTGGCTGTTTCCCAAGCCAAACCGATCTGCGGGCAGGGACTAAAATCAACCAGCCGGTGGTTCTCGAAGGTCGCCCTGCGTCCCCGGGCCGGTGCATGCGCGTTCCGCCACGGTTGATTGTCCGCACAGCGACAGGCACATCTCCATGATTTCGGATACCCAGAAGCAGGAATTCATTGACCGAGGTTTCCTTCAATTGACCGAAGTGGTGCCGCGCGGCATGTGCGATGCGGCACTGCAGGCGATCAATCATTCGATCGGGAACGTGGGCAAGACCGGAGGTGATCCCGAACGGTTCACGGTCGACCAGTTTTGTTACGAACTGGCAGACCAGCCCATGATGATCGATGTTTTCAACAAGACCGGGGTTCGCCAGGCGGCGGATGCCCTGATGGGAGAGGGCTGCATGCTTCCGGTGGAACGAGTACAGATCGCGCCGCGGTTCCCGTTGGCCCCCGATGAGGAACCGCCCGGCCTCCACGGACATATCGACGGCATCGGCGGCGGCAACAACGGGACAGCCAAAGGCATCTACACTCGCTCATTCACGTTGTTCGCCGTCGTGTACTTGGCGGACGTTCCGGAAACCGAATCGGGAAACTTCACCGTCTGGCCGGGCTCCCACTGGGAACTGCAGGAGTACTTCCGGGATGTTGGGCACGAAGTCCTCAGCCAGGGAGTGCCGCACATCCACCATGCGCAGGAACCGGTCATGATCACGGGCAAGGCCGGCGATGTCGTGCTTGCCCACCACCTCATTCAACACGAGGGCGGCTATAACCTGTCACCCCACGTGCGCCATGCCCTCATCTGCAGGTTGCGCCACCGCGACTGGGCGGCTCCCGGTTACGATGCCTACACGAATATCTGGGACGAGTGGAGCGGGTTGAAGGAGCTGCGTGATTGAGCCGGGCCCGCGGCAGGCTTCCGGGCAGAATCTGAAATTTGGTTCAGTTCATTGAAGTTGGGGACGGCAAACCCGCGACGCGGGACAGCCATCGGCATGCCGCAGCCTTTCTCCGCTCCTGGGCAAACGATTGATCGAGATCGTCTCGGCAACCTTCGATTGATTTACATAAATCCCTTCGCGTAGTCTGCCGGGTGGCATCGGTCAGGAACTGCCGTCAGAAGGTGTTGGTGCAACCTGCGGAAACTCCCTTCACGGATCAAGGTAGGGGCCGGAGGCTTTCATTGACCGCCGCTGTCGACTTCCGTGGGTGGCGACGAAAGAAGTTCGGCAAACCCGGCAAGGACTTGCGTGGTCAGCAGATCGGGCACGTACGCGGCAACTTGCCGGATGGACAGTCCTGCCGACAAACCATGCCCCATCACCATGCGGATCTGTGGAGCTTGGGCCAAGGGCCCCAGGCCCTCCCACAGTTTCTCGCCGAGAACCCCCATGACGACAGGCAGCGGTGTTTCCAGGGTCAGTGGCAAGGGATTGGGATCAGCCATTGGCCAGGCCGTGTCCAGTTCGTACGCAACCACGCTGCGGATGTCCCTGGAGGATGCGCCAATCTCCAATCGGTACAGGCCTGGCTCTGCCCGCCAATCCTTGGCATGGACATCGTAGAAGGCAAGGTCGCGGCCTGACAGACGCAGCGCTACTCTCTGTGTCTCGCCCGGGCGCAGTTCAACCCGTTCAAAGGCTTTGAGTTCCCTGGGCGCGCGAGCCACCGTGGCATTGTCGTGCCCCACGTAAAGCTGGACCACTTCGGCACCCGATTGCGTGCCTGTGTTGGTCACATCCACGAACACGCTCAACCCCTGTTCCTCGTCATGCACCGAACCGGCAACGTGAGGACTTGCATAGGAGAAGTTCGTATAGGACAGCCCGTGGCCGAACGGAAACAGGGGCTCCAAGTTCCTTGCGTCATAGTGCCGATAACCAACAAACAGCCCTTCGCCGTACCGAACCTGGCCTTTGTCGCCCGGATAATTGACATAACCCGGTGTATCGGTGATGTGCCTCGGTAGCGTTACCGGCAACCGTCCCGATGGATTGGTGGTGCCCAGGAGGGTGTCGGCCAGCGCATTGCCGAACTCCTGCCCGGGAAACCATGCAAACAGGACGGCGGCCACATCATCGATCCAAGGCATATGCACCGGTGATCCGGCGTTAACGACGACAATCGTCCTTGGGTTTCGCGCAGCCACTGCCGAGACCAAGGCATCCTGTTCGCCGACCAGGTCCATGTGGTTACGATCGTGGCCTTCGCCTTCCCAGTCCTGATTCAAGCCCACCACCACAATGGCGGCATCGGCCTCGGCCGCGTCGTTGGCGGCCAGTTCGATCGCGTTGTCCGGCAGTGGCGGCGCCACCCCCAGGCGCAAGCCGGCCACCGGGGTTCCAGGCATGCACATGAACTCCAGAACCACCTTGGTGGACGATCCCGCCCCAAAATGGCGTTGGGCCCGTTTTTCGGGCGAGCCCATGCCGAAGAACGTGTCCCCTTGCTCGAATTCCTCCCACAGGTTGACAACCAGTTCGCCACCAACGTACAACCGGCCCAGACCCAATGTGTACAGTCCGAACTCATGGATTCCGGTGTCCACCGGTGCGAAATCAAAGGTTATCCTGGCGCTGAACCCCGGTTCAACTCCTTCCGGTAGATGGCCAAACCAGAAGATCTCCGAGGAATCCCTCTCCTCGACGGCAACCGGCTGCCCTTCGAAACCGTGTTGGTTGAAGTACTCGATCGTGAGATTCGAGGAACCGTTGGCATTCATCGCTGATTCCACCAAGGGACAGAACCGGTGGTTGGCGCACCCCTGGGCGTAACGAAGCTCGGTGGCATCGCCGAAAGCATCCCGTATGGCTTCCAACGGATGCGAACTGTAGGGCGGTTTGACCATCGCACTGCCCCCGCCCATGAGACCGGCGGTCTTGGCGTTGGGCCCAATCACGGCGATGCTGTCGACACCGTCCGGCGCCAACGGCAGCGCCCCGCGGTCATTTTTGACGAGCACAAATGACTCGGCAGCGGCGCGGCGCGCCAGGGTCCGGGTGCTGGCTTCGTTTCTCGAAGTCTCGACCCCGAATGTCTTGCCGTCGAGCACGCCCGTGCGATCGGCCAGCCGCAGGTAACGGCGAACCTTGTCGTCGAGGTCCGCCTCATCCAGCTCGCCCGATTCCAGGCGGGGAAGAAGGGATCGGCCCATCATGATGCCGGGTCCGGGCATCTCCAGGTCCAAGCCTCCTTGGAAGCAGCCCACGGTGGACTTGGTTCCAAACCAGTCGGACATGACCAATCCGTCAAAGCCCCATTCGTCCTTGAGAATGTCTGTGAGCAGGTACCTGCTGGAGGCGGCAAACTCCCCGTTGACCTGGTTGTAGGCGGCCATACAGGCCCACGCCCCACCCTCCTTGAACACCATCTCGAAGGGAAGCAGGTAAATCTCCCGCAGGGTCCTTTCATCCACCACCACATCCAGGGTCATGCGCTGGTATTCCGAATCGTTGCAGACATAGTGCTTGGGACACGCGGCAACCCTCCCGTCCTGCAGTCCCTTCACGTACGCCGATGCCAGCTTGCCCGAAAGGAACGGATCCTCCGACAGACACTCGAAGTGGCGGCCGTTCAACGGGGTGCGGTGGATGTTGATGGTGGGTGCCAGGAGCACCGACACTCCCTTGGAGGCAGCTTCCATAGCCAATTCACCGCCTACCTGGACCAGGAGTTCCTTGTCCCACGTGGCAGCCAACGCAGAACCACAAGGGAAACAAGCGGAAGTCTGGTCGCCACCGAACGTGCCGCGGGCCCCGTTGGGACCGTCCGAGACCTTCATTGCCGGTAGTCCGACCCCTTCGATCCCGCCGATGTTCCACAAGGTCTCCCCGGCAGTGAGGGAGGCTTTCTCTGTCCGGGTCAATTGGTCAAGGATTTGTTCAATGCGGCGTTCCATTGGGGCACTCTGTGGCAGATGGATTGATGCGGGTTCATCACGCTCAGGAAACGGTACCGGTCTGGTTCAGCGGCAGGTTTTCGAATTCGGCGAATTCCTGGGCCACAAAATCTATGAGGCGAATGGCGAAGGCTTCGGGGTTTTCGATCATCGGCGAGTGTCCGGCTCCGCGAATCACCTCAAGGTTGTTGGCCAGGACGATTGAGCGCAGGACGGCCAAGGCCTGCTGATGGGGAACGATTTCGTCGTCATTTCCCCTCATCAACAGGACAGGGACCCGGATCTGTCCGATCCTATCAGTCACCGACCACCGTTCCAGAGCTCTGGTCAACCCGTCCACCGATCTCTCGTTCATTCCTGTTGCATCGTCGACCAGGAGCTCAAACCAGGTTTGGTTCGCCGGCACTGCCAAATCAAGGTTGGGCATCAGGGAAGCCAAAATAGTTGACATAATCGAACGATCCTGGCGGGCAGCCTGCAGGTGCCGGTACAGTTCGGGAGGACTCTTGACGCCGTGCAACGGGGGGCAACTGCATAGGACCAAACTGTTGATCAGATGGGGACGGGAGATGGCAAAGTCCAGGGCAGCGGCACAGCTGGTCGAATGGGCGACCACCGTCAGGCCGCGCAGATTCAAGGCCGTGGCGAAGTCCGAGAGAAAACGAACCTGCGACTGCACCGAGTGCCGGTCTGTCCCTGCGGTGGTCTGACCACACCCGGGCAGGTCCGGTGCAACCAGCCGTATGTCGGGAGGCAGGATTTCGAACAAGGGTTCCCACCACCGTTTGGTAGCCAAGTTGCCGTGCACGGCAAGCACGGTCTCTTCGTCCTTGGCTCCTTGGTCCCAATAGGCAATGCTTTCCGTGGCCTCTGGACGTTCGACTGTCAGGGTCTCGGGCATGAGACGAGGTACTCCGGTGGCCGGGAACGGCGATGATTGGGCACATGCCGCCAACGCGGCACCCAACCAGGACTGAATGTAGCATTCGTACTTCGCGATCGGCTGGTCCGCGAGGCCATGTTGGCTGCCGGCTCTCGTTTTCAGTGCACGGATGCTTCTGCCACGGCCGGACCGTTTGTTCAACCCTGGTGCCAGCCCCCTCGACATCATTTACGCCGTATAATTATCATTATACGGCTATTGTTGGATGGTTGAATGTACGATTGGGCACAGTCAGTGTCGGGCTTGAACACACCCGACTGCTGTCCACAACCAGAGGCAAGGTCCTTGCGAAGTTCATGGCCAAAGTACGCATAGTGTCGTAGGCATTGAGGCACCAGGCACCGCTCGTAGCCATCGCCCTTCACTGCGCGAAGGTCGCTGCCAATCAGCAGGGCAGGGCAAGTCCAGGCTACAGCGTAGCTCCCCATCAGAATCGTATGTCAACGATGACCTGAACTTGCCGTTGTCTGGCTCCCGGCTTTCGGAACGACCCTTGACTTCGCGTTCAATGCGGGTTCGGAATGCTCGGAACCGCTGCGCCAGGTAGCAGAAGTGTTTCCGACGGTCGGCCTCGACCGCCAAGCAGGGCACGCGCGTCCAACATGCAGTTTCTTCAAGACGACTGAGACTGGAACCCGCGTCAGGATGCGTGTCGGGCTGGAACTGCAAGTCCCCAGTCAACCTTTCAGTCCACTCAGGGAAACACCTTGAATTATGTAACGTTGCCCCAACAGAAATACCACAAATGTCGGGACGAAACCCAACACCGCGCCGGCCATGTCGAGCCCGGCATCGCCTCCAGACCGAGCGACTGTACCCAAGCCCACCGGCAACGTGCGCATTTCCGCCTTGGTCGTCACGATCAACGGATACAGGAACGAGTTCCAGTTGCCCATGAACCGCAGGATGCCCAAGGTCACCATGGCCGGGATCAGCTGGGGCATCAGGACCCTCAGCCAGGTGTCGAAGATGTTGGCACCATCGATCAGGGCCGCGTCGTCGTAGTCTCTGGGAATACTCAGGAACTGCTGCCGCATGAGGAACGTGCCAAAGATGGAGGCAAACCAGGGACCAATCAGGGCGGTGTAGGAGTTCACCAGCCCCAGGTCGGACAGCATGATGTACTGGGGAATGATCAGGGCTGTCTCAGGCATGATCAGAATGCCCACGAACATGTAGAACAGGATATTGCGACCGATGAAATCGCCTCTGGCAAAGGCATAGCCGGCCATGGTGGACGTGAACACGCCGCCCAAGGTCGAGACAAGGGCCACGTAGAAGCTGTTGTAGGTCCAGCGCAGCGCCAGCGTCCGGGCGAAGAGGAGTTGGAAGTTCTCCAGTGTGATCGGACTGGGAATCAGGTCGATGGGAAACAGCAGGAACCGGATGTTCTGCGTCAGCGAGACGGAAAGCATGATGATGAACGGGCCCACGGTCGAAACCGCAAGGATGCCCATCAACAGGTAGGTGAAGCCCGTGCGCAGGCCTTGGTTGGGCTGGAATCCGATCCACACCCGAAGAAGGGTCAGGGGTGACCGTTGAGCCTGTGGCCGAAGGCTGCTCATGGCGGCTCAGTAGACTTCCTCGTCGAACTTGAGGTAGCGGTTCTGGACGTAGGCGATGACCAGGATGATCAGGAAAAGCAGGATCGAGAGCGCACTGGCATAGCCGAAGCGGGTGAAGTTGAAGGCCTGTGAATAGATGTGGTAGACGGCAGTGGTAGTGGCATTAACAGGACCGCCGCCGGTCAGGATGAAGATTGCGCCAAACTCCTGCAAGGCACCGATGGTGGTGATCACCACCACGAAGGCCGCCGTGGGTCGCAGGAGCGGAATCGTGACATGCCGGTGCAGCCGCCAGCCATAGGCCCCGTCGACACGTCCGGCATCGTAGAGGGGCTGGGGAATCGCCTGTAGCGCGGCCAGCCAGATCACCATGAAGAAGCCGAACGACTGCCAGACACCCAGGCCGGCGATGGAGGCAAGGGCCTGATGAATGTCCAGCAGAAAACGCTGGGCAGGGATGCCAACCAGCCCCAACAGATAGTTGAACGGGGCATCATCCCGCGGCGACAGGAAACGCCTGAAGACGAGTGCCAGCACGGCGATGTTCGTGACGTTCGGCAGAAAGTAGACGGAACGGAAGAACTTCATGCCGCGCAGCTTCTGGTTGACCAGGATGGCTACCAGCAAGGAGACGACTACCAGCGGCGGCACATACAGCAGGGCGAAGAGAAACGTGTTCTTGAGGGCTAGGTGCAGTAGTTCATCGCCGGCCATCTTCACGAAGTTGTCAAGGCCGACGAACTCCCTATGGCTGAGCAGATCCGTCTTGAAGGTGGCTGTCTGGAACATGCTCAGCCATGGCCAGAGGTTGAATACGACGAACACCACCAGGTTGATGACGATGAACGGGTACCAAGGCAGCGACTTCAGGATGCGCTTGGTCAGGGCGCGCCTCTGGGCAACAGGGCGCAACGTGGCAGAACTCATGCAATCAGTTGGTTGACAGAGTGCGGCAAGCACAGGACAACCGGGATGGGGACCATCGCCGGCTGTCCTGCTGAACAACAACGTTAGGGACGGATTTGGGCTAGGCCTTTTCGGCCAGGATGGCGTCAATCTCCGTCTTCATGTTTTCCGCCGCCTCGTCAACCGTGGCAACGCCGAGAATGGCCGCCTGTAACTGCGGTCCGCACACCACCTTGCTCTCCTGCCACAGGGTGTTGGCATCCTGATCGGAGAACAGGGCGCCACTGTGGCGGTTGACATGTTCCAGGACACACGCCTCCGGACTCCAGAATTCGGACTTTGTCCTGGTCCCCACCGGAGTCGAGCCTGCCAGTTCGCAATAGGTACCGATGTTCTCGGGCCTGATCATGTAGCGAACCCACTCGATCGCCGCGTCCGGGTTCTCGCTCTGCGCCGTGACGGCCCATCCCTGACCGGATACCACCCCGGAAATCGGTGTCTCCTCACCTGTACGAGTCCTGGGATGGCCGTGAACAAACTCCATGTCGGGTTGCGATTCGACGTGCGTCACACAGGCTGCGTCCTCGACGCGGGCAGTGACCTGTTCCAACGAAAGCCAATAGTTGGGCAGGCCGCCCTGTTCGTCCACGCTGCCGATGGCGAATTCGATTGGCACCCAGCCGTTTTCATATTCCGTGACCCAGCGCTGCAGCGTGTTGCGGCAGGCGTCCTCCGTGAAGTTTGACACTGTCCGGTCAGCGGAGTAGACGGTGCCGCCGGCTTCGTGCACCTGCGTGATGAATTCGCCCCAGTTGAAGGTGCTTAGGGACTCAAGGTAATACCCCTTGGTCGCTGCCTTTTCGGCCAGTCCATGGAGTTTGTCCCAGGTGTCGAACACTGCCGTGGCCGGATCGATGTCCAGTTCCCGCAACAGACCACCGCTGTAGGCCGGGCCGTTCACCTCGGACTCAAACAGCGGCATCAACAGTGCACCGTCAAAGCTTGCGGCAGCGATTTCGGCGTCCTGATAGTCGGCCAGATCGTCAGCCGACAGCCTGTCGCCCACGGGCAGGATGACTCCCTTCTCGACATAGGCAGGGATGGTGTCGGTGGTGGCATCCCAGATGTCCGGCGCTTCGCCGGCTGCTGCGGCGGCGTACAGCTTCTCGCGGCGACCACCCCAAGGCTGGACTTCGATGGAAGCCTCGATGCTTGCCTGTTCGGCGTGGAAGCCCTCAAGCAAACCCTTGAACACAATATCCAGGTCGTTTTCCGTTCTCGGATAGGACCAAATCGTGATGGATGCCATTGCCATGTCGCCAGCCATGTCGTCCGCGGCCGGGGCGGCGACGGGAGCGGCACAGGCATTGACCACGGCCAGCGCGCCGAGCCCACCGGTAACCTGGAGGAACCTGCGACGCGATACCTTGTTCAACATTACTTTCTCTCCTTGTCGATGTGACAAACGGGTACCGGCCTCAGATTGCACCGGGCTCTTCGCCACTGCGGCTGCCAGCCGGGATCACGTTTAGTTTACCCGTCCTGCACGCATGATTGACTTGTACCCATGCCGCGGCACGGCCAATCCAGTCCGCCGACTGCCCTGACAAACTATCGGGTTTGATATTTATGTAAAAACAAGCCCGACCGGACGCAATATCCTTTCAGCGCCGGTTTTCCTGTGGCGGGCGTATAATCCGCGAAGCTTGGCGGGAAGCCGGCTGGGGAGCGAAATTCCCACCTGCAACCCGGCCCGGCATCGAACATCCCCAACAGCCTGTCGCCGGTGCTCGTGTCGGCCCCGGGGGCATCTATTCCCACACAAGGACAGTCGTATGACTACGCCCTCGCTCGTCGCCTTGGACATGGAAGGAGTGCTGTTGGAAGAGGTCTGGCTTGCCATTGCTGCCCACACCGGGATCGAGAAACTAAGGCTCACGACAAGGGATGTGTCCGACTACGACGAGCTGATGCGGATGCGCCTTGGCATCCTGGACAGCCACCGGCTCACGCTGGCCGACCTCCAGGCCGTCATTGCCAAGTCGGTCAAACCCCTGCCGGGCGCCGTGGACTTTCTGAACTGGATTCGCCGGCGCCTGCCGGTTGTCATCCTGTCCGACATCTTCATGGAGTTCGTGCAGCCGGTGGTACACCTAATGGAATACCCGACCATTCTCGGCAACTCGCTCACGGTGGACCCTGATTCGGGGATGATCACGAAGTACCACATCCGGCAACGGGACGGCAAGCGCAAGGCAGTGCAGGCCCTGCGGGACATCGGATACACCGTGTTCGCAGCTGGCGACTCCTACAACGACCTCACCATGATCAAGGAAGCCGACGCCGGAGCCTTGTTCCGGGCACCCGAACATATCGCGTCCGCCCATCCGGATATCAGGACCTGCAGCGAATACTCCGAACTGAAGAACCTGATTCAATCCAGCCTCCGGCTGCCGTTTGCGGCATAGGCGCACATTGGCATCCGCCACAACTCAGGACCAACCAGATGAAACTGCTCCCGGTGACCGAAGATCTCTACAGCTACCTTGTGGGAGTAACCGTCAAGGATCATCCAGCACTTGCGGCACTGAGGGAGGAGACCTCCGCCATGCCGGCCGGCGGCATGCAAATCGCCGCGGAACAAGGCCAGTTCATGCAACTGCTGGTGCACCTGCTGCAGGCCAGGCACTACTTGGAGGTGGGCTGCTTTACCGGTTACAGCAGCCTGGTCATGGCGATGGCACTGCCCGCAAATGGACACGTCACCACCTGTGACGTAAGCAGGGAGTGGACGGACGTGGCCCGCCGACACTGGCAGTCCGCCGGAGTTGCGGACAAGATTACGTTGAAGCTGGGGCCGGCCGTGGACTCCCTCCGACAAATGCTGGCAGACGGCCGGGCGGACAGCTTCGACATTGCCTTCATTGATGCCGACAAGGACAACTATCCAACCTACTACGACCTCTGCTTCGAATTGGTGCGTCCAGGTGGCCTGATCCTGATCGACAACACGCTGTGGGGTGGGCAGGTGGCCGACCCTACCGTTACGGATGCCGATACCGAAGGGATCCGGATCGTGAACCAACGTGCCTTCGAAGACGACCGCGTTGACTCCTGCCTGTTGCCGTTGTCCGACGGCTTGCACGTATGCCACAAGCGCCGCTAGGCGCGCCGTTGTAGTGACATGCAACGGGAACGTTCTGCTTCCATCCTGAGCGCGATCGGATACGTACTTGGGATCTCCTATCCGCTGTTGGCGTTTTCGGCAGCCGGCAGGTCCCTTTACCAACTGTTCTTGAAAGCGGGCCTGACCACCGAGATCGGTCCCTTGACATCGTTGTTCGCGGCCTTCTGCTATCTTGCGGCCACCATCGGTTTCACCTATCGACGACCGTGGACATGGTGGCTCTCGTTGGCGGTCCTGGCCATCGAAAGCTGCGGAACGTTGATCACCGGCGTCCTGAGCATTGCGGATCCCGACCTGATCGGCAGCTCGGTTTGGCGGCTGTTCGGAATCGATTTCGCCTTCTTCCCGTTGGTACAACCGATCGCCGGAATCGTTTGGTTGGCATGGCCGCCCACCCGCAAGCTGTTCGGCTTCAACGAATCAGCCAAGTCACCGCAGTGGTCCACAACGTGACAGAATCCGCGTGCAGCAGCCGGGGCTCGATGTGGATGACCGGCTCCCCAGCCGGCAGGGGCTCTGTATAATCGCAGCGGCCTGCTCGCCCGGACATGTCACCGTGCACCGAAACCGTGTCTCCGGAGCGGGCCGTGTGCGCTCCGGGCCCGGCGTCAACCCAGGCGGTCCACACCGGTGTGGCTCCAGCCGCCGTGCCCTTCCATCTTCGGCGGTGTGCCGGACGCGACTCCTGTTCTGAACCCACAGCCAGACATTGCGCAGCTTCCATGCAGATAGTCCAACACATCACCGTCAACCCTGCCCTGCCCGAACGGCTGCAGCGGCTCGAGGACCTGGCCTTCAACCTGGTCTGGTGTTGGTTGGAGGATGCGGACGAACTGTTCGCTCGCATCAATCCGGATCTTTGGAAAGCCACGAAACACAATCCGGTCCGGCTCCTGGCCGAAGTTCCCCAACGCGATCTCGACCGCAGCGCTGCGGACGAATCCTACCTTGCCCTGTACCGGAAGGTGATTGAGCGCTTCGACTGTTACATGTCGCCCGACACTGAAACCTGGTTCAGCCGCAACCACCCGGACAAACGGGCGGACACCATCGCCTATTTCAGCGCCGAGTTCGGCCTTCACGAATCCCTGCCCATCTACAGCGGCGGCCTGGGGATCCTGTCCGGCGACCATACCAAAACTGCCAGTGACCTGGGTCTGCCATTCGTCGGCATCGGATTCCTATATCCCCAGGGATACTTCCATCAACGCCTCGACGGCTCGGGCTGGCAGGATGCCTATTACAGCCACCTGTCGTTCGACGCATTGCCGGTCAGGGAGGCCCAGGACCCCAGTGGCGGGCGCCTGCGGGTCACCGTCCAACTGCCCGGCCGGCTGATTCACATCCGTGTCTGGGAATTGCTTGTGGGACGCAGCACCCTTTATCTGATGGACACGGATATCGAACTCAACACAGACGAGGATCGTCAGCTGAGCCAGAGACTGTACTTCGGCGACGAGGAACGGCGGCTGGCCTGGGAAACGGTGTTCGGCCTGGGTGGGGTGCGAGTGCTGCAATCCCTTGGCATCAAACCCTTCGTCTGGCACATGAACGAAGGTCATAGTGCGTTCATGGGTATGGAACGGGTCCGCGAACTGGTGGCTGGAAGCAAGCTTACGTTCAAGGAGGCCGTGGAAGTCATCCGATCCAACACGGTGTTCACGACCCACACGCCGGTCCCGGCCGGCAATGACACCTTCCCACTCGACCTGGTGGAGCGCTACTTCTCCGATTATTGGCACAGACTGGGCATCAACAGACACCAGTTCTTGGAGTTTGCACAGCAACAGCTGGGCTGGGAGACACGCTTCAGCATGACGGTCCTGGCCCTGAAACTAAGCGGCCACTGCAACGGTGTAAGCAGACTGCACGGAGAAATAAGCCGCGACATGTGGCAGTTCCTCTGGCCCGAGACGCCGGTGTCGGAAGTGCCCATCAAGGGCATCACCAACGGCGTGCACGGTCCCAGCTGGATCGTGCCCAAACTACGCGATCTATACTGCAGGTATCTGGGAGCCGATTTCCTGGAACGGATTAGCGAACCCGATACTTGGGTCGGCACTGCCGACATTCCGGATGCCGAACTTTGGGAAACCCATCTTCAATGCAAGCAGGAACTGATCGCCTTCGCCCGCGACAATCTGGGGCGCCAGTACGAAAATCGCGGTGAAAGCCCCGCTGTCCAGTCCGGTGTCTCCGATCTGCTGGACCCGAACGCGTTGACCATCGGCTTTGCCCGACGTTTTGCCACCTACAAACGGGCCACATTGCTGTTGACCGACATTGATCGGCTTCGGCACATCATGAACCGGCCCGAACGCCCGGTCCAAATCATCTTTGCCGGCAAGGCTCATCCGGCCGACGATGCCGGCAAACATCTCATACAGCACCTGTTCAACCTCGCCAACGATCCCCACTCCGGCTTCTACGGGAAGTTCGTGGTTCTGGAGGACTACGACATAGAGATGGCGCGCCATCTGGTGTCCGGGGTTGACGTTTGGCTCAATACACCTCGGCGTCCCCACGAAGCCAGCGGCACCAGCGGACAGAAAGCCGCCATGTCAGGAACCCCTAATTTCAGCATCCTCGACGGCTGGTGGGCCGAAGGCTTCAATGGGCGCAACGGTTGGGCCATCGGCGGTGCGCAGGAATTCAAGGACGACCATACGCAGGACCACGCCGACGCTGCATCGCTGTACCAGACATTGGAAGAAGACATCATCCCGCTTTTTTTTGAACGCGACGAAACCGGAGTGCCGGCAGGTTGGTTGGGCGTAATGAAGGAGTCGATTCGAACCTGCGCGCCACAGTTCAGTTTCCGTCGCATGCTGCTGGACTACTGGGATGAACTCTACGCCCCTGCCCGTTTGGAGGGCCAGGCCATGGCGGCCGACAATTTCCGCAAAGCCCTGAACCTGGCCGGCTGGAAGGACCAGATGCGCCGTAACTGGTCCACTGTTTCGTTTGTGGGCACGCGTGCGAGTCCGTCGGACCTCGTAGTGGGCAACCAGGTGGACGTCAAGGCCTGGGTGCGCCTGGGAGACGTATTGCCTGAGAACGTGGAAGTCGAGGCGGTATTCGTCCGGGAGAATCTCAGTCGCTCTCCCTCAGTCGAGATTCGACAACGATTGACGCATGCCGGCTCCCCGAGCCAGGGTGTGCATGCCTTTGAAGGGAGTATGTGCCCAAGCCACAACGGACACCTGGGTTTGGCAGTTAGAATTCGGCCGACCCATCCGGACCTTGCCTCACTCTGTGACACAAGTCTGGTCACTTGGGCTGGCAGGAACCCCAACGAATAGGACACACATGAACATCCTGATTGCAGGCGGTACCGGACTGATTGGAACCGCATTGGTCGCGCTCATGGAAGAGCGCGGTGACAGCGTCAGGATCCTGACTCGCAGCCCAAATCTCACCTCGAACGGTGCTGTCGGATACGCCCATTGGCAAGGCAGTGCCGGACCGGAACTGGGCTCGCACATCACATGGTCCGATGCGGTGGTGAACTTGGCCGGCGCCAATATCGGCTCCAAACGCTGGAGCAACCAGCGCAAAAAGGAAATTCTGGACAGCCGCGTGAAATCAACCAGCGCCTTGGCGGAGGCGGTGGCGCGATCCGATGCTCCTCCCCATGTGCTTGTGCAGGCTTCGGCCGTTGGCTACTACGGTTATCACCCCACCGAGACAGTCCTTACCGAAGACTCCCCGGTTGGCCCCGACTTTCTGGCCGGGGTTTGCCAAGCCTGGGAAACTGCGGCCAACCCGGTGGCATCCAAAGGGGTGCGGCTGGCGATTGCAAGGTTCGGTGTGGTGTTGTCCCCCGACGGCGGCGCCTTGCAGCGCATGCTCCCGGCCGCACGGATGGGTGCCGGTGGACGACTGGGTTCGGGCCGCCAACCCTTTCCCTGGATCCACCTTCGGGATGCAGCCGCAGCGGTGAAGTTCCTCATCGACAAACAGGATGCCCAGGGTCCCTTCAACGTTGCCAGTCCGGAACCCTGTTCCAACGGTGAGTTCGCCCGGTCCTTGGCCCGCAGGGTGCGCCGACCGATTTTGTTGTTCCTGCCGGCCTTCCAGGTCAGGTTGATGTTCGGCGAAATGGCCGACATGCTGCTGGAAGGCCAAAATGCCTCTGCCCAAAGACTCCAGGACGCAGGATTCAGTTTCGCGTTTGAGAACCTTGATGCCGCGTTGCACGACTTGGTATAGACCGGCGTGCGCCGGCATGTTTCCTGCCTGTCGGTCGATGTTGGACCGATGTGTATTGGGGTTCCGGTCGGACCATGGTCCCCGCAATTGAAGCCAGGGGGCTGACCAAGAGCTTCAAGGTGCCGGTGCGCCAGTCCGGACTTGGGGCGGCCGTTAGGAGTCTCTTTGACCGGAAGTTCACGCTTGTGGACGCCGTCAAGGATGTGAGTTTCACCATCCATCCGGGCGAGATCGTGGGATTCCTGGGTCCCAACGGCGCGGGCAAAACCACTACGCTCAAGATGCTCTCCGGGCTGCTTCACCCCACCTCGGGCACGGCCACGGTGAACGGTCACGTGCCGTGGCAGCGGGACAACGCCTACCTGCGCACGATCAACATGGTGATGGGCAACCGTCATCAGTTGAGCTGGGATCTGCCGGCCGGGGACACCTACAAACTCCATCAGGCCATCTACCAGATCCCGGAGGCCGAGTTCCAACGGACTTTGGAGGAACTGACGGATCTGCTGGATCTTCGGGACTTGCTGACCAAGCCGGTGCGCAATCTTTCCCTTGGTGAGCGCATGAAATGCGAGCTGGGTGCTGCCCTGCTGCACCGCCCCGAGGTCATGTTTCTGGACGAGCCGACCCTCGGTTTGGATGTGACCATGCAGCACCGCATTCGGGATTTTGTCCAGTCCTACAACCTTCGTCACGGTTCGACCATTCTGCTCACGAGCCACTACATGGCGGACATTGCCGCCCTGTGTGAGCGCGTGGTAGTCATTCATCGCGGGCAACTTCTGTTCGACGGACCGTTGGCTCGACTGGTAGCCAGATTCGCCCCGGTCAAACGGCTGACCGTCGAACTTGACACGGCCGATGCCGACTTGGGTGACCTCGGCACCCTTGTGGGCCACAACGGGTTTACCTACCAACTGGAAGTTGCCAAGGACGAAACCACCGAGGTGACAAGCCATCTCCTGGCCAACTACAACCTCAGCGACATCGCGGTGGAGGACCTGCCCATCGAGCGGGTTATCGAGCAGGTGTTCGCCACCGAATAGTCCACATGCGTCTTCTTCGCATCTACCTGCTGTCAGGCCTGTTGCATTTGAAGGAACACTTGATCTACCGGGCCTCGTTGCTGATCTGGCTGTTCAGCATGTTGCTCGAACCGGTGGTTTTCATGATGGTATGGCGCGCCGTCGCGTTGGCGGAGGGAGGCAGCGCCGGAGGCCATACGCAGGGAACCCTGACCGCCTATTACATGACCATGATGGTGGTCAACCATCTGACCTTCACGTGGATCATGCACGAATACGCCTACCGCATTCGCGAGGGGGTTTTGGCGGGCCAGTTGCTGTATCCGCTCCACCCCATCCATCGCGACATCACGATGAACGCCACCTACAAACTGCTGGGATTGGCTTTGTTGATACCGGCCCTCCTGATGCTCGGGTTACTCCTGCAGCCGGAGTTCAACATCGAACCATGGCAGGTCCTGGTCTTTCTGCCGGCCCTGGCGTTGGCCGCCGCCACGCGTTTCCTGATGGAGTGGGCACTGGCACAATCCGCATTCTGGTTCATCGAAAACCACTCCTTCAATCAAGCCTACTATGTCGCAACCATGTTCTTTTCCGGTCGGGTCGCCCCCATTTCGATGTTTCCGGACTGGCTGGCCTCGGTTTCCCGCTACCTTCCCTTCTGGGCCAGTGTCGCCTTTCCGGTTGAAACGCTCCTGGGCACCTTGACCCCGGACGAGGTGGTGGCCGGCCTGGTGGTTCAAACGGCTTGGCTGGCCTCATTTGCCGGCTTTGTGGCTTGGATTTGGAGTCGCGCCATACGTCGTTTCGGCGCGGTCGGAGGCTGAGACCGCGTATGCAACTCGTCAGAGTAATCGGGGTCCATGCCCGCATCGGCATCCTCAAAGACCTCCAGTACCGCGTGAACCTCGCTGGGCAACTAATTAACTCGGCCCTCGGCTTTCTTCTGGCCATCGGTAGCATTCTCGTCGTCTTCCGGCACACGGACCTGCTGGGGGACTGGACACAGACGGATCTCATCATGCTAATTGGGGTGTTCAGCATCGTGCGCGGTTTCATCAACCTTTTCATCAGGCCCGGCCTTGAAGCCTACCTGGAAGGGGTCCGAACGGGATTGTTCGACTATGTCCTGCTCAAGCCACTGGACTCGCAGATTTATGTCAGCATCCGGGAATTCCGCATATGGAGCCTTGTCGACCTGCTGACGGGCGTCGGGCTTGTGGCATGGAGCAGTTGGAACGGCGCCGCCGGGGCCTCGATCGGCAGCATCCTGCTCTTCTTCGTTGCAATCCTAGCCGGCTTCGCCGTGGTGATGGCCTTCTGGTTCATCTTGGGCACCACAGCCTTTTGGTTCATCAAGGTTGACAACATCTTTGTCATCTTCGACTCGCTCTTTCAAACGGCCCGGTGGCCGGTCACCATCTACCCGGGTTCCATTCGCACTTTGCTTACCTTCGTAGTGCCGGTTGCCTGGGCCGTGACCATGCCGGCTGCAACCTTGGCCGGCAAGATGGAGGCCCATTCACTGTGGCTGGCGCTCCTGGTGCCCGCCTTCTTCATTGCCGTATCCCGCATTTTCTGGAACATTGGGATTCGGCACTATTCCGGCGCGTCGGCGTGAGGAGGTCGCCGGCCCCAGTGAAGACGGGCCCTCGCCTTCGGCTGCCAGGTTGGGCAACCTGTCCTCAGTGGGATGTCGAGTCAAGGCTGCCGGGAGTCAACACCGGGATGCTGATCCGCTAGAATTGACTGGAAGTACTTCAACTACCCCATGTAGTGTGATGACATCGGAGGTGACACCATGCGTAGATCGATTCTTTTGTTATTGACCGTTTTGCTGGTCGGTGCATTGGGCGCGGCCTGTGCTGTTCCCATGGCCGATGGCGAGGCGATGGAGTGTACCGATGCACTCGGCTGTGTGGAAGTCGCCGCCGACGAGGCCGTGACCATCGCGTCCATGAATGTGTTGTCCGGCCCTGTGAGCTTCTTGGGCTTGGACCAAACCGGTGCCATTGAAATTGCCATAGACGACTTTGGCGACCTGCTGGGCCACGAAATTGCCCTGGTTTCCGAGGACTCCCAGTGCAGTGCCGAAGGCGGACAGTCGGCGGCCCAGAAAGTGGCCGCCAATTCGTCCGTGGCCGGGGCATTGGGCACCGCCTGTTCCAGCGCCGGAACCGCTGCCCTGCCCATCATCCACGAAGCTGGCCTCAGCATGATTTCGGCTTCCAACACCTCGCCGACACTCACCGAACCCAATCCGGAGAACGGTGGAGTTTGGCAGCCCGGGTACTACCGGACAGCGCACAATGATCTGTTCCAAGGCCGGTTGGCCGGGGAATTCGCCTACAACCAGTTGGGGGCCCGGACAGCCGCAACAATCCATGACGGCAGTCCGTATGCCGACAGCCTGCAACAGGTGATGGCGGATGTGTTCACCGAGCTCGGAGGGCGCATCACCTACCAAGGGGCAGTCAACGTTGGTGACACCGAGATGCTTCCGATCCTGACGGAAATTGCCACGGATCCGCCGGATATCCTGTTCTATCCGATCTTCCAGCCCGAAGTGAATTTCGTCACCGCCCAAATCAAGGATGTTGCCGGTCTGGAGGACACCATCCTAATGAGTGCCGACGCAGCCTTCTCTTCGGACATCATGGTCAACACGGGCGAGGCAATTTTGGGTCTGTATCTCACGTCCCCGCTGGTGCAGGGCGATGCGTACGACGAGTTGTTGGCCAAGTGGGATGCCAAGTTTGGCGGATCACCTCCCTCGGCCTTCCACGCCCATGCCTACGATGCCACTTTGATGCTGCTGCAGGCCATTGAATCGGTTGCCCAGGACGACGGCGCGGGCAATTTGTTGATTGGCAAGCAGGCAATTCGCGATGCGTTGAGCGCGATCGAAAGCTTTCCCGGAATCACCGGGACCCTGGCCTGCGGTGAGACCGGAGACTGTGCCACGGGAGAAGCCTTGGCCGTCTATCAGATCAATGACATGGAGGCCTGGCCGCCCGAACTCGTTGATTCGGAGTGACGTTGTGGCACACATGCACGCCTGAATGACCCTTTCCACGGGTTGTGCCTGGGAAGGAGAGCGCCTGGCGGCCGTACGGCCGCCAGGCGCTGTTTTAGCCGGGGGGCAGTCGCCCGCCTGCATCGCCGGCGAAGTAGACCGATTGGCAACGCGGGAACCGCGGCATATGTAGACTGCAAACCGCAGCGGACCGGACTGGAGCGGCTGGCTACACGGCATGGGCACCGCCAGTGGCACTGTTTCAATCTCGTTGATATTGGTTGCGGACCGTCATGGGCCTATTCTCCGTACCCGCGGGTGCCGTGCGTTGTTTCAGGCCATGCCGCGGGCCATCAGGCACACGAAGTTGCGGGCGCCGGCTTCGGTCTTCAGCCCCCGCGTCAGGCGGGCCCGAGGCTTGAAGCGGCCAAACCAGCCCTCCAGCCGGTTGGTGGAGGCGGGCACCCCGGGGTGGTCTTGGCTGCGCACCAGCTCATGCCAGCGTTCCACGAGGTGCCACAGCAGCTTGCGCACCTCCGGGTGCAGGCGCACGCGGCCCTGCCTCACCGCCTCCCAGAGGGCCAGCAGGACGGGCCCGGCCTCCGGCGGTCGCGCCCGGGCCAGGCGTCGCAGGATGGGCAGCAGGACCCGGTCCAGGTGGGTCAGGTCGTCCTTGTCGAGACCCCGGATGTGCCGCCCCACGGTGCGCTGCCTGTGCACGGCGCACTGCTGCCGGTCCAAACCCGCCGCCTCCAGGGCCGGACCGTAGACCGGGTCGTCGTCGGTCGTCAGCCCCTGCACCCCGCGCGCGGCCAGGTCCGTGAACCAGTCGGCCCCGTCGAGGCCGGGACCGCTCAGGCGCAGGTCCAGCCGTTCGCCCTGGGGCCCCAGGACCACGGCCACGGGACGCTTGACGCCCCCGAGGGGCAGCCAGGTCTCGTCCACCTCGACCCACGACGGCAGGGCCGACTGCGGGTCGGGCGCCAAGCCCGGAGCCACCGCCTGCAC
>MPMO01000104.1 GCA_002238555.1 Caldilineaceae bacterium bin34
GGTCGACCGGCACCTCGAACACGATGTAGGCGTACCACTTCGGCTGCTTGCTTTCGGACTCCTGCCGTACGCGCACGGTCAGAGGCTGGCCGTCGGCATACCGGTGGATGGGACCGAGACGCGTCCAACCCATCTTCGGGATGTACAGGCGGCCGTCCTCAATGCGCACGCGGGACGGGATGGTGAAGGCGGGCTGTGTGTAGTGCTTGGCCTTGTACTGCGGACGCCCGTGGTCCGGACGGTCCGGGTCGAAGAACGCGGCGTAGGCATCGCCCATGTACTTGCAGGCGTACCGGACGATTTCGTAGCTGTAGTCCTTCAGCCACTCGTGGCCGGGTGCGTTCCGCAACTGCGTGAACCGCTGGCCCAACGTGAAGAAGGTCGGACTGCCGGGCCCTGGCCCCAGCTTTCCGAACGCCCGCCACATGCGGTAGTCCGTCTCGTGCCCGGCCAGCACGTGGTTCCAGGCGAACCGGCAGGCCCCCGTCAGTTGTTCGAGGTACTGCCCGTTGGCCGCGGTGCCCGGATACAGACGCACGCGCAGGGTCCGCACTACGGTCTGGGGTTGCTGGCTTGGAAGATGGGGGTTGCTGGCCATGGTGTTCCCATCACCGTGTCCGGTTGCGGGCCCGGGTTGCCGTCGGATCCTCTCTTTAACCGCAATTGTAGCACAAAAGTTTGACTGTCAACTATTCGATATATGCCCCATCTGCTTCGTCACCTGTTGTCTTGACACTGTGAGGGCTTGGTTCCGCACGGCTCCCGGCCGCCGCCCCGGCAGTATGGCACGCGGCCGGCAGCCGTTCCCGCCGGTTCGGGAATCCGCCCCCACCGTCGGCGGCCCCCGGTCCCTCAACAATGGCGAAATGGTATGGTCACTGAATCACTTGCATACCCATTGAAGGAGACATGACATGTCCGGTCACATCTCTACCCTGATATCGGCCACGGAAGCCTTGGAGGCACGGAATGCAACCGGCGCATCTCCGTTGTTTGTGGACTGCCGGTTTGAACTGTACGACCCCGAAGCGGGCCGCCAACAGTATGAACAGTCGCATATTCCCGAGGCAGTGCATGCCGATCTGGACACGGATCTTTCGGGACCCGTCGGAGACGGCTCGCGGGGACGCCACCCCTTGCCAACACCCGAGGCATTCGGCGCCACACTGCGGAATTGGGGCCTGCACCCCGGCCGGTTGGTGATTGCCTACGATGCCGGACCCGGCATGTTTGCCAGCCGCCTGTGGTGGATGTTGCATTGGGTCGGCCACCCACAGGCCGCCGTACTCGACGGCGGCCTGCACGCCTGGCGCCAGGCCGGTGGAACGCTTACCGATGCCGTTTCCGATATCGCCACCGGTTCCTTTGCGTCCCGTGTGAACCTCGACATGGTAGTGGATGTGCATTATGTCGAGTCGCTGTTGGAGAATGTTTCGTACATGTTGGTGGATGCCCGCGACAACGGGCGCTTTGCCGGCGCCAAGTCAGCCTTCGATTCGAGGTCGGGCCATATTCCGGGCGCCGTCAATCATCCCTACCAGTCCAACTTGGACGCAAGTGGAGCCATGTTGTCGTCGGAACAGCTGAAAAAACAATTCGCACGGAGTTGCTCCGGCAAAGTCAACTCCGAAACAGTGATGTACTGCGGCTCGGGAGTGAGTGCCTGCCACAACATCCTGGCGGCGGTTCACGCCGGCTTGCCATGGCCGCTTTTGTATCCAGGCTCGTGGAGTGAATGGAGTTCGCATCCGGGCCGGCCGGTGGCCACGGGCGGGTAACTGTCGCCTGCGATCGCGTGGACCGGATGGCAGGGAATACCCGAATCCAATTCGCGATGTTTCCCCAAGGCATTGGAAAACACCAACATGTTGTAAAATCCCGCGCCGTACAAACCCACCAACACACTAGCACCGCAAGGAAGGCTAAGGAATGAGTAGCACCATTTATGTTTTGTCGAACCCGGCAATGCCCGAAACGGTATTGATCGGGTATTCGCGCAAGGAGAACATCAGCGGCGAAATCGCAGATCTCTACACTTCCTCGGTGCCTGCACCGTTCAAGTGCGAACTGGCTGCGAACGTTGAGAATGCGCGCGACGTTCTGGCATTGATCCACAGCATCTTCGCAAATGCACGGATTTCGCCGGATCGGGATTTCTTCAAGGTCTCCAGCGACCAGGTGATGGCCGTGCTCAAGCTGGCCGGAGGCAAGGATGTAACACCGGGCGAGGATGGTACGGTGGCAGCCGCCGCGGCCGAAGCTGCGCCGGCACCGGCCAACGGTCGGCGCAGGGCGGCCAACGGCAGACGCCGACCGCGGAGAGGTCAGGCCAAATCTGCTTCCGGCCGCAAGCGCCGACGTCGCCGGCCAAACCTCAATTTCAAGCAGTTAAGCATCGAGCCGGGCTCGGTCCTTGTTGGCCGGGATGGAACGGAAGTGATTGTTCACGACGATCGCCAGGTGAGCTACCAGGACGAGGTGATGTTCATCACCCCTGCCACGCGCAGAATGCTGGGATTGGATGAAAACGCCGTGGTTTCGGCAGGCCAATACTGGACCTACAACGGCCGCAAGGTCAGCGAACTATACGACGAGTTTCACTCGCCTGCCGAACCCGACGCGGAATGATTCAACCCTAACGCACGTTGCATCCGGAATACGCCGGCACAGACGGTGCCGGCGTATTCATCGGGGATTATCTCGATGAGTTGACAACAGGGGTTCAAGATCGTGCGGCAAGCATGGGCACAGTTTCAATCTCGTTGAGACAGTGCCAGCATGCGGACATCCCGGCACTGTTTCAGTTTCGTTGATTTTGCTCAGGTCGCTGTATCGGCACCTTCCCGTGTTCCGTCCCCTGCCTATCCCCGCCTCAGCTGATGGCACATGACATGGCCTGAGACCGGCGAATCAAACCTGCGGCCCGCGCACGGAACATGCCGAGGACGGCTTGGAACCAATAGCAACGAGATTGAAACAGTGCCGACATCCCGAAGGATTGCCTTGGGGGTGTGGTAGCATGGCGGGAGTCGTGAAGTGTTCCACCACTCACGACTCCCTGACAGGCAGGTTGAAAATGCCAACCCAAACTGCTGAACCCGATCCTACAACAACACCCACGGCGATCCGCAGCGAGCGGTACCGGGTGCGTTTTGACCATCGCGGGCAGGCGGAGCTTTGTGCGCAGACGGCGGGTGCCAACCGTTTCGTCTGGAATCTGTTCCTGGCCTACAACGACTGGAGCTACCGCATGGCCCGCAAGGCCCGGGGCTACGGACGGTGGACCGACTTCCCGGAGGCGCAGCGGCCACTGCTTGTGGATCCCGGCCGAACCTGGCAGACCATGTACAAGCGGTTCGCCATGATCCGCAGCGGGAAGTACGACCGCGAGTTCCAGGCTTTCCTGGCATCGCCCGAAGGCGCCGTATACGCGGATCAGGATCTGTCATGGCTGCGCGATCTGCCCAGTGCCCCCGTCCGTCATGTGCTGAAGTACCTGGATTCCGCCTACCAGCGTTTCTACAAGGCGCACGCCGAGGCCAAGGCAGAGGGCCGGTTCCTGCCCCGGCGGAAGTCCGACGGCAAGCCCAAGTATTTCCCGCGACGGAAGGGCCGACAGGGACGCAAGCCCGACGGCTTCACCATTCCGGACCATGTGAGGATGGACGGCGATCGGTTGCACCTGCCCCGGATGGGGTGGGTCCGGCTGGATCGCGGCCGCAATTTTCCGTACAGGGGGTGCGCGCCCAAGACCGTGCGGCTGTTGCAGGAGGGGACGGACCGGCATCCGAAGTGGTATGCAACCGTTGCCTACGCGGTGCCGACAGCGCGTTTGAAACCGGCCGCCGGGGACGGCGAGTTGGGTGTGGACCGCAATGTCCGGCAGGCCACGGACAGTGAGG
>MPMO01000034.1 GCA_002238555.1 Caldilineaceae bacterium bin34
CGCGCCGTTGCCATCGTGGACTACCGCCGGGCGCGCAACGCGGCCGCCCGCCGTTCCCACGCCCGCCGCCGCCGGAAGTACTGTGAACGGCTGTTTCAACGCCATCAAGTTTCGTTGCCCTACTAGGACCGGCAGATTATCATTGCAGTCCTGTTGGTTTCCCTCTTCACAGACCCCCTGCCCTGTACCGCCACACGTTGCGCAACGTCGAATTCCAAGCCCTGTACCGCCACTTGCGCCAAGACCCCCGGGTCTACACTGGCCATCCCGACGCCCCCCGCTGCTTCCTGCATGGAGTCGTGTACTTGGTGCGCACGGGTTTTCCCTGGTGGGACCTTCAGTCCCGCTTCGGTCACAGGAACAGTGTCTTTCGCCGCTTTTGCCGCGGGTGCCGGAACGGGATCTGGGCGCGTATGCTGGCGGCCGGGGCTGACGAACGGGCGAATCTGGCGCGGGTGCATCTGGACTCCTCCCACGTGCGCTGCCATGTCAGTGCGGTCGGGGCACCGACTCCAGACTGTGGTTGGAAGCACCCATCGGTCGATCCTTGTTTGTGTTGATCAATGTTAACGGAATTCCAACACTGAATACCGTTTGGATGACAATAATTCGCCTACGCTCAAGGGGTTTCATTGCAATCGGAGGCAGATATGGCTAAGAAATCCAATTCCCACCACGTAGTTCCAAATGCCGAAGGCGGTTGGGATGTCAAAAGGAGCGGTGCTAGTCGGAACAGCGGCCACTTCGATACCAAGCGGGATGCAGTTGATGCCGGAAGGCAAATCAGTCTCAATCAAGGCACTGAGTTTGTTATTCATGGTTTGGACGGGAGAATCCAAAGACGGGACAGCCACGGCCACGATCCCTACCCTCCAAAAGGCTAGGTCCTCGGATATTGGTGGCGAAGGGTTTCACAGTCACTGCCTAACGGCGGTGAATAGGACCAGTCTCAGGTAGCTGGACGCGGTCTTCTCAGAGCGTGTGGCACGGTCGCACTGCTTGGCCAGCCGATGGCCCGCTCCACGATGTTGGGTTCTCGGTCATGGACGAACGGGAACCGTCGGTTACGTGTCTCCGGAATCGCGGACTGGCCACCTTGGTCGACGATGAAGCAACGCAGTTTGTTGGCGTTGCTTCCCTGGTCCGCCAGCACGCGGTTGGAGCGGAAATCTGCTAGCAGGGACTCCGACTGCATCCCTGCGCTTGGCTCTCTGGGTCGTTCTGGGTTCCAGCCGGTGCTGACGTGGGAACGCATATGCGTGGAGGCCAGGTGTGTCCGACTCAGGTCCGTCGTTTCGACCGCGATGGCCGCCAGCATATGCACTCAGGCGACGGTCTGGCACCAGCAGTGATGACAGCGGACGACGTTGTTCCAGTGACTGCAGCGGGGCGATGGGTTTTGACGGAGAATGCTTGCTCGAATGCGCGACAAACACGACCCCGTGCAGGAAGCGGTGGTGCTCTGCCCGGCAAATTGAAATAGCCGCACATGGACCTACTGTGAGCCCTCGGAAAAAGCGTCGAAGTCGACAGAAGAAAGGGACACCTCCGGTTGTGAGAGGCACCTCTGCCCGCGTGTCCGATCAAGACTGGAGCCGTAAGGGAGCTGCCAACATTGCTGGAGTGAGCTTCCAGGTTGCTGTTACCGCACAACTGCTTGTGGGTAGTGCGCTGGGTAACGGACTACCGGTCTCGCGCGCAATCCCCGAAGGCTTTGAAGACATCGACATCTCACTCAGGGATGATGCCCGGGTGTTTGTCCAGGCGAAGGAACGGAAACTTTCAGCACGATTCGTCCCGTCAGAACTTGCAGATGCCATCAGGAAGAAGAAAGAACTCCTCAAGGAAGATAGGGCCTGTCGTTTCGCCTTGGTGACCAATGCGATGCTCGGCGGCAATCTGGCTCCGACCGGGTGGTCTCGGACTGTGACGGAATGCCTTGATCAAACCGTGATCGACAAACTCGCGGCACACCTCGAACGGGAGATCGACGATCCAGTGGAAGTTCTGGCCCGAACCCACATCGTGCAGGTGGAGCGGAATGTCGACACACGCACACGACGCGGGATCGCGGAGTTCCAACTGGTCGGCAACCAGCCGTCCGTAGCCACCCTGGTCTACGCGAGACTGGTGGAGCACATCACCGAGATCTCGGTTCGTCAGCGATCGACCACACCTGAAACGGCCCAGTCGATCACGCCCTCCGATCTGGAGGTACTTGTGAAGCAGGTGGTTGAGGCGGTGGATGTCCACAGCCTTGACGAAGCAATTCGAGACGGGATTGTCGAACCCGTGGACTTCAGCGTGCAAGCGGATCTGTCCACTGAAGAGTTCCTGGCCGGGGTGGATGTCATGCCGACGCACATCGCAGCCGATCTCGACCTTCCTCGCCTATCCGAGGTCCAAGCACTTACCGACGGGTTGGCGGAACAGCGTTCGGCGTTGCTCGCGGGACCTTCAGGATCAGGAAAGTCGGCACTGATGTGGCGGACGGCCCGAGAACTCTCGGGCAGGACGCGTCCATATCGATTGCTCAGCCTCCTGCCCGAAGACCTGCCGAAACTTCGACGGTGGCTTCGTCTGCAAGAGCCTTCCGAGCACTATCCACTGCTGCTGTGCGCAGACAACCTCGGTCGTCCCGATACGGCAGGTTGGTCCGAATTCGCCCGCGAGTTCATCGACAGGCCCGGTGTGCTGCTACTGGGTGCCTGTCGGGAGGAGGACTATCGGCCAGGATTGGCTGTGGGCCGGACCACGATTGTCGATCCGATCCTCAACCGCAAACTCGCCGAAGGAATTGCAAATTCGTTGTCTGATCGAGGCGTACAGACGGTCGTCGACGTTGCCGAAGCGTTCACGGCTGCGGAAGGCCTCCTTATGGAATTCCTGTCAATGCTGCTAACCGGACGTCGTCTCCAGCAGGTGATCGAGGAGCAGGTGGACATCCGTCTCCAAGAGGACCGGAGGACCGAACGCGAGATACTGCGGTACGTGGCAACGGCCCATGCTGCCGGAGTGGCGATTCCGGCGGATGCCCTCGAGTTGCTGTTGGCCGGTCACGATCTCGCTCCCGCCGTCGCGGTACTGCACCGGGAGCATCTTATCGTTACAGACGACGGCAACCGGTTGCGAGGCCTGCACGAACTCCGCTCTGCAGTCGCGCGTGACTATCTTCACCTGTTCCCACTTCCGGCGATGGCAACAACGGTCCGTCGCCTCGTGGAGCATCTCCCGGTGGAGGACGCATGCCAGATGATTGAAGCCTATGCTCGGTTCGATGTGGACCTCAAGCCTGCAGCGGAGGCTGTATCCGGGATTCTTCACTTACCGGGTATCCGCGCGCGTGACGGCTCACGTCTGATGTCAAGTTTGGCTATGGCCGACGCATTCCGACATGCTCATGCGTGCCTTGAGGTTGTCGAAGATCACCGACCAAGCACCATCGAACCATATTCGGTACTCCTCTTTACCTATGCACCCCGCTTTGTCGGAATCAGTTTCGACACCGTTTTTGCAAAGCATCCTGGCCTCGTTCAGGCGTTGAAAGAGATAGCGAATGCTCTGCCTCCTAGGCCACCGTCACTACGGGGGATGTGCCTGCAGGACGTATCGGTGGAAGCCGTGGTCGACATTGCGCTCCGAGGGACCGCGGTCGAAGCCGCTGCCTGGCTAGAGTCACTGGAAGATTCCCTTGTTGGATGTACGGTGCCGGTTCAAGAGGTTTGGACCCACTTCAGCGGAGTGCCACTCGATACTGGAGCGCGTCTGTATGCGACGTTGAGTATGCTCGCCACTGCTGAGGACAAAAACCACCTGGATGGCATGCTTGGACCTCTCCAGGATCGGATACAGCGGCTGGCCATCGAACTACCGGATTGCATTGCCGCTGAAACGAAGGATGAGCCAGATGGAAGGGTGGTCTCCCTATGCCTTGTGGCACCGGAGGATGACAGTACCCTCAATGAGCGAAGCGTGCAGACGTGCCGGGTAATCCTCGACTTGTGCCCAGAAGCCGACATTGCAGAAGTTGTGGTTGTGACCCCTGGTGGCGATCGCTACGTGGTCGGTGATATGGAGGAGGGGCACAAATGTATTCCCCGATCCAATCTTCCACGGGCGACACAGACGGACGGGAACGCAAATTTTCTTCGCGCCGCTCGTCTTCTGCTTGCGGCTCGCTATTGGACTCAGCCACTGCGGACGATTGCCGCAGTCTCCAGACAACTGATCAAATTCCGGAAGGATGCCGTGGCATGGCTGTTCGCTCCAAAGCATCATACCAGTCGGCGGCATAAGGCGGTTGAAACCATAAATTCGCTGGTGGTCGAACTTGCCGGCCTACCGGGAGAAACTGTTGGCCAGGACGATAGCAGCCGTGGGAGTAACGCGAGGCAAGCTTTAACTGACGCGCTCACAGCCATTCGCGACCTCGCGTCCATCGAGTCTTTCGATGACCTCAAAAATGTGCAGCTAGCCGCACGATGCAGGTTGGTTGTCGAAAGCCTGATGGAGGCTCGACAAGGTGACCTTCCAATCCTGTCAACCATTGGCGATCCGTTGCCTTGTGAACTCGATGACATGCTCAAGCTTCTTGCCAATCTCCTGTTGATACGTGCCGAAGGGCATAAAGTGACCTACAAGCAGCTTCGAAGACGCAGCTTACAGGCTTGGTGGGACGTGGCGCACCGTTTGGTGCACGAGGCGGCATCAAACGGCTACCAAATCGAACGCTCGGCTCTGGAACATGCACTAGGAACGGTAAATTCACTGGAGATTCACAAGGTTGAACATACAGATTTGGGTTCCCCACGCTTCCTCACAGACCGGTGGGTAGTGATCATCCCAGCTGAGAGTGAGGACACCACTCCTATGGCCCTTGTTGAGAACTTGGCTCCAGAGCTAGCAGAGAGGCTCGCCTTCCGAACGTTCCTCGTCCTGGGCTCCAACAAACGCATTTTGCCCTTTGGCTGCTGCAAGCTGGGTACAAGTCGAATCTGGCCAGCCGAAGAGGAAGAGCTGCTGACGATCGCAACGGGTCTTGGTACCGAGGTTGTCAATTCGCCCCACCTCAAAGCTTGGGATGTATTCGTCGAAGAGCTCGTTCGCGCTTCCCGCGCGGCAACCTTGATGCGATTGAGGGAGAATGCGGATTTGAAACCAGACTACGAGGCTTTCCAGTCTCGGTACGAGTCGGCACGCAAAGCGGCAGAGGTGTGTCATCCAGAACTGCGTGCCGGAGCTACCAAATTGCTTGAGCGAGTCGGCAACGAGCCGTCCGGCTTTGGTCCAACCCTTGCTGGGGAGTACTACCGCTCAGTGACCCATGGTGAGCAGAGCGGTGATTGGATTACCATGGTTGCTCTTAGGGTTGCAGCGCAGTCAATCGACCTCTGAAGGTCCCGAAGATGACCAAGTTGCGAGCGTAGAGGCCGTTGCGCTGCCAGGCGTGGTCGCCGTAGTGGGACCATGCTCCGGGCAGGCCGAGATCGGTGTGTTGGTGCTCGGGACGGTCAGGGGCTGGGTGAAGCCTACGACGGGGGGCTCTTTGGGTTTGTTGAGCGAATCCACTTCATTCAGGGGATTGTCTACCAGGGATTCAAGTGATCCTCAATACCAGCGGCCCCTCACTCGCCTGTTCCCGTCCTGTCCATCCATCCTCACTCGGTCCAATGGAACTCTCCAGCATGCACGACAGTCCCCGTCTCAGGTTTCATCCCCTGTCCACCGGACAGGCCCAATGGCGCGAAGGCTTCTGGGGCGAACGTTTCGCGCTCTGCCGTGACGGTGCTCTCCACACCATAGAGGAGATTCTAAACACCACGCCCCACGGTGCCTCCCTGCACAATTTTCCCAAGGCGGCCGGGCAGCAGGCTGGTGCCCATGAGGGCACCAAGTAGAGTGACGGAGACTGCTACAAGTGGCTGGAGGCCCTTACCCACGTCTATGCCTTTACTCGGGACGAGCAGACCCGCGCCACGCTGGAAACCCACATTGCGAACATCGCCGCGGCACAAGGGTGTGCTGGTTGCGCTTGACGGCCAGCACGTAGTCGGCGCCGGCCGCCCGCAGGGCCTGCACGATGGCCGTCTGGCAGCCGGCGGCGTCGATCGTGACCACGGCTCCCTTCAGGGCCAGGCGGTCGAGCAGACGGGGGATGGCCGTAATCTCGTTGCTCTTGGCCGCGCACGGCTCCTGGGCCAGGGTCAGCCCCTCCCGCACCAGGAAGGCGCTGACCATGTGCAGGGCCCGCGTGCCTGCGCCCGGGTCGCCGGAACGGCGCGCCACCTTGCCGTCCAGGGCCAGGATCAGCTCCCGCAGGCCGGGCAGGCTGGTCCCGTCGAGCAGCCACAGGGCCGCCTGCATGGCCGTCTCCGGGTCCAGCCGGCGGACCAGGCGCAGGTAGGTGTCGCGGGACGGGGTGGCCGCGCCCAGGGGCAGCCACAGCCGGAACCAGGCCTGGTGGTCGTGCGTGAAGGCGGCCACCGCGGCCATGCCGTTGGCACCCCCGGCCAGGGCCACCAGCAGCGTGGCCAGGAGCACGGACAGCGCGTGGCGCACCCCCCGCGGGTCGCGCGGATCGGGCAGCGTGCCCAGGTGCTCGGCAAAGGCGCACAGGGCCTCCAGGAGTTCGCGGTCGGGGCATGCGACAATGTATTCCATGAGGGCTGCGGCGTGTCCTTTGAGGTAGTAACGTCACCCCATAAGACGCACGGCGGCCCTCTTTGTTGCGCGTTGGGCGGTCGGGAACTCGATCCCCAATTTGGATTATCCGTGCCGGATTGTCCCCAATAACCGATGGATTTGTTCCGTGCCGTTCGCTCGCGGACAACACCCGGAACCGGCCCCGCACGACCCCGATTCACCCCCGTCCCGCGACTTTGCGTTTGCCCTGGGAAGCCAACGCCCGCGTTGAGGATGGCCGTCTCATCATTGAAGCTCACAAGGAGAAGTTTGGGGGAAGGGAATACACGGTGGCCCGGCTCACGTCCAAACAGGCATGGACATATGGATGGTATGAGATATCGGCCCGACTGCCCGAGGGCCGGGGCGTCAAGTCCGCAATCTGGATGGTCTCGAATTCCAATCCATACGGCAGTTGGCCGGGCAGCGGTGAAATCGATATCATGGAATTCGTGGGCCATAAACCGGGCATCATTCATGCCACGGTGCATACGGAAGCCTACAACCACCGGATTGGGAATCATCGGGTCACGAGACTCCAGATACCGGACGCGAGTTCGGAGTTCCCCTTTACGCGATGGAATGGACCGAATCCGCCATCAAGATTTATGTGGACGATACCCACTACTACACATTCGAAAACGAACGGTTGCAGAATGCCTCTACGGATCAGTGGCACTGGCCCTTCGATCATCCCTTCCATTTCATTCTGACTATTTCCGCGGGAGGAAACTGGGCCGCCACCGAGGGCATCGATCCCAACATATGGCCACAGCGCATGGAACTCGACTACATGCGCGTTTATGCGTGCAAGTCTTAGCGTGTTCATTCCGTGTCGTGACATCCGGTCCGATGTGGACAGCGGGCAAGAGCGGGTTTTGGCGAGGGCTCGGCAGCGATTCAGCCCCCAACGCTGTTTGGCATAACGGATATCGAATTCAATCCGGAAACGGGCGTGGAGATCCGGTGGGTTCGCTCCGTTTCCATGTACAGGCCTGTGCCGAAAAGCATCAATGGCCAGGCGCGTCCGTGGGCGGCTGGGGTATTCCGAACACGCTATAATTTCGGGAATTATATACTTGACTGGACATCAGGTGGCGGTGCCTGTCATGTGTCCAGTCGAAAGCTTTGGCAACGGCTGTTGTCATCCGGGCAGCGGTGCCCCAGCCCTTTGCGATGCCTTTTGCAGGTTGTCTTGTCCCAATTCGGTCCGGCTGTCGGCACAATAGTCCGCCGTAGCGGTCATGCTTCTGCACTGCCGGCCGGCACGCGGTGTGTCCGCGTGTTCCACGGCCCGCGTCCTCTTCAGGTGGTTCTGGCCGGCCCGGATTTGTCAGGCGGTTGGGTGTGCTTGGCACCTGCGGGCCTCAACAGCCACGTTGGCGCCAAGCAGAACCGACAATGCCAATCCATGTGGGTTGGGAACCCATTCCCTGACACCGGTTGGCCGCCGTGACAACAATGAGTGACACCACACAGGTTGAACGGGAGGTGCGCCATGTCTACCGTGTTGAACGAAAGTAGCGCTGGCAATGATCCCTTCGGAATGTCGAGGTTCAGCATCCGGCGCTACTCGGTTCAGCATCTGCTGCTGATCGGTTTGGCCATCGGATTGCTGGTTAGCCTTACGGTAGTGGCGTCCCGTCATGGCTACGTCCCGTTGATTGCTCTCTCGGCCGCGACGCTGGCCGTGGTGTTGGTCAAAACGACGTTGGTCATCTGGGTTGGCATAAGGACCGTAGCCGTCGAAATCTGGATTCGACGCTTGGGCATGGGCGACCTGGAGTACCGGATTGAGCCGCGGGGCAATGACGAGGTGACCAAGGCGTGCCAGGCCCTGGAGGCACTGCGCCAGAATTCCATACGGGCCATGCAGCTGGACTTGGTAACCCAGCTTTCCGCGGAGCTCAAGGAGCGGAATGGAGAATTGGAACAGGCGTTGGCGGACCTGCGGGAAAGCCAGGACCGGATTGTCAGCCAGCAGAAGCTGGCGGAACTTGGTGAACTGGCGTCGGGGGTGGCGCACGAGATGCGCAACCCGCTGCAGTTCGTCCGCAATTTCACATCGTTGTCTCAGGAACTCGTGGCAGAGCTTCAGGAACTGCTGGAGCAGCCCGGAGAGGTGTACCGGCAACAAGCCGAGGGCTTGATCGAGGATCTGACCGGCAATCTGGATCGGGTGGAGCATCACAGCGGCCGGCTGAATAGCATCGCGTCGGCCATGATGATCTACGACCGAGGGACCGGAGGCGGGTTCCGGCCGGTGGGGCTGAACCAGTTGATCGTTGAACAGACCCACCTGGGGTACCAGGCAATCCGGGTTTACGAACCCGACTTCAGCGCCAAGGTCAACACGGAATTGGACCCGGCCCTGGGTGAAACAGTCGTGGTGCCGGAAGACATGGCACGGGTCATCTCCAATCTGGTGATGAACGCCTGTGAAGCCATGGTGGAGAAGCTTCGGGCCGAGGGGGATGGTTACCAGCCGCGACTGACGGTAGCCACGAAGAATGCCGAGGATGCCGTAACCATGACAGTCCGGGACAACGGCATGGGCATGAACCGGGAAATGATGGCGCGGATGTTCAATCCCTTTGTCACCACCCGCAGTACCGGGAGGAACATGGGATTGGGCTTGAGTCTGGTCTGGGACGTAATCCGGGAGCACGGCGGCAGCGTCGAGCCGGAGTCGGAGCCGGGCCGGTACACCGAGATGAAGGTGCAGCTGCCGAAGCGCCCCGCTGAAACAGGGTGAGCCGCTCAGGCACTTGCCGGAGTTGGGTAGGTCCGCCCCCGCGTGGCTGGTGACATGCGCGATCTTGGCGAACAGCGACTCCGGTCACTGTGTGATTGCCAGACAGGCTGCGTTGGTATCAACGAAGCGCATCGGGGCCGTGGATCGCTTCGTCGTAGAGTTCGCCGCGGGTCAGCCTTTCGGGTACGCCAACCTTGCGGGCATCAAAGTTCGTAAGCACCTCCCGAAGCCGCTGGCGTCGACGGACCAGGGCCGTTTCGGTCTCCGTTTCCGCCTTCTTGCCGTCAGTGAGGGCGGTCTCACCGCTGCTGACCAGGCTACGCAGGAACTGCTGCACCAGCACCGAAACCGACGTGTCAAGCTCCAAGGCACGAAAACGTGCCAACTTGTAGGTTTCTTCGTCAACAGAGACCGTGATGTTCTTCATTGGCTGTTCCTACAGGAACTGTGAGCGTAGTCAGTATATGGGCTGATGCAACTCGCGGGAGGTGAGGTTTCGATGAGTGAACCTCAATGTGTTGCAGATGACCTGACCAAGGTCGCAGATGGTCTACGGCCGCGTGATGTAAAGAGGACCATGCCCTCGTGATTCCGATCGCAGGGGCATGGGCCAACCAATCCGTTGACAAACCTGACTTGCGGATCGGAGTGGGATGCGTAACCAATGGGGCTTATATACCTAACCAATTGCCAAAGTGACAGCCCAAACCGTTTTCCAACGAACGGTTTGTCCCATACTGCCTTGGTCTGACCTATCCCAATCCCGTTTCACTCTTCCGGATCAACTCGGGGGATGTCTGAGCCTACCTCAATGCTTCAACCGGTCGAGCCATACCCCGGTTCGAAGGCTGTTGGCGTTGTCCCCGCCAATGCCTCCCAAGTTGTTGCCCCGGGTCCACATGATGTAGGGCTCGGACACGCGCGCATGGCGATTGTTCGGCAGCCATTCCTCCACTTGCGGCAGCCAGCCCGACACCAATTCATCCATGTCGGTCAACCGCTTCACCTGCGTGTCGGCCATGCGGTTCGGGTCGATGAAGGCCACATGCACTTCGTGGCTGGGATCAAACCAGGGAGTCGCGGTTCTGCCCGGATTGGCGGCAAAGGCAAGGTAGAGGCGGTTTGCGGGATCGAAGGCCATGTCCATGGCACAGCCGCCGCGCAGGTCGTAGGCGGCCAGGTCCCCGCCTGGCAGGTGTCTCACCGGTCCGGTATCGGTGAACTCGTACAGGTAGCCGGCCGAGCTGTCCGGGTGCACCACATGTACCCAGGGCCGGTCGTTGCAGTTCAGAACCGCGCTGTTCAGGCGCAGATCGCCCTTCGGTGACGAACTAAAGGCTTGGGCACTCTCCGCGGTCACCGGCTCCGTAACCGGCGATCCGTCCTCCTGCCGCCACGTGTTCCCGCCATCACCGGACACCAGCCGCACCGCGGAGTAGGTCGTGCAGTCCGCGGCCGAGCCGGACGCCGCGTAGTGGAACTGCAGGAAGAGGTGCAGGATCCCGTCCTCAGTTGCCGCAAAGGAATGCATCCAGTTGCAGTAGCCGGGCTCCGGGTTCACCGCCAGCGTGACGGGCGGGCTCCACAAGTGGCCGCGGCGCATGTTCCGGTAGACCAGGATCCAGCGATCCGGCCTCGACTCGCGGCAGGCCAGGTGGAGGGTTCCGTCCACGTCGCTGACCAGAGCCGGATAGGAAGCGCGTTCACCCACCGGCTGAGGCGCCGACCAGGCGGCCGGATCCAAAAGGTCGGCCGAGTCGATCCAGCGGTGGACAAAGGCCCCGTGGTGGGCACCGGACATGAGGTGCAGCCGCTGGTTGGGATCCAGGGCCAGGGCCGGACCGCAATGGTTGTCAATGCCTTCCGCCAGACAGACGGAACCTCGGAACTGGTCGGTGGCCGGATTGGCGGTACCCAGCATGATGCGGGCTGGCCCGCCTTCCTGCTCCGGGCTGTCCAGCCAGCCCATCACCAGATCGTCGCCGCGTCGCAGCAGCTTGCAGCTGGGGTCGTAGGCCGTGGCCCGGTCCGAGCCGGTGCGGGACAGGCAAACCGGCAGTGTCATTCCTCGCCATCGATGGCGGCCACCAGTTCCATGGTGTGCACGGTATCGCGGATGTCCGTCAACGGTTGGGTGTTGCTGCGGATGCACTCGATGAAGTGCCGGTGCATGTCCAGCGTGCCGTCGTAGGCTGCGGAATCGGATCGCTCCACACCGGCCAGGTCCCAGCCGTTCAGGTTGTCCTTTTGCCCATCGTTGGTGAACAACGCCAGCCGGGAGGGAATGTCGAAGTAGCAACCGACGGTGGCCGCATGGAGCTGGCCCCCCAGGGTGCGCCCGCCCGAGGCCCGCGTGGCCTCGATGATGCCCGTGGCATCGTTGTCGAACCGGATCAGCGCTCCGTAGACATTCCAGTGGGGACTGCCGAACTTGGACCGATGGGCATGGACCTCGGCCGGTTCGCCCCCGGCCATGAAACGGACCATGTCCACAATGTGGCAGATGTCGTTCCAGAGGGTGGTCGTGAAGCCGCCGGCGGCTTCGCCCAGCAGCTGCTTGTGGAAGGTGCCGACGGCCATTGACACCGGTCCGCCGGCCTGTGTGCGGGCCATGGACTCGCGGACCACGGCCGCATGCCTGCGCTGGAACCCGACCTGGACCCACACATTGTTGGCCACCGCGGCGTCCCGGATTTGCCGCACCTCGTCCACATTGGCGCCGGGCGGCTTTTCGATGAAGATATGCTTGCCGGCGCGGATGCAGTCCAGCACCGGACCCAGCGCCCACTGCTCGTTCATGACGCAGTAGACAACATCCGGGTTCGCGCTCTCCAGCATTTCCTTGTGGTGGGTGTACACCGAAGGGAACCCGTACTGGTCCACCACCATGTCGAGGCGTTCCTCGTCCAGTTCGCAGACGCTTTCCATGGTCACGTCGTCCAGTCGGGCCACGTTCGGATAGTGGGCACTGCGGCTGCGGGGACCGGCACCGATGAAGGCCGCGCGAAGTGGGTTGGTCATGGGGTTGTCCTGTCTGGAAATGGTTGGGAACGGATCAGTTGCCGGCCCGCAAGGCGTTGATGAAACGCACATCGCAGGCGGCCAGGTCAATCACGGTGGGCACCGGTTCGCCGGCGTATTCGCTGTGGAAGCTGACCGGACCGGAGAAGTCCATGGCCTCGAGCGCCTCGACGGTGGTTTGCCAGTCGACCAGGCCTTCGCCCATGCGCACGCAACGCGTGGCCGGCATGGTGCGGCCGTTGCGCTGGACCGTCGTGTGGACCAGGTCCTTGAAGGCGCAGACCCGGAGGTGGGACCGCATGATGTCCAGGGCCATGTCGATCGGTTCGCCGCAGATGGACAAGTGGCCCGCATCGGCGAAGAGCGCCACGTGCGCCGGATTGAAGTCGCGCACGACTTGCATGGCCGCGCTGCCGTTGAGGCCCAGTGAGCGTCCGGAGTGGTTGTGGACCACGGCCGTCACCCCGTGGCGGCTGGCGAGTTCGGCAAATCCCTGCAGCCAGTCGTTGACCCGGGCCATGGTGTCCCAGTAGTGCTCCTCGGGAGACCAGTGCCAGTAGCCCAGCTTGATGTATTTGACCCCGGCCGCGCCGCAGGCTGCGAACAGGTTCTCCGCGTCGGGGTGGTCGGGGGTCTGAAAGTTGGTCGGCGTCGTCACCAGCGGAATGTCCAGCCCGGCGTCCCTGAACCGGCGCATGGCGTCGGGCAGGGCGGTCGCCGCGTTCTCCGGCGTGACCGGGTAGCCGGGCCGCACGCAGAGGTCGGCTCCCCGGACCCCCACCCGCTGGAGGGTGGCAATGATTTCGTCCAGGTCCAGCCCCTCGAGGTGCTTGGTGAACATGATGTATTGCATGCGAATCTCCTGTGCGGTCGGCCACAGCCGGTTGGCGGGGCCTGAGCTTATTTCCAGGTGTAGTCAATCCAGCCTTCGTCGCGCACCCGCAGGGCGGACTTGAACATGGCTTCCACCGTGCCGCGGGGCCGGTAGTTGATCAGGCGCTTGGCCTTGCCGATGGCGTGGTCGTACCGGTACCAGACCGGAACCTGGACCTCCAGGGCCGTCTGGCCGGTGAGTTCCGCCAGCAGCGGCGCGGCATGGGTGTGGTAGAAGGGGGTCGGGGCTCCGCAGTTGAAGCTTTCGCCGACGGCGGCATCCTCCTCCACGGCGCAGACCAGCATGTGGGCAATGTCGCGGGCGTCGTTGGGCTGGTAGAGCCAGGAGCGACCCTGACCGTCCCGGACGCTGCAGGGCTGGTCGGGGTAGGCCGCCTGCGCCTCCACGTCGTGCCACAGCTCGGTGCCGTCGGCCATGTACAGCTCGCCGCGGGGACTGGCCTGTCCGATCTTGAGAATCTGGACGGCGCGTGCGGCCGTGAACTGGCTGAGGATGGCGGTGCCGGACTGCACGTGGCTGGGGCGCACGATCACGGTGCGCAGGCCGGTGTAGTCGGCCGCCATGTTCACGAACCCCTCGCCGATCTGCTTGGACAGGGAGTACTCGCCGTCGGGATGGCGGGGATGTTCCTCGTCGACAGGATGGTAGGCGCAGGCGAACTTCTCGCCGTTGTTCGGGAAGACGCCGGAGGAACTCACGTAGACCAGACGCTCGAGTTGGTCGGCGCGTTCGCCGCAGACGCGGGCGATGAGGCGGTTGATCTGCAGGTTGTTGTCGAACTGCGGCCCGACGAAGTTGGCGGTGTGCACGACCCGGTCCATGCCGTCAAGGGCGCTGTTGACGAAGGCTTCGTCGGTCAGGTCGCCCTTGGCCAGCTCGATGTCGAGGCCGTCCAGCCGGTCCAGGCACGGATCGTCCGGGAGCACGGTGCCCCGCACTTCGTGGTTGTGGTCGAGCAGCTGACGCACCAGGCGACAGCCCACTTGGCCGGCCGCGCCGGCAACCAGGATTTTCATGGCGTTCGGGATTTCCTGTGGGGTTGTTGAGACCGCGATTCTAGCCCGGCCGTTTTCGGGACGAAGACGACAGCACGGCATCCGGATAAGGGTATTCGTACCAGTCGAGGAGCCCTTCCCTGGCGGCAGCCGCGGCGAACAGGATGACGGACGAATAGGAATCGGCGAACGACCGTCCTTCGCCAGTGCCGGCCACCACGGCTCCGCCCGAATCCACGAACTTGGCCCCGCCCCGTCCGTTGACGGGATGGGCCGTCAGGGCGGCAAACTGGCGCGCCGCGATCTTCAGGTAGGTCCGGTCGCCGGTGACATGGAAGGCGTGCGTGAGCGCTTCCAGGAAGTGGGGTGTGGGCGCGGTGCGGTTGAGGCTCGGCAGTTCCTTGTAGAAGGTGATGCCGTCGGGACCCAGCGTATGTTCCACCAGGTCGTCCACCACCGACACGATGAGCCGATCCACCCGTTCATTGGCCTCGATCAGGCGGAACCGGGCCAGGGAGTTGACCGTGATCGAGATCATGAACGGCACGCGCGGCATGGTGTGGCTGGTGTAGGGGGCCAGCAGGGCACCGAACTCGTCGTGCCAGTCGAGGAACATGCGGGTCAGGCGCTCGGCCTCCGCCCGCCAGGTCTCGCCGCCGGTGGCCAGGTGCAGGCCGATCATCGCGCGCAGTGCCCAGCCGCCTTCGCGCACGGCTGCGGCACCGGGGGTCCGCATCCTGGGCAGTTCCATATGCCGCATGATGTTGCGGCCGATCGACTCGGCCGCCTCCAGGCCTTCCGCACGGCCGGTCAGGCACCAGTAGTCGAGCAGGCCCTCGGTCCACTCGTGGGACGGGATTACGCCGCCGGTGCCGTGGTGGGCCGTGTGGATCTTCAGACCCCCGTCGATCAGGGGGTCGGGATGGTGGTGGCAGAAGTCGACGTCCAGCCAGTGCCGGGCGCAGACGAGTGACGAGTCCAGCAGGTGCCGCTGCCCGGTCAGGCCGTGGAACAGCAGGCTCATGTGCGGACGATCATATTCGTTGTTGACCCAGACCGACTCGCCTTGGCCGCGGCCCTGGTTGGTGTAGCCGGCATCCGGCGCGTCCCCGAAGTGCAGCATGCCCAGGGCGGCCGGACGGCCCTGGTGCAGGTCGTTGAAGCGGGACACGAGGCGGCCCGGCACCTTCTCGGGGAAGAAGTCCAGGCCCCAGGGGTTGTGCTCCCGGTACCAGCTGCGGGGCAGGGAGGGCACGTCCGGCAACTGGAACTGGAGGCTGCGGACGCTGAGCGTCTCCAGGTCCGCCGAGCCGTCGTGGAACTGCAGCAGCAGACGGTGGGTCTTGCCCATGCCCTGCAGGATGCGGGCCGGCTCGGCCGCAGCGGGATAGAGATCGGCCCGGATGCCCTCCGCGGCGGCGCGCAGGCCCTTGGGGTAGTGCTGGTGGGCCTGGTAGTGGGAGACGGCCAGGCCGCAACCGTCGGTGCGCCAGTCGACCCAGAAGTCCCCGTAGAACGACTCCGAGAAGTGCTCGTTGGACTGGTACAGGAGCGTTTCCGCATCGATCTCCATTTCGACGCAGGCATCCGACTGTTCGATTCGGGTGGTGTAGTAGCCCTCTCCCAGGGCCACGGCCGCCCGGTCCGGAGGCATGGCCGGGGCAATGTCCAGGGACAGGGAGGCCAGCTGCGTTTCAGGGGCGTCGCCGTCGTGGATGAACTGGTGCTCCAGTTCGAGCCAAGGCTTGCCCCGATGGACCTTCACCTGTCCGTGGAAGGCCGGCTGAAGGTCCGCACCCGGTCCGGTGTGGCGCCCGAACAGCCGCAGGATCCAGCGCAGCGGACCGCTCTCCACCTCCTCGACGCGTTCCACCACCGGCTGCAGCGCGGGGCCGTCCTGCAGGCGCAGTCGAAAGAGATTGTCCAGGGGCAGCGGGAAGGGCCTGCCGTTCACGGTCAGGTCCTTCAGGGACAGCGGTTGTCCTTCCGGAATTGCGAACGAGAGGACGCCGTGCCCATGGTGCGGGGCGGCGGGAGGAGCCAGGGCCGGGCCGACACCGAATGCCAGCGTATGGGATCGGTTGCCCGGCAGGTCGACCTGCATGTGGACCAGGGCCCAGCGCACGCTGCCGTCCGGCCAACGTCCCAGGGCCCGCGTCTGGCAGGGCAGGCTTGAGTCTCCGTCCCGCACCCAAAGGTGGTGGGGTTCCGGCAGGGCTCCTTCCCGAAACGGGATGGAAACGGTGACCGGCTCCGCCGCGCGGTCGAATCGGGACAGTTTGGGAAAGTGCAGTGTGGACATGGCGGCAGTGCCCGGTGGGGTCGGGCAGATGGCCGACTCAGCGGCCAATGCGGTAGGTGAGCGAGCCTTCCCGGGAAGGCTGGTCCAGCGTGAAGACGACCCGGTACAGTTCGGTGCCCCAGCAGGGCCCCATCCGCACCTGGTCGGTAATCGGCACTGTTTCCACGGCGGCCGTCAACCGGCCGGCATTGAACTCCACGGTGCCCTCCGCCGCAGTGCGGTCGTCCTTGTAGTTCCGGGCGGAGATGCGGACGATGCCCGTGTCCAGTTCCACACGGCCCGGGGTCAGCAGGCTCAACTGCAGGGAGCCGGGCGCGGTAAGGAACCGCCACCGGTCCTCGACCTCGACGCGCTCTCCCCGGTGCAGGGTCAGGGTGCGGTGCCAGCTGGCCAGACCTGCGTCCTCGCCCCAGGCACCGGCGATCTCCAGTGCCAGGCGCGCCGTGTTCTCGTCGGCCGCGTATTCCACTTGGCTGGCACCGTGCCGCTCGCCGGGTTGTTGCTGGCGTCCATCGATGGTTGGCAGCAGGGTGTGATAGTCGGACTGCATCGTCCAGATGTCGTAGCGCTGGGCACTGAATGTCTTGGCGGTGTAGTTCTCGACCCCGGCGTCCACCAGCAGCGGCCGGCCGTCCAGGTAGACGACAAAGTTGCCGATGTCGTTGTGGTTGTGGCTTTCTTCGTTGTGGCCGCCCTTGATGGCCACGTAGAAACCATCCTGGGAGCCGGCGGCATCCCGGGCCGTCATGACCTCGATGTTGGGGAGCCAGACGTCGCGCGGCAGGGGGGCCGGGACCGGCCGGTCCAATACCTCGTCCAGGGCAAAGATGGCCATCAGCGACCGGCCCAGGCTGGAACCGCGGCTGCTCACCTGGCCTTGGGCATGCAGGCCAGGCCGCCCAATCCCCTGACGGTCGGCCAGCCACCGGGCAAAGGCCTGCATGTCCGCGTCTCCGATGCGGCTGCCGTAGGCGTGCACCAGGAGGGCTTCGGGTTCGACGAGGGCGGAGGCGTCCGCGAAGTTAAGGTAGTAGCTGTCGGCGATGTGGGCCCGGTGCAGGAAGCGGCCAATCTCCCCGATCAGGGGTTCCCCGAACACGTCAACGGCGCCGTCGGTGGCCGTGTACAGGAGCTCGAGGTTTTCAAAGAGGGAGGCTCCGGCCCGGCCCCAGTAGTTGGGGCCCTCGTCGCAGCCGCCGTCCCGGGGATAGGTGTCGATGAAGTTGTCGACGGTGCGCAGGACCCGAAAGACATCCTCCGCCCTGGTCTCCACATCGTCCTCGATGGCCAGAATACAGGTCAGCCAGTTGGAGCAGATCCACGGGTTCCAGTTGTTGACGCGCCGGCCGCCCAGCCAGCCCATCCAGAAGAAGTCGATGCGCACCCTGAGCACGTCCAGGATCCGCCGCCGGATTTCCAATTCGATGCGTCGGCGCACCAGCGGAGAGACGGTGTCCAGCCGCTCGTGCAGCAGGTACAGCGTCCAGGCCAGCAGCGCACCGGTCTCGGCCGCAAACAGGTCGACGGTCGGTTCCTCCACGTCCGGCAGGCCGGAACCGGCCTTCTGGACGCCGATGTGGGCCGGCACGCCCCAGTAGGTTTCCTCGCAAAGGGCCCAGATGCCGTTGACGCAGTCGTCCAGGAAACGGCCTTGGCCCTCGGCGCATTCAGCCAGCACCAGATCGGCCAGGGCGTCGCGCCGGGCGAAGCTCAGGTCCTGGTAGCGGGAGCGGTCGCCCGTCCGGGCGAAGTCCAGGAACCGCGTGGCCGGCAGGTGGGGCCAGGCGAAGTCCAGCCGGTTCTCGCCGGCCTCGATCAGGGACCGCCGCAACCCGGCGGGAATGCCGTTCCAGGCGGCCCGTTCGTCGACACGGGGAAAGGGATGCCAATCCTGCCGGGATCGCAGCAGATGCTCCAGTCGGACAACACCGAACCGTTGGCTGAGCATATCGGGGATCCTTGTCCTGAGCGGGAAACGGGTGGTTGCCTGAAGCCGGAGAGCAGCCGCCCCGCCTCCGGCGGCTACCGGCGGCTGCGCCAGCCTTCGAACTGGGCCCTGGTCTCCTCGTTGGGCGGGTAGAGGCCCTGCAGGGGTCGTCCGGTCTTCACCTGTTCGACCACCCAGTTCTCCAACACTTCCTGGTCCGCCGCCTCGTCGATGACTTCGCGGGCCATGGCATTGGGGATTACCACCACGCCCTCGCCGTCGCCCACGATCAGGTCGTCCGGCATGACCGCAACGTCGCCGCACCCCACCGGGACGTTCATGTCCACCGGATGGTGGTGGGTGTGGGAAGGCGTGGCCGCGGCGCCGCCCAGGAAGATGGGAAAGTCCATGGCCCGGAGGGCCGGCGTGTCGCGCAGGGAGCCGTCCGTGACGACGCCCACGCAGCCCCGTTCCCGGATGCGGTGGGCCAGGATGTCGCCCATGGTGCCGGTCGCAATCACCCGGCGGGCATCCACCACCAGCACCTGGTCGGGACCGATGGCTTCCATGGCCAGGCGCTGCACGTTGGTGGAGTTGTCGTAGCGTCGATCCACCAAATCCTGTCGGCTCGGGATGTAGCGCAGGGTGAAGGCGTGGCCGGCCATGGTCAGGCCCGGCTTGATCGGATGCACCCCCTGCATGAAGCAGCGCTTGATGCCGCGCTTGATCAGGGAGGTGGTCAGGGTGGCCGTGGAGACATGGGACAGGGCCTCGCGATCGGCGGCGGAAATGCGGTAGTCGGACATGCAGAAGGTTCCGGGAAGTAGTTTGGACTGGTCAAAAAGGGGGCGGGGGGTTCGTCAGGCCCGCCAGCCGGCGGGAATGGCATCCCGCTCCAGCTCCAGCAGTTCAGCCAGGATGGCATCCGCGTCGGCAATCGAATTGACGATGGGATCGGTCAGCATGGCTCGCCGCAACAGGTTGCGATCGTCCCGCGCGACGGCCTCGGCGGTCAGTTCATGGGTGTCGAGAATCAACTGCTGCTGGCCCAGCAGCCCGCGCGGCATCTCGCCGACCGGCCGCGGCACGGGGCCGTCCATGTCGATGTCGCAAAGCAGTTCCAGGAAGGCGTCGTCCGCCATGTTGGTGACGGCGCCGCGGTTGGCGCAGTTGACGAAGAAGGGGCGGTTCAGGCCGCCCACCATGTTGTCGATGATGTCCGTGGCGTGGTCCGGGCCCAGCAGCGTGGTGTAGTCCTCGATCGGGAGCGTGCCTTCCAGGAAGCCGTCGATCTGGTGCCACATGGCCTCGTGCCGATCGTACCGGGTCTCGGTGTCCCAGATGGCCAGGGGCGGCGTGCCGTTGCCGGACCGGCCGGCCTGCTGGTAGTAGGGCACGTACTCCTTGGTGTGGGAAACACAGACCGGCACCCGGTCGAAGACATCGTACAGTTCCGCCCCGATGGTCTGGTTCAGCCAGCCCTTGGCTTCGCCCTCCACCGTCGGATCCTCGTGGGCGGCGCCGGCCCGCAGGGACTCCGCGATGACATCCGACACGTCGGCGCCCCGCCACTCCGCCCGGAGCAGCCAGGTGAAGTGGTTCACGCCGGCGATGCGCATGTCGAAGTCCCGGTCCAGCTCCGCGGTCAGTTCGCCCCCGGCCGCGGCCTCGATACCGGCCATGCCGGCCAGCCGCACCTTGATGTGCGGCATGTGCAGGCTGTCGCAGAGGGCGAAGCTCTTGATGCCGGGGGCATGGCGCATCAGGCCGATGCCGTGTACCGTCGAGGGATTGATGTAGTTGATGACCCATGCATCCGGACACAGGCGCTCAACGTCGGCGGCGCATTCCAGGATTCGCGGGAACTCGCGCAGGGCGCGGAATATTCCGCCGGGACCGATGGTGTCCCCGGAGCACATGCGTACGCCGTACTTCTCGGAAATGGCGCAGTCGATGCCGCGGTACTTGACAGTCTGGTTGGCGAAGCTGAGGACCACGAAGTCTGCTTCCGGCAGGGCCGGCACCCAGTCCGTGTGGCCTTCCACCCCCAGGGGCACGGCATTGGCGTCGCGCACCATTTCCGCCAGCCGGACCAGTTTGGACAGCCGCTCCTCGTCGGTGTCCACCAGCACCAGCGTCCCGCGTTGCAGGTGGGGCGAATGGACCATCTGCCAGATGGCCTGGCGTCCGAAGAAGAGACTGCCGGCCCCTACGACAACGACCCTGGGGCCGGATTTCTGTGCGCTGGTCATATCGGAAGCGTAGGTTTCCTGAAGAAACAAGGCCCGCCGGGGCGCCGGCGAAGGGAACGGCCGACTACTGCTCGTCCGGCACGTAGGGCCGCTCGGGCAGGTTGGCGTAGGCGTCCTGGACCAGATCGCCCCAAATCCACTCCCCGGAGTCCAGGTGGTACCAGACCCCGTCCGGATTGGAACCCAGGGTCCAGCCGTCGAGCAACAGGGCCGTGCCCGGCCCCAGGAAGCCCTGCTGAGCGGACCCGCTGTCGGGGGCGGCCCGCAGATTGGCGTTGGAGATGGTGGTCGGATGGCGCAGGACCGGCAGGCCGTCCGGAATGTTGGCGATGGCTGCGGACGGGATCCAGTGGAAGTCGTCCATGAGGGACCACGAGCCGTCGGTGCTGGTCCCGAGCAGGGTCACCTCGCGCCCGGCCGGCAGGATGCCGCGGGACTCGAAGTCGGCACCGGGGCCGATGTGCACGTCGACATCTTCCACAATGGCGGTCCGGCCGTCGGGTATCGGTTCGAGTGTCGGCTCCGCCGGGTCCTGATCGCCCGTGTCGGCCACCGGCTCGTCCGCCGGTGCCGCCGTTTGGAGGTACTCGACCGGAATGTCGGGAATGTCCGCCTTGTCGATCAACGGCAGCTGATCCACCACCTCCGGATTGACCACGGTCTCGGCCAGGATGAAGAAGGTGTCCTCCATCTGCAGCCAGAACTGATCGCCGTCCGCCACCCGTCTGACCAGGATCACGCCGCTGTCCGCCTCCCGCGGCGGAGCAATGGTTTCCGCTGCGACGTCGGGCCACAGGTACACCTGGGCGGTGGTCGCCAGGAACACATAGTCGGCCACCGGCGTGGAGGTGGGGGTGGGTGGCACCGGTGTCGGTTCCGCGGGTTCCTCCACGGCCTGCACCGGGATTTCAGTGGCGGTGGGCACGGCCGTTGCCACGCTTTCCTCCGGCTCCGGCGTGATGGCCTGGACACCGTCGCTCCCGCCTTGGTTGGCCAAGTTGTCAAGCCAGGCCGGCCGCACCACGACCAAGGCCACGATGCCGACGCCCACCAGGACCATGAGCACCATGAGCAGCATCTGGCCCAGGCCCTGACCGGGTGCTTCGGTCTCCGCCAGGGCCTCCGCAATCTCCGCGTCCGGGTCCTCCGCCTCGAATTCCTCCGGCACATCCCGGGCATCGACAATGTCCGGCTCCGTGTCCGGTTCCACTCCCGTAGTCCCATCCTCCGGCAGGGGTTCCGGTTCCCACTCGGGCTCGGGCGGCGGCGGTTCGGGCAGGTGCCTGGAGGCCACGTCGATCGTCAGATCGCCTTTGTCTTCCGGTTCGGCCGCGGGTTGGCGCTTGATGGGTTCGGCCGGTTCGCTGTCCGGGAAGAGGACCGTGTCCCGTCCCCCGTCCGCCTGCGGTTCGGCCGCGGCCGGCGTCTCCGTGTCCGGTTTCTCCCGGTCGGCGCCACCCGGGATCCTGGGCAGCGGGTTGCGACGCGCATTCACGGGCGTGATGCCCACCAGTTCCCCCAACTGTGCCAGTCTCTGGGCATCCGCCGTTTCGGCCGTCGCGGACCCTGTCTCCCCCATGCGCAGCAGCTCGCGTATCACCATCACCATGGTGGCGAGGCAGACGCAACAGCGCATGCGATCCTGGCTGGCGTCCAGGATGTAGCGTCCGACCAGTTCCTCGCTGGCCAGGATTTCCAGCAGCCCGACCTCCGTGGCCACGGCCTCGCGGAAGGAGGCGCCGCCCAGCACCTCCATGCGTTCGTCGATGGCGTGCAGCGTGGCCGTGGTCAGGTCCTGCAGGTTGGCGAACCCGCCGCTGACGGACGCAAAGGGGGTGAGCCCGCCGGAGCCTGCCGCGAGGCGGTCGGCCAGATCCTGGATCTCGTCCGCCACGTCCCGCAGACTGAAGAATTCGGCCAGTTCCCTGAGGCGCTCCAGGTCGCACAGTGTGGTCTCAAGGGTTGGCTCGCAGGCGCGGGTTGGCAGGAGCAGGTGCAGCTGGAGGGCCCAGTGGGCCAGGAGGAACGTACGCGAATCGTGGCCGTAGTAGCTGTCAATCTCCGAGATGATGGCCTGCAGACGCACGGTGCGGTCTTCGTCCGGGCGCGACTGATCCTCGCTGGTGAGCAACAGTGAACTGAGACCGTTCTCCAAGGCGGTCAGGCCTTGCAGGACGAGACCGGCCAGATTGTCTGTTTCGTTCATGGCATCAAGTGAAACCCGCGGGCGTACGGGGACATCTTGGGAGAGGCACGAGAGGGCTGGAGACCTGTCTGGATGACGGTACCAATGAAGATCCTATATTACAAGGCGGCATTAACCGGCTGTGTCCCAAGCGATTCGGGTACGGGACGCGCAGGAACTCCTGCGCGTTCGCGTCGGCAAACAGGATTGCGGTGGAACCCAAGGTGCCGGCCGCAGTCCGGAAGCAGGCCTGTCAACGTCGTGATCCTGAATCGTATAGGCGCGTGAACCCAACTGAATAAGAGATTTTGGAGGAATTCCGAAGGGCCGAGCGATTAATGGGCCGCCGCGCCTTCCTGCGTTCAACGGGCTTTGCCATGGGCGCCGCGGCATGGGCTTGGCCGACCTGGACGGCGACGGCGACCTGGATGTGCCAGTCAACAACCTGCGGTCCCCGGCTCGCATCTTCGAGAACCAACTGTGCACCGGGCAGTCCCTGGTGGTGCACCTGAGCCAGGCCGGGACGGGCAACACCAGCGCCCTGGGTGCCGAGGTGCGTCTGCAGACCTCCACGGGTGTCTACCGGCGACAGGTGCAGGCTGCCAGCGGGTATCTGTCCGGCCGCGGTCCCGCGTTGCACTGCGGGTTGTCCGAGGGCAGCGAGATTCTGGCCTTGGAAATCCGCTGGCCGGATGGCATCGCCTCCCTGATCGGCGGTCAGTCCCTGCAGCCGAACAGCCGGGTGGCAGTCTCCCGCTGACGCGCCGTCGGCCGCCGGGCCCCACGGCGCGGCCCATGGTTTAACCCGGCGGCCCCGCTCCGGCTTCGGTTATGCAAAGCGGTTCAGGGCCAGGGCGGCATCGTCCGGGCCGGCCGGGGTGCCCGTGATCCGGCGTGCCACCAGTTCACCGGTGGCCGGGCCCAGGGTCATTCCAATCTTGTTGTGGCCGCAGGCCAGCAGCAGGTTCTCGTACTTTGTGCTCCAGTCGACAATGGGCAGGCCGTCCGGGGTCATGGGGCGGAAACCCATCCAGGGCTGCCCGTCCTCGGGCCGTGGGTCCAGACCCAGCAGATCGCGACTGGCGCGCGCAACCTGGGCCGCCCGTTCGCTGTCCACGCGGTCGTCCATGCCCGTGAATTCCACCCGGCCGGCGATTCGCAGCCGATCCCCCATCGGGTTCACGGCCACGCCCTCGTCCATCAACTGGACCCCGAAGTTCGGAAAGCCCTCGGGTCGTGCCATGGTGTAGCTGTGGCCCCGCCCGGGCACGACCGGCACGTCCAGTCCCCAGTCCCTGCCCAGCGCGCCGGACCAGGCACCGGCTGCCAGTACCGCGACATTGAACTCGATGTCCTCCTTGCTCGTGGTCACGGAGGTGATCTGACCATCGTCCATCCCCCCGATGCCGGTCACGGCCACATGCGACCAGAATTCGGCGCCGTGTTGGCCGGCTTCGTGCGCCAGGCTTTGGACGAAGGCCTTGGGCGACAGGCGGCCGTCCTCCGGCAACAGGACGGCCCCCACAATCTTGTCCGCAGCCTGGGGCAGATAGTGGCGGACTCCGGACCGGTCGAGCAGGGCCGCAAGGCCACCCATGCTCCGGTGCCGCAGGGCCTGGGTCGCGCCCGCCCGGAAGCCGGCCTGCGTGGAGAACACGTTCAGGGAACCGTCCATGCGGAAGTGGTCCTGCAAGGGCAGCTTCCGGTGCAGTTCCCGGTACAGCTCCATGCTGCGTCCGGCCAACCTGTGCAGCACGGCCGTGGTCTTGAGCCACTGGACGGGTTCGGCGGCCGCGCGCAACCGCCGCCGCCAGTCGGACAGGTGGGGATCGCCGGCTGCCGGCAGGTAGATCGAGGCCTCGGGATCCTGCCATTTTTCGAGCAACTGCTCGATGCCGCTGTCGGCGGCCATGGGCAGCCAGGAACTGGGGACCAACAGGCCGGCGTTGGCGTGGGAGGAGCCGCCGGCCACCTCGCCCCGGTCAATCACCAGGGGACGGTATCCCGCCTGGGTCAGATACCAGGCCGAGCATACGCCGACGATTCCCGCGCCGATGATCAGGATGTCGCACTGGCGTGTCATGGGCAGGGCGGGCACAGCGTGCCGAACAAATCGCTAAGGCGGCGAATTATAGGCCCCCTGCGGCGTTGTCTGCCGAGCCGGGCTGCGTTGCCTGGAAGTGGGGCTTGTGCACCGCATGTGTCGCACGGGCAGAGTCCCCGGCCTTCAACAGGCTTCGGTCCGAGGGCAGTTTGTCGGACTCATCCGGATCTTCGCCGGGCGCGCGCATCGGGATGCCGGCATCAACGATTCGTCTGGCGATTATCCCTGGACTTGCCCGGTGGGTTCCACGGCATCCGCCTCCCGGCCTTCCCTGTGGGCACGACCCCGGTTGTAAGACGTCTTGCGCGGCAGACTGTCCGTCGCGGAGAAGCCACTGTGGCGAGCGCGGATTTCCTCAACCACATCGTTGACGGTCCGACGACGCAGCTCGGGTTCATCGCCCGTCGGTGTTCCCGCTGCCTGCATGTGTACCGTCCGATGGGATGTCTGGGCCACGGAAACAAGCGTTGTTCTTCACCGGGCCGGTCTCACGGTTTCGGTGCCGTGCACGTACGGCGAAGGCAGCAAAGTGCCCAAGGTGCGGAATTGTTGACTCGGCATGCACCGCACCCTAGAATGGCCGACGGTTTCGCCCAAGGCGTTCGCAACGCTGCCGGGTCGCAGTTTCCGATTCCCGATATGATGAAATCCAACTGGCAACAGGTGTTGCTGGTGTACGGTGGCTGGCTTGTTCTCTTCGCGCTGGCCCTGGTGCTGGTGTTTCTGATCCAGCGCAACGTGGTGGAGGACATCCTGATCGGCCGCATGGCCAATCCGTGGCGGCTGCGGTCCATCGGCCAGTGGTCCGTCTACGTGCTGGGCCTTGGCTGGATCGTCTTTGTATTCCTGATCGAAGGCTATTTGCGCAACGGGGCCGCCCGCGGGCTGTTCTGGCAGCGCATCGTCAGGGTCGGAGCGCCTCTCCTGGCCCTGATCAGCCTGTCGTTTGCCGTCAATCGGTTTTTCTAGACCGGTTTGAGACCCGGTAGCCAACGGAGATTCGCGTGTGAGCAGCAGTCCAAACTCCTCTGCCAGAGGTTCCCAGGAGGTGCTGCTGGACGTCAAGGACCTCAGGAAACACTTTCCCATCAGGCGCGGCCTCCTGTCCAAGACGGTCGGCCACGTCAAGGCCGTCGACGGGGTCAGCTTCTACATTCGACCCGGCGAGACCCTGGGCCTGGTCGGCGAAAGCGGCTGTGGCAAGACCACTACGGGCCGCGTCATCATGCGCGCCTACGACGTGACGGACGGTGAAATCTGGTTCCGGCGCAACGAGGAGGACAACCTCAACATCGCCGAACTGTCCTCGGCGGAGGTCAAGGATCTGCGCAAGGACATGCAGATGGTCTTTCAGGATCCCTATTCCTCGCTCAACCCCCGCATGAACCTCCTGCAGAACGTGGGCGAGCCGCTGCTGGTCAACGGCGTGGCCTCCGGCGCCGAACTGGAGGAACGGGTGTCCGATCTGCTGCGCGTGGTGGGACTGCGGCCGGAGTACCTGAACCGCTATCCCCACGCCTTCAGCGGCGGCCAGCGGCAGCGCATCGGCATCGCCAGGGCCCTGGCGCTGAACCCTCAGTTGATCGTCCTCGACGAGCCGGTCTCCGCCCTCGACGTGTCCGTGCAGGCCCAGATTCTGAACCTCCTGCAGGACCTGCAGGAGCAGTACGGCCTGACCTACCTGTTCATCGCCCACGACCTGAGCGTGGTGGAGCACATCAGCGATCGCATCGCAGTCATGTACGTGGGCATGCTGGTGGAACACGCGCGCACCGAAACGCTGTTCACGAATCCCAAGCATCCCTACACCGAGGCGCTGCTGGCCTCGGTGCCCAAGCCGGATCCCAGGGACCGCAGCGAGCCGATTGTGCTGGAGGGCGACGTGGCCGATCCGGCCAATCCCCCCTCCGGCTGCTACTTCCATCCCCGCTGCCGGTACAACGACGGCGATCGCTGCGAAACCGAGACACCGGCCCTGGAGCAGGTCGAGCAGGGGCATTTTGTGCGCTGCCACTACGCGGCGGAACTGGACCTGCACGGGGTGCAGGCCTGAAAGCCTGTTGTGGCCGTTTCCCCTGTCATTGCCCTGAACGCAAGGCGGTCGGCCAAGGCCGCCCCGCGCCAGGAACTGCCAAAGGTCGCGGATCTGTCGCGGCCACCGCGGGTGGCACTGCTCTTCCCGCCCAACTGGACGCCGACCATGCCCCACCTGGCACTGCCGTCGCTGACGGCCTACCTGCGCCAGATGGGGGTCGCGGTGATGCAGCGCGATCTCAACGCCGAGGTCTTCGACTACATCCTGACCCCGGAGTATCTGCGGCGTTCCGTCGCGGCGGTGCGCCGCCGGTGGGGTTCGGGTTCCGCGCGGGGTCGAGGGGTGCTGGAGGCGCCGAGCCGGGAAACGGTGGACTGGGCCCTGACGCGCGGCCCGGAACTGGTGCGCTCCGTGGCGGCCGCCACGGATGTGGTGCGCAGCCCGGCCTTCTACGACGGACCGGAAGGCTTCGCCCACTTCCAGATCCTGGCCGACTGTCTGGAACTGGCCTCCCTGCCCTTTCATCCCGCCCATCTCCATCTGCAGAGCTACGAGGCGGCGCGGCCGGTGGACAGCAGCCGCAACCTACTGTTCGGGGTCTCCGACCGGGACCACAACATGTTCCTCGACATCTACGAGGAAATCGTGCTCGAGGACCTGGAAGCCTTCGAACCGGATGTGGTCGGCATTTCCATTCCCTCGGAAGCTCAGGTTCTGGCGGGGTTCACCCTGGCCCACCTGGTGCGGGAGGCGGGCATCGACTGCCACGTCACTGTCGGCGGTCCCCACATCAGCATGCTCCACGATGTCCTGCCCAAGCAGCCGGCGCTGTTTGAACTAATCGACAGCGCGGTGGTGTACGACGGGGAGATTCCCCTGTACCAGCTGGCCTGTGCGGTGGTGGACGGCGGCGACCTGGACGGGGTTCCCAACCTGATTTACCGGAAGGGCCGGACACTGCAGGTGACGGAGCGCAAGGAGCCGGAGAAGATCCGCAACCTGCCGCTGCCGGACTTCGACGGCTTTCCCCTGGACCGCTACCTGGCGCCGGAACTGGTGCTGCCGCTCATGACGGCGCGCGGCTGCTACTTCGGCCAGTGCGCCTTCTGCAACGTGGGCTACGGCGAGGCCGAGTCCTTCAGCCAGCTGACGGCCCGTTCGCTGGCCGATCAGATGCTGGCCCTTAGGGAGAAGTACGGCACGCGCCACATCTTCTTCGCCGACGAGGCCATCACGCCGCGCAACCTGCGGGGCCTGTCGGCCATTCTGCGGGAGGAGGACGAACCCCTTCACTGGGGTGGCTGCGTGCGGTTCGAAAAGGTGATCGACCAATCGTTGCTGGATCAGATGTGGGCCGGTGGCTGCCGGATGATCATGTTCGGCTTGGAAAGCGCGTCGCAGGCCATCATCGATCACATGATCAAAGGCACCGAACTGCCCCACATGAGCCGCATCCTGAAGGAGAGTGCCACCGCGGGCATCTGGAACCACACGTTCTTCTTCTTCGGATTTCCTGGCGAGACCCTGGACGACGCCCAGCAGACCGTCAACTTCATTTACGCCCACGGCGACCAGATCAATTCGGCTGCCATGGGCACGTTCCTGATGGAGCGCCTCTCGCCGGCCTATCGCTATCCCGCCTCCTTCGGCGTTTCGCGCATCATCGAGGATCCGGCGCGGGACCTGGCGATCTACTTCCCCTACGAAGTGTCGAACGGCCTGGACGAGGCCATGGCCGAACGGGTGCACGATGGTGTCCTGGACAGTCTTCCGACCAAGCCGTTCCCCCACTTCTATGTCAGCGATGTCTACCGCTTCCTGTATGCCGGCCGGCTGAGTCTGGACGGCCGGCCCAACCCGGCCTGGCTGGCTCCCGCCGCCGCTGCGTAATCCCCCGGTGCGGTCCCCTGTGGTCGTGCGCCGCCCTGCATTGCTCCGAGGTGCTCCGTTGTGTCCGATGTAATCGCCTTGCGCCAAGCCGCCACCGACCGGTACAGGCCCGATCCGGTCAAGGTCCTGTTTGTGGCCGAGTCTCCGCCCGATGTCGAGGAACGGCACTTCTACTTTCCAAACGTCCCGCGCGCGGACACGCTGTGGGTGGAGCTGACCAAGGTGCTCTACGGCGACGACTTCGGTGTGACCAAAAACGAACGAGTCCGCAAGGCCGAGTGGCTGGCCCGTTTCCAGGCCGACGGCTATTGGATGATCGAGGCCGTACCGGAGCCAATCCACAAAAAACGGCGGGAAGCGCACATCCTGGAGCACAAGGACCGCGTGTTGGAGGCCATCGCTGACAGCAAGCCGTTCCGGGTGGTTCTCATCGCCACGCCGGTGTGGCGCGCCCTCGAGGAGCCCCTGTGTGCGGAGGGTGTGCCGCTCGTGCAGGCAGGACCCGTGCCATTTCCGGGCCATGGCCAGCAGGGCAGGTTCCGGGAAGCCATGGCCGCCATCCTGCCCCTGCTGGCGGACTGAAGGTCCACCGCGTTCCATTAACTTTCCGCGATCGCAGGTCAAACACACCGCAGACGTTTTTGCGCCCGGCCTTCTCCCACAATTCCGGCAGTTGCAAATCGCCGAACCAATCAGAGGGAGAAGGCAAATGTACAAGCTGATTCACCGACCGAGCCTCTTCAACGCACCGCTCCGCCGATCCTTTGCCAGCAACGTGTCGATGGGGTTCCCCGTGGACGTTGCCGAGGAAAGCGGGCGGTACCTGGTACAGGCCGCGCTGCCCGGCGTGTCCCCCGATGACATCGAGATCACGCTCGAGGGCAGGACCCTCACCATTGCCACCGAAGAGGACAAGGAGCAGGATGGCGAAGGTGCCAACTACACCTGGCGCGAGCGCATGCGGGGTGCCTGGCAGCGGAGCTTCCGCCTGCCGCAGGCCGTGGACACGGATGGTGTGGAGGCCGAGATCGATCAGGGCATCCTGACGGTGTCGATCCCCAAGTCCGAGGTTGCCAAGCCCCGGCAGATTGAGGTCAAGACGACCGACAGCTAACCCGACATCGCCAAGCCAGCACGGGGCCCGGCAACAGCCGGGTCCTTTGCTTTGCTGCCTACGGGGAAATAATCCGCACTGGGCGGATGTCGGCCTCGGCAGTCCCGATGCAGCCATCCGAAATGAAGTCCCACGGCCGGACCGGGCAGGTCAAGCCGTAGGCGCACACTAAGCCGGGTGAGATCGATGTCGGGGTCAGCCTCCCAGTCTTGAACCAACCGGCCTTGGGTGCCTGGCCTTCTGCACGTCGGCAGCACAGATTGCGACGGGAGTCACCGGAGCCCTGCCGGTTCCGATCCCCCGAATCGAAACCGGCAGGCTCCGTCCGATTGGGTCGGAAGGTCCAACTACCGAACCAACATCGACAGGCCAAACCTGCCGGGATCCCGGCATTCTGCGCGAGGCACCGCCAACTTGGTACGCGTGTCGCGCGCGCGGGCCCATTTCGGTGAATCCGGCACTGAATCCTGTCGGTTTTGCCTTCTCGGAATCTGGTCGGCGCGTAGAGAGAACGTACCCGGTTGGCAGATTCCGGACCGGCATCTGACAGCGCAGCAAGCAGGGTCCGCGGGTGCGCCGGGACTGCTAGAATTTCATGAATACCGGCTGTAGAGTTCCTTCTGGCCCTGCAACCGGCGGGGTTGCCCTCGTCCCCCTAGTTCGACCCAGGAAGGGCACGCGGCAACACATCACACCAATCGTCGAAGTACACCAGAGCCGCCGTCCCCGTTTCTATCGTTGGCAAACGTAGAACTTTTTTGCTATCATGTGTAGTGAAGTAGCGATGTCGGCGCGTGCCTGGGGTACGCGATGCACGAACCACCTGGGCGAAAGGGCACAGTCATGAAAGTCGGACAGATGGGAACAGGCCAACTCGGGATCGACCGTTTCGGAGGTGCGGTTCCGACCGTGCAGGCCGTCGTCGACCTGGATGCCGTCCGGGTGGCCAAGCGCGACCCGGCGGACGGCATGGTTCCCTATGACCGACAGCGGATTCGCAACGCCATCATGAAGGCCTTCCTGGCGGAACAGCGCAGCCTGCAGGGCGAAGCGCTCGACCACAGGGTGGATCCCATCGTGGATGCAGTCGAGCAGCAGGTGGCGCAGCGGGCCCTTGGACGCCCCACGTTGTCCGTGGCCGTCGAGGAAATCCAGGACCAGGTCGAACTGGTCCTGATGAAGTCGGACCATGAAGAGGTGGCCCGGCGCTACATCATCTATCGCGAGGATCGCGCCCGGGAACGGGCGGCCCAGGCCGAGACGACCTCGCTTTTGCTGCCCGTGGAGTTGATGGTGGCCTTGCCCGACGGCACGCGCGAGCCTCTGGATCTTGAGCGCCTGAAGGTGCAGATCGAAGAGGCCTGCCACGGCCTGGACGGCGTCTCCGCGGACGATGTCCTTGAGGTTCTGGCGCGCGACGTGTACAACGACATCACGCCGACGGACCTGCGCACGGCGCAGATTATGGCGGCGCGCTCCCTGGTTGAACAGGATCCCGACTACTCGAAGGTGAGCGCGCGGCTGGTCCTGCGCAAGCTCAAGGACGAAGTGTTCCCCTTCATCTGTCCCGACGTGGCAGGCCTCCGGGAGCTGACCAACCGCCAGCAGTATCGGGCCTATTTCCCGCGCTATGTGCGCACCGGCATCGACTGCGAACTGCTGCAACCCGCGCTGGCCGAAATCTTCGACCTGGAACGGCTGGCCGAGGCGCTGGCGCCGGAACGGGACCAGCAGTTCCAGTTCCTTGGGCTGCAGACCCTCTACGACCGGTACTTCCTCCACTCGGGCGGCACGCGCATCGAACTGCCGCAGGCGTTTTTCATGCGCGTGGCGATGGGACTGGCGCAGCAGGAGGCCGATCCGGACGCGCGGGCCATCGAGTTCTACGAACTGCTGTCGTCGTTCGACTTCATGTGCTCGACGCCGACCCTCTTCAATTCGGGAACCGTCAACCCGCAGCTTTCGTCCTGCTTCCTTTCGACCGTGCCGGACGATCTGGCGGGCATCTTCAAGGCGATCAAGGACAACGCCCTGCTGTCCAAGTTCTCGGGCGGCCTGGGCAACGACTGGAGCCAGGTGCGGGGTTTGGGCGCCCACATCAAGGGCACGAACGGGGAGTCCCAGGGGGTCATTCCGTTCCTCAAGGTGGCCAACGACACGGCCGTGGCCGTCAATCAAGGCGGTCGCCGCAAGGGCGCGGTCTGCGCCTACCTCGAGGTGTGGCACATCGACATCGACGAGTTCCTCGACCTGCGCAAGAACACGGGCGACGATCGGCGCCGCACCCACGACATGAACACCGCCTGCTGGGTGCCCGACCTCTTCATGGAACGGGTCCAGGAGGACGGGAACTGGACCCTGTTCTCGCCGGACGCGGTGCCCGACCTGCACGAGATCACCGGTCTCGAGTTCCGGGATCGCTATCTCCTGTACGAACAGCAGGCGGCCGAAGGCCGGCTGAAAGTCGCCAAGCGCATCCGCGCCCGCGATTTGTGGCGGCGCATGCTGACCATGCTCTACGAAACGGGGCACCCCTGGATTACGTTCAAGGATCCCTGCAATCTGCGCTCGCCCCAGCAGCACGTCGGCGTGGTGCACTCCTCCAACCTGTGCACCGAGATCACGCTGAACTCCTCCGAGGATGAGGTTGCCGTGTGCAATCTCGGGTCGGTGAACCTGTCCAACCACGTTGAGAACGGCCAGCTCCTGCACCAGAAGCTGGAGCGCACCGTGACCACCGCGATGCGCATGCTGGACAACGTCATCGACATCAACTACTACACCATCCCGGAGACGAACACCAGCAACCAGCGGCACCGGCCGGTCGGCATGGGCATCATGGGCTTCCAGGATGTCCTGCACAAGCTGAACATCGCCTACGCCTCGGACGAGGCCGTGAAGTTCGCCGATGTCAGCATGGAGGCGGTTTCCTGGTATGCCATCTCGGCATCCGCCGCCCTGGCCGAGGAGCGCGGCAGCTATCCGTCGTTCGAGGGTTCGCTCTGGGCCCAGGGCAAGCTGCCCTGGCACTCGCTCGACGATCTGGACAAGGCGCGCTATCGGAAGCTCGAGGTGGACCGGAGCGCCACGCGGGACTGGGACAGCCTGGCCCGCCGGGTCCAGCACACGGGCATGCGCAACTCCAATGTCATGGCCATCGCGCCGACGGCGACAATCGCCAACATCTGCGGTGTCAGTCCGTCCATCGAACCGGTGTTCCGCAACCTGTACGTCAAGGCCAACATGTCCGGCGACTTCGTGGTGGTCAACCCGTATCTGGTGGACGACCTGAAGGAATTGGGGCTGTGGGATCCGCTGATGATCAGCGATCTCAAGCTGCACGACGGCAGCCTGCGCGACATCCCGCGGGTTCCGGAGAGGTTGAAGGAGCTGTACGCCACGGCCTTCGAGATCGATCCCACCTGGCTCGTCAAGGCGGGAGCCCGGCGCCAGAAGTGGATTGACCAGTCCCAGTCATTGAACCTGTACGTCTCCACCACCAGCGGCCGGGAATTGGACGAGTTGTACCAGTTGGCCTGGACACAGGGCCTGAAGACGACCTACTACCTGCGGACGCAGGGTGCCACCCAGGTGGAAAAGAGCACGCTGCAGGGTACGGATGGCCGTCTCAATGCGGTTCCGGTGGCCCCGGCCCCGCCCACGCTCTACAGCGAACTGGAGACTGCCATGGACGGGTTGGTTTGCGACCTGGACGACGAGGACTGCGAAGCCTGCCAGTAGGTTGGGCTTGCAGCCTGCCAAGGGCTGTACAAGCTGCAGGACTGCGGGGGATTGCTCCTGCAATTGAGGGACGGGAGGCACTGTCGCACCGTCAATTTGCTGTTTGGTGTGTGACTTCACGAAGGCTGCCGCTTGCGTTGCCCCTGAGGGGTACTGCCGGGTCTCCCATCCTTGAGGCGGCTGGCTGTGTGTCGCGGAGACAATGCTCAATGGCCGGTTCCCCTTAAGGGTCGTCCGTGGCGCGGGCATGAGCAAGGATGCATCGGCCCTGGCGGCTCATTGAGCTGTGAGCCTCAATCATGACCATCCAGGCGCCTGTGGTACACGACTTCCCCACGTCGTGCCTGCCTGCCGTCAATGTGGCTCAGGTGCCCCAGCGCAGTCCCCTGCGTTATCCCGGAGGCAAGACCTGGCTCATTCCGCACGTGCGGGCTTGGCTGCAGCAGGTGCAGCCTACGCTGCTCGTGGAACCTTTCTGTGGCGGTGGCACCGCGTCCCTGACCGCGGTGATGGAGGGTTTGGTGGAGCGTTGCGTCATGTTGGATCTGGATCCGGATGTGGCTGCCTTTTGGCATGCCGTGCTGCGGGAGGGAGAGGCTCTGGCCCAACGCATCGAGGCTTTCGAGCCGACCAGGGAACGGGTGGAGGCCCTGACCTGCACAGTGCCTGCCAGCGTCCTCGATCACGGCTTCCGCACGTTGGTGCTGAACCGCACGCGTCGCTCGGGAATCCTGGCTCCTGGCGCAGCCCTAATCCGGCAGGGGGAAAAGGGCCAAGGCTTGGGTTCGCGCTGGTATCCAGACACGCTGGGGCGGCGCCACCCGGCCGGTTCGCCCCTTCCGGCGCCGGGTGGCCTTTCTCCCCGGCGCGCCGCATCCGGGCTGTTCAGCCCTTCGCGGCGCGGATTGCCTTTGCCCAAGGGGACGCTTTGGCTCTGTTGCCGTCCCTATTGCACGGTTGGGGGCGGCGTGCAGCCCTGTTTGTCGATCCGCCTTACACGGCCGGCGGCAAACGGGCGGGCCAGCGCCTCTATGCTCATCACGAACTGGACCATGAACGGCTCTTTGATCTTCTGGCCTGTGGCCGAAGCTCCTTTCTCATGACCTACGACGCAGCACCCGCCATTGAGCGTCTGGTAATTCATCATGGCTTGCATGCCGTACGAGTGGCCATGAAAAACGCCCACCATGCCCACTTGCCCGAACTGGTGATAACGCCGGAACCCTTGTTCACATGACTCGTACCGCGCCGCCCGCTGGGCTTGGAGATCACGCTGCTGGCCGCCGTGGACGTGGAGGAGGGCGGGGCCTGGCTGCAAGGCCTACGGACTGGTGTCAGGGATTTGTCGGCAACGATGTGTAACCACCCGGAATCCCCACACTCAGGCTCCAGGATGGTAGGGCTCCGGTGGAATTGGTTCAGAGAGTCCAGGTGGCAAGCCTGCGATAGAGGTTCCCTTGAGGTGATGCATTCGTGCGGAACAGGTGCACCTGTGCCAGTCCGGCCTTTTGTTCGTGTGGTTGGAATGGTGCCTCACTTGGAATCAGTGGCAGCCCCTTGAGTTTGCGGCTGCCCTGAAACCGCCTTCGAACCCGGCCCAGCGTGATGTGCGGCCTGAAGGGTTTCGAAGCGTGGGTCAAGTCGGCCTCGTCCACGGCCGACAGCGAGACTTCATGCAACTGCTGCAGGCGATTCGCGGACTCGGTGACCGGACACCAGAGACCGCGCGGACGAGTGGGTCTGGGAAAAAACCGGGGCGGCTGGATCACCGTGTCGGGAGGCGATATCCCGTCAAACCTACCATCCAGCAAGTCCTGCAATCGTTGGCAATCCTGGTCCTGCACTGGACCCAGGAAGACCAGGGTGAGGTGCAGGGACTTGGGACGCACCCAACCTACTGCCCGTTCCAATCCGGCCGCTGCCAGCCGTTCCTGTAGATGCCGTTGCCCAGCGCGTAGCCAGGAGACGGCAGCGTCGGGGAGCGAACAGCCCAGAAAACAGTTGTCGGAACTCACTGTTGGGCCGGTCTGCGTTGCTTGGCCAGGCGCTTCAGGTCGGCTGCCAGATCCTCCGCCTTCAGGTCGCTGGCATAGGTGAGGGCCATGCGGCCCTCCCGGTTGAGGACATAAACCCGGGTGGTGTGGTCCACCATGTAAACATTGTCGCTGGCCGACTCTGCGCCGGACTCCACATACACGCCATAGCCGGCGGTCAGGTCGGTCAACGCCTTGGCATTCTCAATGCGAATCCCCCTGACGGAAGGGTGAAACTGATTGACGTAGGCCTCTAGGCGTCCGAGATTGTCCCTTTGTGGATCAACCGTTATAAACAACACATCCACTTCTTCCTGGACAGCTTCGGACTGGGCCGACAAGGCATCTGCCACTTCATGGAGTGTGGCGGGACAGAAGTCCGGACAGAAGGTGTAGCCGAAAAAGACCACCTGCAGACGGCCTGCCAACGATCCGCTGTCAAAGGGGATGCCTTGGTGATCCACCCCGGCAATGACCGGTACTTCCAAGGATGGCTCAAGCACCGTGCCATGCCAGGCGGCCGTACCGCAAGACGCGCCCAGTAGGGTCAACAAGAACAGAACCGCGGCCGTTGGGATGGTGCTGCGCGGACATCCAGGGAACCGGGGTGAGGACATTGTCCGAAGGGAGTTGGGGAGACTGACGGCGATCTGCGACACGGGAACTGATGAAGCCGGTCCGGCTGGCATCGAGTCTGTGAAGGGAAGACCCCGCAATCGGGAAACTGATGGACATCGGTGACGGCGCAACCGCCTCCCGCAATCGGTGGATTGTACGCTTGTGGACCAACGGAGGATGCAGGCTGTCTGCATTCAGGTCGCGATTGGCGAACTGCCATCGGTGTGAATTTGCATTGTCCCGGACAAGGGACAGGTACGATTCGCCCGCTTCATGACCAGTGCATTCAACCCCGGAGTTGCTACCCCATGCCCCAGCCACGCCAGTCCAATGGATGGCTTGATCAGGAAGTGATGGATGCCATCTGCGCGGAACAGAACCGGCAGGCGGACGGTATCGAACTGATCGCCAGCGAGAACTATGTCTCACATGGGGTGCTCAGGGCCATGGGCAGCGTGCTGACCAACAAGTACGCCGAAGGCTATCCCGGCAAGCGCTACTACGGTGGCTGCGAGCATGTGGACACCGTGGAGCAGCTTGCCATCGACCGCGCCAAACAGCTGTTCGGGGCGGAACATGTCAATGTGCAGCCCCACTCCGGCGCCCAAGCCAACGCGGCCGCCTACCTGGCCGTGCTGGAACCCGGGGACCGGGTTCTGGCCCTCAAACTGGATCATGGTGGCCACCTGACCCACGGCTTCCACCTGAACTCCTCCGGCCACTTCTATCAATTCGAGCACTACGGCGTCAACGCCGAGACGGAGATGCTCGACTACGAGGAGGTCATGGATGCGGCTCGGAAGTTCCGGCCCAAGCTCCTGGTGGCCGGAGCCAGCGCCTACCCGCGCCACTTCGACTTCGAGGCCCTGCGCCGCATTGCGGACGCCACCGGTTCCCTGCTGATGATGGACATGGCCCATGTGGCCGGCCTGGTGGCGGCCGGGTTGCACCCCGATCCGGTGCCCTGGTGCGACATCGTCACCACCACCACGCACAAGACCCTGCGGGCCGCTCGCGGCGGCATGATCCTGTGCCGCAAGGCGCATGCCAGAGCCATCGACCGGTCCGTGTTCCCGGGCCAGCAGGGCGGTCCCCTGATGCATATGATCGCCGGCAAGGCCGTAGGCTTGGGGGAGGCCCTGCAACCGGGGTTCCGCACCTACCAGGAGCAAACCGTGGCCAACGCCGTCTGTCTGGGCGAGTCGCTGCGGGAACAGGGGCTGCGCCTGGTCTCCGGGGGCACCGACAACCACCTGCTGCTGGTGGACTTGGGCAGCCTGAACCGCGACGATGTGACGGGCAAGTCGGTGGAGATGGCCATGGACAATGCCGGCTTGCACTGCAACAAGAACATGATCCCCTTCGATCCCCGGCCCGCACGGGTCACCAGCGGCATCAGGCTGGGTTCGCCGGCTGCCACCACCCGCGGCATGGGCGAGCCGGAGTTCAGGCGGATCGGCGCGTGGATCGGCGAAATCGCCCGCGATCCGGCCGATACGGGCCTGCAGCGGCGCATCAAGGGGGAAGTCCGGGAGATGGTCGGGGACTTCCCCGTGCCGGCCTGACGGGACGCAGTCATGGACGCTGCCCGGATTCAGGCACACATTGCAGAGTATCGGCGCGGCTACGCCTGGCTCTGGTCCCTGATCCGGACCCCGGCCCAGGTGGCCGCCACGCCCCACGCCAGGGAGCCCCTGCCCACCGAACAAGGCCTGTCCCTGCGGCGTCTCAAGTCCTTTCTGGCCTCGGTCGGGGCTCCCGAGGAGAGTCTTCCCTACATCCATGTGGCCGGCACCAGCGGCAAGGGGTCCGTGTCCCACCTGCTGGCGCGCATCCTGACGGCCGGCGGCTGCCGCACCGGCCTGCACATCAACCCGTATCTGCAGCTGCCCCACGAGAAGCTCGTGGTGGACGACCGCTGGATTACCGTGCCGGAACTGAACGAGCTGTTCAACGACTTTGCTCGCCGGTACGCCCTGTGGCAACAGGCACAGGGGGAGTTCACGCGTCTCAGCTACGGCGAAGCCTGGGTCGCCCTGACGTATCTGTTCTATGTGCAGGCCGCCGTGGACTGGGGCATCGTCGAGTGCGGTTCCGGAGGCCGCTGGGACGCATCGAATGTGGTTCGACCCCGGCTGGCCCTGGTCACCAACATCGGCCTGGACCATGTGGAGACGCTGGGCGGCACCCTGGAAAGCATCGCCTGGCACAAGGCCGGCATCTTCAAGCCCGGGGCGCCGGCCCTCACCGGAGCCGGGCAGCCGGAGGTGCTGAACGTGCTGGAGACCGAAGCGCGGGAGGTGGGCACGGACCTGCACACCGTGGGTCCGGCCGGGGATTCAACCCGGGATTGGACCTTCCGCTGGCATGCCCGTACCCATGGCGGCCTGTTGGCCGTGACAGTGGAGAGTCCCTTTGCGATCCACCGCGACCTGCCCATGCCCGGTTTGGCTCCCTTCCAGGCGGCCAATGCCGCGGTGGCAGTGGCCGCTGCGGATCTGTTGCAGGCCGGGAGCGGATTGCACTTGGTGGAGGGCGCCGCGGCCCAGGCCCTGGCGGGAGGTGCGGTGGCCGGCCGCCTGGAGCACATCCAGACCGAGCCGGACGTCATCCTTGACTGCGCCCACAATGTGCCCAAGGCGGAGGTCCTGGTCGATTCGCTGCAGCAGAGCTGGTCCGGCCGCCGGTTCCTGATCATTACGGGGATGCTGACCACCAAGGACGCGGCCGGCATTCTGGCCGAACTCTGCCGGTTGGACGGCGACTTCCTGTTGACCGAACCCTACGTGTTCGGCAAGTCCACGTGCCGTCCAGGCGACCTGGCCCAATGCCTGCCGCGCGGCGAACGCCACCGGCTGCGGCACCTGTTCAGGGATGTCGGCTTCGCCCTGCGCCATGCGTTGCGGACGGTGGAGCCGGATACGGTCATTCTGGTGACGGGTTCGGTCTATCTGGTGGGAGAGGCCCGGGATCACTGGCATCCGCGATCCCGTCTGTTGGAGGATCTGACGGTGCAGCCGCCGGTGGCCCCCCTTCGTTCCGGCTAACCAGAACCGGCCATACCACCCACAGAGCCAGCGCGCCGAACACGACCAGGCCGACCACCAGGCGCAGCAGGCTGGCGGCATCGAACAGGTCCGGGCTCGTCATGTGGGGGGTCGGCGGCCGGGGTCCGGTCCGTGCGGCCAGAGCGCAACCAGCGTGCCGAGCACCAAAATCACGCCGCCGATCCACAGCCAGACCATCAGCGGATTGAGAAAGAAGGAGAAGGTGGCGGAGGCGGCTTCATCCTGCCAGCCGTTGAGCACCACATAGAGGTCTTCGCGCAGGGACATGTGCAGGCCGACCTCGCTCGTGGGCGCCTCCGGAGTCTTGTGGTACACGTTGCGCCGCGGTTCGAGGCGGGTGACCAGTTTGCCGGCTCCGTCATGCACGGTCACGTAGGCCTTGTATTCCGTCAGGTTGGCCTGTTCCGTCTCCGTCAGGCCCAGGAAGGTCACGGTCCAGCGGCCGAACTCGGCCGGCCGGCCCCGTTCCAGCGTGATGTGGCGCACCTCCTGGTGGAACTCGTTGCCCACGATGGCAACGCCCATGCAGACGATGCCGACGTGTACCAGGTAGCCGCCGTAGCGCCGACCCTGGCGTACCAGCAGCTGCTGCAGGGACACCAGCGGATGTTCGGTGCGGGCGCGCCGGCGGGCCCGGATGGCCTCCGCAAACTCCTGCAGCACCCCCAGCAGGGCCAGGAAGCAAACGAAGAGGCCGGCCGCGGCGAAGGGATTGGGAGGCAGGAGAAACAATGACGCCAATGCCAACAAGAAGGCGCCGGCGAGCGGAATCCGCAGTTTGCGCCAGATCTCCGGCAAGCGAGTGAATCGCCACCCCAGGAGGGGCCCCACTCCCATGAACAGCAGTAGCAGCAGGAAGAGGGGGCCGTTCACCTTCTGGAAGTAGGGTGCCGCCACCGCGATCGGCTCCTGTATGAGGACCTCGCTGAAAACGGGGAAGTAGGTGCCCCAGAGCGTGGCGAAGGCAATGCCGCCCAGCAGCCAGTTGTTGGCCAGGAAGGCGGTTTCGCGCGAAAGCCAGGCGGCGGGGGCGGCCGGTTCGGTCAGGAGTGCGCGCCGCACCCACAGGAGAAGGGGAAAGCCGACGGCCGTCAGGACCATGAAGCCCACAAAGTACAGGCCGATCGAACTGCGCGCGAACGTGTGCACGCTGGCCACAATGTCGCTGCGGGTCGTGAACGTGCCGAGCAGCACCAGGAAATAGGTCAGGCCGATCATGACCATGTTCCACAGGCGCATCGTGCCGCGCTGTTCCTGGACAACCAGGCCGTGCAGGAAGGCGGTGGCCGTCAGCCAGGGGAGTAGGGAGGCATTCTCGACCGGGTCCCAGGCCCAGTAGCCGCCCCAACCCAGTTCCAGGTAGGCCCACTGGCTGCCCATCAGGATGCCGACCGAGAGGAACAGCCACGGAACCAGGGTCCAGCGGCGCAGCATCCGCAGCCAGGCGGTGTCCATGCGGCCGACGGCCAGGGCCGCCACGGCCAGCGCGAACGGCACGGTCAGCCCGACATAACCCAGGTAGAGCATGACCGGGTGGATGACCATCCAGTAGTTCTGCAGCAGGGGATTGAGGCCCGCGCCGTCCGTCGGCGGAAAGGGGATGCGCTGGAAGGGATTGGCCGGCACCACCACCAGCAGCAGGAAAAACGCCAGGTTGGCGCACAGGACGGCCGTGGTCCAGGGTGTCAGGTCCGGCAGCGTCCGCGCCACGCGACGCACGGCGAGGAGGGAGCCACAGGCCAGGATGAAGGCCCAGAACAGGAGGCTGCCGGCTTGGCCTCCCCAAAGGGCCGCGAACTTGTAGAAGAGCGGCAGGGCGGCCTCCGAGGAACTCCAGACATAGAGGACCTCGAAGCGGTCCTGCATCAGCAGGATCCAGAGGATGACGGTGGCGCCGGTCACCAGCAACACCGTGGCCCGCAGCGCCCGGTCGCCCGCCATCCGCCAGGCACCCGCACCGTGCACGCCGGCATGCAGGGACGCGGCCACGCCCAAACAGGCGGTGGCCAGGGCAGCCGCCAAGGCCAGGGCAGCGAAATCGGCGATCATGGTGCGGGTTGGATCAGGGGCAGGAACTGCTGCATGGTCTCCGCCGTGAGGGGCCCCCGCCAGACCCCCGCCAGGTTGCCGGCGGGATCAATGAAGAAGGTTTCCGGCACCCCCTGGATGCCGTAGGCGCGGGCAATCAGGCTGCCGGAGTCCCGGCCGTTGGGGTAGGTGATGCCGAATGTTTGGATGAAGCGCACGGCCGCCGCCTTCTGGTCCAAGTGGGCCACACCCACTACCGTAATGCCCATGTTTTGGCTCCCCTGCCAGGTTTGCTCCAGGAGCGGTGCCTCGTCGCGGCAGGGATCGCACCAGCTGGCCCAGAAGTTCAGGACAACCCCTCGTCCCTGCAGGTCCGCCAGGGTGAGGGAACCGCCTTCGATCAACTGCAGGTGAAAGGGCGGTGCCGGATTGCCCACGGCCAGGGCCACCGGCTGGGCGCGCAGGACACGCCAAGCCAGCAGGGCCAGCAGGACAAGCATGACCGAGATCGCGACCACAACCAGCAGCAGCGAACGCGATACCAGCGGCGGTGGACCGGCAACGGGCTCTGTCGTGCTTGGATGGTCGGACACGGCCTCACGCCTCCGGGAGCGATTGACTGCGGATCCGGGGAACGACTCCGGACCGCCGTTGTCGTACGGCCCGACGAGTGCGGAGGCCCGCACCGATGCCCAGGCCGACCACGGCCACAGCCGGCACCAGCCAAGCCAGTGAATGGAACCCGCGCAGGGGGGGCTGGCCGTGGACCTGCGGTCCGTACTCCTCTTCGAAGTAGGCGACGATCCATTCGGGCTCCCTGCCCTCCGCCAGCAACTGGCGGATCTCCGCGCGCATCTGGACGCAGGCCTGCAGTTCGCAGGCATCCAGCCGGACGCCGGAGCAGAGCGGGCACCAAAGCTCGCGTGCAATGTCGTACATGCGGTCGTCCAGCTCGGTCTGGGCCAGAACCGGCGCGGAGGGACCCGGGAAGACCATGGCGAGCAGCAGGACGGCGGCCAGGCAAAGCCGGATGCGCGGCATCAGGCACGTCCTTCCCGACGTCCGCGCAACAGTCCGGCAAGCAGCAGCAGGCCACCGCCTGCCAGCAGGATCAGGGCGAGGGCGGCCGGCAGCCAGCGGGGCATCAGGTAGGCGGGTTCCGGCAGGACTTGGGCGGCGGTCGCCTGTTGTCCTGCCGCGCCGGTCCGGGCGGCCGCCGGTCCGGAGAACCTAATGTCCAGGATCCCGTCCGCAAGATTGGCGGCTTGCCAGACGGTGAACCCCTGCCCGTCCAGTTCGCGTTCGCCGGACTGCACAAACCCCGCGGGCTGGGGCTCCAGGCCCGGCACATCGGCAATCAGGAGGATTGCCTGACGGACGGGATAGGGCCAGGCCTGCCGCCAACGCTGATCGGCCAAGGGCCACGGCAGGGAGTAGCCCAGCACGGCCTGGTGGCGACCGGACACCGGGTAAATCGGTGCGGAGTCGAGGACAAATCCGTCTCCGGCGGTGAACCGCGCGCGGCCGAAATCGGCCAGCGTCACTTCGTCGGCCGCCGGATCGATTGGAATGCGGGCCGTGACCGGAAGTGCTTCCGGCGTCTCCGCCTCTCCCGTGAACACCCAGGGCAGCGTGTTGACCAGCAAAACGGTCTGGCCCACCAACAACTGCTCGCCGGACAGGGCCAGAACCAATTGCAGGGACTCGACCTCAAGCTGCCCCTGGGTGGCCGACGGCAGGTACAAATCCAACGTCAATTCCGGTGTCCGGCCAAGTTCGTCGAACCTGACGGGCGGTGATTCGAAGTCGAGATTCGCCTGTTCCGCCTGCGCAGTCCAGAGGATGCGCGGGGCGGGTTCGACACCCTCCAGGACAAAGGTGCCGTCAGCGGCCACGGAGGCCGAATAGGTGTCCAGAATCGTCTCTCCCACCTGAGCCTGCAGTCGCACTGCGGTCGGGGGTGTTGTCGGTTCCTCGGGACTCAGTTGCCGGATCCGGCCCTTCAGCACACCGGCACCGGGCCGGAGCGGACTGGCCCAATCGGGTGTTAGGGCCAGGGACTGCAGGTACCGCTGGATCAGTCGGAGTTCCCCCGTCGTCGGAACCGGATGTTGTTGCTCGCCCAGGCTTGCCGTCACCGCCTCCGCCCAGGCCTGGTGGTTGGTGGTCAGGGCCAGGGTTCGCCAGTCCGGGTCTCCGAGCGGTGTGGCCACCGTTGCCCAGAGGCGGGCGCCTTCGTCAAGCTCATCCGGACTGGTGGACAGTTGCCAAATCCACGCTACCACGTCCCCGATCTGTGCGTCCGTCAGCTGGTTGCCCCAAGGGGGCATGAGGTTCTCGATGCGTCCATCCCGGGTGGTGCGGAACCAGTCGGCGGGGCTGCCCAGGGCCACCTGTTCCGGATCGGACAGACCGGGCGCGGACAGATTCTGTTCGACCATGACGGGTCCGTCCCCGGCACCGGTCGGCCCGTGGCACGGGGCGCAGTTCTGGAGAAAGGTAGTCTCTCCGGCCGCGGCCCAACTCCGGTCGGGCATGGAGTCCTGGGCTTGGACAGGGACGGCTGGATACCCGAACCACAACAGCACGACCAGGACTCCAAGCCAGCGACCAAGGGAATGCCCGGACGCGTCCGCGCCGGTTGCCGACACTACGGAAGCCGTACTGCAAGGTTCAGTGCAGGCTGAACCTGCGGATGCGCAGGCTGTTGCGTACAACGAAGATGCTGCTCACGGCCATGATGGCGGCGGCGAACTGGGGTTCCAGCTTCAGGCCCAGCCAGGGCACGAACACACCCGCGGCCAGGGGAATGGCGGCCACGTTGTAGGCGAAGGCCCAGAACAGGTTCTGACGCACGACCCGCATGGTGCGCTGACCAAGCCGCATTGCCTCCGGAATGCGGCTGAGCCGGTTGTTGAGGATGCCCACGTCCGCGGTCTGCAACGCCAGATTGTGGCCCGCGGCCACGGCCAGCCCGACATCTGCCTGGGCTAGGGAGGGGGCGTCGTTGACCCCGTCTCCCACCATGGCCACCCGGTGGCCGTCCTCCTGGAATGCGGTCACCACCGCCAGCTTGTTCTCGGGCCGCAGGCGGCCGCGTACTTCGCGGTCCGGGTCCAGTCCCAGGGCGGCCGCGGTCGCCCTGGCCGCTTGGTCGTTGTCTCCCGACAGCATCTGGATTTCCATGCCGGACGCGCGGAGCGCGGTCACCGTGTCGGCTGCCTCCCGGCGCAGCGAATCCGAAACGACGGCGAAGGCTTCCACCCGGCCCTCGACTGCAACAAAGGAGATGCTGGCCGGACCGGCCTCCGCCGAGGTCAGCATTGCCCCGAATTCGGCGGTGGACAATCCATGTTGGTCCATGAGTGCCTGGCTGCCAATCAGAACCGCGGAACCTTCCACCGTGCCTTCCACGCCCAGCCCGGTCAGGCTGCGGAAATCGGCCGCCTGCGGTACCGGCAGTTCCCGTCGCTCCGCCTCGGCGGCGAGCGCCCGGGCGACGGGATGGGCGCTGCCTTGCAGAACGGCGGCGGCGAGCGACAGAATCCGTTCCGGGTCCAGGGTGGCCTGCGGCGACGGCGTCAGTTTCTCCAGCTGCAGACGGCCCTGGGTCACGGTGCCGGTCTTGTCCAGCAAAACGGTGTCGATGGTCGACAGTCTCTGCAGCGTACCCGCATCCTTGACCAGGATGCCGCGCCGTGCCCCGAGGGCTGTGCCGGCAATCATGGCGGTCGGCGTGGCCAGGCCCAGGGCACACGGGCACGAGATGAGAAGAACCGCGGACGCGAATAGCAGGCTTACGGATGCCGGCGCCAGGTCCGGGTAGTACAGGGAGGAGCCCCAGAAACCCCAAATCAGTCCGCAGATCGTGGCCAGGACCACGATGATGGGCACAAACACGCGGGCGATGCGGTCTGCCAGGGACTGGACCGGGGCCTGGCTCATCAGGGCTTGGCGAACCGTGTCGGCAATGCGTGCGGCCGCCGTCTCCGAACCCACCGCGTCGGCCCGAAAGCGCAGGGCGCCATCCAGGTTGGCGGTGCCGCTCCAGACCGCATCGCCCGCACTCTTGGGCACCGGCAGGCTCTCGCCGGTGAGCACGGCTTCGTCCACCGAACTGCTCCCGTCAAGCACCGTGCCGTCCACGGGCATGGTGTCACCGGCGCGTACCAGGACCGTGTCCCCAACCGCCAGTTCGGCCAGGGGCACGTCGTGGTGCCGGCCGCCGCGCTCGACGATTGCCGTGGCCGGCTGCAGGGTCATCAGGGCCGAGATGGCCTCGCCCGTCTGGCGGCGCGCGCCGGCCTCCAGGTAGCGCCCGAGATAGATGAACGTAACGATGAAGGCGGCCGATTCGAAGAACAGGGGGAACAGGGCCCGGTCCAGGTCCAGGAGCAGGGTGGCCAGGCTGGTGCCCCATGCCACCAGGGACCCCAGGGACACCAGAAGGTCCATGCCGGGGAATCCCCTCAGCAGGGACTGGACGGCCCGCACATGGAATTCGCGGCCTACCGCCAGCACAACGACGGAAGCCAGGACGGCGCCGATCCATTCCCGCGCTGCGGCCGGCAGCCACGGCACGCCGGGCAGGAACATGGCCGTCATGTTGAGCAGCATGATGACGGCGCTGCAGGCGATGGCGGTCACGAGGCGCCGGCGACGGCCGCGCAGTTCCGGATCCGGTTTTGCCGCCTGTTCGCTGTCTTCCGTGGCTGCGGCCGGTGCGCCCGCGGGTTCAGGCCGGGCCGCTTCATACCCGGCCCGGTCCACGGATGTCGCCAGGGCATCCGGATTGGTGGCATGGGGCAGATAGGTCACTGCGGCCAGGGGCGGAGTCAGGCTGACGCGGGCCTCGAGCACGCCTTCCGTGCCGTTCAAGGCCTGTTGCACGGCCTGGACGCAGCCCGTGCAGGTCATGCCTCCAATGGTGAGTTCGGTTTCCGCCCGAGGGACGGCGTAGCCCAAGTCCGCAACCGCGCCGGCCAGCGAACCGAGCGAAACCTGCCGCGGGTCGAACTGCACCTCGGCTTGGCCGGCGGCGTAGCTGACGGCGGCGGTGGCCACGCCCGGTACGGCACCCAATCCCATTTGTATCGATTGGGCGCAGCCGGTGCAGTGCATGCCTTCAACCGGCAGGCTGGCCTGTGCCAGGCCGCGGTCGGATGGCGGCGAAGTTTGAATGGCGGCAGTCATGGGTATCCGGATGAAGACGGCCGCGAACCGGCCGCGGCCCTGAACTACCGCCTATTGTATAAGGTGAGGCTTATATCGATAAGTACATGACCTGTGCCATACTGACGGAAGCCGCGAGTGCTCGAAACACTGCACGGCTCCCTGACAGGCAGGTTGAAGATGCCAACCCGGACTGCTGCCCCCAATGCTACAGCACAGCCCCCGGTGCTCCGCAGCGAGCGCTACCGGGTGCGGTTCGACCACCGCGGGCAGGCGGCGTTGTGCGCCCAGACGGCGGGCGCCAACCGTTTTGTGTGGAACCTGTTCCTGGCCTACAACGACTGGAGCTACCGCGTGGCCCGGCGGGCCCGGGCCTACGGGCGGTGGACCGAATTCCCGGAGGCGCAGCGGCCGCTGCTTGTGGATCCCGGCCGCACCTGGCAGACCATGTACAAGCGGTTCGCGGCGATTCGCAGCGGGTGCTTCGACCGCGAGTTCCAGGCTTTCCTGCAATCGCCCGAGGGGTCCGTGTACGCGGACCGGGACCTGTCCTGGCTGCGCGATCTGCCCGCCGCCCCTGTCCGGCACGTGCTGAAATACCTGGACTCTGCCTACCGGCGCTTCCACAAGGCGCACGCCGCGGCACGCGCAGACGGAGGCGCCCTGCCTCGGCGGAAGTCCGACGGCAAGCTGAAGTACTTTCCCCGGCGCAAGGGCCGGCAGGGAGGCAAGGCGGACGGCTTCACCATCCCGGACCAGGTGCGGATGGACGGCCACCGGTTGCACATCCCCCGGATCGGCTGGGTGCGACTGGACCGCGGCCACGCGCGGTACCGCGGGTGCCGGGCCAAGACCGTGCGCGTGCGGAAGGAGGGCACGGACAAGCGCCCGAAGTGGTACGCCACCGTTGTGTACGAGGTGCCCGCGGATCTCCTGAAGCCGCCCGCCCGGGACGGTGCGCTGGGACTGGACCGCAATGTCGGGCAGGCCACGGACAGCGAAGGCGCGGTATACGCACAGCCGGACATGGCCAAGCTGGATGCCAACATCAAGCGCAAGGAACGCAAGGCGGCCAAGGCGCGGGAGCGTTCCCGTCGGAGCGGCCAACCCCTCTCCAACCGCGGCCGGCGCATCTGCGGCCAACTGCGCAAGCTGCACCGCAAGCAGAAGCGGCGGCGGGAGGATGCCGCCCACCAACACAGCCGCCAACTGGCCGACACGGCGCACACCGTGGTGATTGAGGACCTGAACACGCAGGGCATGACCCGGAGCGCCAAGGGCACGGCAGGGAATCCCGGCACGAACGTGAAGCGGAAGGCCGGACTCAACCGGGAGATTTTGGCCTCCGGCTGGGGTCGGTTGGAGCGCCACTTGGACTACAAGGCCGGGCTGGTGGTGCAGGTGGATCCGGCCTACACCTCGCAAACCTGCGCGGTGTGCGGACACGTCGGCCAGGCGAATCGCAAAACACAGGCGTTGTTTCAGTGCACGGCCTGCGGACACACTGCCAATGCAGACCGCAATGCCGCCGTCAACATTCTGGCCCGGGGGCTGCCCCTGGTCCGACAGGCCCGCGGGGCAGGGGCTTCTGCACGGCGAGAGGCGATCCCGTTGGGGACCTCAACGACCCGTGAACCAGGCAGGCGGGGTCCGCCCGCGCCTGTACGGTCCGGTCCTGATGGACCGGACCGCGTATCGAATGTCAACCATTCGATATAAGCCCCTATAAGGTGCCCCACCGTCACGCCGGACAGGGAGTGCCTGATTGAATTGGGCTGCGGGCCCGGCTGACAACGCGGGCTCTGCGGATCAGCCGTGGACCCAAACCTCGGTGCCCAAGTCGATGAACCGATAGAGCCGTTCCGCGTCTTCTTCCGTCATGTTGACACAGCCGTGCGACATGGGTTGGCCGAAATTGTTGTGCCAGTAGGCCCCGTGCATGGCGTAGCCTTGGTAGAAGTACATGTTGAACTTCACGTTGGGCAGGCTGTATCCCGGACCGCTCATGGTCTGGCTTTCGTTCATGTGCCACACGTTGTAGTGGCCGACCGGGGTCGGGTACTGCACGAGGCCGCTGCTAATCTTCACGTGCAAGTAGAGGTCCTCGTCGTCCCAGGCGGTCAGGGTTTGGGACGACAGGTCGATCTCAACCCAGCGCTTGCCCATGTAGCCCTGTGCCTGCGCCGGCCGGCGCGGGATGAGCAGCCGCTGGCCGGGCACGATCAGATCGCGCGAAGCCAGGCCGTTGTAGTCGCTCACCTGAAGGGCGGTGGCCTTGAAGCGCCGGGCGATGTCCGCCAGGGTCTCGCCCCGCTTGACGATGTGGACAAAGCTGGCCGGAATCTGGGGCAGGCCTGCCTGGTCCGGGATCGGCTCGACCTCGGGCAGGGGCGGCTCATGGCCCGCGGTCGGCTGCGGTACCGCAGCCGGCACAATCAGCGGCTCGGATCCGTCGGCCCGCCGGGGCAAGGTCAGGTTTTGTCCCACCCAGATCAAGGATGCGTGGTCCAGGCCGTTGAGCAGCATGACATCCCTGACGGTCACCTTGTACCGGTTCGCAATCGAGTTCAGCGAATCGCCCAGGGTCACCGTGTGGATGACCGAGGAGGACAGAGGCAAGGAATGGGACGTGCCGACCGCCGGGGCCGTGGGAGGATTTCTGGGCAGCGACAGGGTCTGGCCCACAAACAACCGTCCGACATCCTGCAGGCGGTTGTGGGTGGCCAGGGTCTGGATGTCCACGCTATAGGCGCGCGAAATGGAATAGAGCGTGTCCCCTTGCCGCACCTGGTGCGACGTGGCGTTGGGGTCCACCACGATCGGTGCCGGAGCGGCCGCTGAAGGCGGTGGCCCGGGGGTGGCGGGAACCGGTACCAGGACCGGCTGGCCGACCCAAAGCGCGGACGGCGAGTCCATCCCGTTGAAGAACAGGATCTTCTCCAGCGGAACCCCGTAGAGGGCTGCAATGTCGATCAGGGAGTCGCCGACGCGGACCGTGTGGATGCCCAGGGACGGGCTCAGGGCGGTCTCGGAGGCGGGGACCACCACCCGTTGGCCCACAAAGATGTAGTCGCTGTTGTCGATCCCGTTCTTGGCGGCCAGGACGGAGATGGGGATGTCGTAGCGGCGGGCGATGGACGACAGCGTCTCGCCTCTTTGGACCACGTGGATCTTGTTCAGGGCCGCCGCCGGTGCCGCGGCCACAGCCAGCAGGAGAATCGCCGCGCTCAGCAGGCGGCCCAACCGGCGCAATTTGTACATGACTTTCATGAGTTCCCTCGCGACCTGATCAACAGGTTCCGAATGCCAGTCGCAGGGGGAGTGGAACGCAGGTTGACAACGACGGTGCCGGGGCACCGGCCTGCAACAGAACCTACCAGGATGATTTCGTAGTTTCAATGATATACCAAACCGTACCACGCCTAATGTGGAATTACGGGGCCACGGTGAAAGTCCGGATGTCAATCCCGACCTGACGGCGGAGCAGGAGCTTGAGGGCATGGCTCGTCATCTTGGCCGCAACATGCGTGAGCAGGCCCCGGACC
>MPMO01000105.1 GCA_002238555.1 Caldilineaceae bacterium bin34
ATCGCTGGACCTGTATCCGGTCCTGGTGCTTGCGCGCCTGCACGAGATCGTAGGTAGTCTGGCGCCGCAGCCAGAACTCGGCATTCGACCAGCCCGCCTTCTCCAGCCGGAGCGCCATCTCCGGAGAGATCGCCGAGTGGCCGTTGAGAACCCGGGACAAGGTGTGACGGGCTACGCCCAGCACCCGCGCTGCTTCGGTTACGCTCAAACCGAGCGGTTCCAGGCAGTTCTCGCGTACGCTGCGTCCGGGATGCGGAGGATCGATCATTGCCATGCTCATGCCTCCCATTAGTGGTAGTCGGTCAGGTCGAGATCCGAAGGCTTGCGGGCATCGTCGAGATCGGCCAGCGCCAGGGCGACACGGTCCGAAAGATCGGACCCCACCCTGCTCACATCCCCGCGCTCATACATCCGCTTGAGCCCTCGATGACGAAAGCTTCGGATCATGGTTTTCTGTACCGCATGCCGGTACACATTTCAATCGGCAAGAATCAACGATGCAGAATGAGCTGCGGGGGCGTTGGGCAAATCGGCAAAGTGCCCGCATCTTCGTGCGGCGGCGCTCGCCCGGGAACTAGGCGCCGTGACGGCCGAGACGGTGGCATTGGCCTCAGGGCCTTCCCGATCCGCCAGTACCAATGTCTATGACCACCCCCTGGGGCTGAGCGGTTCCCTCGTTGACGGAGAAGGCGATGCTTCCGGCGCCTGCCGCATTCTTCAACGTCGATGGCGACCGCCTTGAACTGTCAACGAAAGCGAAGTAACTCCATTCCATGGCGATCATTATCCCAAATCTCAGACTGGGCAACGCGAAAGCTACCCCCGGCGAACAGCGCTTGGCGCATCGCTTGGAGTCTCTGCTCGACGATAACTGGTTGTGCTTCTACAACGTACCGGTGGGAAAGCGGCGGCGTTATCCGGATTTCATCCTCGTGCATCCCCAGTCCGGCTTGCTGTTCTTGGAAGTCAAGGACTGGAAGCTGAGCTCGATCAACCGCATCGACCACGACAGAGTTGAACTGAAGACCGCCAGCGGCTTGAAAGCCACGGCTAATCCGGTCAAACAGGCGCGCGAAGGCGCCTTGCATGCCATAGACATGCTCCAATGCGATCCGCATTTGAAGGAGAAACAGGGCCAGTACAAGGGGAAGTTGATCTGCCCTTATGGGTATGGCGTGGTACTGACGAACATCACCCGCAAGCAGATCCAGTCCGTCGGGCCGGATGACCTATCCGAAAAGGTGCTGCCAGGTCGCCTGCTGACCTGCCAGGACGAGATGCTGCAGGACACCGATCCGGGAGAATTCCAGGAACGCCTTTGGGGCATGTTCGAGTACCGATTCAAAAAGCCGCTGACCCTGCCCGATCTGAACCGCATCCGCTGGCACCTGTACCCGGAAATCCGCATCGACAACCTGGAGCTTTTCCCGCGGCAGAAGGCGCCTGGACAGGTTTCCGTCCCGGATGTCGTCAAGGTGATGGACATCCATCAGGAACAACTGGCCCGGGGCCTCGGCGACGGGCATCGCGTCATTCACGGCGTGGCGGGGTCCGGGAAGACCCTGATTCTGGAGTTCCGCTCCGAGGTTCTGGCGGCATTGCTCAACAAGCCGATTCTCGTCCTATGTTTCAACATCACCCTGGCGGCGAAGCTCAGGAGTCACATGCACAGCAAGGGCATCGCCGACAAGGTGCATGTCCGCCATTTTCACGACTGGTGCGGAGAACAACTGAGAACCCATCAAGTGGACATCGCTGAAGGCGATAAGCCAGTTTGGGAACGGCAGGTGGACGGCGTGATTGCCGGCGTCGAGAAGGGACAGATCCCTTGCGGGCAATACGGGGCGTTATTGATCGACGAGGGCCACGATTTCGAAGAAAACTGGCTACGACTCGTCGTCCGGATGGTTGACTGGAACACGAACTCGCTGTTGCTGTTGTACGATGACGCCCAGTCCATCTACCGCCGAAGCGGCCTGGGTTTCTCCTTGTCGAGCGTGGGCGTGCAGGCGCGCGGCCGCACGAAGATTCTCAAGCTCAACTACCGCAACACGCGCCAAATCCTGAATTTCGCCTACGAGTTCGCCAAGGAGTTGCTTCAGGAGAAGAGCTCCGGCGACGACCACGTGCCGTTGATCAAGCCGGAACCTGCGGGGGTGGACGGTCCCATGCCGATATTCAAGCAATTGGATTCGTTCGCAGAGGAAGCCAGTTTCGCTGCCGACTGCGTTGCAAAGTGGCACGACGATGGTGTGCCGTTGCGAGAAGTGGCGATCATTTACGACGCGCGCTGGATGGGCGAAGCCGTGGCGCAGAAGTTCGAGCAGCGAGACATTCCCATCCAGTTGCTCCACACGTCCGCAAGGAGGAAACGCTACAATCCACAGGGCGATGAGGTGGTGGTGCTGACACGGCACAGCAGCAAGGGGCTGGAATTTTCGCGCGTGATTCTCGTCGGCTTGGGACAACTACGGGCTGAGCCGGAGAACGTCGCCGACGAAACCCGCCTGCTATATGTCGCGATGACACGCGCCCGCGAATGCCTGTTGATAACGGCAAGTGAGACCAACACCTACACGCAGAAGATTGAATCCGTCACGGCTGCGAAAACCTGAGGTTATCTGCACCCCGGTGGCTGGACTGCGAAGCTCCGCATAGACGGGTCAACTCCACGGGTAGGAAATTCGCGATAGAAAGTCCTCGACCGCCATCATCGGGCCCCTGGTGATATCAGGCGATATTGGAGCTGGATCGAACACTACGCCGTTCGCCTCGCGCAGTTTTTTCGGCAACCGCCAAAGCCCACCTCGCTTCGCGACGACGAACCGCTTCCCCATTTCCGCAAGCGGAATCACGCATTCCAACAACCAGCACCGCGTGTATTTCACGGATGGCAAGTGCTTCACTATCTCCTGGTTGTCGCGTTCACTGCTGATCCTCGGACTTCTGTACGCGCAGGCGTTTATCAGGACCGCGCGGCCATCGAACAAGAGCCTTCCGTAATTCCTCTCTTCGTAATATGGGCGTCCGGTGCCTGTCCAATCGTGGTCTGAAGGCGACGCCGTTCGAGCCAGATATTTGCGGATCGAGTCCCGCCCCTGGAATTCACGGGCCGTATTCGATGAATAGCCTGCATTGGCCCCCAGGATGACGACGGGTGCTTGGAGAATGTCTCCCACATAGGGGCCGGCAGGGAAGTCGAGGTTGAAAGAATGAGGCTTGTTGAACAGCAACTCCGCGTCGGCAGGATGAATCCAGACATCCCTAATTGGCCGATTTTGCTGCTTCCAGAAAGTTACAACGTCTTCCAACCGCATGGTATGGTGCCTCCTGTAGAGGTAGGTCTGCCGGTCCTTCACCAGATCCGTGTGCCTCTCGGCGACGCATGAATCGCCTACCATCGCCCCTCTGCAACCTGCGTTTGCGGATGGCTTCTTCAATGGAAGCCTGTACCGGGCCGGGATGCAACTGGCGGAACCGGGCATCCTCGTCCATTTTCTCCCAAGCCCTATCGAGGTCGCTGGACGCGTCCGGACTGAACCCCCTCACCGGGACGCGGACATTTCCGTCTTGGTCCAGTTTGCTGTGCCTCAGCAGACTTAGGCCCAGGTTCATCAGCAGCCTGGCCGCGGAACTTCTAGTTGCCCGCCAGGAGCTTGGGCCAGTTGACGTCGGCCTTGGCGACGTTGCCGGGGATGTCCTGGGACCACTGCTCCCGCACTCCCAGGCTGTAGTTGAGGTACAGCTTGCCGTCCACGATGGTC
>MPMO01000004.1 GCA_002238555.1 Caldilineaceae bacterium bin34
CTCAGGTGATCCGACAGCCGGGGTCCGCCCGGCAGGGTGGCTGCGGTGCGCGCCATGGGGACAACTCCGGAAGGGAGGGACAGACCCCGTCATGATACACATTTTCATTCTAAATAGACAGTATTGCCCCTAGCCCTCGGTCAGATTCCGGTACCCGGCTGCATCCAAAAGGTCCGGATTGGCTGTGCCGGGCACAACCTCCAGCCTGAGAAACCAGCTGCCATAGGGATCGGAGTTAATCTCCTCAGGGTTGTCCAACAGGGTCCCGTTGACTTCGGTCACTCTGCCCGCCATGGGCGCGTAGATGTCCGCCGCGGCCTTCACCGACTCGACCGTGGCCATGGTCTGCCCGGTTTCGAAGTCCTCGCCCACCTCGGGCAATTCGACAAACACGACGTCGCTGAGCTGATCCTGGGCGTAGTCGGTGATGCCGACCGTAACAACATCGTCCTGCTGGTCGCACCACTCGTGCGTGGATGCAAACAGCAAATCGGAGGGGACTGCAAAACCGGTCATGATGAGTTGATGCGATTGCTGGGATTCCAGTTGCCGACCCGCCTAGGCAGGCCGGGAGTAGAAAGGCTTGGGCACTACCAACGCGGACAGGCGCCGACCTCGAATTTCCACCGTAAACCGTTCCATTTCGGTTGCCGAGGCATCACACAGCGCCATGCCTATGAATTGATCAAGGGTCGGACTCTTGTTTCCGGATGTAACCGTGCCGATCCGCCGATCCTGATCATAAACGGCGTAACCGGCGCGCGGCACGCCTTTGTCCTCCATGCGAAAGGCACACAGCCTGCGCGTTGGTGGTTCGAGCCAAGCCTTGAGCAACGCATCCCGGCCGATGAACCTGGGATTGCGGAAGGACACCGCCCATGCCAGGTCCGCCTCCAACGGGTTGATGTTCTGGCTGATTTCATGCCCGTAGAGCGGCAGGCAGGCCTCCAGCCTGAGGGAGTCCCGTGCCGCCAGTCCGCAGGGCAACCAACCTCGCGGGCGCCCCGCCTCCAGCAAGTGTTGAAACAGGCTGCCTCCCTCTGTGCGAGGAAGTACCAGTTCAAACCCGTCCTCCCCGGTATAGCCGGTCCGCGTTGTGAGAACCGGTTTCGATTCCCAGATTGCGGTCCGGGCCTTGAACCGGCGCAGGCTGCCCGCATCGATCCCCAGGACAGACGACACCAACCGCACTGCATCCGGACCCTGAATCGCAAGCATCGAGGTTTGTTCCGTGACATCAACGATGTCGACGTCCTGCCCGGTGGCCTGTTGCCGCAACCATTCCAGATCCTTGTTCCGGTTGACGGCGTTGGCCACCAGCAACCAGCCGTCCTCCTTCCCAACCGCGATCAGGTCGTCGATCACCGTCCCGTCGCTGTAGGTCATCAGACTGTAGACTGCGTCGCCTGGTTTGCGCCGCGCCACACTGCGGGTCAGAACGCGCAGCAGGAAGTCGGCAACCCCGGAACCGCGCAATTCGAACCGCGCCATGTGGGAGACATCAAACAACCCGCCCACCCTGCGGACGGCCATGTGCTCCGTGATGGGACCCGCCGCATACTGCACGGGCATCGACCACCCTGAGAAGGCGACCATGCGGGCCTGCAACGCAACGTGCAGGTCGTACAGGCCTGTCTGCAACATCGAAGGTCGGGGAGTGGACGGCTGCACGCCTGAGGCCGGACCTAAGTCGTGGCCTCCAAGTCGGGTTCCGGAAGTGCCTCGCCGCTGAAGACGATTTCAAACTCTTCCCTGTTGAGGGTTTCGTGGGTCAGCAACGCCGAGGCAACGGCGTCAAGCTGCTCCTTGTGCTTCTTCAGCAACTCGGCCACCCTGGCATGGGACTCTTGGACAATGGCGCGGATCCTGCCATCAATCGTCTCGCCGGTGGCTGCACTATAACTGCGCTGTTCGGCCATGTCCCTGCCCAGGAACACAAGTTCCTGCTGCTGACCATATTGAACCTGGCCCATGTCGTCGGTCATCGCATATCGCGTAACCATCGCCCGAACCATGGCCGTCAGTTGCTGGATGTCACCGGATGCGCCGTTGGTTATGCTGCCGAATTCGATTTCCTCGGCAACACGGCCTCCCAAACTCACGTCCAACTGGCTGAGGAACCAACTGCGGGGCACGAGAAACCGGTCGTTTTCGGGCACCATCATCGTGTACCCGCCGGCCATGCCCCGGGCCATGATGGTGATCAGGTGCACGGGATCGGCGTGTTCGCTGAGCCTGGCTACAAGCGCATGGCCCGCCTCGTGATAGGCAACGATCCGCTTCTCCTCGTCCGTGATAATCCGGCTGCGGCGCTGGGGACCGCCCAGGGCGACGCGCTCCAATGCTTCCTGCAAGTCGGCCATGGTAATGGCGTCGCGCCCGGCCCGGGCCGCCAAAATTGCACTCTCGTTCACCACGTTTTCGAGGTCGGCGCCGACCAGTCCCGGGCTTTGCCGTGCAATCGCGGCCAGATCGATGTCCGGGCTTACGGGCTTGCCCCGGATGTGCACGTCAAGTATGGACTTGCGGCCCTTGATATCGGGGCGGTCCATGACCACGCGCCGGTCGAAGCGGCCCGGACGCAACAGGGCCGGGTCCAGAATATCGGGCCGATTGGTGGCCGCAATCATGATGACGCTGGTGTCCGTATCGAACCCGTCCATCTCGACCAGGATCTGGTTGAGGGTCTGTTCCCGTTCGTCGTGGGAGCCTCCCAGCCCGGTGCCGCGGTAGCGGCCAACGGCATCAATTTCGTCGATGAAGATGATGCAGGGGCTGGCCTTGCGGGCCTGTTCGAACAAGTCGCGGACTCGGCTCGCACCAACCCCGACAAACATCTCGACGAATTCGGAACCGGAGATGGTGAAGAACGGCACGTTGGCTTCGCCGGCGGCGGCCTTGGCCATAAGTGTCTTCCCGGTACCCGGAGGCCCCACAAGCAGGACCCCGGCCGGAATGCGAGCGCCCAGTTCAATGAACTTCTGCGGTTCCTGGAGAAACTCCACCACCTCCTGCAACTCCTCCTTGGCCTCGTCGCTGCCGGCCACGGCCTGGAAGTTAAAGGGGATGGTCTCGCCCATCACCATGCGCGCCTTGCTCTTGCCGAACATCATGGCCTGGGAGTTCGCGCCTTGGCTTTGCCGCATGATCAGGAGAAACAGTCCGCCGATGAAGATGACCGGCAACAGATTGAAGACAAGCCCGAGCCACCGACCGGCGGAACTGGGCACGTCGGAGATGAACGTGACATCCTGCAGGTCCGCAGGCGACACGCCGAGGATGTTCAGGGCTTCGGAAAGGGCGATGCCCGATTCCTTGCGACTGATTCGCGACTGGCCTTCCAGGCGGGTGACCACCTTGATCTGGTCACCCCTGATTACAACCTGTTCAATCGCGCCCTGGCTGATCTGGCTGGCCAGCGTGCTGAGCGGCAGTTCGTCCGTGGTTCCGCGCATGCGAACGGACAGATTGAACAGTAGGGCAATGGCTGCCACCAAGATTAGGCTGTAAACAAGGTATCGGCTGCGTTTGGCACTCAAACTGCACTCACCATTCCGGTGGGAGACGTTCCATATGAACGTCGATTATAGTGGGTTGTTCAACGGTGGAAGGCCTTGGCGTGCCCCGGGCGCGGTTGCCAGATGCGGATTGGTCCGACAAAATGCCCAGATTGACATCCATCTATACGAAGTCCGGTGACAGCGGCCGGACTCAACTAAGCGACGGCCTGCGCGTGCCCAAGGACAGTCCCAGAACCGAGTTGCTGGGGGAACTGGACGAACTGAACGCAGCCTTGGGGGTGGCCGCGGCCTCGGGTCTGCCGACCGAATTGGTGCAACCGGTACGCCGGGTCCAGAACGAACTCTTCAATTTGGGCGCAGAACTCAGCTTCGGCCAACCATCGGAACAATCACCGGGGGTGCCGTTGGTTCGGGACGAAGACGTGCTGCGGCTTGAAGAGTCGATCGATCGCATTGCATCCCGGCTGGGCCCTTGCGGAACTTCATTCTCCCGGGCGGGTCGGTCGCCGGGGCCAACCTGCACCTGGCACGCACCGTCTGTCGCCGGGCAGAACGCCGACTTGTGACACTCGACAGCGAGAGTCCGGTCCGCGAGACTTGCCTGTGCTACCTGAACCGCCTGTCGGACGCCCTGTTCATGTGGGCGCGCCTGGCCAACCAGACACAACATCAATCCGAAACCCTTTGGGAGCCCGCGCGACACTGATCGTCCTGCGAGCGCACACCCTGTCGAGACCGGGACCCGGATCCGATACCAAAGGATGAGGATAGAGTGCTGCCGTGCCCAATTCGTGCTCAACAGATCGGGACGGCGAACTCCGAACCGGGGATCGTGCGGCAATCGGCTGCACCTTTCAGCAGGTTACATCCTTGCCCTCGGCACCAAAAACCTGCAGCCGCTTTTCGTGCGCCTGTTTGCGAGCACTCTCCGGACAGTAATGGAACTGAATGGCTCGCCGTCGCGAATCCGATCGGTTGGTCGGAGTCCCGTGGTGGAGCATGCTTGCGAAGAACAGGGCCCCGCCTGGTGGCAAGGGCACGGCCACCGGAGGATCCTGGCGGGCATCGGTATCGCAGATCTGCCAGTCGCGCCGCCTGAAGTGGATGACCGGTCCCTTCCTGTGGGAACCGGGCACAATCACCATGCAGCCGTTGTCCTCGGTGGCTTCGTCCAAGGCGATCCAGACCCCTGCCACGCGGGTGTCCAAGTCGTAGTTGAAGTACGCGTGGTCTTGGTGCCAAGGTTTTTCGCGGCCGATACGCGGCGGCTTCAGCAATGCCATGTCCTGAAAAAGAAGTGGCGTTTCGCCAATCAGGGACTTGACCACCCCGAACAGCTCGGGATCGAGGGCCAGCTCCATCAGGCTGGGATGGAACTCCACGAAGCGCCAGAACTTGCGCACGAAGTCCTGCTTGCGCGTTGCCGGCATCCCGGCCAGGTCATGGTCCCGGGCAATTTTTTCGTAGACCACGCCCTTGAAATCGGGGTTTGCGCCGTCGAGCAGCGACATGAGCGCGTCCAAGGCCGTATCCAACCGGGACGGGGACAGCCACTGCTCGACCGCCAGATACCCATTCTCACTGAAGAACGCGACTTCGTCAGGCCCGATATCCGCCATCGTCGGAACGTACTCGGCAAGGCCCACGGTGTCGTATAGACCCTCGGGATAGGGTTCGCGCCCGCTGTCGTCGAATGTACCGACCGCTTGCATCTGTTCCTCAAACCTTGTGGGTTCTGGGTAATTCGCTCTCGGTTGATGGGGACGGCGTTGCAAGCCCCCGCAACTCGAGTCCGGGTGGAGCAGTCCCCACCGACTGCCTGGTTCGTTCCGCGAGCAGGGCACGCACGTCCCTATAAGGCATGTACAACGCAATCTCCTCGTCGTACAGCCTCGCCAGAATGTTGCAGGCGGCATTGGTGTCCGCGTCCAACACAACCCCGTCGCAACAGTAAAACCGGTCCCAGCGACGTATGCCCTGCAACAGGCCCGTCCGGGAGTCGATTTGCGATGTGTAGGCCGGATTGACCAAGGCCAACGCAGAACCTCTGCGTCGAGATATCGAAGTGAGGGTGTCCGCCATGACGCCCTTGACCCAGCCGTTCAAACGACGGGTGGTGTCCTTGTGGCGGTACTTGGCGGACTTCATGGGCGCGGACAGGTCCTCGCAGGCAATGGTGCCGGCCTTGTCCACGACGGCGTGGGCCGCCTGGCAGAGATGGTCGCGCACCTGTTTGTGGTGCAGCGTCCGCCGCCGGTTCCACTTTTGGTGGCCGAGGTTGTGCTGCCGGATGTTGTCGGCCTTGCGGGTGTGGCCCTTGGCCCGGTGCTTCTGCTCGACTGCCCGGAGCTGGTTGCGCCGCGTTCCCTTGACCTTGCGCTGGTCGCTCTCGGCGGACAACAGGTCGCCCAACCCCTCGCCGTGGCGCTCCGCGTCGCTGTCGGTGTAGGCTTCGGTGTAGCCCTTGTCCACACCCACGGTGGCCTCCCCGCAGGGACGCGTGCTGCACACCTGAGTCTCGTCCACGGCGTGGTGGACTTCCACCTGGCCGTTGGCCTGCAGGAGGATGCGGAGGGTGCCGGAAGGCAGGTGTGTGCCCTTGAGCGGGATGGCGATGCGTTGGCCGCGCTCCAGGCTCTGCAGATGGATCCAGGCCCGTCCGTGCCAGACCTTTGTGGTGTAGGAGCCCGCGTCGGCCACGATCTGGTTGGTCGCGTGCGACCGGCCGCCCCGCCACTGTTTCCGCATCTGCCGGTGTAGGAACGGGTCCTCGGTCCAGCGGTTGCCCTTGAGCAGAGAGTACAGACGTTGGCGTTCGGCCTTGTCGCCCCGCGTGCGGTGCCGCACGGCGCGCTTGACCGGCACCTTGGCCGCCTCCCGCGCCGCCGCGATGTCGCCCAGGGTGTCGGCCAGCGCGGCCTTGCCTAGACGCGCCGGCAGCCCGTGCCAAGCGTAGCCTTCGGCCATCCAGGCATCGCGGATGTCGTAGGGGGACTGCGGTGCGGTGGACACCCCGCTGCACTGTCGCCAAGCATCCGTCCGCACCTTGCCGCACAGGATGGCGATCCGCGCCAGACGGTCGTACTTGTCCCGGTTCAGCCCCTGGCTGTGCAGGCTGCGCGTGACCTTCTCAGCCATCGTCAAGGGCTTCCCGACCGATTCAGGGCCTGCCGTGGATGGGAGGCGCGAGGCACGCGTGCTCCAAACCGGGAAAGACGGTGGCTCCTGTCCATGACCCGTAGGATGCCACAGGCATCGGCAGGCAACAGGTGGCTTATACAGGCTCCCATGGGGATTGGCAGCCCTTGGCTGTTCGTAACGCGGCACCGGTGCGTGCCGCACAGCGATAAGTATAGTGGCCGGTCCAGTCCAATCGCAAGCGCAGGTCGGGTAAACGCCCTTCCCGATCGCCGACGCTACGGTAGACTTGGTGCCGCCTGTGGCCGCACCCGCCTGTGTGACCATCCCTGAAACCAGACGCAGTTTAGATCCAACCCGTGACCAGCCAACGCTCCAGCGTACCAGGGCCAGGACCATCCACGCGCAGCGTGCATGGAGGCGAACCGCGCAGGCGATCGTCCCTCAGTGTCACGGAACCCATCGTGACCGGGGTCATGTTTCCGTTCGCGTCCACGGCGGAAATGGCGGAGTTTGTGGAGGAACGGCACCGGGCAGGCAGCGAACGGCCCGACTACGCCCGAAATACGAACCCGACGCGCCGGGCGGCCGAATGCAAGCTCACGAACTTGGAAGCGGCCGGCACGGACCTGGACGTCGATACCATCCTGACATCCAGCGGCATGGCGGCCGTGAACGGATTGCTGCTGTACGTGCTGAAGGCAGGCGACCACCTGGTGCTCAGCGACAGCCTGTACCGGGTCACCTGCCAGTTCGCCTGCGAACTGCTGACGCGGTTCGGCGTGGAGGTATCGCTCGTTGAGACCGGCTGCCCGGATGCGCTGGAACATGCGGTGCGCTCGGATACCACCGCAATCCTGGTCGAGTCCCCGTCGAACCCCTTCAACTACTGCACCGATCTTGAACACCTGGCCCGGATTGGCAGGCGCTGTGACGCGGTCACCATTGTGGACAGCACGTTCGCCACGCCTTACAACTGCAAACCGCTGGTCCACGGCATCAACTTCGTCGTCCACAGCGTGACGAAGTACCTGGCCGGCCACAACGACCTGATGGCCGGTTCCATCACCGGCGACCTATGGGAAATCGCAGGTCTCCGCGGGGTTCAAACCCAGCTGGGGTGCGTGGTGGACAGCCACACGGCCTACAGCGTAATCCGCGGCTTGAAGACATTTGGCCTGCGCATGGCAAGACACAACGCCAACGCGCAAGCCTTGGCGGAGATGCTGGAGTGCCACCCCAAAGTCGGCAGGGTCTGGTACGCAGGCCTCGAGTCGCACCCTCAACACTTGACCGCGGCCCGGTTCATGGAGGGATTCGGCGGCGTTGTGAGCTTCGATCTGGGGAACCACGAAACGGCGGCGGCCGTCAACGACCGGTTGCAGTTGGCCATGCTGGGCGGGAGCCTGGGAGCCACCGAGACGCTCGTGCACCAGCCGTGGCTGTTGTCCCACTTTGATCAGACAGCCGCCGAACGGAAGGCCATCGGCATCGGCAAGGGGCTAATTCGCGTTGCCTGCGGAATTGAGGACACGGACGATTTGCTGGCGGACTTCCGCCAGGCACTGGATGCGGCCTAACCGGCCAGGTTGAGTTCCTCGATGCGTTTGCGCAGGACCACCACGCTGGGTTCGGTCAGGGTCGATCCGTCCGTGAACACGATGGTGGGTACGGATCGGCTGCCGTTGTTAATCGACAGGACGGTTTCGACCGCGTCGGGGTCCTGCTCGATGTTGATGTCGGTAAATTCCACCTTCATCGAATCGAGAACCTTCTTGGCCATGATGCAGTCCGGGCACCAGGTGGTGCTGTAGACAACAACCTGCGAATCGTTCTGGTCTGACATGTGCTACCTGCCCTTCGTTGTCGGAACTCGCCGATAGAGCCCTCACATTACCAAAGGATCGGTCCGAATCAGTGCAGAACTTCCCTCCCAAGACTATTGCGCTTGAACCCGAGCCACAAGGCGAAGCGGAAAAGCTGGCGGATGCCGCCGACTCGATGGCGGGCCAAATCGACGGCGACGTACGGTTTGATCAATACAGCCGCATGTTGTACAGCACCGACGCGTCGGTCTATCAGATCATGCCGCTCGGCGTGGTGCTGCCCAGAACCGCGGACGATGTCCAGTGCGTTCTGGAACACGCCAACCGATACGGTTTCCCGGTGTTGCCCCGCGGCGGCGGATCCTCCCTGGCGGGCCAAGCCGTGGGCACGGCCGTGGTACTGGATTTCAGCCGCTACATGCAGGATGTGCTCGAGGTCAATGTCGAGGAGCAATCCCTCCGGGTTCAGCCGGGCATGAACCTGCAGAGCATGAACCTGAAGCTCAGGAAGCACGGGTTGATGATCGGCCCCGATCCGGCCAGCGCCAACCGCGCCACCATTGGCGGCTGCGTGGGCAACAATTCCGCCGGTAGCCACAGCATCCTGTACGGGATGATGATCGACAACGTGACCGAGACGGGCGTTTACCTGTCGGACGGAACGTTTACCCGCTTCCGGCCGCTGGATGTGGACGCGGCGCGGCGCAAGGGCGAACTGGACAGTCTCGAAGGCCGGATTTATTCGGGATTGACCAAACTGGTGCTCGATCACCAGGAAGACATCCTCACCGACTGGCCGCGCCACTGGCGCCGAGCCAGCGGCTACGCCCTCGACCGGTTGCTGCCGCCGCTGGTTGACGGTTCCCTGACCCGCCAGTTGTACCTCGACTCGCCGCTGGTGCCGGCCTCGGTGCGGGACCGCACGGACCACCGGCTCAATTTGAGCAATCTGATGGTTGGCAGCGAGGGCACCCTCGGGGTCGTAACCGAGGTACAAACCAAGCTGGTGCCCGTGCCCGCACACACCGGACTGCTAGTGTTCCACTTCGAATCAGTGGTCGAGGCGTGCAGTGCCGTGGTGGACGTACTGGCCATGGAACCCAGCGCCTCCGAATTGCTGGATCGCCAACTGATGGATTTGGCGAGGGCCAAGCTGACCGGAGGCCGGAATCTGTTCTTCATTGAAGGCGACCCCGCGGCGGTACTCCTAACCGAGTTCTACGGCGAGGATGAACGGGAAGTGCGTCTCAAGGCCGACCGGTTGCGCGATTACATGCAGCGACGGGGATGGAAAGGAGCCGTGACCATAGTCGAGGACCCGGCGGCCCAGGCCAAGGTGTGGGATTTGCGCAAGAGCAGTCTCAACCTTCTGATGGGGCAGCGCGGCCAGCACAAACCGTTCCCTGGCATCGAGGATGTGAGCGTGCCAGTGGAGCACCTGGCCGACTATATGGCCGGCATCCTCGACTACTGTGAGGGATTGCCGGACGTACCTTCCACGGCCGTCTACGCGCATGCCTCGGCCGGTTGTCTCCACGTCAGACCCCTCATCAACCTCCACACGGCCCGCGGCGCCGAAAACCTGAAGCTGGCCGGCGAGCACAGCCTCGAACTTGCCAGACGGTGCAACGGCGTCATGAGCGGCGAACACGGGGATGGCCTGGCCCGCAGCTACTACAACCGGTCACTGTTCACCACGCCCCTGTACGGTGCCCTGCAGCAAGTCAAGCACCTGTTCGACCCGGGCGGTCGACTCAATCCGGGCAAGATCGTGGACGCACAGACCCCGATTGAGAACCTGCGGTTCGGCGCCGACTACAAGGCCCAGGGCTGGTCCACGGTCTTCGACTGGACCACGGACCACGGGTTCGACGGCAGTGTCGAAATGTGCAACGGGGCCGGCGTTTGCCGAAAGATCGACGTGGGCACCATGTGTCCCAGCTTCATGGCCACACGGGAGGAAAAGCACTCCACGCGCGGCCGCGCGAATTCCCTGCGCAATGCCATGGCCGGCCGCATCCCCAGGGAAGAGCTGTGGACCAAGGACATGTACGAGGTCATGGACCTGTGCCTGGGGTGCAAGGCCTGCAAGACCGAATGTCCGTCGTCGGTGGACATGGCCCGGATCAAGGTCGAATACCTGCAGGCCTACAACGACCACAACGGGATGTCCCTGTTCACGCGCCTGATGGGCCTCATGCCCGGCGCGCTGCGCCTGTCGAGTTCGCAGGCGGGATGGCTGTTTCCCGCGTTGAACGCGATGGCGCGTTCGCCTCTGGGCCGATGGGGCATGCGCCAACTGGGCATGCACCCGGAACGCAGATTCCCCGCCTTCCGCCAGTCCCCGCTGGAGCCTGCTCCGCATGCGCGGAACCTTGCGGATTCCCAGGGTCGCGCGGTCACCCTCTGGGTGGATACGTGGTCGCGGTTCTTTCAGCCCGAAGTGGCAAAGGCCGCCGGCAGTGTGCTCGCCAAGCTGGGTCACGACGTGGAGATCCTTTACGACACAGGTTGCTGTGGAAGGCCCTTGATTACGGGGGGCCAATTACGCAAGGCACGCGCCGGAGCCGATCAACTCTGCCGGGAGTTGATAGAGCCGATTGGGCGCGGTCGCACCATTGTCGGCCTTGAACCAAGCTGCATTCTGACGCTGCGGGACGAGTTTCCCGACCTGGCAACCGACAGGGGTTTGGCTACGACGGTGGCCAGCAACAGCCGAACGCTTGAGGAGTTTCTGGTGGAGTCGGGGGTGGAACCGCTGGACCTGGATGCCTCATCAACAAACGTGTGGCTGCACAACCACTGTCACCAACGCGCCCTGGTTCCGGGCAACCCGACCGCCGACCTGCTCAACAGCCTAGGGTTCAACACGAGCGTGATTCCCAGCGGCTGTTGTGGCATGGCGGGGGAGTTCGGGTACCTGGACCACCACTATGAAGTGAGCCAGGCGGTTGGCGAGGATCGGCTGTTTCCGGCGATACGGGAGATGCCTGCCGGCGGCAGCCTGGTGGCCAGCGGCTTCAGCTGCCGGGAGCAGATTAGCCACTTCACGGATCACCAGGCCCTGCACCTGGCCGAGTTCCTGGACCAGAGGATTGGCGGCTGGGGACAGACCCCAGCGGATTGATCGGGCCGAGTCAGGGGTCAACCGCCGATTTGCACGGAGACCAACCGACATGGCAGACAAGATTCAAGATTCAGTGTCTGCATCCCCAAGGCAAAAAGGTAGTGCGCATAGACCGCGCCAAGTACAACCCGATTCGAGAGGCCATCCTCGCGGTACTGAAGACGGATGGTCCGTGCAAGTTCATGCAGTTGGCGGAACGAGTCGAAGCGCGGCTCGGCGCCTCCTTCCCGGGATCGATCGCGTGGTACGCGATCACCGTCAAGTTGGATCTTGAGGCGCGCGGCGTGGTGGAACGGATTCGGCAGGGAGGTTCCGATTTGGTCGAGCTGCCTTCCGGTGAATCCTCGATGACAGACGGCTGAACCTGTTGGCACCGTCCATCAATGCCGGCATGCACGGATTGCCTGCGGTTTCGCCAGCCCCGGATCGGTCAGAAGTAGACAACCAGTTCGTCGCCTTCCACCGCGGTGCGATAGGTCCTGACCGCCGAGTCGCCGTGCAGGGCTTCGCCTGTCCGGATGTCGAACTCCCACTGGTGCCACGGGCACTTCAGGACATCAATGGATTCGGAATAGACGAACTCGGGGTCGCCCATCTCGATTGACGGCCGCAGGCGTCCCGTGCAGAGCGGAGCTCCCCGGTGGGGACATACGTTGAGCAGTGCCAGGAACTCGCCGTCCAGGTGGAAGATTCCAATCTCCCGCCCGGCCACCTGCACAATTTTGCGGCTGCCGGGCGGGATGTCGTCCGGGACGCCCACGACGGCCCGGCGCAACTGATGCTCAGTCTTCAAGATCGAGTCCGTACATCTCCGCCGCATTCCGGTAGAGGACACGGTCTCTTAGTGCGGGGGCTTCACCCAGCAGAAACGTTGCCGGCTCGTCCCAGTCCCAATGGGGGTAGTCGCTGGCAAACACGAGTGTCTGGTCCGCCTCCAGCCATCGCAGGAAGGTTTCCATGTCTTCCTCTTCCGGCAGGTTGGGGAAGGGCTGTGAGCCAAACCTGATGTTCGACTTCAGGTATTCGCTGGGCAGGCGGCGCACCCAGGGGGTGTAGTCGCGCAGGCTCTGCCAATCGCTGTCCATGTGCCACATCAGACCGGGTACCCAGAACACATCGTGTTCGATGAACAGGCACATGAAGTCCGGGAACTTCTCGAAAACCCCTTCGCAAATCAGGCTGGCAGTATGGGCCATGGCAATCTGAGGCCTGGCCATCCGCATTTCCAGGTAGTACGTCGGGAACCCGGCCGCCGTGGGAGCGGATGTGGTGCCGGCTCCTTCAGCACCAAAGTGCACGCACATCGGCAGACCGTATTCGGCGCAGGCCTCGTAGATCGGGTGGTACATCCGGTGTCCGAACGGGAAGTGGGCACCGGCCGGCATCAAGGCCTGCACAAATCGCGGATCGGAACCCAGGCGGCGGATTTCGGCCGCCGCCTGCTGAGGATCGTTGGGTGCGATGTGGATGGAGCCACGCAGGCGGCTGTCCCGGTCGAGCCAATGGTCGGCTGTCCAGTCGTTGAAAGCCCGACAGACCGCGGCCGCGAAGTCGAGGGTGGGGTGTGCGGCGTAGGCATAGGGTCCACCGGTAAGGACGGCGACATCGATGTCGTAGGTCTCCACGTGGTACTCGACCACAACGGCAGGTTGATTGTTGGGATTCTCTTCCCCACCGACCGCGTGCCAAAGGTCGTGGCGCGTGCCCTTGCCCGGCATGTTGGTATAACCGACCGCAGGAGCCATGGCACCGAAGTCATCCATCTGCTCCCTGTACTGCCGAGGCAGATAGGGATACAGATCCTTGTGGGAGGTCGTATGGTGATGCACATCGCAGTCGATGATTCGCTGACGAGTCGGTTGGGCTAAATCCTGTTCGAGAATCGGGGCCGCAAGTGTCATGGCTTGTGTCTCCTGGATTGGCACCAGCATTATCCACCAAGCAGATTCGACGCAAGACAGAGTTGGTAGGAACCGAGTCTTGCCAAATGAGCTGCCGAGAGCGCCATGCCGTAGTTAGGCAACGAAATGCAATCGACCACTTCGACCGGTGACAAGAAGAATGCAACCTCGAGATGCTTGATGCAGGCTTCCGAGTCCGGTTGGCGGGGTGCAGATCCGAAGGAGATCCATGGTGTGTCCGTCACAGGATTACAACTGGATAGTTCCTTCGAATTTCATTGGGCGGCCCCCGGGCTCCAATTCCTGCCAACTGCCCGCATCTCCCCCCACAGGTCGCTGGGCACCTTCCACCTGCAGGCCGTGGCCTGAACGATTGATGATGTGGATGGCCAGCACCATCACATCCTCGGTCTGTAGATACTCAGCCATCAAAGGCCGGCCGTAATCCTGCCGATCGGCCTGACGTTTGGCCTCTGAAAGGCTCCGGTTGACCTTTAGCTCAATCGCACAAGCATGGTCAGGGTGGCGCAGAACCAAATCCGGCCAACCTCCGGCCTCCTTTGGTTCCGCCCGTACATCCAAGCCGCCCAGGGCAGCAAACACGGCTTGCAGGACATTTAGGCATGGGTCGTGTCCGTTGAGTCGAACTCCAGCAAAGCCCGATAGGAGAGTGGTCAACTCGGTCGGCAGGTCGCCATAGTCTCGTCGGTGCATGATCCGGCGCAAGCGAATGAACACCGGGTTGCGATCGTCACTGGAATAGGCAATGGCCAGTGCCTGCGAGTCGGCTCCCAGTCGCCTCAAATTCTCAAGGAACGCTTCAGCCACCTCGCGGTTGGGAAACGCTGCGAAAGGAGGGCCACTGTCCAACCCCGGCTTGACGGTCAGGTATCCGCTTTGCAGCAAAAACTGCCGGGGATCGGCATCCTCAAGAGCGTTGTGATCAAGGGTTCCCTCGGCACTCAAGGTCTCCGGCAACTCGCGAGGAGCTTGTTCTAGCCAAGTGACCAGAGGTTGCAAGGAACCACTGGTTACCCAGTACTTGGGGAACCGGCCCTGCCTGAACCTGTTGCGACCTGCCTTGGTCCCAAGATCTGCGAGGGTTCTTGTCAACGACCAGGGGTTGTAGACAGGAACGCTGCTTCCTTCCAGATCGAACCGATAGCCGTTGTAGTAGTCGCGCAACAGTTCCCGCAAAGCATCTTCGTCAATTCCCATCTCGGTCGCAGCCCGTACGATGTACGGCCCCAGTCCGTCCGCGGCGTCCAAGTCGTCCTCCGTGAACCCGCATACTGTCCCGAACTCGGCATCCCATGTCAGGTCAATGACGAGGTTCAAGGGCGAGAGGGGATGGGCGTAGGCATTGCGGGTAACTCCCGTCAGCACAACCTTGTGCAAGCTTTGCCGACCGCTCTTCAGAAAACTGAAGAACCCGCGCAGCACGTTGAGTAATTCGGGAGGTGCTGGAGATTGCCTGCCGAACATGGTCAGCGGAGCGTCGAATTCGTCAATCAGGACCACTGGTTCTTTGCCGAACCTGTCCTTGAGCGCGCCGATCATCCACCGAAGCAGGTTTCCAGGGCTGTCTGGACATCCGCCAGGAACGCGCAGATACTCCAACGGGATGCCGGGATCAAACCCACGCCTCCTCCAAACCCCAGCTTGATCCAAGACTTCGTGGACGAGGGCACGGCGCACAGCCGTGGGGTCAGGTTCGAGCACGTTGCTCAGATCCAGCCGAATCACGGGACGGGGTTCCCTGGAGGGTTGTTTGCCTTCCAGAGTCGTGCCTGCGAACAACTCTCTGTCCGCCACCGTGGACAAATGAGGATCCAGTATGGGGTCGCCATCCAACGTCTGTACCGCCGGCATGTGGCCTTGGTACATGCACTCAATGGTTGACAGCATCAAGGATTTGCCAAAACGGCGGGGCCGCGCGATGAAGACTTGCTTGGCGGACTCATCCAGCAGTTGCTGAATTTGCCCAGTCTTGTCCACGTACAGTTCACCAGCCTGGCGCATCTCCACAAGATGCGTCGATCCCATCGACAGGGCCAGCAGACCGTCGTAAACAACCAAGTGTTCCTTCATGATGTGTGCTGCTCGCACATCATCGAACGTCCTGCACCAGAACAGCCGATGAAAAAGCCGGTTCAGTGCTCCTGCATGTTCCCGGCACCCCTCGCGTTTGACCAGTGGCCTGGTTGGTCACGGGCCGCCAAGTCCAGTCGCCGGTTGTTGTCGTGCACGTCCTCATCCCAAGCTTCCCCATGCCAATACTCCAGGAGAGGCAGGAATCCCTCTCTCGAGGACGAGCAGTTCGTGGACGAAACGATTCGAATCCGGCCATCGTTCCGGCTTCCCGCCTTTCGGACTACCCAACTCGGCATGCATGATGACAAACAGTCCCCAAGCAACCACCGTCCTGCGGGTCGTTGACACGCGTGGGGTCAGGCTGGTGGACTCGACCCCTCAAGCCATCTCCTGGTAAAACGCGATGCAGGCATTGTCCGGGTCCAAAATCGTGAACTCCTTCGAACCCCACGGCTTCATTTCCAACGGGCCGTTGGGATGGACAATGTCAAGCTCCCGGCACTTGGCGTACAAGGCATCGACGTTGTCTGTCTCAATCCGGATTTGCGTGTTGTTGAGCTTGGGATCGATGTACCAGCCCTCGCTGAACGTCACGTGCAGCGACACATCGTCCTTGCGCAAAATCGCGTAGTCCGCCTGCTCATAGCTGACTCCAAACCCCAGGTCCACATAGAAGTCCCGGGCCTTGGGCAGGTCGTTGCAGGGGACGATACAGGTTGAGACAAGAAACTTGGCTTTGTCGGTCATCGTTATCGTCCTGAAGTTATGGGTTCGAATCGGCTTCGTCCGAGTCTGCCTCCGTGCCTGATTGGTTGGATCCGGAAGCCCGATCGGACTGCTTAAACTGGCGGGATCCGGACGGGATCCGTGAGATGGCGTTGCCCTGCCACACGCTGTTGAGGAAGTCCTTCGCAGGCTGCAGTTCAGGCGCGTCCCTGGATTCCTCTCCCTGCTCGGACATCTTCTCAATCAACTTGCGCGCGCGGCGAGCTGATGGTTTTTCGCCCTGATTGTTTGGCATGGTTCCAGTCATGTAGGAATGGGAGCTCCGTCAATCATCCGCTGCCCCGATCTGCTCATGGCAAGGGACAGTGCATCTTACCGTACGGATTCCGAGCATCCGGGTGGTACCCATGTCATTCAAGGTTCCTGTTGGGATACCTCGAGTACAAGGCTGGAGCCTTCGACGAACCAAAACCGCATCCGGCCTCGGCAAACTCGTGACTGATTCCTTGATGTCCGAACCTCATGCCCAACTCCGAAACCCAGCCCCGGAACTCACGGGTGGCCAAGTTGGACGTGCACCAGGGAACTTGGCATTCACAAGGCACAGATCGAAGTCCAGGCAGCCGAAATACGCTGGTCCGACTTAGCACACCCCGAACACATGGAAATTATGTAAAACAATAGCTCGCTGGGTAAACGCCGGAGCCATGGCATCAGGCCCCTTGACATGACGACCAGGTCCTATCCGAAACCGGCGGATTCGGCTGTCCGGCACTGTGCTACACTCGCCGCCTATCCCTCCAGTTCACAGACGATACCATGTCCAACCACGCCGGTGACCTGTCCATCACATCCATTGAACTGCATACCTTCACCACCGAGAAGCACGACCTGGGTACCGACTACAACGGGTTCAACCTAGTGTACGAACCGGGAGCGCGGCTCAAGGCTGAAGGGCACGTCCTGGTCATCAACACGGCGGCAGGCGTATCCGGGGAGTGTGTGGGCGGGAGCCCCGCAGACTATTCCCAGCTCCCGAAACTGGCCTCTTATCTGATGGGCCGGCACGCGCTGGAGCGGGAACGCTTCTATTCGGACATTTCCAGGGCCCAGAGACAGGTGGCCCGCATCGGTCTCGCCCCGCTGGACATTGCCCTGTGGGACTTGGCCGGCAAGTTGTACGAGCAACCCCTCTACCGACTACTGGGAGGGCACCACAAGAAAATCCCCTGCTACGCCAGTACCTACCACGGCGACGAACAACCGGATGGACTCTCTTCGCCGGCGGCCTACGCCGACTTCGCGGAACAGTGCCTGGAGATGGGCTATCCGGCATTCAAGATCCACGGCTGGGGCAATGCCCCCATATCCCAGGAAGTTGCCAACGTGCGGGAAGTGGGAAAACGCGTGGGCGATCGGATGGACCTGATGTTGGATCCCGCCTGCGAGTTCCATACGTTTGCGGATGTTCTGAAAGTGGGCCGGGCCTGCGACGAGTACGACTTCTTCTGGTATGAAGATCCCGGCCGCGACGGAGGCATATCACAGTTCATGCACCGGAAGCTCCGGCAACTGATCAGGACGCCCCTCCTGCAGACGGAGCATGTCAGGACGCTACAGCCGCACATGGACTTCGCCTTGGCGGATGCCACCGACTACATGCGCGGCGATATCGGGTACGACGGCATCACGGGAGTCATGAAGCTGGCCCACGCCTGTGAATCCATCGGGATGGACATCGAGTTCCATGGACCGGGGCCGGCTGCCCGACATTGCATGGCCTCGATCAGGAACACGAACTATTACGAGATGGGGTTGGTACATCCCAAGGCACCCGGATCAAGCGAGACACCCATCTACCTGGACTACTCGGACGGTTTGAGCTCCATCGACGGAGACGGCTGCGTTGCCGTTCCGGAAGGCCATGGCCTCGGTGTGGAAATTAACTGGGACTACGTGGAACGCTACCGGGTCGGCAAGCAGGTCTTCGAGTAGACCTCCAACCAAGCCTCCCCCACGCTAGGTGGAGGGCACCGCCACAGAACCCCGCCGGTCCAGAGACGCCGATGGTCGGGCTTGGTTGAACGCGCGCTGCCGAGCAGCCTGCCATGCTGCCGGCCGTCGGCAAGGCCGCTTTGTGGCGCACCATGGGCAAACCGGATTGGGAGACCGTCCACCGGAGCGATCGATCCGGCTGCCTGCCGTATAATTCACCATCCCATTCACTCCCTAATCCGGAGGAATCAGAATATGTTGAAATGCACACGCTGGGTGTTCGCCCTCGCTTTGGTGGCCATGCTCGTGGCAGCCTGCGGAGCCGGTGCACCGGCCGAAGAACCTGTGTCCGAACCCGAATCCGCCGAGGGCCCGGTGGCCGCGATGCCCGAGGAAGGAGCCTACGGCGAAGCGCCGATGCTGGCCGAAATGGTGGCAGCCGGCACCCTCCCTCCGGTCGACGAACGCCTGCCCAAGGAACCGCTTGTGATCGAGCCGTACAATGAAATCGGTCAGTATGGCGGCACCTGGCACAGGTTCGACACCTCGTCCAGCGGATCCCACCTCGTGATGGCCATGTACGCCTATTCCCCGGTCCACTGGGTTGAGGACGGCTTGGACAAGCGGCCCGGCTTGGCCAAGGGCTGGGCCAACAACGACGACAAGACCGAATGGACCCTGTACCTGCGCGAAGGCACCAAGTGGTCCGACGGCGATGCCTTCACGGCCGACGACTTCCTGTTTTGGTGGAACGACATGGTCCTCAACACGGAACATTCCGACGTGCCCCCGGATTACATGAAGTCGGCCGATGCGGTCACCGAAGTCTCGAAGTCGGACGACTACACGCTGAACTTCACGTTCTCCGATTCGGCGCCCCTGTTCCTGGACCGCCTGGCCATGTGGCCCAACGGCACCATCCCGGGCAACGAAAAGCTGTTTGTGCCCGAGCACTACCTGCGGCAGTTCCATCCGGACTATTCCGACGAGGAGACCTTCGAACTGCTCGACGAGAAGCTGAACTGGCCCAGCAATCCGGACGCGCCGGTCCTGAACCCTTGGATGCCGGTGCAGTACGACCCGGGCACGCGCCTGGTATTGGATCGCAACCCGTACTACTACGCCGTCGACACCGCCGGCAACCAACTTCCCTACATCGATTCCATCGACATGACCTATGTCGAGAACCTGGAGGTGTCCAAGCTGCGAGTCATCGCCGGCGAACAGGAGATCTGTGGCCGACCATGCCGATACCAGCCCCTGAGCGAGCTGTCGGTGTTCCGCGATGCGGAAGCGGCCGTGGGCCTCAAGACCTACCTCTGGGACGTGGGCGGCGGTGCCTCGTTCCTCCTGTATCCGAACTGGACGCATACCGATCCGCAGAAGCGCGAGCTGTATCGCAACACGGACTTCCGACGCGGTCTCTCCCACGCGATTGACCGAGACAAGATCCAGAAAATTGTCTACTTCGGTACGGGCGAGAAGACCACCGGAACAATGAGTCCCAAGGCCATCGAGTTCACGGCCGACGAAACCGGCAAGGACCTCTACCGACAGTGGCGCGATCTGGCTGTGGCCTACGATGCCGATCTGGCCAGTGAAATGCTGGATGCCTCCGGTGCGGTGGATGCCGATGGCGACGGCTTCCGCGACCTGCCGAGCGGGGATGAACTGACCCTGCGCATCGATTGCAGCGCCGGGGGCATTGCCAACAGTGCCAATGCCCAGAACGTCGAAATCGTCAAGGAGGGCTGGGAGGCCGTGGGGCTCCGGGTCCAGGTCAACGTCGTGCCCGACGAACAACTGGGTGTCATGCAGGACAACTCCGAAATCGACATCCGCAGTTGCTGGGGCCTGGGCGACGGCCCGAACTTCCTTGTCTTCCCCAACTGGGTCATTCCGGTCGACAACAACCGCTGGGCGCCTCTCTACGGTTCCTGGTACAAGGTCATCGGCACCGAGAAGGAAGGCATGGAGCTGGATGTCGATCCGCTGGACCGCAACCCGCCGCGTGAAGAACCCAATGAAGGTGATCCAACCTGGCGGCTTTGGGAGTTGTACAACGCAGCCCGGGTCGAACCCGACGACGCCAAGCGCCTGCAGCTAAGCCAGGACATCATTCGCGTGCATGTCGAGGACGGGCCGTTCGTGATTGGCACGGTCGCCAATACCCCCACGATTGTAGCCCACTTGGAGAATGTCGGGAACTTCCCGTCCTACGAACAGTTGGGCTTGGGGGGCTTTACCGGGCCGTGGATCATGGTCTACTTCGGAGCCGTCTACCCGGAACAGATGTATTTCAAGCAGTAGATTGATGTGACGTATTCGGTCCCGGTGCCGCAGGACGTGTCCTGCGGCATCGGGATCCACCGGGCGATGGCTCGACACATTCGCTGCACCCCGCCCGTGCCCGCGCCGCCCTCCGCAGCCTGAACCCTGACCGATGCTTGCCTTCATCGCCCGGCGCCTGATCTACATGATCTCCACGCTGGTCCTGATTTCCTTCGTGGGTTTTCTCATTATCAACCTGCCACCAGGCAGCTACATAGACGTCTTCCAGGCACAACGCCAGCTTCAGGGAACACACACGGCGGAGGCCGAGCTGGAAGCGCTCAAACGGCGCTATGGCCTGGACAAGCCGGTTCCCGTCCAGTACTGGATCTGGGTCAGGGGTTTCGTACGCGGCGACTTCGGGCGCTCGTTCGAGTTCAACCGGGAGGTCAGCGAACTGATCTGGGAGCGCCTCGGTTTCACCGTGGCCATTGCCACCGGCTCGCTCCTTTTCATCTGGCTCGTCGCCATCCCCATCGGGATCTACACCGCCACCCACCAGTACAAGCTGGGGGACAATGTGGCCACCATTGTGGGCATGGCGGGGTTGTCCATCCCCGACTTCATGCTGGCCCTGGTCCTGATGGTGGTGATTCAGAGGCTGTTCGGCTTCACGGTCGGTGGCCTGTTTTCGCGAGAGTACGTGGACGCGCCGTGGAGCTTGGCCAAGGTGTTCGACCTAGCCAAGCACCTTTGGGTGCCCATTGTGGTGGTGGGCACCTCGGGCACGGCCGGCCTGATGCGCATCATGCGCGGCAACCTGCTCGACATACTCAACATGCAGTACGTGCAGGCCGCGCGTGCGCGCGGCCTGCGCGAGACGACGGTGGTGGTCAAGCACGCCGTTCGCAACGCCATCCATCCGCTCATCATGTTGCTGGGCATGAGCCTGCCCACCATCATTTCCGGCTCCCTGATCGTCTCGATCGTGCTGGGCCTGCCCACAACCGGACCCCTGTACTTCAACGCCCTCCGGCAACAGGACATGTACCTGGCGGGTACGTTCCTCATGTTTTTGGCCTTCATGCTGGTGCTGGGCAACTTCCTGGCGGACATCCTGCTCGGTCTGATTGATCCCCGCATCCGGTACGAGTAGCGCTTCCATGTCCGATCAGTCGCTCACACTGCCGACCGCCGTATCGGAACCACAGGCTGCCAACGTCGAGGTCAACCTCAGTGCCGGCGAGATCGGCCAGTTGTCCCTGTGGTACCTGATTTGGCGCCGTTTCCTACGCAACCGGCTGGCGGTGGCCGCGACCTTCGTGCTGCTGCTGCTCTACCTGATGGTGGCTCTTGCCGAATTCATCACGCCGTACGACCACCTGATGTCCAACCAGGACTTCGTGGCGCGGGCGCCACAGCTGCCCCGGTTCCAGGATGCGGACGGCCAGTTCCACCTTCGGCCCTTCGTCTACGGAACCACCACCGAACTGGACACCTACAACCTGGACTGGGTCCACAAGGACGACACGAGCCAGATGTATCCGCTGAAACTGTTTGTGAAAGGCGACCCCTACAAACTGCTGGGCCTGTTTGCCTCGGATCGGCACCTGTACGGGGTGGACAAGCCAGGCACCGTCTTTCTCCTGGGCACCGACCGGCTGGGCCGCGACCTGTTTTCCCGGATTGTCTTCGGCGGACGCATCTCGCTGACCGTGGGCCTGATCGGGGTATCGCTGACCATCGTGTTCGGGTCGGTCATGGGGACGATCTCAGGCTACTTCGGAGGCCCGGTGGATACCGTCATTCAGCGGTTCATCGAATTGCTGATGTCGTTTCCGAGCATCGCGCTGTGGGCGGCACTCGCCGCGGCCATGCCGGCAGACGTCACCATCGTCACTCGGTTCTTTCTGATCAGCATCATCCTGTCCCTCATTGGATGGACCAGCCTGGCACGTCAGGTCCGGGCCAAGGTCCTGGCCTTCCGGGAGATGGAGTTCTCCGCCGCGGCCACGGCCGCCGGCGCATCGCATTTCCGCATCATATTGGTGCACATGCTGCCCAACGCCCTCAGCCACATCATCGTGATTGCGACTCTGGCGATTCCGGGCATGATCCTGGCCGAGACCGCCCTGAGCTTTCTGGGACTCGGCATCCTGCCGCCCGCGGTAAGTTGGGGAACGTTGCTCCAGGATGCGCAGACCGTCGGCGTGGTGATCAAGAAGCCATGGTTGATGCTGCCGGGCGCGTTCGTGATCGTGTCGGTTCTCAGCTTCAACTTCCTGGGCGACGGCATCCGCGATGCCGTGGATCCGTTCGCCCTCTGACGGTTCCGAGATATGGCCGACCGCGCCGAGACCATCCTAGAGGTCAGGAACCTCCACACCCACTTCCATACGGAAAGTGGCGTCGTGCGGGCCCTGGAAGGAGTGGACTTCACGCTCAACCGGGGCCAGGTGCTGGGCGTGGTCGGCGAAAGCGGCTGCGGCAAGAGCGTGACGGCCCAGTGCATCATGAACATGGTTCCGAGCCGCGGCCGCATCGTCGACGGTTCGGTGATCTATCACCAGCGCAATGGCCAAGGAACAGAAGCGGTTGAAATCACCGCGTTGCCGCCCAAGAGCAGGGAGATGCGGCGTATTCGGGGCAACGAGATCGCAATGATCTTCCAGGAGCCGATGACTTCCCTGGATCCGCTCTATACCGTCGGCAACCAGCTGCTGGAAGCCATCAATCTGCACCAGGACGTGGACCGCACGGAGGCCCGCGCATTGGCGGTCCACTCCCTGGACCGCGTGCAGCTGCCGGAACCGGAACGGGTCTTTGCCAGCTATCCCCACCAGCTCAGCGGCGGCCAGCGTCAACGCGTCATGATCGCCATTGCCCTTAGCTGCAACCCCACGCTCCTGATCGCGGACGAACCCACGACGGCGCTGGATGTCACCACGCAGGCCCAGATTCTTTCCCTGATGCGCGACCTCCAGGACGAAACGCACATGAGCATCATCTTCATTACCCACGACTTGGGGGTCGTGGCGGAGATGTGCGACGAGGTGGCAGTCATGTACCTCGGCAAGGTCGTGGAACAGACGGACATCGACACGACCTTCTACAGCCCAAAACATCCGTACACCCAGGCGCTCCTGCGTTCGATCCCGCGCCTGGAGGACGATCAGGACCGACGCCTGGAGGTAATTGCCGGGAGCGTGCCGGATCCCTCCAGCATTCCCTCGGGGTGCCGATTCCATCCGCGTTGTCCGGATTTCGTGACCGGAGTTTGCGAGCAACGGGAACCGGTCCTGGTCCAGATCGAGAAAGACCATCAGGTGCGGTGCCACCTGTACGACGAAACGGCATCCTCTCAACCCGGCACCCAACCCTAACATGGCCACGACACCATCACCCCCCTCGGATGCAGCAGTTGCTTCGGTGGGATCCGGCTCGGACCAGGGAGCGTTGCTGGAGGTCCGCAACCTCAAGATGCATTTCCCAATCCGCAAGGGATTCCTGAAACGCGTGGTCGGCCATGTCAAGGCGGTCGACGACGTGACCTTCTCGGTCGTACGCGGCACCGTCTTTGGCCTGGTTGGGGAATCGGGCTGTGGCAAGAGCACGACTGGCCGGTGCGTGATCCGGCTGCTCAAGGCCACGGCCGGGGAGATTGTCTATACCATGCCGGACGATGACCCGGTCCACATCGAAGCGCTGGATCCGGAATCCCTGCGCATGATGCGCAGGCACATTCAGATCGTTTTCCAGGATCCGTACGCTTCGCTGAACCCGCGGCTGACCCTCAAGCAAATCGTGGGGGAACCGCTGGTTATCAACAACGTCAGCCAAGGACAGGACTTGCAGGACCGGGTGGCAGAACTCCTGAGACGGGTCGGCCTGAGCCCGGAACACATGAACCGTTATCCCCATGCCTTCAGCGGAGGTCAACGGCAGCGCATAAGCCTGGCCAGGGCCTTGGCGCTCAACCCCCGGTTCATCGTGGCGGACGAACCGGTTTCCGCCTTGGACGTGTCGGTGCAGGCCCAAATCCTCAACCTAATCAAGGACCTCCGCGAAGAGTTCGGCCTGACCTATCTGTTTATCGCCCACAACATGAGTGTCATCAAGCACATCTGCGATTCGGTGGCTGTGATGTATGTGGGCCAAATCGTGGAGATGGCCACCACCCGGGAACTGTTCCGGAAGCCGCTGCATCCCTACACGGAAGCCCTGCTGGAAGCCATTCCGGTACCCGACCCGCGCCGGGACAGACATCGAATTGTGCTGGAGGGGGACGTTCCCAATCCTGCCGATCCGCCATCGGGCTGCTACTTTCATCCACGCTGCGCCTACGCCCAGGATGTCTGCCGAACGGAAACCCCGCCCTTGGCCGAGCACGCGCCGGGCCACACGGCCAGGTGCCACTTTGCCGCGGAGCTTGATCTGAAGGGAATGACCATCTAACGACCCCGGCAATCCGGTTCCGGCGGTTGCGGCATGAACCCACCGACTGTCACCGATCGACCTCCCGGTCCACCGGTATGCCGAGTTTCCTATAGGTCTCGGGCCGCGTCGACCACCGCGGTCAGGTTTTTGTCGGGCGAATCGCCTTTCACAACACAATCCGGCGCCAAAATCAAGCCGGGCCCGGGATGGTCGTCAACCAAGGCCGCGACCATGGCCCGGTTGTCATCCTCCGTGCCGGACCGCATGGTCTCGAGGTTCAGCCCTGCAGCCAGGGCCTTGTCGGTCAAGCTGCGCGCCTCCGCCACATCAGGATTGCCGCCTCCGGCCGACCAGCTTAGGCAATTCACATCAAGCTGAGCGGCCTCCTCCAGCATGATGTTTGAACCGCATACGTGCAGCATGCGGATGGCACTGTCCCCCAATTCGGACGCAATGTCGGCATCGTAGGCAAGTCCGAACTCCCGATACTCCTCGGGCGACAGAACGTCGCGGCTCGCCTGCTGTGTCGCCAGAAAGTATCCCGGCACACCCACGGTATTGCAGGCCCGTACGTACCGCACCACAGTGTCGCGGATGGTCCGCAGGCCTGCATGCAGCAACGCCGGGTCGTGCCGCATGTGTTCATACACCCGATCGCCGGCGATTTTGTGAGCCAGCGTGATCGGACTGAAGATGGTCATCATGTAGGGAACCCCGTCTCCCCACAACTCCCGCACTCGGCTGCACATTTCCAGTTCCCTGCCCAGGGCCCCCGTCTCGGGTTTCAGCGCCGGCAGGGACTTCCAGTCCGCAGCCAACCCAACCGGCGAGGCGATTACCGTCGGTGCCTCATCGTCGTGACGTCCGAACTGGATGCCAACGCCCCAATCCTGGACTCCGTACAAACCACTGGGGGTAAGTTTCGCCAGATCAAACCCGAACTGCCGGTGGAACTCGTCCGTGCGGCGGGCCAGGTGGCCCGGTGCCCGATCCAACAGGTGATAGTGCTTCCACAAACTGACGGGGATTGCGTCGTGTCGTTCTCCCGCCAGCGCAGCCTCGATGCGTAGCCAATGAACTGAATTACGTCCCATGATTTTCTCCTTGACAGCCAGCCGGAAGTGCACCGTATTGTTATCCAACCCCGGAAACCATCCGTCTGCCACCATTCAACGTTGCGACTTGGACGCAGATAATGTAGACTCTATGGTGTCGGGTGTCCCGTCGCAGTTCACGTTGCTCTTTCGACGCCTGGCAAAACACGAAGACCGCGATCGCGGTCTTCGTGTTTTGCCGAAAGGTCAGTCGTTGGCCGCCCCCAACTTCAGATAGTGTTCGTGGTCCTCCGCAATCAGCGGATACACCTCGTCCAGTTCATCGAACGCCACCACCGGTTGCACCAACGCTTCGGAGTTGATCTGCCCGTTGCACAGCAGGCGCCAGGCCACCGCCATCAACCGTTCCTCGTCCCAGTTCGGGTAATCCGGATTCGGTTCGCTGCAGGATCGGCTAAAGATCAGCGTTGGCCGGTTCATGTGCGCCTCCGCACCAAGATCCAGGCCCGCCGGATAGCTGCCGGGAAAAGCCCCTGCGACCACCGTTCCGCCGTAGGCAACGGCACGGAATGCATGTTGCAGTGCCAGGTGACTTCCGCTGTACTCGATGCATACGTCGGCCCCCCGACGGTCGCTCAGGTCCTTGATGGCAAGCCCGGCGTCCACAGCGGTCGGATCCACCACTGCGTCGGCTCCGAGCTCCAATGCCAGCTCCCGCCGCATCGTGCTTGGCTCGACGGCGATCAGCAAGCGGGCACCGGCCGCCCTGACCGCCTGCAACACACAGAGGCCTATGGCCCCCATTCCGAAAACCGCCACGACATCGCCCAGCCGGACATGGCCGTCGCGCACCGCGCCAACCGCAAAATCGGCCGGGTCCAGACAGCCGGCGGCCTGCCAGGGAACTCCATCCGGAAGGGACCGAACATGGGTCTCGTGCCACATGTGCTGCTCGCGGAAGGGCCCGTAGGCGAAGACCCGATCGCCTTTTTGGAAGCGGGATACCGCCGGCCCTACGGCCTCAACCAGACCAACCGCCGTATTGCCCAGCGGAATAGGGAAGATTGGCTGGTGCGAGTCCTGCTTGAATGCCAGGTAATCGGGGTCCCAAGTGCCCCGCGGCAGGCCGTAGCCCTTGAACAACGACATCTCGGTCCCGTGTTTGGCGACGCTGTGCGTGGTGTTCACCAGGATGTGACTGTCGCCAAGCGGTGGCGGATCGTACTCCCTGAAGGCGGCCATCCCCACCGCGGTTGCGACAAGTTCCTTGGGCATCGCGAACTCCTGACTTCAGTCACTGCCTGGATTGATAGACGTCGGCCAAGTCGGTCGACGGCAAACAGACCATGGACCGCGCCGTGCCCATGATAGCGCGGTCGATTAAAGGGCAATGCGTGGCCGGCTTGGGGCAAAACGCCGTGCCTGTACTATTCCGCCCCCACGGGCAGCCAATGCACCTGGTGCCAGAGATTCCGTTTGATGTAGTAGGCCCGTTGTTCTCCGGTTTGCAGGGATTCGGCCAGCTGGGCCACATACCGGTCCGCCCCGTGCTCGACCTCGAACTCCCCGCTGCAAGGTACGAATCCGTCCTTGATGATGCGCTGCTGGATCGTGGCCTCCCGATTGAAGAAGACCACCTGATTGACACGTGCCATGTCCGCCAACCGCGCCGCGAAATCATCCGCGTCCTCGGCGACGTGGTGCGCTCCCCCAACGAATGCCGGCTGCAGGGTTCGGTATTCGCTGATGGGCAGTTCGACCCACACGATGAACGTCGAAATCCCCAGCATGCTGGGAAGACCTACGCCCTCGATGCTCTCGGCAAAGCCCCGGGGCTTGATGCACCATGGGCCCTGTTCCAAGGCCGGGTCGTACATGGAAGACTCCGGCATTTCGAGCCAGCCCCATCCGCTGGTGGGGTCGACCTCCACATCCAGATAGCCTTGGAAATCCGTTTCGAAGACCCGTTCGAACCTACCGGTCCAAGCCATCACCTGCTTGTTGCGAATGGGCAGGCCGCTGGCTGTTTCCACCCTGGTAAACACATGGGGATGCTGGTCGATGACATCGGCCACGAAAGTCTGGTTCCAATCGTTCAGGTACTGATCCCGGGCCCAGGCCTCCGTGCTGCCGGCCACGTCCCGGCTGTCGTTCCGCCAGTCTCCATCGCGCATCGTGAAGACATCCTTGATGAGATAGAACTGCGTGGCGTCCCCGGCGGGTCCCATGGAACGAAACCGTTCGTCAAGCGGCTTGACCTCAAACCGGAACTCATGCACCCATTGGCCGAAGCGTCTGGCAATCATGTGTGGTTTCCTTGGTGGCGCGTCCGGACAGCACGACCGGTCCGTTCATCGACAAGCAATACGGGCAGGATGTTGGATTATAGCGATTGGCCCCGATTGCAGCACACTCGCCCGGTCCGTTGGACAGGACAACGGCGATCCAAATTGGGTTGTGGCAACCGGTGACAGGATGGTTGCACTGGAAGGCTGCAACTCGCCACTGCACCGGGAAGACGCGCCCTTGGGAACCCCGCGGCTACGTTTGAACAGGCCGGATGAACTGGAAATGCCTACGCAGGGACCTGTGGCAACGGAATGTGACTTCCTGGTCCGGTGGGCCGTCTGGCGGTGCCCGTTCAGACGACCCGCCCGCGACGCCACGCGTTCTTGTCGAACCCGGGAGCTCCCGGATCCGCCGGTGGCGGCCCCGGACGTCATTTGGACAGCCAGGCGGCCACGTCTGGAGCATGATAGGAAATGATCACATCGGCACCGGCCCGTTTGATGCCCAGCAGCAGTTCCAGGACAGCATCCCGCTCCGAAATCCAGCCGGCTTTGGCCGCGGCCTTCAGCATCGCATACTCCCCACTGACGTTGTAGGCCGCCAGCGGGACCGCGGGAAACGCCTGCTTCACCACATGGACCACGTCCAGAAATGCCATCGCCGGCTTGACCATCACCATGTCGGCTCCCTGTTCGATGTCCAGCGCCACTTCCTTGAGTGCTTCGGCCCGGTTGGTCGGATCCATTTGATACGTCTTGCGATCTCCATACCTGGGTGCCCCATCCGCCGCCTCCCGGAAGGGACCATAAAAACTCGATGCGTACTTGACCGCATAGGAAAGAATGGCGGTGAAGTCGAAACCGGCATCGTCCAAACCGGTTCGCAGCGCATGCACCATCCCGTCCAGCATGCCGCTTGGAGCCACCAAATCAGCCCCGGCCTCGGCATGGCTGACAGCAGTACGGGCCAGCAAGGCCAAGGACTCGTCGTTGAGGATGCGGCCGTTCCGGCCCAACAGCCCACAGTGTCCGGCCACCGTGTAGCTGCACATGCACACATCGGTGGCCACGAGCATCTCCGGCACGGCATCCTTGGCAGTCCTGAGGGCCTGTTGCACAATCCCGTCGGACGCGAAGTTCTCCGAACCGATTTCATCCTTGCTCCGAGGCAGGCCAAACAGCAGTACGGCCTTGATGCCCAGCCTTGCCACCCTTTCAACCTCTGCCGGCAACAGATCCGTCGTCAGGCGGGCCTGGCCGGGCATGGAGGCAATTTCGGTCCGCAACCCTTGTCCATGCTGGACAAAGAGGGGATACACAAGGTCCGAGGGCGCGAGAGCCGTCTCGCGAACCAGTGCCCGCAAGGCCCCTGTCTGCCGCAACCGGCGCGGCCTTCGTGGATCGGCGAACTCACTGTTGTTCATGGGACCTGCCTGTCCGATTGTTCGGCACCGCACTTGCGAAACCTGAGCACCAACCCTCCCAACAAGTCGTGGAAGGACATTCCCTCAACATACACGTCCACGCGCATGCCCGCGGCCACAGCCGCCTCCCGGCTTGTGGCTCCCATACAGGCTACAAGGGTGCTCCGCAGGAGGGAATGCGAACCGGGTTGGTCCCGGACCCCGTGTGCAAAGCACCGAACGCAGCTCCCACTGGTGAACGTGACCGCATCCAACGAGCTGCCGAAGCAAGCCAGGGCGGCTCGCAAGCCTTCGGCGCAACGTGTCCGGTAAACCGGAAACGCACGTACACGATCGCCATCCGCGCCCAACCGCGAAAGGGCCGGACCCGGCCCCGCCGTGGAGTGAAGCACAGTGGCAGTTTCCGTTGGCGCCAAGCGCAGTTGGGTAGCCAACCTACCGTCCGGGCGATAGGTGCTTGCCGGTTCAACGCCTAGGGAATTCCGCAGCTCACGGCCCGTGACGGGCCCCATCACGGCAAATCTTGGCCCCGGTCCAGGTTGACACCCCTTGAACTCGGGCCACTGGGCGATCGCCCGGACGGCGTTGACGCTGGATAGCACCACCCACGTCGACGAACGAACCGCCTCGCGGGCTTGCCCCAGGGTATCCGCCGGCAAGGTCTGGAATTCGATGGCAGGCAACGCAATTGGGATGCCGCCAAACTCGGCAACCGCCTGCATGGCCCCGTGCATCTGGTTCCGTGCACGGGTGACCCCAATCCGCTTCCCGGCTAGACCGGGTACACCGGTGTCAGCCATTTCCGTACACCTCGGGCCAGGAGTGCATCGGCCGCTCGCATGCCCAGTTGCCAAGCACTGGTTCCACTGGCCTCGAATGCTTCAAGGCGTTGTCCATCAGGAGATCGTACATGGGCGCGCAGGTGAATTCGGCCTTCGGTTACGGTGGCGTAGGCGGCAGCGGGCAACGCACAACCACCGCCCAACCCATGCAACAGGGCCCGTTCGCACCGGGTGGCCAACCGGGTGGGCATATGATCCAGAGGTTGGACAAGATCCGCCATGCGGTGATCCGATTTTCGAACCTGCAGCGCAATGGCCCCCTGGCCCGGTGCGGTCAGAAACGTCGCCAGCGGAAATTCATCGGAGATGCCGTCCGTCTGGTCAATCCTGGTCAATCCGCAGGCGGCAAGTACAAGACCGCGGCACTCGGAGGGTGCCTCCCGCATGCGGCGAATGCGGGTGTCCACGTTACCCCGCATCGGCGCAACTTCGAAGTCGCTTCGAAGCGAATGCAACATGCGGGTCCTGCGGGCGCTGGACGTACCCAGTCGCGCTCCCGATGGCAACGAGTTCAGGTTCATGCCGTCAGAGGTTACCAGCACATCCTTGGCATCGTCCCGGCGCAGAATCGCCGCCAATGTCAGATCCTCATGCATGGTGGTCGGAAGATCCTTGAGGCTGTGCACAGCCACATCAATCTCCAGCCGTAGGAGCGCCGCCTCCAGTTCGGACGTGAATATCCCTGTGGACCCGAAGGCGTGCACCGGTTTGGTCGGATGGCAATCCCCTGCCGTTGTTACAGGAACCACATCGATTTCCAGACCGGACGCCATGGCCCGCAACTGCCGACAAACGGCGGAGGTCTGGACTCGAGACAGTCGGGAACCCCGCGTTCCGACTCTAATGCGCAGCCTTGCATCCATGAATCAACACACGCGATAGCCTTGTTCGGCACCTTCCCCGACCACCCGCATTCTAAAGGGGATGGTGGTTCTGGCCACCACAACCCAACCCTGTCCTGTCCCATAGGTTAGGCGTTGGCAACGAATCCCGTACAATGTCAGCACGACCTCGCACCCGGTGCAGCAGGTCTGCAAGTTCGCAGACCCCCTGCCTCGCACCTCTCGGACACCATTTTCCCGTTTTCGCAATCCAAGGACACGCTCCGGTGCCCAATGCCATGAATGCACCTACCGTAACTCGCAAGTCCGTTACAGCTGTGGCCAATGAACTGGCAGTCAGCCCCGATACCGTTCGACGCTATGCCAAGGAGTTCGCGCCCTATCTCTCGAACGAGGCCAGTCCCAAGAGCGGCAGCACCCGGACCTTCGACGAGCGGGACATTGCGGTCCTGAAAGCCGCCAGGGAACAGATGAGTTCCGGACTCAATCACGAATCGGTGCGGGCCAAGCTGGCCATGATGGACTTTCCCGACGAACCTGCCCAGGTGGAGGCCGAACCCGTAGGCGAAACCCAAGTCCAGCCGTCGGTCGAGTTCCAAAGCGTAACCACGGCGATGCTCACGTTGGTCGACGCGGTAGCCCAGACTCAGGCTCAACTGGCGACGCTGCCGGAAATCAACCACCGACTGGGCCAAATCACGGAGACGATTCACGCGCAGCAGGCCATGCAGGATCAGATTTCCACGATGGCGGAAGACATCAACGACCTGACGATGAAGAATGCCGAGTTGAGCGAGGAACTCCAGACCACGCGCCGACAGGGTCTGGCATGGTTCATTTGGTTTCTGGTTGGCACCGTTGCAGCCTGTTCAGCCCTCGTGGGCGTTATGTTTCTGATGCGCGCAGGGCTGTTGAATCTTCCAGGTTGAGGGGCTGCCTGCCGGACTTGTCAAGACACCTGACAAGCGCCTTTTTCCTGGGTTCGTCTGTCTATCAGGACATCCGCGTTCCAGTCGCCGACCGGGCTCGCTGATCGGGACCGCAGTTCCGGCGCCGCAGGTGTGATTCGGAGGACATGGTGGTCCGCCGCCCAGCCAGTCCATTGTCCATTGGCGTCACAGGCGCGGCCAGCCGTCAGGGTTGGCAACGGGAGCGCCGCACGCACTACCAGAGGGTGTATCCACCGTCGATGGTCAGATTGTGACCCGTTACGTAGCTGGACGCATCCGAGGCGAGGTACACCAGTCCGCCCTGAAGATCGCGGGCCAGCCCCAGCCTACCCATGGGCGTGTTGGACTTCCAAATTCCACCATTGGAGCCATCCATGTTCAAGGCGGTCATGGGAGTCAACGTGTGGCCCGGACTGATGCAATTGACGCGAACACCCCGGCTTCCCCATTCGGCAGCGCAGTTGCGCGTCAGTTGCACAACCCCTGCCTTGGCGGCGTTGTAGGCCACATGCAACTGGGGCCGATTGACGATTCGGCCCGACATCGAAGCGGTGTTGATGATCGAACCGGCTCCCTGATCGAGCATGAGCCTGCCTTCGGCCTGTGTGCAGAGGAACACCCCCTTGAGGTCGACCGCAATGGTCGCATCCCAATCCGCCTCGGTCATGTCCTCAGCCTTGGCCTTCAAGGCGATTCCCGCATTGTTGACGCCGATGTCGACGCGTCCCCAGCGGTCCGCGATTTCGGCGACCATCGACTGAACCTGCTCCTGGGACGTGACATCCACCTCAAGGCTCATCGACTCCACCCCCAACGCCTCAAGGCGCTCGGCCACATGTCGGGCCCTTCCACCATTTCTGTCCGCCACGGCCACGTTGGACCCGGCTTCAGCCAGCGCGAAGGCGAAACTCTCACCGATGCCGCTGGCGCCGCCGGTCACGACGGCCGCTCGACCAGTCAGGCGAAATCGATCCAGTAAAGCCATTGATCACCCCTCTGCCGCTGAACTATTGGTCCAATATCCTAAACCCAGAACCACTGACGTACGGTCATCGAACAGTCCGATGCGTGAAAACACTCTCCGTTGTCCCAAGGCTCCCCCTGAGCTCGATGGGAATCCTGCATCCAACAGGCCACAGTCCGATCGCAATGGCGGCTTCGTCGATATCCAGGGCCAACGAACCGGTTTCTTCCACACCGAACGCATCCGCGATCGCTGGTGGCTGGTCACGCCCGACGGGGAGCCCTTCTTTTCGCTCGGGCTCAACCACATCGACCCCGCCAGCCTGCGTTATCTCGAGAACATCCACATCTGGCGCGACAAGTACGGGGGCAGTACCAAGCGCTGGATCCGGGAATCCGTGGCGCCCAATCTCCAGAAGTGGGCCTTCAACACGGTCGGTTGGGTTCAGGAAGTGACCGTACTCAAGTGGCGGCACTCTCGTCCATTCACGAACGACGAGTACCGGGCCCTGGACATGCCCTTTTGCCACTTGCTGCCGTTCACCGAATCGCACCAGTGGGAGCAACACACCCGGCACTTCGATTTTCAGGGTGCGCAGTGGCAGGAATGGGTGGACTACGTGGCGCGCTCGCACTGCGCCGAATTGAGCGAAGATCGCAATCTCATCGGGTATTTCTACAGCGACTGCCCGACGTGGGTGCACACGCGCCCCGAGAACGCCTGGCGCGGACCGATCTTCGACCCCGAACGCCTCAAGTCCGAAGCGGGCCGCCAGGAACTCGCCCGGCTGGCCCGCGCCTACTACCGAACCACTCACGACGCCATCAGGCGCTACGACCCCCACCACTTGATTCTGGGGGACCGCTACGAGGCCAACGCCTTCCTCGCGAGGGAGGTCGTTGAAGCCGCGTTGCCCTTTGTGGACGTGCTGTCGTTCCAGGACTTCCGCGATCCGGTGGCCCATCTCGACACATGGCACAGGAAGACAGGAAAGCCCGTGCTGCTGGCCGACGCGGCGGGGTTGAGACGCCCCGCGCCCCCCGGGGGGTTCGTCCCCAACGACGGCGAATGGTACGCGGATGTATTGGCGGCGCTTTTCGAAAACCCCGGCTGCATCGGTTTTCATCTGTGTGGCGCCTACCAGCGCAACAAGGCGCGACGCCGCGGCCTGCTCGACGAACTGGAAAGGCCTGATCAGGAACACGTTGACCTGATTCGCGCTGCGAACGCAAAGGTCAGCCGCGGTTGGACGAACGGTACTGATCGTCCGGTCTCGTTTGATTGGGCGAAGGGCCATGGCATGGTCCGATCATCCATGCAAGTCCCCTATACTGATTTCGTACGATGTCCCGACCCGTCATGTCGCCCAATGCATTCACCGGATACTGAAGAACTGATTCTGGACGCTGCCCTGGAGGAATTCTCGGTGCAGGGCTACGCGAACGCAGGATTCAAGGGGGTTGCGGCCCGGGCCAATCTCACGATGGCCGCCTTGTTCGCCCGGTTTCCCAGCAAGGAACGGATGTTTCTATCGTTGATGGACCGGTTTGCCAACTCGGTGGAACGCAAGGTCCTTGCCGCCATCGACAAACGCCTGGATGCCACGGATCGCATCGCCGCGGCGACGGAAGCATGCCTGGATGGTTTCGGACAATATCGACGCGAACTGAAAATCCTGATGGTGCACACCCGGTCGCTGGGACCATCGTTCGACCAGAAAGTCCGGGATATCCAGACCCGTTTCGCTGCAATCATTCAGGACCTGTTGGACGACGCCATCCGACAACGGCAGATTGAACCGGTGGACACGGAGGTGGTGGCCGCCGCCTGGACCGGTTCCATCTACCACTTGGTGATGCAGTGGTCGTTGACGGGATATCCCGATCAGGACCGCATGCTAGCCACGCTGATACCGTTGCTGATGCGGTCCGTGGGCCTCCCGGACCCAGCGGTCGCCAAGTCATCGTCGGAAAGCTGAACCGAACACCGCCAGCCCTTTGGACACATACGCGGAACAGCGCCTCGTATCGGCCACCAAATCCATTTCGGGATTCTCCCCGGACATGGTCAGGGCACTTGTGCCGGATGCATGGCACATCCAATGGTTCGACCCAGTCACGCGGCACGCGTTGCGGGGGTGGGGTGCGACGGCGGTGTTGCGCGGCGATCCTGCAGATCGCTTCGCCGACATTCAAAGCCAAGCGGAGTCGCTGTTTGGGGATGCTGTCTGCCGGGGACCTGGCCGAGGCCCGCGCCTGGCCGGAGGCTTCTCCTTTTCCAGCGGGTATCTGTCCGACAAGGTCTGGCAATCCTTTGCACCGGGCTGTTTCGTGCTCCCGCATTTCCAACACGAGTTGGCTGAGGATCGAGAGTGGCTCACGATCAACGTTCTGGTTGATTCAGATGTCGATGTCCAGGAAGCAATGGACCACTGCTACGAGATTCTCAGCGACTTGGAAAGGAACGGCGCCGACCCTCCGCCAGGCGCTCCGTCCCATGGTACAGGCGTGCCAACGCGTACCACGCACACTGTCGAGAACCCGGTGGCCAAGGTGGAATGGCGCGGTATGGTCGGCGAGGTTCTGGACCGGGTCGGCTCCGGCCAGATCAACAAAGTGGCGCTGGCGCGCATGCGCGAATTGAACTTCGCCCAGCCGCCCGACACGAACCGCGCCATGGCACACCTAGCCCATCGTTACAGCGACTGCTACCGTTTCCTGTTTCACCAAGAAGACAATTCGGTGTTCCTGGGCGCGTCGCCGGAGTTGCTCTGTGCACTGGACGGTGGGCGACTGCACACCATGGCCCTGGCCGGCACGGCGCCGCGCTGCCAATCCGCCGAGGCGGATCGAAACGGGCACCGAGAACTGCTCTCTTCGGCCAAGAACCAGCATGAACACCGCATCGTGGTCAACAACCTGCTCGCGCGCCTGCACGAGTTCAAAGCCATTCCGGACCAGGATCTCCGCACCGAAATCCTGTCACTGCACAACGTCCATCACCTGCGTACACCGGTCTCGGCCACGCCGCGGGCGGCCCGGCATATTCTCCAATGGCTTGAGCAACTTCACCCAACTGCCGCCCTGGGAGGCGACCCGACCGACCAGGCCATGGTCTTGATCGATGAGTTGGAAAGGCAGCCAAGGGGCTGGTACGCCGCTCCGTTCGGCCTGTTCGACCGCTTCGGACATGGCACGTTTTGCGTCGGCATCCGCTCTGCTGTGATCCATAAGGCGCGCGCCTGGCTGTTTGCCGGTGCCGGAATCGTCGCCGACAGCCAACCGGATCTCGAGTGGGATGAAACCGAGTGGAAGTTCCAGCCCATGCACCAGGCCCTGACGGCCCTGTCCTGATTCTCGGCATGCGGCAATCCGATCCCCCCAGTTTTCAGCTGGCCGACGTAATTGTCCAAACTCTGGTGGAGCTTGGAATCCGTCACTTTTGTATTTGTCCAGGCTCCCGGTCCACCCCTCTGGTCCTAAACATTTGGCGCGATGCATCCGCTTCCCACACTGTCCACCACGACGAACGAAGCGCGGCCTTCCAGGCATTGGGCCGGTCCTTGGCCACCGGCAATGCGGCAGCCGTCGTTACGACTTCGGGTACTGCCGTGGCGGAACTGCTTCCGGCAACCGTGGAGGCATCCCAGAGCAATGTACCGCTGGTCTTGCTGACCGCCGACCGGCCGGCACGGCTAAGGGGAACCGGATCCAACCAAACGATTCTGCAGCCCGGAATTTTCGGCCCCTATGTCAGGGCCGAACTGGATATTCCGGCAACAGTTCCAGACCACGGCGAATGGCGACGCGAACTGTCGGATCAGGTAATCCGCTTAGTGAACTCCGCCTCCGGGCCGCGGCCTGGTCCGATCCATCTCAACGCGCAGTTCGACAAACCCTTTGAACCAACCGATTTGGTGCGCCGGGCCACCACAGCTTGCCCGATGCAGGAGTCTCCGGGGCCCCATTCCCGCATCGACCTGTCGGACGAGGTCCGGTCCGCCCTAACCCAGTCCCGCCAAGGGTTGATCATTGTCGGACCCAACCGAATCGGTCCGCCCATGCTCGATGCTGTGCATGCGTTGTCGGAGTCCGCCGCGATGCCGATAGTGGCCGATCCCCTGTCGGGTTGCAGGTTTCCCGCGGGCACACGTTGCAATGTCGTGTCCCATGCTGATGCCCTGTTGCAAGCAGGCCTCCTGGAGGACCTGCAGCCGGACCTGATCGTTCGGTTTGGTTCCCTGCCGGTTTCCACGCGCCTGATTGCCTGGTGGTCAGACCGGCTGGCTGACGGCGGCACACACATTTATGTAAATGATACGGGCGAAGTCCATGACGACACGAACGCGATAACGAAGCATGTCACAGGCGACCCTGTCGGTTTTTGCCATGAGGCCGGCCAGCTGCAGCATCCGGTGGTTTTCAGACAGGGATGGTTGTCCCGATGGCGAGAGCTGAATGCATTGGCCGAACGGACCGTGCGAACGTGTTCGGCAGCGTCTCCGCTTTGGGATCTCGGAGCAGTGAGGACTTTGATTGAGCGGTTGGGGCCCAACACCATTCTGGTTGCCGGAAACAGTCTTCCAATCAGGCTGCTGGACTCGGCCGGCATCGGCCTCCGCGACGGGGTGATGCTTGGCAATCGCGGCGCCAGCGGCATTGACGGGTTGTTGGCCACGGCCCTTGGTATCGCCGGTGCGACATCCAATCAGGTTGTTCTCCTGCTCGGAGACGTATCGATGCTGCATGACATCGGCAGTCTGGCAGAGGTCCGACGCCAGAATGTCGCGAACCTCGGTATCGTGGTCCTCAACAATGATGGCGGACGCATCTTCGAACGGTTGCCCGTCACGGATCTCGCCCACGTGGTCGAACAGCTGTTCGTGGCGCCACACGGCCTCGATTTCGCCGCATTGGCCTCGGCTTTCGGTCTGGACCATCGTCTGGTGTCAGAATTGAGCGGTCTGGACGGGGCCCTGTCCGAAGGCATGGGCGGGCCGCCTGCCTCAATCCTGGAAATCCGGACCTCGGCCGCGGACGATCTTGACCAGGAAAGACACTACATCGATCTACTTAGACATGCAGGAGCCCGTTGAACCATGGTGACACCAGCCGCCGCATGGGAGACAGTGAGAACATACACCGACATCACGTACGGCAAGGCGGACGGCATGGCGCGCATCGCCTTCGACCGGCCGGAAATCCGCAACGCATTCCGTCCTGAAACCATTGAACAGATGATTGATGCCTTCCGGGATGCGTGGGCGGATGCCGACATTGGGGTGGTCCTGCTCACCGGCAACGGACCTTCTCCCAAGGACGGTGTCCACGCGTTTTGTGCGGGAGGGGACCAAAAAGTCCGCAGCTTCGCCGGCTATGCCGACGAAGAGGGCAAGGCCCACCTGAATGTGCTGGAACTACAGCGCATCATCAGGGTCATGCCCAAACCCGTCATTGCCTTGGTGAACGGCTTTGCCATCGGTGGAGGCCATGTCCTGCATGTTATCTGTGATCTGTCCATCAGCGCCGACAATGCCGTGTTTGGCCAGACGGGACCCATTGTGGGCAGTTTCGACGCCGGCTTCGGATCCAGCTACTTGGCAAGGATTGTCGGCCAGAAGAAGGCCCGTGAAATCTGGTTTTTGTGCCGGCAGTATGGAGCCGGCGAAGCTTTGGACATGGGCCTGGTCAACGCGGTGGTACCGCTGACGGATCTGGAACGGGAAGGTGTCCAGTGGGCTCAACAAATCCTGCGTCACAGCCCCTTGGCCATCCGTTTTCTGAAAGCAGGCCTGAACGCCGACTGCGATGGCCAAACGGGACTGCAGAGCCTGGCCGGCGACGCCACCATGCTGTTCTACATGACGGAGGAAGGCAACGAAGGCCGCAACGCGTTCGTGGAAAAGCGCCCGCCGAACTTCCGCCAGTACCCCTGGCGCCCATGAGTCATGTCCCATCATCGCCGGATTGGCTTGCCGCGCAGTCTGCCGCCAATGCCTCCAATCCGTTTCTGTACCTGGAACATGAACACCTGACCTTCGGTGATGTCGAGGCCATGGTGGGGCACGCCTGCCTGTTCCTCCAGGCAGCGGTTGCGACAGTGAAGGGGCACAATGCGGCGATTTGGAACACCGATCCCAAGTTGACGGTGATTCTGCTGTTGGCCTGTGCACGGCTGAGGTGGCCTGCCACGGTCCTCGCCCCCGCCCTACCGTCTGCAGTGCTGGCGCGGCACATTGCCCAAGTACCGCTGACATTGTTGTTGTTTGGAACCGGCAAGGGGCCCGATGAAGCGCAATCGCGCACATTCGACGGAGCCGTCGAGCATTTGGCGGTCGAGATTCCGGAGGCGGGTTCCAATTCCTCGGCACCCGTCTGGAGTCAACCCAACACAGCCATGATCGGCAACCCGGACTTGGAGTTGACTCAAGGGTGGGTCTTCACATCGGGCACCACCGGCACGCCCAAGGCCATCACTGTCACGTTTGGAAACCTGCTTTGGAGTACGGCAGCCTCCAGCTACCGACTTGGGTACCGGATTTCCGACTGCTGGCTCCACTGCATGCCCTTGCACCATATCGGCGGACTGGCCTTGTTGTTCCGGAGCCTGATTTTCGGATTCAGCCTGTGCATGCGCAGCCGGTTCGACCAACACGAAGTCAGGAATTTCATGGAGCAGGGAGTAGTGACGCATGCCGCGTTGGTTCCGACCATGCTGGCGCGCCTGCTGGATGCGAACCTGGACTTGACCGCTCCCGGCCAACGATTCCGTACGGTCCTGGCGGGAGGTGCCAAAGTAGCCGAGTCCCTGCGCTCGGAGTGCAAGGAACGCGGCTTGGATGTTGTTGCCAGCTACGGCATGACGGAGAGTTGTTCCCACATCGCGGCGGAACGACCTGGCCGCGCAAGCAGGGCGGGAGAGGGCCCCGCCCTGCGACACGCCGGAATCCAAATCAGGAGCATCGATGGGGAGCAGCTGCCTGCCGGACACCAAGGGACAATCTGGATCAAGGGCCCTCAATTGTCGTTGTCATGTGAGTTGGACAGCCAAGGATGGTTTCGAACCGGCGATTGGGGCCTGCTGGATGACAACCGCTCCGTGCATGTGCTGGATCGTCAGGACGGGGTGTTTGTCAGCGGAGGCGAAAACGTCACGTCGCGTCATGTAGCGGAAAGCTTGATGGAGCTTCCGGGAATCGAACACGCCTGGGTCACCGGAGTGCCCGACCGGGAATGGGGCCATCGCGTGGTGGCGGTAATGCAACCTTCCGCCAACCGGGTACCGGACGAACACGCCCTACGGCGCAGGTTGCGAACCAGGTTGGCAGTCCACGAAGTTCCCAAGCAATTCGTCTGGGTTGAATCGCTGCCCAGAACGGAGTTGGGCAAAGTGGACGCAGAAGCCGCACGGAAACTCGTAGAGGAACTCCAGCGGTGATTTGGCATCCACTGCCCACTTGCGTGGCCCCATCCGGGATCCCGTACCACGGAGCCACCACAGGGAACGGTCCCCCAATGCTGCTCCTGCACGGCTTTACCGGCACCGTTCAAAGTCTTGATCCGATCGCCTGTGTTCTATCGAGCCAGTTCTCCCTATTGGGCATCGACCTTCCCGGTCACGGTCGCACGCGCGCCATACCCGATCCCAATCCGAAATTCGACCAAGTGATCTCCGACCTGCACGAAGTAATGGGCCGGTGGCATCCGTACCCGGTGCATGTGGCCGGATACTCCATGGGCGGGCGGGTAGGCCTTGGTTTGGCTTGTCGGTTTCCCGATGCAGTGAAATCGCTGTCGCTCCTTGGTGCATCACCCGGTATCTCCGACGTTGCAGATCGTCAGACACGTTTGGCTCTTGATCGGGACCTGGCCAATTTCCTGGTCGAAACCCCTGACGGTGTCTTCGATCGGTACTGGGAATCCATGCCGCTGTTTGGCGGCGGCCGGGCCTCCGGTGCCTCGGACCGCCGTGTCAGTTCCAAGAACATCAGGCAAGGTTGGTCTACATCACTGCACCTGCTCGGCACGGGGGTCCAGCCCTCGTTCTGGAATGACCTGTCGCACCTGGACCTGCCGGTACAACTGCTTACGGGGGGAAGGGACATCAAGTTCCGAAACATCGCAGACGCCATGAACGTGCGCCTTCCCCAGTGTCGAGCCCACACGGTGCCGCTTGCCGGCCACAGGGTCCACCTGGAAAACCCACGTGCGACAGCCAGTCTGATCGCCGACTGGGCAATGGGGCATGACGATACCCATGGTCCATGAGGTGAAGGCCTGATCGCTACGCGAAGGCTGTGGGCGGTTTTGTTCTTGCTGCATGCTACCTTGTGCTAGTTGAATGGCAAGGTCCATTTTGCGGGACGCTGAGTGCAAATTCTGGTAGTCCGGTCAAGCAACTTTCTGCACATCGTTGTTTGGTGGTTGCACGTTGGCAGGCATTTGGATTTCGCATTCGCAACAGTGCCCCCAGACCCGAGCAGACCGCGGGGAGTGCGGCACACGATGCGACTTGGCCGGCCTGCTGCCATCACCTTCATGGCCAGGGCAGGCCTATCGCTATACTGAATTCAACTCGGTTGGCAGTACACACCAAGAAACCACAGCTTATGAGCATTTGGACCATCGAGATGGACATTGGCCGGCTCCATCGGGGATTTCCGGGAACCATACTGGAACACTTGGAAATCACGATCGACGCAGTCGGGGACGACTATTTGACAGCCAGCATGCCGGTGGACCACCGCACAATTCAGCGTATGGGGATCCTGCACGGCGGTGCTTCGGTGGTATTGGCCGAGTCGGTAGGCAGCATTGCCTCCAACTGCTGCATCGACCAAGCCACGTTGGCGGCCGTCGGACTCCAAATCAACGCCAACCACATACGCCCCGTGAGTTCAGGACGAGTCTCCGGCACGGCCAGACCCTTGCACTTGGGCTTCCGCACGCATGTATGGCGAATTGCCTTGCAGGACGAAAATGGCCGGAGGACCTGTGAGTGCACACTCACGACGTCGGTAATCACGCGCAAGTCGCTGGGGCTGTGACAGGAACCCGCCCGTGGCTTGAGAACAGTGGCATCGCATGCAACCGGGCAACACCGGCATTCTCGGGTTCGCAACCGCCGTTCTCGGCATCCTGGCTGCTTCGGTTCTACTGGGATGCCAGGACCGCGAGCCCTTCCAACCGGGCGAGGACTCTGGCTCGCGGAATGCCGGCACGGAGTCGATCGGGTCATTTCTTCAGGAACAACTGGCCGCGTCCCGCCCTGCCGACACCTTCGGCACCCAACCACTGGACCTGTCAACCACTCCACGCCAATCTCAGGCGAAATTGGTGCAATGGAAGGACCTGATTGCAGGACCGGAGGCACGTCTCGTCGTTGAGGAGGCCTTGGCGACCGGGTCTCGGGTGGTTTTCACCGATCCCAGGGCCGCGATCACGGTAGCCGATGGGGTGAAGTCGCAGTTGGAACCCAACCGCTGGCGACTGCTGGAAGTCCTGGAAAGTCCGGCTGCCATCGAAGGCGATCCCCCATCATCGTATTTCTTCTGGTTTTGGCGACCCAACCTGTCATTCCAGCCTCAACACCTGTACGAGGCCGGGTGCGCTCACATCCAAACCATCCCGCAACAGGCCGGCACGTCGGTGCATCTTGGTTCGGGCTGCCATCTGGCCCGCACGGCCGCCGTGGTACAAGGTGCCCGGCCACAACCACTGTCCACTCAAGAGGTCCAAGCTGTACAAGACGGCGATCTGGTGATTTCGGTAGGTCGGGAATGGTCTGTTGCCACTCCCTTTGATGCCGCCGAGGGTTGCTCTGCCGCGGCGGGATTCCTGTGTTTGGCGCGGCAGGACCTCGTCCACGAACAAGACGGTTCGGGAGTATCCCTTCTGCTGCTTGAGCACCAATCTGCGTCCGGTGCCTTGGATTTGAGTATTCGTTCCACTGTGGCGGTTTCACGCCGCCTCCACCCCCAAGGGATTCCGTTGGTGGCCCGCGAAGTGGAGACGGTCAACGGCGAGCCGGGATACCATGTATATCTGGTGCATCCCGAACAGGCCGACGGTACGGAGGCGTTGGTGTCCGACCTCCACTTTATGTCGGAACAGCGACACTTGGTGTTTAGCGGCGCCTTGTCGGGAGACTCCGAGTCCCTGGCCACCCATGGCACGATGTTGACGGAAACAGTGCTGGCGATTGAACCAGTGCCTGTCGTGCGGGAGTGAGCAACCGGTTTGGCAGTTGCCCATGTCCGGGCCTGCCCGCCAAGTACCGGGACCATGCACTCACACTACCGGGAATTACGGACATACAGCACCTGCGGAGGTTTCAGTGTCGCAGCCACAATCCAAGACGCGGATCGACTCCCATCAACACTACTGGCACTTCGACCCGGCCCAGTACACTTGGATCGGGGAAAGACAGGTGCTGCAGCGCGACTGGCTTCCGGCCGATCTTGAACCTCTGAACCGGGCCTCGGGCATTGCGGGTACCGTGGCCGTGCAAGCCCGTCAACAACCAACAGAGAACGACTATCTGCTGTCGCTGGCAAACCGCCACGAACACATTGTGGGGGTCGTTGGCTGGCTTGATCTAACGAGTACCGACACCACCCTTGAACTAGCCAACTATGCTGAGAACTCCTTGTTCAAGGGAGTCCGCCACAACCCGACCAATGAAGGCGACGTCGAAACCTCGGCACCGTTTGCAGACAACATGAAGGCAATGGCGAATTTGGGCCTTTCGTGCGACTTGCTTGCCAAACCGGCGAGTTGGCCCACCGTGCTGGGTCTCGCAAGCCGCTTTCCCAACAACACCTTTGTTCTGGATCACATTGGCAATCCCGGGATCGGCCCGGACTACTGGCAGCAGTGGATGTCGCTCGTCGCCGAGCTGGGCCGGACCGACAACGTCTCCTGCAAGTTTTCGGGACTGGTGAACCAGGGACCAGCAGGCCATGTAACCGGTGCCGATGTCCGGCCCTGGTTCGATCATCTGCTCCAACACTGTGGCTGCCAACGGGTCATGTTTGGGACCGATTGGCCAGTTTGCACCGTGATGCAAAGCCACAGGGCTGTGGTCGAGCTCGCCGCGGGTTGCATCAACTCCCTGACAACGGACGAACAGGCTTGGGTGTGGGGACGTTCCGCGGCCGCAAGCTACCGGCTGCCGCCGCCCTGAACCGCCATGACACTGCGCTGGAAACTGGCGGTCGGCCTCATGGCACTGGCCATCACAGTCGCCGGGAGCTCACAGGAAACCGGAACACCGGACACTGTCAGAATCCAGTCGCGGAATGGGCAGGACTCCGGGTTGGGGACGGAATTGGAATCCTCAGAGGAGGTGATCGGAGGCACCCCTGCCGCACTTGGTGCCTTCCCATGGATGGTGGCCCTGGTGCTGTCCAGCCACAGCAGTCCCCAAACCGGTTTGCGTTGCGGAGGCACACTAATCGACCCGGAGTGGGTCCTGACCGCAGCGCATTGCCTGACCAATCCGGACGGCTCATTCATGCTGCCGTCGGACCTGCGCGTCGTCGTCGGCATCGCAGACTTGGCGGCCGACCAAGGCACCCAATCCGATGTAGTGGAAGTGCTGGGGCACGAACGCTACGATGATCGGACCGGGGACTTCGATATCGGGTTGGTTCGGCTGGCGCAACCTATCCTGGACATCGAGCCGGTCTCGCTGCCGTTGGCCGACAGGCAGGACCTGCTTGCACCCAACGCCGAAGCCATGGTCGCCGGATGGGGCACCACGTCGTGGACCAACAGCCAGACGGGAACGGCCCCATCGCAACTGCATGCAGCCACACTCTCCCTGGCCGACTCCCACGTGTGCCAACAGGCGTTTCGTCAAAGGACCGGAAAGGACATCCACATCACGGTCAACATGCTGTGCGCGGGCAATCTGTTCACGTCCAGCGACGCCTGCCAGGGGGACAGCGGCGGGCCACTACTGACAGTGGACGGCACCACCGGAACGACTGTTCAGGTGGGCATCGTCAGCTGGGGCCTGGGATGCGCGGTACCGGGATTGTTCGGGGTATACACAAATGTCATGGAATTGTCGGAGTGGTTTGAGTCCCATACTGGCGCCAGGCCGACTGTGAACACCGGCACGGACATTGAGAGGCGAAGGACCTTTCTGCCCGTGGTGCCGGCGGGCGCCAACCCCGACCCGTCTTGAACGAAGCGACCCCTCCAAGAGAGGGGTCGAACAGCACTGGGGCCATTTCGTTCCGGAGGGCGGCCAATGGGACTTGAACCCACAACCACGTGAACCACAATCACGTGCTCTGCCTATTGAGCTATGACCGCCGCGATCAAATTACATCCAGGTTGCACACGCCAACAGGGGGACAAGGATTCGAACCTTGATTGTCGGTTCCAAAGACCGAAGTCCTGCCGTTAGACGATCCCCCTTCGGGATCCAGTGCCGAAGCCCAGACTTGAACTGGGAACCCCAGCATTTTCAGTGCTGTGCTCTACCAATTGAGCTACCTCGGCAGACAGAGCGGGTGATGAGATTCGAACTCACGACCTTCTCCTTGGCAAGGAGACGTTCTACCACTGAACTACACCCGCGCGACATGAACAACTGAGGTGGACCCGGTCGGATTCGAACCGACGATCTTCTCCTTGCAAAAGAGACGCCTTCCCACTAGGCCACGGGCCCCAGCCCCGTCCGCCGTCAACCCTGATGCCGACGAGAGGACTCGAACCTCCACGCCCTTGCGGGCAATAGATCCTAAGTCTACCGCGTCTACCGGTTCCGCCACGTCGGCCGGCCGGATGCTTCCGAATTCCGCATCCGATCCCAAGCATGTGCGCCAGGAACAGACTGGGTACCCCCGATTCTGTACGGCGCTGTACGCACCGTCGCCGTCATCTATCTCAGGCCGCGTTCGGCCTGGCGGAAATTTGCCCCGCAGACCCCAACGGGCCACAGGGTTTCCGCTGCGGTGAGATTGCCGACCCAAAGGCCTGCAACCCGCTCACCTTGCTCCCGGTTGCACGCTCGCCTAGCCATGGACATCTCTGCCCATGCTGGTGGGCTCTTACCCCACCGTTTCACCCCTTACCTTCCGGCTCACCGGCGGCGGGAATGCTCTCTGTTGCGGTTGTAGTCACGGCCCGGTTGCCCAAGTCGCGCCCTCACTTGCTGTTTCGTGAGGCAACCTTCCAGCCCTGTGGACCGGAGGAAGTCGGGAAGTTCCTCTGCCGACCAAAGGCCGGCAGCGACGGCATTCAGCCTGTCCTGAACCTGGATTGGTAATCTGCTGCCCGAACACCTGACGGACCTCGGGCACGAAGGGTCATTCTAGCCACCAAGGCACGGCAAGTCAACACTGGATCGGTAAAATGGCGTCGGCCTTCGATGCTGGAGCGTGTCGATGCCCAGCGGATGCGTGATGCGGTCGGCGGTCGTCGAATCATCGTCGCCGGATGTTGGGCCCCAGGGCCCCATGGCGCCGGGTGTTGTCCCGTTTGCAACACCGTTTGCGCCTGGCCAGCAAGGAGAGCCGGGTGGCTCGGCCTCCTGGGCCAGGTTCGAACGCCGGGATGGCCCAGAACCGGGGCTATTTGTCCGACACCACAATGCCCGACAGCAGAAAGCGCTGCCCGATGAAGAACAGAACCACGGGGGGCAACGCAGCTCCGATCGAGACTGCCATGATCAGGTGCCAGGGACTGGAGCCGTAACTGGAGCGGAACCTGGCCAAACCCAACGGGATGGTGTACTTGCTGTTGTCGTGCAGGAAGATCAAAGGCTGCAGCAGCTCCTGCCACGAGTTCTGGAAAATCAGGATGGACGAGGCGGCAATCACCGGTAGGGACAGCGGCAGCATCATCCGCCAGTAAATCCCGAAATAGCTGCATCCATCCAGACGGGCGGCCTCGGCCAATTCGTCCGGGATCGAACGGAAAAACTGCCGGAACAGGAAGATGAAGAAGGCACCACCGTCGAAGTGGGGAATGATTAGCGGCAGGTAGGTGTCGATCCAGCCCAGTCTCTGGAAGATGATGTACTGCGGAATCATCGTCACCGTATAGGGCAGCATCAGCGTTGACAGGACCAGAATGAAGAGCAGGTTCTTGCCCGGAGCCTGCATGCGGGCAAAGGCGTAACCCGCCATGGATGCCGCCAGCACCTGCCCCATCACCCGAATGACCGCGATCTGGGTCGAGTTCGCGAAATAGCGGCCAAACGGCAGGAAGGCGAAGCCCTCGTAGAAATTGGAGAAGACCCAGGGATCCGGCCACAGATCGGGAGGCCACCGCATGATCTGTTCCAGGCGCGAGAATGCAGCCGAGAACATCCACACCGTGGGCATCAACACCCACAGGATGCCCGGTAGCAGCAGCAGCAGGGCGATCGCCTTGTACAGGCGTTCCCGATTGCGCCGTCCCATCCGGCGCGGTCCGGCATAGGCAGTTGCGGAAGCCAAATCTACACTCCGCCGGAATAGTGGACCCAGCGCCCGGAAGTGCGCAGGGCCAGTACGGTCAACAGGAGAATCAGGACAAACAGAATCCAGGCCTGGGCGGATGCCAGGCCAAGCTTGAGGTAACTGAACGCGTTGTCGTACACGTACAGGTTGTAGAAGTAGGAGGCGTAGTTCGGACCGCCCTGGGTCAGTACGTAGATCCGGGTAAACACCTGGAGCGACAGGATCATGGCGATCATCAGGTTGTAGAGGATCACCGGTGAAATCATGGGCACCGTGACGTGCCAGAACCTGTGCAGGATATTGGCTCCGTCCAGTTCGGCAGCCTCGTAGAACTCACCGGGAACGTTCTGCAAAGCGGCCAGGAAGATGATGACCCCGCCGCCCAGCGCCCACAGGCCTGAAATGATGACGGCCGACATGACCCAGCGTTCACTGCCCAGCCAGTTCGGCCCCCTGATCTCGAACGCCTTGTAGAGGAAGAAGTTGATCAACCCGAAGTCGGCGTTGAACAGCCAAATCCAGACCAGGCCCGTGACCACCGTGGGCAGGATGGACGGCAGGTAGTAGATGGTCCGAATCGTGCGCATGGAAGGCACGCGCAGATTCAGGAGCATGGCCAGAAACAGCGACGACACCAACTGCAGCGGCACGAAGACCACCGTGTAGGTCAAGGTAACCCGAAGCGACTTCCAGAAAATCTGGTCGGCATACAGGAACTTGAAGTTCCGGAGGCCCACGAAATCGGGCGCGCTGATGGCGTTGTACTTGGTAAAACCAAGGATTAGGGACGCAACGATGGGGATGGCCGTGAAGGCCAGGAAACCCAAAATCCAGGGCAAAAGGAACAGATAGAAATTGATGGCCTCGCGCCAGCGGAGGGAAAGGCCGGGCCTTGCCGCTCCGCCGGCGCGGACCGCCGCCATGCCGGACATGTGCGGAACAACGTCCTGTCGCGGGGTGAATCAGGACTTCGACTCGATCACGCTCTCGAACTGTGCCTGCACTTGCGCCAAACCGTCGGCCACGGACACCTCGGCGTTCCAAATCGGCCCCATGGTCTGGTTGAACGTGCTATTCCATTCGGGATAGGAGTCAAGGGTCTTGCCCGGAGTCACGTATCCGTAGTTGAACGCATCCAACAGCGCCGTCTCGGCATCCTCGCGGCTCAGAGCCAAGTTGGGAATGTTCATCAGGCTGTCGAAGTAGATCGGATAGTTCTCCTTGTGGGCAGGGAAGAAGCCTGTGATCTGGGCGTAGAGCTCGGCTCCCTTTTCCACGGCGAGGTACTGCAGGAAGCGGAAACCGGCATCCTGTTCCTTGGCACCCTTGCCCAGCATCCAGGAGTCGTTGAACAGCGGTGAGGTGTTCACTCCGGCCGGCCCGTAGGGGAAGGCGCCCACTCCTCAACGCCAGGACGGTTCCACGGCGGCAAAGTTGGTCACCGACCAGGCACCGTTGATGGCCATCGCGATGCGGCCGCTCATCATGGGCCAACCCACTAGTTGCTGGATGGCATCGGTGTCCGACGGTCGCGGTGACACCGGACTGCTGCCATAGATGGCGTCGTAGACCCAGCCAATAAAGGTGTTCATCGTCTCCGAGTCGTAGAAGGCCTCGGAAACGAGACCCGTTTTGTAGGCCTCGGTGTGTTCGGGACCGCCTACGTTGTTGAAGGGGTCGCCGCCCCACAGCCACTCGAACACCCCCAACTGGCCGGTGCCGAAGATCATGCCGTATTGGGCCTTGGTCGGATCGTCCATATCCTGGGCAGCCGCGTTGGCGGACGCGAGCATGGCGTCGGTGGTCCAGGACGTATCGCTCCAATCAATGGGCGGGACCGTGGCACCGGCCTCTTCCAGGGCATCCAGGTTGTAGTAGACGATCGTGGGCAGGTGTGCCAGTGGAAGGGCCCAGAGCTTGCCATTGCGGGTCACGGCATCCAGGGCGGCCGGTTCAATCACCGACAGGTCCACATTGTTCTCGGACACCAGTTCATCCAGCGCCACGATGGCGTCGTTGGCGTAGAACGTGGGGAAACCCGCGGCGTAGTTGGCCGAGATCTCCGGAGGATCACCGGCTGCATACTGGGCCAACAGTTTCGCGTTGTAGTCGCCCCACGGAACCCCGATGGTCTCGACCGTGATGTTGGGTTCGACCGTGGCGAAGTCGGCGATGGCTTCGTCCGTCCACTCCTGGATCTTGACTCCGATGTCGGAGCGGATTAGATAGGTGATTTCCGTCGTTTCCGCGTCGCTGCCGGTTCCGGCAGGCATGTCGACACTGGGTTCTGCCGGAACACAGGCAGCCAATGCCAGACCAGTGGCAGCAACCGCGCTTGATTTCAGAAATCGCCGGCGCGTAAGGACCATGGTTAGCTCCTTCTTGATTGAATTGGGGTAGTCAGGCGGCCTGCGGCTCGACCCGAACCGGCCCATTATGCCCTACACCGGCTCGGCCGGAGCCGCATCACAGGGTTTATGCACGGGACCGGGTTCGGCAGCACCTACTCGTTGGCGTGCCACAACCATGGCAGCAGCGGCGCAAGCACAACCATGGATACGAGGTGCCCCAACTGCCAGCACCCCAAACTAAAGGTGCCGCAAGTCAATGGCGGACACCGTCGAACCGGCCGGCAACGGCTGGGAACCGGGCGCAACCGTCACCAACGCGTCGGCGTCCAGCATGCTGAGCAGGCGGCTGCTCCGCTGGGAACCGGTGGATGCCGCGCGGTAGCCTCCCCGGCCATCGTGCAGGCCATCGTCCCAGCCCAAGGCAACCCGATGGAATTCCGGCGCCGTGGGCCCCGGCCCAGGGAAACCGGTGGAATTCCGGACGCGTTGCGTCCGGAACCAGTTCGCTGCCCAGCATAACCTGAATACGCGGCAAGGTTGGCGGCTGGTGTCCCAGCATGTGACGCAGGGCCGGTACGCAGAACAACAGGAACGTGACCATGGCGCTGGCCGGATTGCCGGGTAGGGAGCAGACCACGCACCGCCGGCCGGACGATGCCGCCTGCCATGAGGAAAACGTGAACGGCTTACCCGGCTTCATCAACACCCGTTCGCAATGGATTTCAGCCCCACAGTCCATCAGGACCTTGGGCAGCAGGTCGGCTTCACCCATGGATATGCCGCCGGATGTGATGATCAAGTCGCTGTGCTCGAGGCTTGCCCGAACCTCCTGCCTAAGCCGCAACTCGGTGTCTTCGGCAATCGCAGTCCGGGGCCGCACATCGCAACCCATGCGTTGAACCATGGCGGACAACATGACGTGGTTGCTGTCCGGAATCTGCCCGGGCCCCAAGGGCTCGCCCGGGGGTTGCAACTCGTCTCCGGTGGACAGGACTGAGACCCGTGGCCGCCTGGTTACCGCAACCGTCCCGGTCCCGGCCGTGGCTGCCAATCCAAGTTCGGCCGGTCCCAACACACTGCCGGCCCGAACCACCAGTGTGCCCGGAGCCATGTCGGAACCCGCCTCCCGCACGTCGTGGCCCGGCGTCACCGCCACCTTGATTCGGACCCGGTCACCACATGGCTCGGTGTCTTCAATCCTAACCACTGCGTCCGCGCCCTCCGGCATGGGAGCACCGGTGGTAATGTAGGAAACCTGACCCGGCTGCTGAACATAGTCGGCCGGATGACCGGCCATTACCTGGCCAGCCACCGGATACTCGCCGGGTCCGTCCGCGGCAACTACGGCATAGCCGTCCATGATCGAAGCCGGGAATGGCGGAAACCCGGCGGGAGCCAGTACATCCTCGGCCGCGATCCTGAACCCGGCCTCCTGCAGGGGCACGACTTCGGCATCCAGGCACCGAACCTTGGACAGGACTATGTCCAGTACTTCGCGCACCGACATCATGTCGGACGCGGGGCGTGCGGCGAAGACGTGGGTCCGGCTCATGTCTCAGAAAGTACGGTTCGGGTGTGTTGCGCGCACTGGCCCTGGCAACGTCCGGGCGGACGACACGCCACCGCAAGCGGGAACGGCCGCCCGCAGCGAAACATGGTCCGGCAATCCGATGTCCGGGCCAGGGCCACGGGAATCAGTATCGAACGGTGGGCAGTCCGTACTTCTCGCACCAGGTGTCGATCGGATTGTCACCACCCCGGAAATCGAACGTTTCCCGCTCCACAAACTGTTCGCCGCACAGGAACCTTTGCATCGGGGTCATTTGTGCCAGAAGTTCATCAGACTGAACCCGATAGTCCATCGGCTTGATCCAGCGGTACCCGTAGCCCATCATCAGGGCCTTGCGCGTCCGCGCCACCTGATTGGCGGCGCCGGCATGGTAGGTCCGGTTCTCGAAGATCAGACAGTCGCCCGGATGCAACGACGGCTCGATGGCTCCGGCCGGGTCAACCCGACCTTCCGGAATCTCGATGGCCTGCGTCAACCGATTGCTGCCCGGCACCACCATCGTCACCCCTGAATTCGCCATGCTCAGGTCCGTCAGGTAGTAGGCACACTTCACCAGCAGGCGCTGAATGCGGGCGTGTCCCATATCGTTCTGGGCCTGGAAGTAGTCCCGGTGCCAACCCGGTTCGCGGAAAGTGTCGGGTGTGCCGTCCGGATCGCCTCCCTTGTAAATCAAGTGGGACGTGACCAGATGAATGTCGGAGCCGAGCAGCTGGACCACGGTAGGCAGAACCACGGGATGATCGATCAGGTCGCGGAACACTTGGTGCTTGGCCACCGAGTTGCGGAAGCTGTCGTAGCGGCCGCTGGCCCCGGTCTGCCGCGAAACCTGGTCATCCGAGGCGATCAGGGCATCCCCGACCTCGATCAGGGCCTCGATCTGCTCGCTGTCCAGCGCATTGCGAATGATCAGATAGCCGTTGCGATCGAAAAAATCCAGGTCCTCTTGGGGAACGATGTGGGCTTCCAACATGGCTCGATACTCCTCGCCGGATTTGCAGTGTGCTTTATGTCAACCTTTCATGCCGGAGAAGGTCACGCCCTCGATCATGTACTTCTGTCCGAACGCGAACACCAGCAGCATCGGGATGATCATATAGACGGAGATGACCATCATCTTGTGCAGCGAGGTGATTTCGCCTTCGAATCCCTTTTGGGCGTTCAGGCCCAGGGCCAGCGTCCACAGCTCTTTCTTGGGTCCAAGGTAGATCAGCGGCGACAGGAAGTCGTTCCAGGCGAACTGGATGGAGAAAATGCCCACGGCCGCCAGCACCGGCTTGGAATTCGGCATGATGATGCGGGCCCAGATCCCCAGCTCCGTGCAGCCGTCCATGCGCGCGGCATCGCTCAGTTCGAGCGGGATGCCCCTAAAAAACTGCCGCATCAGGAAGATGTAGAAGGCGTTGTGTCCCAGGAGCCGGGGGATGATCAGGGGCCAGAAGGTACCCACCAGGCCAAGTTGGTCGAAAATGACGAACAGCGGGATGATTTGCACCACATGCGGCAGCATCATCGTGCTCAGGAGGACGTAGAACAGAACCTCCCTGGCCGGGAAGCCGATGCGGGCGAAGGCATATCCGGCCAGGGCGCAGATCACGACTCCGCCAATCACGGAGGTCACCACCATGTACATCGTGTTCTGGGTATACAGAAGCAGCGGCGACTCTTCGAAAATCGTGATGTAGTTGGCCCACTGGACCGGATCCGGAATCAACTTGACTTCCCGCAGCGTAACCGTCTGCGCGGTCTTGAGGGAGGTGGAGAAGGTCCAGGCCAATGGGAACAGCATCACCGTCGAACCGACCAACAGCAACGGATAGACGAATGTCCATTTGGCTACGCGGGCGTAGAGTCCCTCAACCATGCTCGCTTGCTCCGTTGCGTCCTACGCGTCGCCGTAGTAGACCCACCGATCCGAGGTCCTGACCATGATCACGGTGAAGAACAGGATGATCAGGAACAGCACCACCGACAGTGCGGCAGCGTAGCCCAGCCTGAAGTAGCTGAAGGCGTTGTTATAGATGTGCAACACGTAGAAGAGGCCGGCATTCAGCGGCCCGCCTCCGGGACCCAGCAGCACATAGGCGGAGGCGAACACTTGGAATCCGCCGATGACGCCGATGATCAGGTTGAAGAAGATGACAGGCGACAGCATCGGAATCGTGATGCGGAACAACTGGTGCCAGTAGCTCCCGCCGTCCATTTCGGCAGCCTCATACAGTTCGGACGGAATGCCTTGCAGTCCTGCCAGGAAGATCACCATCTGGGCACCGAAGCCCCAGGTGCTCATGATCACCATGGCCGGCTTGATCCACTCGGGCCGGGTCAGCCACCGAACAGGAGGCAGGTCCAGCAGGATCAGCAACTGATTGAAGATGCCGTATCGGGCATTGAACATGCCGAAGAAGATGATGGACACCGCCACCAGCGGCACCACCGAGGGAATGTAGAAGATGGTGCGGAAGGTGCCCAGAGCGTGGATCCGCAGGTTCAGCAGCACCGCGATGGCAAAGGCCGCCAACAGCCGGATGGGCACTCCCAGGACCAGGTAGTAGACCGTGTTCCCCAACGACTTGGTGAACAACGGGTCAAGCTCGAGGATTTCGCGATAGTTTCGGATACCCAGCCAGTCGGGGGTGCTGGTGGAAACACTGTAGTCGGTGAAGGAAAGGTACAGGTTTGTAACAAACGGAATCAGGTCGAACCACAGGGCCGACAGAATCCAAGGCAGTATGAACGCGAAACCCACCCACTTGGTACGGTGATGGTAAAGATACCTCTGCATGCTTGTCAGCATGGGAACCGGGTATCCATTGGGGTGTCAGGCCGAAAGCGGGAAGGAGCCGGGTTGGGTAGCAGGGAGGCACCGGTGCCTCCCTGCTACCCGTCGCGGAACGATCAGCCGGACCAGAACTCATCGAGAATGCGCTGGGATTCCTCGGCACCCTTGGCCAAGGCGTCGGCCGGTGAGTGCTGGCCGAAATAGGCTTCGTCGACGACAGTCCCGACCACATCGTTGATCCGGGCCTGGACCGGAGTCACGGCCACGCTCACGTCGGAAGCCAGCGACTTCAGTACCACGGACCAGTAGGGGTTGTCGTCGTAGTAGGCGGCGTTCTCGTTGCACTGGGCCACCGGCGAGGGCCTGCCCTGGTTGAACAGGAACAGGCATCCGCCCTGCTCGTGCGTGCCGAAGAACTCCAGCCACTGGTAGGCCGCGTCGGCCAGATCCTGCGGCGTGGAGGCCGGAATCACATAGCCCCACGAACCCGCCAAGCCTGCGACGCCGGCATGGCCTGCATCGGAGTTGTTGCCGTTGTAAGGCATCTGCCCGACGCCCCAGGTTGAGGTGTCCGCCCACATGTCGGGATCCGTGGCCTGCAAGTGACCGAACTGCCACACGCCCGTGAATAGGAAACCGAGCTTGTCGTTGTAGTACGGATGGTCTGCGGATGTATCGGAGGTGCCGGCAAAGAACTCGTTGGCATTGTCAATGCCACCGTTCACCTCGTTGGTGAATTCAACCATCCATTCCAGGGTCTCGATCCCCTGCGGACTGTCGAACATAATGGTGCGGGCGTCGTCGGAGACAAACTGGCCGGCATTGCCATACAGCCATTGTCCGAACCCAACCGGTCCGCCACCAAGGTTTGCACCCATCACCGTGACTCCGAGGTCGTCCTTCTGGGTGATGGCCCTGGAGGCTTCAGTCAGTTCCTGCCACGTGGTAACCGGAGTTTCCGGATCCAGACCGGCCTCGGCCAGAACCGTCTTGTTGTAGAAGTACTGGCCGGTATTGCCGCCACCGGTGGGTAGCGGGAAGGAGTAGAGCTGTCCCTGCCAGCGCTGGTTGTTGATTTCGCCGGAATAGAAAATCGCGTCCGGATCGATGCCCGAGGCCTGCACGTAATCGTCGATGGGGATGAGCAGGTTCTCGTGCGCAAACTGATAGGTCTCCACCCGTTGAGTCATGATCAAGGCGGGTGGATTGTTGCTGGCCACCGCCGTTGCCGCCCGTTCCGCGCGGCCATCCCACGGCTGGACGGAGTTGTTGACCTGAACATCCGAATTCATATCATGGAAATTGGCAATCACCTCGTCCATGAGAGGTTCGCGGTGGGAACCCCACCAATTCATGAACTCGATTTCAACGCGTTCGGCGGAGGGTGCGCCTTCCGCCATGTCCCCCTCAGCGGGTGCCGCGGCCGGGCCGGGGGCCGCACAGGCGGCCACGGCAAGGGTGGTCGCGGACACCCCCGCTACCTTGAGGAAACTGCGACGGGTCAGTTTGCGAGCCATGTTGGTTCTCCAACGTGTTTACCATGTCTAATGCTCGTCTCCCACAACCACTAGCTCAGCCGACAACCGCAACCTTGGAGGAGGTGTCATATCCCCATCCCGCGGAGGCCGGCCTGCTACTATGGGGCGGCGCTGCCGCCCTGGCACCGAGACTTGCGGATCGTAGCACACGGTTCCCATGCGTCTGATTGGCATCCCGGCACCGTCCGGTGGCTCCAACCAAAGCCCGATTGAGGCGGTCTGAGCCCAATTTCACCAAGGGGCCGGATTGTTGACTCACGTCATGCGCGACCCTACAATGGCCTTACTTCAACTGGGGGCAAACACCGTTTCCTGGTTCCGGTACAGGCCTTCCCCCTGTCTCTTCGTCCGTGGCGCAAGATTGGGTGGTCGCGCCGCTCAAGCCAGTCGAATGCCGGTGCCGTGCGCGGCCGATCGGACAATTTGAGGAACGTGTCAGGGACATGTTGAACTTCAGGACGGGTCAAGGTCATCGCCCGTTGCGTTCATGGAACAAATAGCCACCGTTCCGGAGCTGGCGGTCTCCGACCGCATCGTCAACGACTTCTCCCTAACCGTTGCCACCGCCAACGGTACCGGTAGCCAGACCAGCAATCTGGTCCTGATGCATGCCCTGTTCAACATGGGCATCCCCGTCACCGGCAAGAACATCTTCCCCTCCAACATCCAGGGATTGCCGACTTGGTATTCCATCCGGGTGTCCGGCGAAGGGTTCCTGGCAAGGCGCGAACTGAACGAGATCACGGTCTGCATGAATCCGGCCACCGCGGTCGAGGACATGGCCCAGATGCAACCGGGCGGCTACATCATCCACGACACGGCCATCCCGGTGGCCGTGCGGAGGGACGACATCACCTATATCGAGTTGCCCGTCAAATCGCTGGTGGCCCCTTTCAAGGTCCCTACGGTGCTCCGAGCCTATGTCAGCAACCAAATCTACGTCGGAGCTCTGGCCTGGCTGCTCAAACTGCCGATGGAGGAAATCCACCGGGCTTTGCAGCAGCAGTTGAAGGGCAAGGATTCTGCGATTCAGCTCAACCTTAAAGTAGCCCAGGCTGGTTTCGACCACTGCAACGAGACCTACGAGAATCGGGCGCCGTGGCGCGTGGAGCCGATGACCGGGTTCAACGAAGGCCGGATCCTGATCGAAGGCAACACGGCGGCGGCCCTGGGCGCCGTGTTCGGGGGCGTTTCACTGGTCTCCTGGTATCCGATTACACCGTCATCCAGCCTGGCGGAAGCCGCTGCCGACGCGCTGCCCCGCTACCGAATGGATCCGGACACGGGCAAGCCGACGTTTGCTGTGATCCAAGCCGAGGACGAGCTGGCTGCCATCGGCATGGCCATCGGGGCTGGCTGGGCCGGCGCGCGCGGCATGACCACCACGAGCGGTCCCGGCATCAGTCTCATGGCCGAGTTCATCGGCCTTGCCTACTTTGCCGAGATTCCTGTCGTGGTTTGGGACGTGCAGCGCATGGGACCGAGCACGGGTCTGCCCACGCGCACCAGCCAGGGCGACATCCTGAGTGCATATACACTGAGCCACGGCGACACGCGCCATGTGGTTCTGTTCCCCGCTTCGCCCAAGGAATGCTTTGAGTTCGGCTGGCGGGCCCATGATCTGGCCGACCAGCTGCAGACCCCGGTACTGGTGCTTACCGATTTGGACCTGGGTATGAACTTGTGGATTTCGGAGCCGCTTGAGTATCCCGCAGAACCCATCAATCGCGGCAAGGTACTGGACGCGGAGCAGCTGGATGAATTGGCCGCCGAATGGGGACGCTACCGGGATATCGACGGCGACGGCATTGCGTACCGGACCATCCCGGGCACGCCGTCCAATTGGGCCGGATACTTCACCCGCGGCACGGGCCACGACGAGAAGTCCCATTACTCCGAAAATCCCGATGTGTGGGAGCACAACCTGCAACGGATCCAACGCAAGCTGGAAACAGCCCGCAGCCTTGTGCCAGAGCCGGACATTGTCCGGGACGCGGGCGAGCGCATCGGCCTGATTTCCCTGGGCAGCAACCACCCGGCCGTGCAGGAAGCCCGCGTGCGGCTTGCCGAAGCCGGTATCCCGACCGACTACTTGCGGGTACGGGCACTGCCTGTCAACCAGACCGTCCGCGATTTCATCAATGATCACGAGGTCGCGGTAGTGATCGAGAACAACGCCGACGGACAGCTGCACGGCATCCTGAAACTGGAAACCGATGTTCCGGGCCGCCAACTGGTGTCCAGCCGCCGTTGCAACGGACTGGCCTTGTCCGCCCGTTGGATCAGCGAACAGATCACCGCCATTGCACAACGTTAAGCCCGGGATTCAACATGGCTAGGACACCGACCCGAATTGCGAGAGGCAGCGGGAAATCGCGCCGCCCGGCCCTCAATGGACTGGGGCTGCCGAAGACCGAATACCGCGGGCGGCCCTCCACGCTCTGCAAGGGGTGCGGACACGACAGCATCAGCCAACGGATCATCAACGTTGCCTGGGAACACAACCTGGAGCAGCACAACGTGGTCAAGATGAGCGGGATTGGCTGCAGCAGCAAGACCCCGGCCTACTTCCTGCAGGGCAGCCATGGGTTCAACAGCGTGCACGGACGGATGCCGTCCGTCAGCACCGGTGCGGTCGTGGCCAACCGGCAACTTGAGGTCATCGGCATCAGCGGCGACGGTGACACCGCCTCCATTGGCATTGGCCAGTTCAAGCATGCCGTGCGCCGCAATGTGCCCATGATTTACATCGTCGAGAACAACGGGGTCTACGGCCTGACCAAGGGCCAGTTCAGCGCGACTGCGGACACGGGCCAGTCCATGAAGTATCACGGGGTGAACGAACTGCCGCCCCTGGACATTTGCATTGAATCACTGGCGGCCAACGCCACGCTGGTGGCCCGCAGTTTCGCCGGTGATCCCAAACAGATCGAAAGCCTCCTTTCCATCGCGTTCCGGCATCGCGGCATTTCAGTGTTGGACATCATCAGTCCCTGCGTCACATTCAACAACCACGACCAGTCCACCAAGAGCTACGCCTGGGGAAGGGAGAATGATCTGGTCCTAAACATCGTCGACCTGGTGCCTCCGGCCGAGGAAATCCGGATCGGCGACTACGAGTCGGAAGTCGGTATCGAGATGCATGACGGCAGCTACATTGTCCTCAAGAAGGTTGGAGAGGACCACGACCCGACCGACAAGCGCGCTGCCGAGGATCTGCTTGAGTCCGCCCGCGAAGAACAGAAGTTCATCACTGGCTTGATTTATGTCAACGAAAATCAGGAAGACCTGATCGAGATGCTGGACTTGACCGACACCCCACTGTCGCACCTGCCGGACCACAAGCTGCGCCCGTCCCCGTCAGCGCTGAACGCCATCAACGACCGATACGCGCCGCTTGGTGCGGACTAGGAACAGTCCAAGCGGTTGAGGCAATTCGAGACCGGACCGGCTCCGGCCAGAAATTGCGGAGTTTGCCGTCCCCGACCTGCCCGGGGAGAACCGGCCGTAGACAACGCACACACGCGCGCAGCAGGCGGTCGATCAACTGTCCGCCGATGATTACCGTGCGTGCCGCCGGCCGGCGGTGCCGTCGCCACCCGGAGTTTAGGCGTACAGGCCTCGCATCTCGGGCGGCAACATCTCGGCGATCGCCTTCATCATGCGCGTCGTCAGTTCCTGCGCGTGGGAATAGGCGTCATCGATGTCTCGGGTATGTGCCGTGGCGTCCTCGATCTGAATGGGCACCCCGTAGCGGACCAACACCCGATCACGGTGCCACCGGCGCGTGCGGCGCTTGTGATCGATGTCGCGCGCCCCGATGATGGCAACCGGCACGATGGGGGCCTGGGCCTTCATGGCCAGCCGCACAACTCCGGTCTTGCCTTCGCTCAGGGCCGGAAACCGCTTTCCTTCGGGAAACATGCCCAGCATGCAGCCGTCGCGCAGGAGCTTCAAGGCGTGGGCTATGGCTTTCCTGTCGCTCTTGCCGCGACGCACCGGAAAGACTCCGGCCCTCCGGAAAAACTCGGAAACAATCGGATTTTTCTCGAACAGTTCCTGTTTCGCCATGAAGAAAATCTGCCGAGGGCTGCTGCACCCCAGGATCACGATGTCGTGTCCCGACGTGTGGTTTGATGCAAGGACGACCGGACCGTGCAGGGGCACGTGCTCCTTCCCCTCCACGGTGATCCGGTAAAACAGATTGTGGTAAAGGCTGAGGGTGATGTACGCGAGTTTCCAGGTAAACGATGAATTCCGCGGCAGGAATGACAGGCGCAGCATGATGCGGAGGGATGTCTCTCCGTCCCTTCTCTCGACAATCAGTACCAACCCGCCGGCAACAGTCCGCGGAACGGGCACATGGATGCGGACCGGTTGGACACACGAATCGATTCTAGCATAGCGGCCCCCTAAAAAATCGTTGTTCCAAATGGCCTGGCCCGGGCCATGATTCCCTGTCCGCACACGCCTCAGGGCGATCCCCAAACCGGACGAGGGGCGGCTCCCGCACCACTGGAACGACCCGTCCTGAAACCAAGCCCTCAACCCAGGATGTGCAACTCTACAGTTTGATACATAATGCACAAACAGAATCCTATTTGAAGTCGCCTCTGACCCTTATCCTTGCTATTCCTCTCGGCACACACAATGATCATTGTGCACTATTAACATTGATATGCTATGCATATTGACGAAGACTGTGCAACATAGCCTAACTAGACTTGCTCCATCGTTCTTCCAGACGAGCATCCATCCGGGAGGATCCAGGAGACTCATGAACGCACCCTTGTTGAAGCGCCTACCCTTGATGCTGCTGATTGCAGTGTCCCTGTTGGCAGCCATTGGCAGTTCCGCCCTGGCAGCCGGCGATCCGACCGGCGAGATTCTGATGGCTCAAGCCGAGGATCCGGCCGGGGAGGCGTTGACTTTCGTGTGGCTGACCATTGCAGCCGTGTTGGTTTTCTTCATGCAGGCCGGATTCGGTCTGGTCGAGTCCGGATTTGCTCAGGCCAAGAACACGGTCAACATCTGGTCCAAGAACTACATGGATCTCTGCATCGGCGGCCTGGCCTACTTCTTCTTCGGCTACGGCGTGATGTACGGGACGGACATCGCAGGTTTCATCGGCAGCGACGGGTTCCTGTTGCTGGGCGACTACTACGATGTCAGCCATGCCCGCGATTGGTTCTTCCAAATGGTGTTCGCCGCCACCGCTGCGACCATCGTCTCCGGCGCCATGTCCGAGCGAACGCGCATTACCGCCTACATGGCGTACAGTTTCATCCTCAGCGGCATCGTCTATCCCCTCAGCGGCCATTGGGTCTGGGGCGGCGGCTGGCTGGCCAACATGGGTTTCCATGACTTCGCCGGCTCTGGCGTCGTGCACATGATTGGCGGCTTTGTCGGCCTGGTCGGCGCCAAAATGGTTGGTCCCCGCATCGGCAAGTTCAACGAGGACGGTACCCCCAACCACATGCCGCCCCACAACGCGACCTACATCGTGCTGGGCGGCCTCATTCTGTTCCTGGGATGGTTCGGCTTCAATGCAGGTTCCACCCTCAGCGGGACCGACCTGCGACTCAGCGTGATCGCGGTGAACACCATGCTGGCGGCGCTGGCCGGAACCACCGTGTACGTCTACATCGTCCTGATTCGGACCGGCAAGATCAGCCTGACGGGCGCGGTCAACGGTTCCCTGGCAGGGCTTGTCGCCATCACCGCCCCGTGCGCCGTGGTGGCTCCGTGGTCCGCCTTGGTCATCGGAGGCCTGGCTGCCGTGGTCCTGATGTTCAGTGAGCGGTTTGTCGAGTACGTGCTCAAGGTGGACGACCCCGTCGGTGCCGTATCGGTCCACGGAACGGTCGGACTGTTCGGCGTGCTGATGGTGGGTGTGTTTGCCGACGGTACCTACGGCGGCGTCTCCGGTCTGATTGCAGGCAATGCCGGACAATTCGTGACCCAGCTCATCGGCGGCCTGGTGCTCCTGGCCTGGGCCCTCGTGGGCGGCGGCATTATGTTTGCCTTGATCAAGGTCGGCATGGGCCTGCGGGCGTCCGACGAAGAACAGATTGCCGGTCTGGACGAACACGAGCACGGCATGGCTGCCTACCAGCTCAACTGAGTGGCGCTGTGGGACAAACCTTCTCCCGAGTGGGAGAAGGAAGTGGATTGGTCAAGCCGGCCGCAACGACCCGGGTCGTTGCGGCCGGCTTTAGTTTTGCCTGCGCCTGCACTCCCGTAGAATGGGGTCTCTCCCATTCAGGCTGATCCACTGAGGAGCAACATCCCGTGTCTTCCGACAACGCCTTTGACAAGGACCTGCAGTTCCTGCGGGACAACGGCTACCTGCTGGTCAAGAACGCGCTCGACGCGGATCATGTGGCCGAGTGGAAGAAACTGCTGTACGGCATGTACGACCGCAAGGAGTACTGCGGCGCCAACTCGGTTGGCAATGTGTACTTCAACCTGTTGCTGGAGCAGCGCCCGGACTTGGTCAAGCCCCTGCTGACCAACCCGCGCACCGCCCCGTACATTCGAGCTGTCATGGGCCGCCAGTGCCAGTTGCGGTCGGTCCGCGCCCACGTGAACCCGGAAGAGTATCGCCAGGAATGGCACATGGACTTCCTGGACTACTACTACCAGGAGGAAAAAGCCGACTGTATCCAGCCGGCACAGGCCCTGTGCATGAACCAGACGTTCTACCTGACCGACAACAACCCGGACACCGCCAAGCTGACCTTCCTGAAGGAATACCTAAACCAGCCAATCCCGGAACATCTGCGGCCGCACATGTTCTACACGGACGACCGCCAAAACCCCTTCCAGGCCTGGTGCGACGCCCAGGTCCACGCCGACCTGTATCCCAAGGCGGGGGACGCCGTGGTGTTCTACAGCCACATTCCTCACCAAGGGGCCAAAATCGGGCCGGATCCCAAGGGGGAAATCCGAGCCAACCTGGTCTTCCACTTTCAGCAAAACCCGATGCACCCCGGCATCATGTTTGTCAGCGATCCCCAGCACACGCTGGACACCATCAGCTACCGGGAAAGCTTCCCTTTTGTCAACTGACTGTCCGTCCGAAACCGCCAAACGTCAAAGCGGCAGCCGCCCCGCTCAGTCCCCCGCACCGCCCAACATGGCCCGCCGGTAATCCCGGTTCATTTGGCTGATGAAGTCCTGACCAATCTCCTTGGGGCACACCGACGTGCATGCACCAACGTTGGTACAGCCACCGAATCCTTCGGCGTCCATCTGATCCACCATGCCGACCACCCGTTGGTAGCGCTCGGGCTGTCCTTGGGGAAGATGACCCAGGTGGCCGACCTTGGCCGCCGTGAACAGCGTGGCCGATCCGTTGGGGCAGGCAGCCGCACAAGCTCCGCAGCCGATGCACGTCGCGGCATCCATGGCGGTATCCGCCCTGTCCTTGGGAATCAGAATTGAGTTCGCCTCCGGCGCGGTACCGGTGGCAAACGAGATGAAGCCGCCGTGCTGCAGGATGCGATCGAAGGAACCGCGGTCCACAACCAGGTCCTGAACCACCGGAAACGCCGCAACCCGCCATGGCTCGATCACGATGCGGTCGCCGTCCTTGAAGTGCCGCATGTGCAGTTGGCACACGGTGTGGCCGGGAATCGGGCCGTGGGCCATCCCGTCGACCATCAATCCGCACATACCGCAGATGCCTTCGCGGCAGTCGTGGTCGAAGGCCACAGGCATCTTCCGCTGTTCCAGCAGTTGCTCGTTGAGGAGGTCAAGCATCTCCAGGAACGAGGAGTCGGGACTGACGTCATCGAGTTCGTAGTCCTCGAAGCGACCCCGATCCTCGGCCGATGTCTGGCGCCAAACGCGAAGATGAAGTTTCATGCCGCCAATGCCCCCGCTTCAACTGTAGCTGCGTTCCGACAACCGGACAGCCTCGAACTCCAGTGGCTCGCGCCGCAACATGGGGGCCGCGCCTTCGCCCTGCCAGGTCCAGCCGGCAACATAGCTGAATTCTTCGTCGTTGCGCTTGGCTTCACCGTCCGCTGTCTGGCTCTCCTCGCGGAAGTGTCCGCCGCAGGATTCTTCCCGGTGCAATGCATCCAATACCAGCAGTTCGCCCAGCTCGATCAGATCCGCAACGCGGCCCGCAAACTCAAGGTTCTGGTTCAGCGATCCCGCATCTCCGGGAACGTACAAGTCATTCCAGAACGACTCGCGTAATTCCTGAAGCCGCGTGCGTGCGGTCGACAGTGATTCGGCGGTGCGCGCCATGCCGCACTGTTCCCACATGATGTGGCCCAGTTCCCGGTGCAGGGCCAGGGCGGTGCGCCGACCCTGGATCCCCAGCAGCGCCGACAGCCGATTGCGCACATCCGCGATCGTCCCGGTCACTTCAGGCGCATCGGCAGTCACCGCGGTCCGGTCGGTGCCGGCCAAATAGTTGCCGATGGTATACGGTGCGATGAAGTACCCGTCGGCCAGCCCCTGCATCAAAGCGCTGGCACCCAACCGGTTGGCCCCGTGGTCCGAGAAGTTGGCCTCGCCCAGTACAAAGAGGCCGGGAACATTGCTCTGCAGCTGGTAATCCACCCACAGGCCCCCCATGGTGTAGTGGACTGCGGGATAAATCCGCATCGGCACGGCATAGGGATCCTCGCCGGTAATGCTGTGGTACATGTCGAACAGGTTGCCGTACCGCTGTTCAATGGTGGCCCGTCCCAAGCGTTCCATTGCCTCCGAGAAGTCGAGGTAGACACCATTTTTCTGCGGCCCGACACCCATGCCTTCGTCCACCACGTGCTTGGCGTTGCGGGACGCCACGTCCCTAGGCACCAAGTTGCCGAAACTGGGATACTTTTCCTCCAGAAAGTAGTACCGGTCCGGTTCCGGCACGGCGTCCGGCGAGCGGGTATCACCGGGATGCCGCGGAACCCAGATACGACCGTCGTTGCGAAGCGACTCGCTCATCAGGGTCAACTTGGACTGGTGCGAACCGGACGGCGGAATGCAGGTGGGGTGGATCTGCGTATAGCAGGGATTGGCGAAAACCGCGCCCCTGCGGTAGGCCCGCCAGATGGCGGTCACGTTGCAACCCTTGGCGTTTGTTGACAGGAAGAACACGTTGCTATAGCCGCCGGTGGCCAGCACCACCGCATCCCCCAGGACCGCCCGGAGCTCACCGGTCAAGAGGTTCCGAACCACAATGCCCCTGGCGATCCCGTCCACTACGATTAGGTCCAGCATCTCCGACCTGACATGCATCTCCACCTGACCGGCGGCGATTTGACGTGTCAGCGATTGGTAGGCGCCCAGCAACAACTGCTGGCCGGTCTGGCCCCTGGCGTAGAACGTACGCGAAACCTGCACGCCACCAAAGGAACGATTGTCAAGGTACCCGCCGTACTCCCGGGCGAAGGGAACTCCCTGCGCGACGCCCTGATCGATAATCTCGGTACTGATCTGGGCCAGGCGATGGATGTTGGATTCGCGCGAACGATAGTCACCGCCCTTGACCGTATCGTAGAACAGCCGCCGAATACTGTCCCCGTCGTTGCGATAGTTCTTGGCCGCATTGATGCCGCCCTGCGCAGCAACGCTGTGAGCCCGCCGCGGACTGTCCTGAAAACAGAAGCAGGAGACGCGATAGCCCTGTTCCCCGAGCGCGGTGGCCACCGACGCGCCGGCCAGGCCGGAACCCACCACAACCACATGGTGGTGCCTGCGATTGGCCGGCGCCACCAGCTTCATGGAGAAGCGGAGGTCGTCCCACTTGTTCTCGATGGATCCCGGTGGCACCCGCCCGTCAAGCTCCGGACCTTCCTGCCAGAGGCGTACATGCTCAGACATCGGCCACGCATCCCGGACTGTTCATGCCGCGGTCAAGACCCTGGACAACGATGGAGTCCATCAGGCCACCCATCCCGCCGCCACCGCCAGCGGCACGACCGCAAAGCCTACGGGAATGGCAACAGCAAGGCTTCCCGTCAGGACCCGGATCCATTGCCGGCTGGCGGCGATCCGCCAACCCATGGTCTGAAAGAAACTTGCTCCGCCGTGCCATAGGTGGAACCCAACCGCCATCAGGGCGAGCAGGTACAGGACCACGTTGACCGGGTTGTTGAATCCGACCACCAGTTTGTCGAAGGTGTTGCCTGGTTCGTACGCTCCGGTCAGAACCCGCACGTTCCACGTCAGATGGGCTAGGTGATAAAGAATGAACAGCCCCAGAGCCAGTCCGCCCCAACGCATGGTAACCGTGGCGTAGTTGCCGGAAGCCGGTCGGAATTTGGCATAGCCCACCGGCCGCGCCTGTTGCGCGATGCGAGTCAAGGCCACGGCGGCCCAAATATGGGCTACAAGGGTCAGAGTCAGGACCACGCGGGCCAACAGGAGTGCGTGACCGTGTCCCACCATGGGTTCGCCCAAGGTCCGCAGACTCTCGGCATAGTGGTTGAACGCCTCCTGGCCGGCAAACACCTTCAGATTGCCGTACATGTGCAGCAGCAGGTAGCCGATCCAAATCAAGCCAGTACCGGCCATGATGATCTTCTTGCCGATCGAGGATCGCCACATGTCGCAGGCTGCCCGTACAGGGCCGGAGTGGAACGCTTGCCAAGGGTGCCGGACTACATCTTTTCGATCAACAACTCGCCGAAACGGCTGCAGGACACCTTTTCCGCACCGTCCATCAGGCGGTGCAGGTCGTACGTGACCGTCTTCTGCGCAAAGGTGGCCTCCATGGCCCGCACGATGGTGTCCGCGGCCTCAGTCCAACCCATGTGGCGGAGCATCATCTCCCCGCTCAGTATCATGGACGACGGGTTCACCTGATCAAGGTTCGCATACTTGTCCGCCGTGCCGTGCGTTGCCTCAAACACCGCCCTGCCGGTCACGTAGTTGATGTTGGCTCCCGGCGCGATGCCGATGCCGCCGATCTGGGCCGCCAGCGCGTCGCTGACGTAGTCGCCGTTCAGGTTCATCGTGGCAATCACGTCGAACTCGTCGGGCCGGGTCAGAATCTGTTGCAGGAAAGCGTCCGCAATGGCGTCCTTGACCACGATGCCCTGCGGCAATTCAACCCAGGGACCGCCGTCAATCTCCTTGCCTCCGAACTCGTCGCGCGCGACCTCATAACCCCAATTACGGAATCCACCCTCCGTGAACTTCATGATATTGCCCTTGTGGACCAAGGTCACGCTGCGACGGTTGTCGGCTATCGCAAAGTCGATGGCCGCCCGGACGAGCCGCGCCGTGCCTTCCCGACTGACAGGCTTGATGCCCACAGCGGAGGTTGCGGGAAAGCGAATCTTGTCGATGCCCATCTCCTCTTGGAGGAAGCGGATCACCTTGCTGGCTTCCTTCGTGTTGGCTTCCCACTCAATGCCGGCGTAGATGTCTTCCGTGTTTTCCCGATACACCACCATGTCCACCAGGTGCGGATGCCGCACCGGGCTGGGCACCCCTTGGAACCACCGCACCGGGCGGACGCATGCGAACAGGTCCAAACGCTGCCGCAGGGCCACATTGATGCTGCGGATACCACCGCCCACCGGAGTGGCCAACGGACCCTTGAGCATCAGAAGATGCTCCTTGATGCAATCCAGCGTCTCCTCCGGCAGCCAAATCACCTCGCCGTAGACATCGTTCGCCTTGCTGCCGGCATACAGCTCCATCCAGACGATCCTGCGACCACCATCATACGCACTGGCCACGGCCGCATCCAGGACCCGTTGACAGGCGTACCAGATGTCGGGGCCGGTACCGTCACCCTCGATGAAGCCGACAATCGGGTTGTTCGGTACCCGCAGCTGGCCGTCCGCAATCGTGATCTTTTCGCCATCGGACGGCACCGTTACATGCTGGGCTGTCATCTGCACACCTTTTCCCACTTGGGAATGCTCACAATACGAGGCCGGCACCCGCCAAAGGGAACCAGCCGCAAGCACACGGCGTCGCAAGGCACGGCGCACTTCGTCATTGTACGGAAAATTGTGGTTCCCGCGAGATTCGCGCACCGGATTTCATTCGGTGCCAAGGCGGTCCCCAAGGTTCCGGGCAGGCTGCGACGCGACCGCATCAATCCTGGGCGTCAAGCCATTTCTTCATGTAACGGGCGCATTCAAGGACCGCCTCGTCCTCGGCCGCCGCATCGCCGACATCCATGTCCATCTCCATGGCCATGACGAATCGGTCGCGCGGGCCCGCGGCCTTTTTGAGCTCAGCCAGGACGGATGGGAAGTCCACATCGCCCATGCCGATTGGCACGGAACTGCATACGCCGTCCACGATGCGGTAGTCGCGAACGTGGGCATGATAGGTCCAGTCCACCATCTTGCGTGTGGCCGCGAGCGGATCCTCGTCAAGAATCAACCAGTTGCCGGTGTCGTTGTGCAGGCCCACGTTGTCGGCGCCGACCTGCTCGAAGATGCTCAGAAAGTCGTCGCTCGTGAAGAAGTCGTAGTTCTCGGTCGTAACCGTCATGTCAAACTGTCTGGCGGCCTCGGCCAACCTGCCAATCTGTTCCACCGCGATGCGGATGCGACCCTCCCGCTTGACCCTTCCGCCGTAGCTGAAATAGAACAGTCCCAAGGGTGAACCCAGGTAGTTGGCAACCTCAAGATTGCGGATGCTGGCTTCTATCGGTGGACCGGCGAAGTCCTGGTCGGCGTGCAAACCCAAGGTGCCAATGATGACCGTGGGCACCATGTTCAGGTCGGCGAACTTCGTCTTCAGTTCGGCCAGATAGGTCTTGTCCGTGCTGGGCAGGGCACCGACGCCGAAGTCGATGCCGATGGGGCCGATATCGGTCGCGCGGGCCACGGCGGCCACCTTCTCGACAACAACGTCAATGACGGGCTGATCCTTAAGTCGGCGCAGCTGGCGCCGGTAGGAATCGGAAAGGACGCCAAGGGTGATGCTCATGTTGTAGTCAACTGTTCCTCAAAATTTGTTGGTTTTTGGATAATTCGCTCTCGGTCGACAAGGGCTTGTGGACCTTTGCAACTCGAGTCCTGGCGGGGCAGTCCTCATCGCAGCCGGGTCGAAACCGGCGACACACCTCCATGCCTTGCGGTAAACCGGCGAACCTGACGACCCGCGATCGTGCGTCCGTCGTCCGGCCGATTGCAATGCATGAGTATGGCAATGGACACCTACCTGCGGCGGGAAGGTGTCCGGCCGCGCGGTGGTAGCGGAACATCCAAGCCGCGGATGCTGTGACAGTGGGCTCACAGCAAACCCCTTGGTGACGTCGGCTCGCCCATTCATCAAGTTTCCACAAGGGGCAACAAGAAACAGGCAGTTCATTCAAGCTCCGGTGCGGCACGTTGGTGCGTTTGATGTTCGTCAGCAGTGGCCACGGGCGCGGACTACGGACTCTACAGGCCCAAATGGGACTTCAGGTAGGGCACCTCGATGTCGAAGTACTCCTTGAGGGCTTCCGACGGCACATGTGGCTCCATGGTCACATAGCCGTTGTAACCGTCTTCCTGCAACCGGCGCAGGATGCGCTCCACGTTGAAAGCGGCGTCCGGGAGCGGGACATAGCCGATCCATGCATCACGGCTGTTGCGCATCAGACCGCCGCGGAAGCCGTCCTTGTCCTCCGCCCAGTGGATTCCGCCCTTGACATGCACATAGCCGATCCACGGCTTGACCACATCGTAGACGTAGGGATAGGGTTCCTCGCCGGCGTGATAGTAGTTGCACGGGTCGTACTGTGTCTTGAAGTTGGGTGAATCGACCGCCTCCAGAATGTCGCGCACGTCCACGGCCAACCCGGATCCGTCATGGGCCTCGTTCTCCAGCACGATGACCACATCCTGGGTGCCCGCGTGGACCGCTGCCGGTTTCATGGCATCCACGAACAGGTTGCCGGGCATGTGGGCCAGATAGCAGTTCACGACAGGGGCGCCCAGCGCCGCGGCCGCGTCCACCGCGCCCACCAGGGCCTGCGTGGCATTGGCCACACCGCCCGACGCGGTGCAAATGCGCATGGCGTTGAACCCCAGCGTCACACAGGCACAATTCATCCCGGCTTCACTGTAGGCACGCTTGGCCGCATCGATGTCCTTGGTTTCGTAGCGTTCCCTTTCCTCGGGGGTTTCGCCGCCCTCGAGGTTCTGGGGCCAGATTTCCATGTCGTTGAGGTCGTACCCCTTGACGAAGGCCAATGCCTCCGGCAACGAGTGCTGACGGGCCAGCATCTGACCATTGATGGCAAGTTTCACCGGTTGGTCTCCTTGGCAGGACTGTCTGTGGTTCAGTAGGTCAGTTCGACGATGGAGCCGGACGTGGCCGATTCCTCAATTGCATCCAGGAACATCATGTCCTCCAGGGCATTTTGAGCCGACGGCGTGTGGGGGGTCCCGTTCAAAATGGCGTCAGAGTAGTGTTCGATTTCCTTCCAGTAGTTGTTGAAGTGGTCCAGCTGCGGCAGCTGCGACTCAAAGTCCAACTGGTATCCCCCCGCCTTCACAATCAGGTGGCCGCCCGGGTTCTGGGCGAAACAGTTGTAGACCTCGGCCTTGCCGTTGGTCCCCATGATGGCGAACGTGCTGTCGTTGTGGGAGTAGCAGGTCGACAGAATGCCGGGGGTCCCGTCCTCCATTTGGAACCATCCCATGGCGGTGTCCGGGGCCGGAAAGTCCGTGGCCACGACCGTGGACATGCTGGCCGACACCCTTGTCACACGGCAACCGAGCAGTTCGCGAATGGCAAACGCGAGATAGATGCCGGCATCCAGCAGGGGGCCGCCGCGCTTGCCGGTCCAGCGCCAGGAACCGACCTTGTCAAGCGTGTAGCCCTTGTAGGCGCTGAACGAGAAGCTGGCCGACACCATGGCGATTTGCCCTAGGTGTCCCTCCTCGATCACACGTTTGGTCTCTACAAAGGAATCCCCGAAGCGGGACATATAGGCACACATCAACCGCGTGCCGGCCGCCTCCGAGGCGGCAATCATGGCGCGGGCTTCGGCGGCGTCGATGCATAGTGGCTTTTCACTCAGGACGTGCTTGCCCTGGGCGGCCGCGGCCAGCGTCACCGGATGGTGGACCTCGTTGGGCAGGCCCAGATAGACAACATCAACATCGTCGCGGGCGAGCAACTCGTTGTAGTCGTTGAAAGTCCGGACCGAAGCGCCCCAGGTCTCGGCAACCAAGGCGAGCCGTTCGTCCCGCAGGTCGGACACGGCCACCAATTCGGCGTTGCACGCCTTATTGATCCCGGGCATGGCCTTGTCGAAGGCGATCTGGCCGCACCCGATCACTCCCCATCGCAACATGAAACGTTCTCCGCTTTCGGTTTGGGTTCGCTCGCGCCGTCCGTGAATCTAATCCACCTTGCTCAGATACACGTAATACGCGCCCACGTCGCTGCGGTCCGCTGTTTCCCAGCGAGTCTGCAGGTGGGCGGGTCCGGGCTCGAGATTCAGTTCGAAACGGGCGCTGACATCCGATTTGGTCACCTCGCGGCGCTGTTCGCGTCCGCCGACAGAGACGACGGCAGACCGTACATCGATGGCCGCGCCGCCTCCGTAGCCCGTGCCGAAGGCGATGTCGCCGTATGTGCGCAAGGCACCCGGAATCGACCCGCACAGCGGCAGGTTCGCTTCCCGTGGCCAACGCCGCAACTCAATCCGATACGAGCCCCGCGCCGCCACATCCAGTTCCCAGTAGCCGTTGTAGCGCACCCCAGCCCGGACCATGCTCTGGTTCCAGACCGCCTCCACTTCGAGGTTGCGCCAATCGTGGCTGGTCAGCACAACCTCGCCGCAGTCCGGGTCCCCGATGCGGAATGGAATGTCGTTCTTCATCTGACCCGCGACACGCCGCCACCACTGGTCGTATTCGGCGCGCAGTTCGCGGACAACGTCCGGATACAGACGGGCCATGTCGGTCGTCTGGCCGGGATCCACCTCCATGTCGTGCAGTTCCATGCCGTTGACCAGCCGCCAGCGGTCGGTCATGACGGCACTCTGTCGCCACTTGACCGGATAGGCCAGCCGCTGGGAGTCGGTGACAAGGGTCCGGTCCGGCCAGTCGGCGGCGGCAGCGTTGTCCGTGAGCAATGGTGCCAGGGACCGGCCATCCCAGTCGAGACCGTTCGGGACTTCCAGGCCGCACAAATCCACGAGCGTGGGCATGAAATCGATGTGGGACGCCAGAACATCCACATCCCGGCCGCCGCCAATCCCTGCTTGCGGCCATTGGACGAAAAAGGGGACGCGATGTCCGCCGTCGTAGGGCTGGCCCTTCTTGCCGCGCATGCCTGCGTTGAAGCCGTTGAGGACGAACCCGTCGGCATCCAGGTCGCAGCCCGTGGCCGAACCGTTGTCCGTCATGAAAATCAGGATCGTGTTGTCCTCCAGTCCCAGACGCGCCAGGTGCCGGCGGAGGAATCCGAAGTTCTCGTCGATACTGGCGATCATTCCGTAGAACAGTGCCCGTTCCTCATGCGGAGTCATGTCGAGATAGGGATTGCTGAAACGGGGTTCCACCACCAGCGGCAAGTGGGGGCAGTTGGTGGGGATGTAGCAGAAGAACGGCTCGTCGCGGTGGCGGTCGATGAAGTCCATGCCCTCCCGGAACCAGACATCGGTGCAGTAGCCCCCATAGCGCGTGTGCTCCGCGCCGGTCCAATAGCTGTCGTCGAAGTAGCTGTTGTCCCAGTAGTCCCCCGTGTTGCCGATGCCCCCGCCGGCATGGTGGACCACCTCGTTGAATCCGCGATCCTGAGGCCGATACGGCCACGTGTCGCCCAGGTGCCACTTGCCGAAAATGCCGGTGGCATACCCGTTGTCCGAGAAGGCGTTGGCCAGGGAATGTTCATTGCGCCGCAACAGGGAGCGTCCGCCAATCGTGTGCCAGACCCCCGCGCTGTTGGCATAGTGTCCCGTCATCAGGCCCGCACGGGTCGGGGCGCAGGTGGGGCCGACATGGTAGTTGGTGAAGCGGACGGATTCGGCGTGCATCCGATCCAGGTTGGGCGTGCGAATGACCGGGTTGCCGTGGCACGCCAGGTCCCCGTAGCCCTGATCATCCGTGATCACAAACACTACATTCGGTGGTCGGGTCATGGCACGTCAGCTCCTTGGCGACCTTGGCCTGGCGACAAATCGGAGTTCCTGCGGCTGGCCGGAAGCCACGGGGAGGACTGCATCCCGCCGAACCGGAGAGGACAGAGGGTCAGTGTTCGGGCGCATCGCCCAGATCCGCCTGCCAGCGAGCCAACAGTCCGAGCAACGCCGCCTGGGTCTCGGCATACGGGGCCAGTCCGTAACGGTTGTGCAATTCCATGGGATCCGCTTCGAGGTCGTACAGCTCCCATGCGGGCGGAGTGTCGCGGTCGAGTGCTCCGGCGGCACCGAGGGCGCGGCCGTAGAAGTGCATCAACTTGAACCGTTCAGTGCGCACCCCGTAGTGCGCCGGGATGTTGAAGTGGGCAAGATGCATCCAGTAGCGGTAATAGAAGGATGTGCGCCAGTCGGACGGCGTCTCGCCGGCAGCCAGCGGCGCAAGCGACCGGCCCTGAAGTCCCGTGGGCGGGTCCACACCCGCCCATTCAAGCAGCGAGGGCGCAAAGTCCACGTTGAGGGTGATTTTATCCGATACCGTGCCGGCCCGAATGCCCGCCGGCCAACGCATCAGGAAGGGAATGCGAATGCCTTCCTCGTACATGAAACGCTTGTCGTACCAGCCGTGGTCGCCAAGAAAGAACCCGTGGTCGGACGTGTAAATCACGATCGTGTTGTCCCGGAGGCCCGTGGCGTCCAGCCACCCCAGAATGCGGCCGACGTTTTCGTCAACGGCATCCACGCAACGGTAGTAGTTGCGCATATAGGACTGGTAGTTCGCCTGCAGACGCGCCTCGCCCGACAGATCGTCCGGCAGCGGTTCGGGCAGGTGATCCTTGAGGTGCATGCGGTCGACGCGGGCTGTGGACATGAACGAAGCCGGAGACCGGTCCGCAAAGTCATCCCGCAGGGTCAGCGGTTCGGGCAGCTCCTCCAGGTAGCGATCCAAGTGGCGCGGATGCGGCTCGAAGTTATCGTGCGGTGCCTTGTTGCCAAGGTACAGAAAGAAGGGCCTGTCGCCTTCGCAGGAGTCCAGCCACGCCAGAGACAGATCGGTCAGCAGGTCGGTCACGTAACCGCGGTGGGGTTGTTCCCGGCCCATTTCGATGGTTGTCGGATCCCGGTACGCGCCCTGCACCGGAAGGACGTTCCAGTAGTCGAAACCGCGCGGATCCGACGAGCCGCCGTGTCCCAGATGCCACTTGCCGATCATGGCCGTCTGGTACCCGGCCCCTTGCAGCCACATGCCGATCGTGCTCTCCCGGTCGTGGTCAATCACGTCGCTCAGGGTCCTGATGCCGGTCGTGTGGCTGTATTTGCCGGTCATGATCGAAGCGCGGGCCGGGGTACAAATCGAGTTCGTGCAGAAACAGCGATCCAACCGCAATCCGTCCGCCGCCAGGGAGTCGAGGTTCGGCGTCCGGTTGACCCGTGCCCCGTAGGCGCCAATGGCGGCGGGAGCGTGGTCGTCGGCCACGATCATGACGATGTTGGGACGGCTCATATGCGGTCTCCGTTCGAATTGTGGGTCGTCGTCCGGCAAGCTTGCCAACCCGGCGGGAAGAGTGCCGAACACGGCTGTGCGGGATTACACTAGGGTACCGGCAACACCTTGCATTCTGCCTCGCACGCGTCCGGAGGTCGGGCGAAAGGACAACACAACATGGTTACAGGCATTCTCGGCCAAGTGCACGGGCACTTGGGGTGGCCCTTGATAGGCGCGGTGGGCGCGGTGCTGTGGGTGGCCCTTGTCACAGTGCAGTTCAGGAAAGGGTCATGGAACATGGGGCTGCTGCGCACGACCCGGGTATTTGTGGTGATGCTCAACATCCAGATCATGCTTGGGATTCTGGTCTGGATGATGCAGGCCCGCTGGACAGGACAGGAAGCACTGATGTCCTACGAGCATCCGGTGACCATGATTGTCGGCCATTCCGTATTCATGGTTGGCAACCTTCTGCTGCGCCGGACGGACAATGTCGACCGCAAGCTGCGGACCGCCCTGATTTGGGTAACGGCCACCATGGTGGTGATCGGCCTGGGCCTCGCGCGCGTGAAGGGGCTGTTGTGAACGAGACATGGCTGGCCAGCCTGCGCCTGGCCCATGCATATTGGCTCTATCCCTTCGGATTGCTGGCGGCGGTCGTCTTCGTCCTCCTGGCGTTCACCGTTCTCGCCCGCAGACCCCTGCCCGCCAGGTTTCCCTTGCTCAACCGCATCTTCCTGGTCAGCGCCGACCTGCAGTGGCTCCTGGGCGTCATGTATTGGGTTGCCAGCCAGCAGTGGAGTGTCCGGGACGAGTCGATGATTCAGTTTCGCCATCCGGTCATTATGACCGCCGTCTGGCTGATGTACCGCTACGGCAACAACAAGATGAAGCATAGCCTCAATGCCGAAACCGCGGCGCGGGACGGATTCTGGTACTACTCCCTGGCCGTGATATTCCTGGTGATTGGCGTGTTTCAGGTGATGGGTTCCTAATCCGGGCACGCGAGGCGGACTGCGGTGGGCGTGACGCCCGCAGCTCTCCGTCACGCGCCCGAGCGCCGGAAGGCCACCACTGCATTCTGGCCGCCAAAGCCGAACGCGTTCACAAACGCCACGTCGACGGCGGCATGGCGTGTTTCGTTGCCCACCACATTCAGACCTATTTCGGGATCGGGCGTGTAGCCGATGGTCGGTGGAATGTCGCCGGTTTCAAGGCACTTGACCGCGGCCACGGCGCTGTGGGCTCCGGCAGCGCCCAGCGAATGGCCAATCATGCTCTTCACGCTGGTGACGTGCAGGTTGGGCGTGTGATCGCCGAATACGGCGTTCAAGGCCCTGGCTTCGGTTCGATCGTTCAGTACGGTGCCCGTGCCGTGGGCGAAGACCACATCGATGTCCGTCCGGTCCAAACCCGTGACCCGCAGCGTCTCGCGCATGGCACGGGCCGCGCCCCGACCGTCCGGATCAGGGGCCGTGAGGTGATAGGCGTCGGACGTGAGGTAGCCGCCCAACAGCTCCGCATACACCTTGGCGCCCCGCTGTTCCGCATGCTCCGCGGTTTCCAGAATCATGGAGGCACTGCCCTCGCTGGGCGCAAACCCGTCCCGATCGACCGAGAAGGGCTTGCTGGCCTGGCCGGGGTCCATGTCCTGTGACAGCGTGCCCATGCGGCCGAAAGACGACACGATGGACAGTTCCAGCGCAGCCTCGGTGCCGCCGGCAATGACCGCGTCGGCTTCGTCCCGCATTAGGATGTGGAATGCCTCCAGCACGGCATAGCTGCCCGAGGCGCAGGCGGCCGTGCTGGTCACCACGGGCCCGGAGGCCCCGGTTTCAATGGAAACCAGGCAACTGACCGCATTGCTCATGCTGGTCGGCACCAGCATGGGCGTCACCCGTTTCCAGCCCACGGTGGGCAGTTGCGTACCCGCCTTGATGACCTCGACTATCCCGCCGGCCCCCGTGCCGACCAGGACGCCGACCCGATCACGGTTGCCGTCATGGATCTCCAAGCCGCTGTCCGCGAGGGCCATCTTGCTGGCGGCAACGGCCATGTGTGTCGGCCGGGCCGTGCGTCTTACGGTCTTCCGATTCATGTAGGCAGCCGGATCGAAACCGTGCACCTGGCAGGCGACCTGGAACGGCATGTCCTGGGGATCGAAGGCGTCAGTCGGTGCAGCGCCGTTGCGTCCCGCCAGCAGGCTGTCCCAATATTCCTCGACCGTATTGCCGATGGGGGTGAGGGCGCCGAGGCCCGTGACCACGATTCGCTTCATGCAGGTGACCTTGGAAAGATGCTGACAACAGGGCCGATCATCGACCGCCCACCTCGCTCAGTACGCTGGACAGGTTTGGGAACCACATGCACCGATAAACAGAACCCGCCCAGGGACGCGCGCTGCCATGTGGCTATGGGGGACGGCCCAAGGCATTCTCATGGGAGACCTTGATGAGCCGTGAACGCAATGGACCTGCTGTTTGGTGGGACGTATAGATCCATAGGTTACTCGACCACCTTGTAGGTGGTGACATTGCCGGCCGCCACAACGGCCCAACCCGTCAGATTGCCCACCTCCGTTCTGACTTCGTACCATTGGTAATCGTCGGCCGCCCGGGGGCCCTCCTGAACGGTCATGCGGGTACCCAGGTTGAGGGCCGTGATTAAGGTGGCTGACACGCTCGGGGCCTGCCGCAAGTTGAGGGTCCGAATCACCACTTCCACGGTGTCGCCCACCCGGGGAGCCCGGTCCACGAGAGCTTGTTCGTGGCCGGCCACTTCAAGGTACGCAGCGTCCTGCCATCCCTCGGCCACGAAACCGGTTTGGCCGCTGCCAACCACCTCCACCCGCCACCAGAAGAATCCGTCGGCGACGAAGGGCCCGTCGACTACCAGTGCCAGGGACGACACCGGGAGTTCCGCCACCACTGCCGCCTCGCGGCTGGCCTCCGACCGCAGCCGAACGCCATCGCGGGCAATCACCCGGGCCCTTTCGCCGACCACCAGCGGCACCTGGGAGCGCTGTGTGCGTTCGGGCTCCTGCGCCTCGGGGCCGGTGGCTCCCCCCAGGCCGCTGGGATCCGACGGAGCCGGAGTCGGAATTACGATTGGCGTGCTGGTGGGCAGGGGCGTGTTGGTGGGCGCCGACGGCGGAGCCGCCGATTCAATCGGAAACTGGGTTGAGATAGTGCCGCAGGCCAAAGCCGGCACGACTGCCAACCCCATCAACAACAGGAGCCAGACATGAAACCGCATCGGACCGAAACCAGGTTTCGCAGGCAGCCGCGCCAACAGGCGTTGCCCGAACCGCAAGGGAATCCGCACTAAATTCGGATCGACTTGACCCACACGAATTCTTCCAGTACTGCGATGGCATCGTACACATCGGCGGACAGGGGTTCATCCGTGCCGATCACCATGATCGCTTCCTGGCGCGGTGCCCGCCGCCCGACATGCATGAAGCTTATATTGACATCCGCGTTTCCCAAGAGAGTACCCACCCGACCAATCATGCCCGGACGATCCATGTGCGAAGTCAACAGGACGTGGCCTTCGGCGGCAAACTCCACCCAAAGATCGTTGATGGAGACAATGCTGGGAATTCCCTGCAACACGGAGCCCCGCACCGTCCAGCGGTCTTCAGCGTGGGTCACGCGCATGGTCACCATATTTTCGTAGCGGTGCGAATGCTGTACCTGCCGGCGCTCCATAAGGTTCATGCCCCGTTGAGCCGCCAGCCGATCGGCATTGACCACATTGACCCGTTCCTCCATGAGGCCGGACAGCAGGCCCTGGATGGCGGCCGCGCGCAGGAACGCCGAATCCATGTCCGCAATGGAACCGTGAATGGTCAACTCCACCTGCGTGGCCACGCGACTGTCGATCTGCTGCAGGAAGTTTCCCATGCGGGTCGCCAGATCCACGTACGGCACCAGGTATTCGAGGTCGCGCGGGGGAACGATGGGGGCATTGACCGCGTAACGGGCCTGATGGCCACCGAGTACATCCAGGACCTGCTGCGCAACGTCGCGGGCCACCCGGTCCTGGGCCTCCACCGTGCTGGCGCCCAAATGGGGAGTCACGATGATGGCCGGATGGGCGAGCAGGGGGCTGTCCGCCGGCAGCGGTTCGGTCTCGAAGACATCCAGGGCGGCTCCGGCCAGCCTGCCTTCGTTGAGTGCCTCCAGCAACGCATGCTCGTCCACCAGGCCACCTCGGGCCACGTTCAGAATGTAGGCCGTCGGCTTGACCTTGGCGAAGGCTGCACGCCCAAGCAGATGGCGGTTGGCGTCCACCAGCGGCACGTGGATGGAAATGAAGTCCGCAGCTTCCAGCAATGTGTCCAAGTCCACCAGTTCGACCCCCTGCTGGCCGGCCATCCGGTCTGTGATATACGGGTCGTATGCAACCACCCGCATGCCCAGTTCGTTGGCGACCTTGACCAGTTCGGATGCAACCCGCCCCAAGCCGATCGACCCCAGAACCTTGCTGCGGACCTCCGTGCCGACCCAGCGACTGCGGTTCCAGTTGCCGGCGCGCATGTCGGCGTCCGCCTGGGGGATGTTGCGGCTGAGGGCCATCAGCATGGCCAGCGTATGTTCGGCCGCGGCCACGGAATTGCCCGTGGGCGCATTGACCACCAGGACCCCCCGTTCAGTGGCCGCAGCCAGGTCGATGTTGTCCACGCCGGTACCGGCACGGGCCACCACCTGAAGCTGCGATCCCGCGCGCAGCACCTCGGCCGTGACTTCCGGACGGCTGCGCACCAGCAAGGCGTCGCAACCCGGCACCAGCGCGGCGAGTTCCTCCGCCGTGGACACGGGTTGCTGGCATACCTCGATGCCGTCGGCTCCGGTCAGCAGTTCGAGACCGGCCTGCGAGAGTTCGGATGCAACGAGTACCTTGGGCAAAGTCCGAATGTCCCTGTTACATGCTTGCCGGGGCGCGCACCCCCAGCAGGTGGAGAATTCTGGCCAGAACAATACGGGCCGCGTCGCACAGACACAGGCGCGCGCCCGACAGGCCGGGCTGGGACCGGTCGAGAACTCGACAATCCCGGTAGAACCCGTTGACCGCCGATGCAATGCGCATGGCGTAGTACGTCAGATTGTGGGGCGACGATCGCTCCAGGGCTGCCAGCAACTGATCGCCAAGTTCGGTCAACAGCCGCGCCAGCTCCAGTTCGGCGGGATGGCCCAGATGGGTCCGCAGGTGTCCGTGGATATCGTCGGCACCCGGCAGCAACAGACCCTCGGCCTGTGCACGGACCAGGATGGAACACAGCCGGGCATGGCTGTACTGGACGAAGTAGACCGGATTTTCCGGATTCTGTTCCACTACCCGAGCCAGATCGAATTCGACCACGCTTTCCGGCGCCCGGGTCAGCAACATGAAACGCACGGCGTCCGAGCCGACCTCCGCCACGACCTCCCTCAGCGTCAGGAACGAACCGGAGCGCTTGCTCATGGCCACTTCGTTGCCGTCCCGCACCAGCTTTACCAGATCGTACAGGACAATCTTGAGCTTGGCGCGGTCCAAGCCCATGGCTTCCACCAACGCCTGCATGCGCGGCACATGACCTTGATGGTCCACGGACCACACATTCAGTACGCGGTCAAAGCCCCGCGTCCGTAACTTGTCCCAGTGGTAGGCGGCATCGGCGGCGAAATAGGTGGGCGCGCCGTTGCTGCGGACGAGCACCACATCCTGATCGTTGCCCTCGTAGCGGCTGGCGGCAAACCACACAGCTCCTTCCGCGCGGTATACGGCATCCTGGTTGGCCAGCCTGGCAATGGCAGCCTCGACCTGGCCGCTCTCATGCAATTCCCGTTCGGAGAACCATTGGTCGAACTCGATGTCCAGCAGGGAAATTTCGGACCGCACGTCCTCCAGTACGATGTCCAGCGCCGGCCCGCGCAGGGCATCGGCGGCGCCCTGCGCGTCCGCCAACCAATCCGTGCCCAGGCGCTCGCACGCCGCAGCCGCGTATTCGTGCATGTAGGCGCCCCGGTATCCGTCTTGCGGGAATTCGGCCCCTCCGCCGTGTAGTTGCACGCAGGCGGCCAGAAGCGACTGCACGAACAGATCGAACTGGGTGCCGGCATCGTTGACGTAGAACTCCCGCTGCACCGAATACCCGCAGGCTTCCATGACCCTGGCCAAGCCGTCGCCCAACACGGCGTTGCGCGCGCCGCCAAAATGCAATGGACCAGTGGGGTTGGCGCTGACAAACTCCACCTGAATCCGCCGACCCTGACCGACATCCAAACGACCTGTCCGGGACGGATTCAGGACCATGTCCGCCACCCGGTCCCAGAACCAGGCGGGCGCCACCTTCAGGTTGAGGAATCCGGGACCCGCGACATCCACTTCGGCCATCGCACCGTCCTCGGGCAGCCGACCGGCGATATGCGCCGCAACTTCCCGCGGCGGCAGATTCACGCCGGACTTGCGCAACGCGGCTGCCGCCGTCATGGCAACGTTGGCACTGAAGTCGCCGTGGTCCGGGTTCCGGGGCCGGGTGACCTCAAATGCCAGGTCCGCCGGGAGATCCCACTCGTGTTCCGCGTTGCAGGCGGCCAAGGCGGCGGCAACCCGGGCCCGTATCTCTTGTCGCAGGGTCAGGGCCGCCATGTTTGCTCCGGGAAGGTCATACCGGGGTCAGATCCCGCCAATTCAATCCTGTCTCGACATCGGCCCGCAAGGGCACCAGCAATGAAAACGCCTGCTCCATCTCCTGCTTCACGACGGACGCCGTCTGGGCGAACTCCCTTTCGGGGACTTCCAGCACCAGTTCGTCGTGCACCTGCAGCAGCATGCGGCCAGCCAAGTGTTGGTGCTTCAAGGCACGCTCCACACGGACCATGGCAATCTTCAGAATATCAGCAGCACTGCCCTGGACGGGTGCATTGATGGCCGCGCGTTCAGCCGCGCGGCGCTGTTGCGGAGCCAGCTTTCCGCCCTGCAGCTCCGGGAACGGCCGCTTGCGGCCGGTCAAGGTAGTGACATATCCATCGCGTGTTACCGCCTGTCGGGTGTCCTCCACCCATTGCTCCACCTTGGGATAGGTCTCGAAATACCGGATCAGAAATTCCTCGGCCTCCGCGACGGACATTTCCGTACGCTGACTCAAACCAAAGGCAGTCGAACCGTAGACGGTGGCGAAATTGATGGTCTTGCCCAGGTCACGCTGACTGCGGTTGACTTCTGCCAACGGCACGCGGAACAGTTCGGCCGCCGTGATGGCGTGAATGTCCTGCCCTTCCTGGAAGGCGCGAATGAGCCGTTCGTCGTCCGCCACATGGGCCAACACCCTAAGTTCCACCTGGCTGTAGTCCGCAGCCAGCAACACGTGCCCCGGCTCGGCGATGAAGGCCCGGCGCAGACGCCGGCCCTCCTCCGTGCGCACCGGAATGTTCTGCAGGTTGGGATTGTTGCTGCTCATGCGGCCGGTGGCGGCACCGACCTGATTGAAACTCGTGTGCACGCGAACGGTTTCGGTGTCCATCATCGCCAGCAGGTTGTCCACGTAGGTGCTGCTTAGCTTGTGCAACTGGCGATACTCGAGAATGGTGTCCAACCCCGCGGCCTGCTGCTCGGTCAGCGAGTCCTCACCCCTAAGCCGAATCGCCAAGTCCTCCAAAACCCCGGCCGCCGTACTGTAGTTGCCGGATTTGGTCTTGCGCAAACCCTTCGTGGGCAGTCCGAAGCCATCCTTGTCGAACAGGACTTGGCTTAACTGCTGCGTGCTCCTGACGTTGAACTCGCGCCCGGCCAAACCGTACATGCGGGCCACCAGCACCTCAAGCCGCTCCCGGTATTCTGCCTGAAGTTTCATCAGGTAGCTCCGGTCCAGTCTGACGCCGCGTGTTTCCATGTCGGCCAGGATCGGCACCAACGGCAATTCGATGTCGGCGTACAGCTTCCACAGGCCGTCTGCCTCGAGTTGGGACTTGAGCCTGCGATGCAACGCCAGCGTCTGGGCCGCATCGTCCGCGGCGTAGACTGCGGCCTGCTCCGCATCGACCGATGCAAACGACCGCTGACTGCGTCCCGTGCCGATCAATTCGGTTATGGGCTGCATGACCACGTCCAACTCCCTCAAGGCCAGATCCTTCAGGCCCAACCGGTGCTGGCCGGGGTCCACCGCATACGCCATCAACATGGTGTCGTGCAATGCGCCGGCGATTTCAAGGCCGTTGCCGCGGGCCACCAGCAGGTCGTACTTTGCGTTGTGGGCGGTCTTGGCCACCCTCCCATCGGCAAACACGGGTGCCAAGGTATTCCGCACCAGTTCCCAGGACAACTGGTTTCCCGTTTCATGGGCGACCGGAATGTAGGCTGCCTTCCCGATATCCCAGCTCAGCGCCAGGCCAACGACGCCCGCCGTCAAGCCATCGATGCCGGTAGTTTCGAAGTCGAAGATCACATTGGTACAGCGTCGCAACGAATCCGCGAGTTCCTGCAGCTGCGCTTCGGTGGTGACGGAGACGTAGCCGGCCACCCGCTCCAACCGTTCCTGTTCCGCCGTCGAGACCTGCGGTGCTCTGCCGTCGTCGAAAAGGCCCCCCTGGCCGACCAGCAACTCGTTGTACTGGTTCAGGGTCGACTGGAGTCCCAGCTCTTTCATCAACCCTGCCAGGCGTGCGTGGTCCGGCTGCAACGGATCCGCGTTCTCCAAGTCGAATTCCACCGGCACGTCCCGGACAATGCGCACCAATTCCAGGTTGCGTTCCACCTGCTCGCGGTGCTCCGCCAGATTCTGCTTCAGCTTTTTGGCAGAAATGCCTTCCAGGCCGGCATATAGGCCTTGCACGCTTCCGAACTGCCTGACGAGTTTGACTGCGCTTTTCTCACCGACCCCCGGTACGCCCGGAATGTTGTCCGAACTGTCTCCCTGCAGGGCCTTCATGTGGACGAACTGTTCGGAACGCACACCGAACCGCTGCTCGACGGCCGCGCTGTCGTAGATGTCGTTTCGCCCCCGGTTGCGCGAGGATGTGTAGATGACCCTCACGCGGTCCGTCGCCAGTTGGAACAGATCACGATCACCGGTCTTGATTAGGACCTGCATGCCGGCTGTTTCGGCACGTGCGGCCAGCGTGCCGATGACATCGTCCGCTTCGTAGTTGTCCACCGTCAGCGTCCGGATGTTCATGGCGTCCAACACCTGGTGGATGCGGCCAATCTGGCCCCGCAGATCGTCCGGCATGCGTTCGCGGGTGGCCTTGTAGGCCGGAAAGAGGTCATCCCGGAACGTCTTCTTGGGATCGAAGGCAACAACCACCGAATCCGGGTTGTGCTCCCGAATCACTGCAATCAGCTGGCGCAGGAAGCCGAACACGGCCCCGGTTTGTTCGCCTGTCTCGCGCACCGCCAGATTCGCCCGGATCATGGCGAAATAGGCGCGATAGGCCTCCGAGTGTCCGTCGATCAGGACACAAGTCCTCATGGAGACCGAACCGTCAGCGTTCTACCGTCAGGTCGCCCTGGTCGACAAGCTTGCGGATGGCGGGTTGTTCAAGAAGGGACGCCATCGTCTGCATTCTGCGCCCGGCGTCAAGCCGGCAACGACCGGTCGGCAATTCCAGAATGAAATTCCGCTTGGACATGTTGGAAAGCGTGACGACCTCACGCTTGTCGTGCGTCCACGTCAGTTTGTCGCGCCTACCCTTCATGTCGTGCCCGGTGCCTTGTCAGGATGCCCATCATTCTAATCCAACAGCAGGCACCGGCCAGGTCAGACGTGACCCGGACTGGTGTGTTCCGACCCACCGGGTTGAATGCGGCTCCATCGGCCGCGTTGCCATCGATCGCGCCAGGTGTGCCACACCACGCTGCCGAACCCCAACAGGCCCAGGAGGGCAACCCAGCCGATCGCCGGTGCCCGGCTGTGGATTGCGGCCCCCAGAACCAATCCGGCATACAGCAGCAGGAGGATTTCCGGGACGAGCATGCGGTTTTCGAGCGGCCAGGGATCCCGGACGTAGGCCTCAGCCACAGCGGACCGGCAATCCGACTTCGGGGTGCGCAGGAATTCGCTGGGCCGATGCCGTGCGGCTTCCCACACCGCCACCGAATTACTCCAGCACAACCCGACACCGACCAGGAGCAATACGCTGCAGGTAGCTGCGAGTTCCAAACCCAGTGGACGCCGCAGACGCCACTGCCCGGCCGCAAGCAGCGCCAAGGGTCCGAACGCGGCCGGAAGCAGCCACGGCAGCCAGCGCGGGAAATCGGCGTCCAGAGCCAAGAGCGGCCCCGCCAGCAACAACCCCACCAGCAACAGAGGGTGAACCAGGTAACCGGCCATGTGGAACGTTGCCTGGATCCGGTGCCATGGCGGCAGCCGGCTCGAACGCAGTACGGGGCCGGCCAACCGCAACAAAGTTTGGACGGATCCCTTGGCCCAGCGGAACTGCTGGCTGCGAAAGTCCGCCCAGCGCTCCGGCGCATCCGCGGACACCGCCACCGAATCCAAATATCGCCCTTGCCAGCCGGCCAGTTGAGCCCGATAGCTCAGATCGAGGTCCTCGCAGAGGCTGGCGGTCGACCAACCACCGACCGCGGGATCCTCGAGGCACTGCCTGCGCCAAATACCGCCGGAACCATTGAACGCAAACCAATGGCTCTGCAGGGACCGCGCCCGCGTTTCCACTGCGAAATGGCCTTCGAGCGCCACCGTGACGGCGTTCGTCAACCTGGACCGATGCCGGTTGGCAGACGTCCACCGGGCTTGGACAAACCCGCACCGATCCCGTCCCGGTTGCAACATGGGGGCCAACACCGCCTTGAGAAACCGAGGGTGCGGCTGAAAGTCCGCGTCGAATAGGCAAATGAATTCGCCCGAGGCGGTGCCCAAAGCCGCCTGGAGAGCCCCTGCCTTGTAACCGTCCCGCTCGGATCGCGGTAGCAGGTCGATATCCACCCCCTGCTCTCGCCAATACTGAACCCGGCCCTCCGCCAGTTGCCGGGTCTGGTCTTCGGAATCGTCCAGGACCTGAATCTGCAGCAGGTCGTTCGGATACTCGAACCGGGCACAACAGTCGATCACCCTTCGTGCGACGTGCTGTTCGTTGTAGAGCGGGATCTGCACCGTAACGGCCGGCCATGGTCCGTCCGGCATATCCACTCCGTCGGCAATCCGCCGGAAGTGGCACAAGGCGCGGACGGCCAGCCACAACGAGTTGAAACCGTAGCCGGCCAGGCAAATGCCAATCCCCAACCAGGCCGCGGTCAGTGCAAACGCCGGCCAGGTATGCCCCAACACCTCATTCACGGAATGCCTTGCCGAACGGAGCCTGCCGGAACGTCCCCGGAGGCGGGTTGCGGCACGGACCGGCGGTCGCCGGTCTGCACCGCAGGCCTATTCGTCCTCGTCCATCTCCCGGCTGCCCTCGATGACCTTCGCCACCAGGTGCTTCGGGACCTCTTCATAATGCAGGAAGTCGATCTCGTAGGTTCCGCGTCCCTGGGTCATGGACCGGAGGTCCGTGCCGTACCGCATGATCTCGGCAAAGGGAACCTCGGCCTTGACCACGGAACGGTTGGTTTCCTGTTCCATGCCCAGCACCCGGCCGCGCCGGTTGGTCAAGTCTCCCATGATGTCGCCCATGTAGTCCTCGGGCACGGAGATGTCCATGCTGTAAATCGGTTCCAGCAAGGTGGCGCCGGCTTCGTTGGCAGCCATCTTGAAAACCTCGCGGCCTGCGATTTGAAACGCAATGTCCTTCGAATCGACCGGGTGTTCCTTGCCGTCGTAGACCACGACCTTCAGGTCCACCGCCGGGAAGCCGGCGACTACCCCTTCCTCCATTACTTGCTTGACCCCCTTTTCGATGGAGGGCAGATACACGGTGCTGATGGCACCGCCGTACACCTCGCTCTCGTATTGGAAGCCGCTGCCCCGGTCAAGGGGTTCCACCCGCATGTGGACCTCCGCGAATTGACCGGCTCCGCCGGACTGTTTCTTGTGCCTGTACCGGGCCTGGCCCACCCGCGTAACCGTTTCCATATAGGGCACCTTGGGAGTTGAAGCCAGTACCCCGACTCCGAAACCCGTTTCCAGTCGCTTCAGGGCCACGTCCACTTGGATTTCACCAATGCCCTGTATAACTGTCTGCTTGGTTTCCGGAATGTTGACTACGCTGAGGGTCGGATCCTCCTCCGCCACCTGGCTCAGGGACTGGCCCAGCTTGGCACTGTCGGCCTGCGTCGCCGGGGCCACCGCCATGCTGAACAGCGGATTGGGGTACGTTGGCAGCACCACGTCCGGCTCGCTGTCCGCATCGTACAAGGCTTGGCCGGATTGCACCCCGGTGAGCTTGGAGACGGCACCGATGTCGCCGGGGCCGATCGCGTCCAGGTTGTCCAGGTCGTTTCCCTGTACCGCATGCAGGTTGACCAAAGGTTCCGCGGCTTTGGAGCCGTTCCCCCGCACCAATCCGCCCTTGGCCAGGGTCCCGCGAAAGACCCGAACATAGTTGATGCGCCCGCGGTACCGGTCAATGATCGTTCGGAAGGTCAGGGCCAGCACCGGTGCTTCGTCTTCCGGTTCGGGCTGGCCACCATCCGCCAGCGGCAGTTCCGCCTGGTCCGGCCCGGGCGCCACCTCGACCAGCCGGTCAAGCAGGGAGTGTACGCCGATGCCGGCGGTCGCGGAACACACGAACACGGGAACGATGGTACCGCCGGCCACACCCGCGGACAGGCCCTTTTGGACTTCGGCCGCAGACAGGTCCTCGCCCTCCAGGTACTTCTCCATCAGTTCGTCGTCGGACTCGGCAGCCGCCTCCACCAAGACCATTCGGGCTTCCTCAATCTCGTCGGACAGGTCGTCCGGCAAGTCCGATGTCCGGCCGCTGTCGCCCATCCAAGCGGCCTCCGCCGCCAGATCCACGATGCCCCGAAAGTCGAGTGCCTGCCCGACGGGCAGGTGGAAGGGCACCAGCGTGGCTCCGGGACAGGCTTGCTCCAGGCTCTCCAGGGCACGCTCCCAATCAGCGTTCTCGCGGTCCATCTTGTTGACCAAAATCCCTACCGGCTGGCCTTCAGCCTGGACCCGCGCCCACGCCAACTCGGTACCGACCTCAGCGCCGGCTACCGCGTCCACCAGTATCAAGGTCATCTCGGTTACGGCGACTCCACTGATCACCTCGCCCAGGAAACCCGGGTCGCCGGGAGTGTCCACAAGATTGACCTTGATTCCATTGTGGACGAGCGAAGCAGCCGCCAGGCTGAGCGAAATGCCGCGGGCCTTCTCCTCGTCGTCGAAGTCGCACACCGTTGAACCGTCCGCCGTATCGCCCATGCGGGGAATGGTGCTGCTGTGGTAGAGCAGTGCCTCCACCAAAGTGGTCTTGCCGGAACGGCTGTGCCCCAGCAGGGAAATGTTGCGAATGTTGGACATTGGGAATTCAGCCATGCAGCCTCCTGCAATTCGGCCTGTAAGCCGGCGCGCCGGCGCCGGTAGTGATTGACGATCCACCTTGAGGGGGTAAGTCCGGAATTGTAGGGTCTGAAGCAGCCTTGATCAATTCCGGCCGGGTAGGTTCCAACCTCTCCCCAACCGAATCCAAGCTGCCGGAACGCGATCCCAACTCCGCATGTCGGCCATCATGACCGATACAGCTCGCGCAGGATTATCTGCTGCTGGATCTGGGTCGTTCCTTCGTAAATCTGGAAGATCTTGGCATCGCGCATGAGCTTCTCGACCGGCTGATCGGCACTATAGCCGACCCCGCCAAAGACCTGAACCGCGTCGGTGGCGCTGGCCATGGCCGCCTCGCCGCAGTAGGCCTTTGCGATCGCCGCCTCCCGGGTGTTTCCAGACCCCCTGTCCCTGAGCCAGGCGGCATGGCGAACGAGACCGCGCCCAGCCGCTACGCGAATGTCCATGTCCGCCAACATGAACCCAACCCCCTGAAACCGGCTGATGGCCTGGCCGAACGCACGGCGACGGCCGGCATAGGCGACGGCCTCGTCCCGCGCCCGACGCGCCAGGCCCACGGCTTGGGCGCACAGAAGCGGCCGGCTGGTGTCGAAGGTCTGCATGATGGTCAGGAAACCGCTTCCGCGACTACCCAGCATGTGGAAATCCGGCACGGCACAGTCCTGGAACTCGATGCGCACGGCCGGGGCTGCCCTCTGACCCATCTTGGGAATGGGATCGCCGCGCACAATGCCCGGGGCATCCGCCCGCACAAAGAAGCAACTGAGACCTTCGTGGCCCTGATCGGGCTCGGTGACTGCGAACACCGCCAGCCACGCGGCGGCGTTGCCGCCGGTAATCCACAACTTCGTTCCGTTGAGCACCCACCGGTCTCCCTGCCTGGCTGCGGTCGTCTGCAAGGCGGCTACGTCGGACCCCGCCTCCGGCTCGGTAACGCAGAACGACACGACCTCGCGCTCGGCCAGGATGCCCGGCAGCCATGCCGCCTTTTGGTCTTCCGATCCGGCCAGCAGCAACGGCAGGAGCCCCAGTTCATTGATGGTGAGGGCAGTCGAGATCCCGGTGCAGCCGTAACCAAGCTCCTCGTTGCCGATGGTTGCGTCCAGCACGGACAGGCCGCGTCCGCCGTACCGGACCGGCACAATCCGGTTGGTCAAACCGGCCTCGGCGGCCTGCTCAAACAGCGGACGGGGATAGTCCCCAATCCTGTCCCATGCGACTGCAGATGGAATGATCAACGCCTCGGTGAATTCCCTGTGCTGTTCCCGGATCTTGTGCTGCTCGGCAGTCAATTCCAAATTCATCGGTGGGTTCCCATGGGCTGCGACTTGGCTGAATGTAATCTTAGGGCCGGACGGGGGCCAATGGCGTTTGCGAACCCAAGACCCGGTCCGACGGTCGGGATGTGCTTCCCCTGCCAGGCGGCAGCCTTCAGGCCCATCTCTTTACTTGGATTCCTTCTTGGCGCTCCCATGGCTTCGATTCTGTACACCGAAATCCACTCGCAGCCGGATCGGCTGCGGACCTGCCTGCACGCGAATCTTACGGCCCTGGGCGAAGTGGCTGCCCGGATCAAGTCGGCCGGGATTACGTCGTTCACCATGGTCGCCCGCGGCACAAGCCGCCATGCCGCCATGTATGGAGCCTATCTTCTGGGAGCCCACCAGCACATGCCGGTGCATTTGTTTCGCACGGGCATGGCCACCTGTCTGGGGGTTCAACCCCTGCATCCCGGTACCTGCCTGGTCGGCATCAGCCAGTCCGGCAGCGGTCCGGACCTCAACGCCATCCTGAACCGGGCCGTGTGCCGGTCGGTACCGGTGTTCGCCCTGACCAACAATGAGGATTCCGAAATGGCCGGGTTGGCCACGCGGCACGTCGGGTTGCAGGCAGGACCCGAGCATGCCATCGCGGCCACCAAGTCCTTCACCAACCAACTGATGTGCCTGGCCATGCTGGACCACTGCCTGGACATGCAGAAGGTGCCCTACGAGGATTTGCTCTCGATTCCAGGTCATGTGGAAGGGGCACTCTCGATTGAAGGTCCAATCCGGACCTTGGCCGACCGCATCAAGGACACCGGCAGTCTGATCGCGGTGGGCCGCGGGTTCAACCATCCGGTCGCCTGTGAAGCAGCCCTCAAGCTTCAGGAGGTCTGCTACCTCCCGACGGTTGCCTACACCAGCGCAGACTTCATCCACGGACCCCAGGCCCTGCTCGAACCCGATCGCGAGCTGCTGTGCCTCGATGCCGGGCCCGAACCCAATCCCCAGTTCAGCGACATCGAGGCGTTGGCGCACCGCGCCGGAGCCCGGGTCACCGCCATCACCAGTGATCCCGGACGTTGGTCCGGGCCGACCGCGGTCATCGAACTGCCGGGTACGCGCGATGTGCCGGACTGGCTGGCGCCGTTTCCCGCGATCACCGCCTGTCAATTGCTGGCCTATCATCTGGGCCTGGCACGCGGATTGGACGTCGACTCCCCGCGCAACCTCAAGAAAGTCACGCTGACCCGTTGACCGCCTCCGCCAAGCCGGGTGTTGCCGACCATCCGGCGGCTCCGGACCGCGGGACATTCGAATCGCCTGCGGAGATCGACGTCAGCGCGGTGCGGCTCGCGCCAGGGGAGTGATTTCGGGATCCAACAGGTCCACGAGATCACAGGTAGCCATGCAAACCTGCCAGCCCCTCTCCCCTGCGCTGACCACCACACGGTCATGGTCCAGGGCCGACACGTCCAGAAACATTCGGCACCGTTTCCGGAACAGCCCCACGGGACTGATGCCGCCCGGCTCCATGCCCGACCAGCGCTGTGCCTCGGTCCTTGTGACCATCGCGGCCTTTCTTACGCCGGCCAACCGGGCCACCGCCTTGAGGTCCAACTCCGCGGACCCCGGAATCAGGCACACCAACTTTGCACCGTCGGGCTGCTCCGCCGCAACCAGGGTCTTGAACACCCGCGCCGGGGGCAATTCAAGGGCCTGGGCGACCTGGACCGCACTGTGAACCTCCTCGCTCCATGTGTATTCAAGCACATTGAAAGCGACACCGGCACCTTCCAGGATTCTGGTGACGTTGTTCCGAAATCGCTGCTTCGAGGCCATGGGATGCCGATACGGTTTCCCATTAAGCGGAACAGCCGCCTGCATGCACAGGCGGCTGCCAACTGGAATTGAGATTCTCCAGCCCGAAACCGCCAGACTGCGGGCGGGACTCGGTTAGGAGGCGGAAGTCTAGCTGAAAGTAATCGTGATGACGGCGTCCACCTCGTTGACAACCTGAGCCCACAGGGCGGCCAATTGCAGGGATTCGGCCATGCCCTCCATGCCGGGCATGGACTGCAACAGGGCCAGCACGTTGAACAGTTCGCCGCTGGACGTGGACAACAGAGGCAAATCGTTGCCGTTGACCGAAAGCGACAGTCCGTCGGCCAGGGTTCGGACCCGCAACTGGTTGATGCCCATGCCGGTGATGGTTGCGACCTGTTCGACCGGGATGGACTGAGCGGTGCCAAGGGCTTCCATGGCCGCGGCATCCAAGCCACCAATCGTCACGGCGCCATCCGCGTCGACGAAAATCGGGACGTTGATGGTCGGCGTCTGCTCGACGCCCGACAACAGCCACCGGGCCACGTTGTCTTCGGGGTCCATCTGGGACTCCTGCATCACCGGAATAGTATCCGCACCCGCCATCGGCTCGAATTTGGCAATCACGCCAATGCCAAGGTTTTGCACAAGGGGCAGGACCGCCCCCAGCGTAGGCGCCACCCCGCCCAGGGGTGAACCTGTTCCACCGAGGTCGTCGATGACCATGGCCAAGGTGTCGAGGGATTCATCGTCGTAGGACAGCGAGCCCAGCATGAGCAACCCGTTGACGCGGATGAGCACACCGTTGGGTGCAACCTCAAGACTCACATGCTGGATGTTGGCGGACTGCATCTGCCCCACCGTGTCGGCGCCAATGTTGATGCCCGATCCGCCGATCAACTCGCCGAGGCCCACGCCACCGACACTGCCGTCGCCTTGGGCATCGAAGTCGATGACAAGAAACGGCAGATCAATCGCAAGTTCATCTTCCCCGGCCATGGCAGCCGTGGCACCGCCGCTTGGTCGGGACATGCAGCCAGCCATCAGCAACGACAACACGGCGAGAACCCAGAGAATTACCAATTTGCGGTGCATGGACTTCATCCTCCCTGCTGCAGACGTTGCGGCAGCAATGACGTTTGGAACGGCAACGAATGCTGGAAACCTGACGGGTTTCGAATTTGAATGGCAACAACAGGCGCTCGCCTTCGCATTCCCGGCCCGTTGCACCCTGACTCTACCAAAGCACCGCGGAGCCATCGGCTTGCCGGATGGCGGTACGGGGCTTCAGGGCAGCGGTCTGCGCCCGCGTGGCCGGGTTACCCCTTCGGCTTGTTCCGCCTTGCGCTGCCTGTAGCGGAGGGTCGCCTCCTGGCGCGAGGCATAGCGCCTCCGTTCGCGCGACAACCAACGGAGAGGTTCGTGCCCGGTGTCCACCAGCCGACACGACACCACGTACCCGGTGTGGGCCGTCATCTGGTCTTCCGGACGCAGGCGATCGGGCACCGGCTTGTACCGTCGCACCAGCACTTCCTCCACCTTGAGGTCGGCACAGCCGGTTTCCTCGAGTGACCGGACTTGCTGGGAGACTTGATTGGTAGTGGGAAGGAACGCCGCCACGACGGAACCCGGATGCACCAGGGACCGGACAGTCCCGAGCACGCGCCACGGTTCCCGCATGTCGAGGAGCGCGGCATCGGCCGGATGCTCCAACACACATTCCGCCATGTAGCCCAGACGGGCGTCCACCCAGCGCACCAAACCCGTTCGCTCAAGGTTCCGCTGGGCTCGTTGATACATCGCCTCGTTCCGTTCCCAGGTCACCACGCGGCCATGTGGCGCCACAGCCCAGGCCAATGCCGTAGTCATGACGCCGCTACCGGTTCCGGCTTCGAGGACGATGGACCCGGACCGGATTCCGAGCCGCTGGACCAGGAGGGCGGCATCCTTGGGATAGATGACCTGGGTCGCCCGTTTCAAGTGGAGCATCAGGTCCTCCAAACCCGGTCGCAGCACAAGATAGGACTCGCCTCCATGGGCCATCCCCTCGGTTCCCCATGCCTTGCCGATGAGATCGTCGTGTTCGATAATGCCAATGTGGCAATGAAACCGCCGGCCCGGCCGGGGCACCAGCAGGAACCGCTTCTCATGTTCGGTCAACACCAGGGTCGGGTCGCCGGTCCTGACCAGGGTTGATGCCATCGGAACCTCGGGTGCGGCAGGGAACGAGGTTGCGCGCAGGGGGGGCGCCAAGTCACTCACACCCCATCCTCCGTCAAGCGCCGGTAGAAGCGGTCCAGGTGCAAAGCCAGTTCGGTCCAGTTCGGCATCCCTTGAGCATCGGCGTCCTTGAAGCGCGGTGGCGCCTCGCCGCATGCATCGGCAACCGATCGGGCGAAGTCCTCGGGTGAGGCGTGCCCTGGTACCGATGTCACCCCCGGTACGGCGCGATACCGCTTCTGCTCGCCGACGCTGGAAACCACACAGGGCAGGCCCAGCTGGTTGAGATCCAGTAGACGCACGCTGCACTTTGCCATGTTGTCGACAGACAAGCGAGCCGGGGCAATGGCACACCGGGCGGATGCAGTCGCCTGCAGGATCTGCTCGCGTGTCAGGAATCCGAGCCACTCCACCGGGCCCTGCCCGCCGCCTTTGCCCAACTCTGCCCGAAATGGGAGATCGAGATTCGGCACGACCGGCTCGCCGGCGACCAGCAGTCGAACCCCGCTCGATCTGGAGGACAGGGCCGACCAAAACCGGGACATCCAGCCGACGTCAATCTCGGTGAACCGCGTGAACCACAGGATCGCCGTACCCTTGCCGACCCCTCGACTGTTCCCAGCCGGTTCGGTCGCCCACCCGTTGGGCAGGTACAACACAGGAACACCCGGGTTCACATTCCGAATTCTGTGAACCAGCCATTGGCTGGCCGCGGTTGCCCCGTGGCAATGCCGCATTCCCCACTCTTCCTGCCAGGCCAGCACGGCGCGGACTGCCAAGCGGCTTGTGGCCGAGGGAGACCATGCCTGTTCCCAGTCATCAATATCCAGCACAATTCGGGTCGTGGCCGCCCCACCGGTTGCAAGCGCCTGGGCATGGGCCAGGAACTGGCACGCTCCGGCATGCAGGCGCGGCTTGACAATGTGCAGCACGTCCGGCGCCGAAGACAGCACCCGTGCCCACATGCGGAGCACGGTTCCGGCTACACCGCCTGTCAGGGTTAGCTGCCGCACGCACACCCCGGCCACCGATTCGACCCCGGGCTTGCTGCAGGGCGTGTCCCACGGCGGCACCAGGACTTCCACTTCGTGATCAAAGGACGCGAGTCCCTGCGCCAGCGGCAGAATTCGCGAACGAACCGTAGTCTTGGTCTCAAGACCGAACGGAGCGGCGAACAGAATGCGCATTGGTTTTGGTGTCCGACGAATGAAACTGTGTTGCACGTGGCCGCCCACATGAATGGGCATTTGCAGCGAACACGCGGTCCGAAGCAAGATCCCGACCGAAGTCGGGAGTATAGAATAGGTACCTACACGAGGATGTTGAGGAATGTTCCCACGATGACCAAGTCCAACGGCCGCGACCCGTTCAGGGATCTGCTTGAACAACTGCAGCAACGCGAACAATCCGAGCAGGCCAGCGGCAACGGGGATCTCACCCCGTCGCTCGACGGTGGCGGGAACGAAACCGGCAACGACGACGGAGAGGAAGTCATCAGGGAAGAAGGCCCGGGGTTCGGGAGCCGGCGCCTGATCTGGTCGGTGGTTCTGTTTCTGCTCGTCATGCTGAGCACGCGGCTCCTCGGCTACTTTACCGACTGGCTGTGGTTCGACAGCCTCGATCTCACATCCGTCTACGTGACGCGCATCGTGGCGTCCGGCACCACGTTCCTCGTCAGCAGCATCCTGTTTTGGCTGCTGCTGGCGGGCAACATCTGGTTGGCATCCCGCATCAACCGGCGCACCGAGGGTTCGACGCTCGACAGCACGGCCCAGCAGATGGTCGGCTTCCGAGTCACGCCCCTGCTCTATGTCGGTTCCGCCATCCTGGCCGTCATGTCCGGGTTGGCCATGATGTCCCTCTGGGAGGAAATCCTGCTCTACCTGAATCAGGTGGAGTTCGGGTTGGCGGAACCGATCTTCAACCGGGACGTCGGGTTCTTCGTTTTCTCGCTTCCGATCTGGCAGGCCGTGCGCAGTCTGTTGCTTACGGCTTTCGTCTTTGCCCTGATCGGCACCATGCTGGTGAACGGCTTCAACTGGCGGCAGTGGTTCGAGGATCGCCGTGTCAAGACCCACCTCAGCCTGCTTGTCGTCGCGATCCTGCTGTTGCTGACCTGGCAGTACCGGCTGCAAAGCTTCGACCTGGTCTACAGCAACCGGGGTGCCGTCTTCGGTGCGGGCTTCACGGACGTCAACGCGCAACTGCCGATTTACCAGACCCTGTTTTTCGTTACGTTGGCCATCGCTGCGTTGGTTCTGGTCAACATCTTCCTCAAGTTTGCTTGGAAGGTGATCGTCTACGCACTGGGCATCTGGGTCGTAGTGGCCGTGCTGGCAGGAAACTTCGTCCCCAACCTGATCCAGCGGTTCATCGTCAATCCCAACGAGTTCATTCGCGAAGAGCCCTACATCGAGCACAACATTGCCCTCACGCGCAAGGCCTACAATCTGGACACCCTGGAATCGGTTGCCTTCAACGCCCGTGAGACCCTGACGCTGGACGACCTGACGCGCGAAAACGACACCATCGCCAACATCCGCCTGTGGGACTATCGCCCCATGCGGATTTCCTACAACCAGCTGCAGGTCCTGCGCCAGTACTACGAGTTCCAGGACATCGACATTGATCGGTACGTCGTCGACGGGACCCTGAAGCAGGTCCTGCTGGCGGCGCGCGAACTCGACCCGCGGCAGCTGAGCGGCGAGGCCCAGACCTGGGTCAACGAGCGGCTGGTGTTCACGCACGGGTACGGCGTGGCGGCCTCGCCGGTTGCGGAAATCACCTTCGACGGCAATCCCACCTTCATCCTCAAGGACCTGCCGCCCAAGGGATCGATTCCGGTCGAAAGGCCGCAGCTGTACTTCAGCGAAGGCAGTCACAACTACGTCATCGTCAACACCGAAACGGAGGAGTTCGACTATCCGAGCGAGGAGGGCAACGTCTTCACCCGGTTCGATGCGGACAGCGGTATTCGGATCGGCAACTTCCTCACGCGGCTGGCCTTTACCATCCGGTTCGCCGATACGAACCTGCTCCTGACCGGCGCCATCGGACCCGACAGCCGACTTCTGTGGAAACGCAACATCTATGAACGGCTGCAAGAGATTGCGCCGTTCCTGGTCTACGACGACGACCCCTACATCGTGATCGGCGACGACGGCGGCCTGTACTGGTTTGTGGATGCCTACACGACCAGCCTGCGCTTCCCGTACAGCCAACCGTCCACCCTGAACCGGCCGCTCAACTACATCCGCAATTCGGTCAAGGTGATTATCAACGCCTACGACGGTGAGGTCGACTTCTACCTGGTCGACGAGTCCGACCCGATCGCCGCCGCCTACCGGAAGGTGTTTCCGCGGTTGTTCACCGACTTCGCGGAGATGCCGGAAGGCCTGCGCTCCCATATCCGCTTCCCGCAGGATCTCTTCACGGTCCAAGCCCGGATTTTGACCGTGTACCACATGACGGAACCGAACGAGTTCTACAACCGCGAGGATGTCTGGCAGTGGCCCCAGGAGTACTTCGACAACCAGCCGCGGGAGATGGAGCCGTACTATGTCCTAATGCAGCTGCCGGGCAGCAACCAACTGGACTTCAACCAGATCCTGCCGTTCACGCCGGCCAACCGCAAGAACATGATCGCCTGGTTTGCCGCCAAGAGCAATCCGGACGAATACGGCGAGAAGTTGCTGGTTACGTTCGGCAAGGACTCACTGGTGTACGGACCCGAGCAGATCGAGGCCCGTATCGATCAGGACCCAATCATCAGTTCCCAATTGAGCCTTTGGAACCAGCAGGGCAGCCAAGTGATTCGGGGCAACCTGTTGGTGATTCCGCTGGGCAACAGCCTGCTGTACGTGGAGCCGCTCTATCTGCAGGCAGCGGCGGGTATCCCCGAACTGAAGCGCGTGATTGTGGCAGCCAACGACCGCGTCGTAATGGCCCCCAATCTGGGCCTGGCCCTGATCGAGGTGTTCGGTGAAGGCCTCCTGGCCGACGAGGTTCTGGCCAGCCTGGTTGGCGAAGGGGCCCTCCTGGAACCGACTCCCGTTGCCGAAACCCCGGCCGAGCCAGCGGAGCCCGCGGCCCAACCTCGACCGGAGGTTACGGTTCCCCCGCTTGCTGAACTGGAGGGGGCATCGCTGGCCCAGTTGATCGTAGCCGCCAACAACGCCTATGCGGCCGCCATCCAAGCACAGCAGGCCGGCGACTGGACGGGCTACGGGGAAGCCCTGGCCAGACTCGAAGCCGTCCTGACCCAGTTGGCGGCGGAGGCCGGCCAAGTCCCTGAGGAAAACGCCGATGCCTGACAACGGCGTCGGCGTCCGTAACTTCGCGGTGTTGGATGCACCGGTCCGCGGACAAGAAGTTGCGTACACATCCCGAGGCCCTGCACTTGGAAACCTGATTGTCAGCTCAAATTGGCCCCTCCCTCGCTGACCAGTGCTTGGGATTCATGACTTTCGAGGTTTCCTGAATCCGAAACCCAGACAGCCGCGTTTATGCCCGGACCGGCTTGTAACCTGTTTCCCTTCGTCACCTGAATTGGCCACCGCCTGCATGACAGCTAATGTCGTCCGGCAGTCGGCCAATGCGTCATGGCGTTTGCCAACCCGTACCCCCTCCAATTGCGCGGCATCCTTCAGTCCGTATCGGTGGCCCCGCCGCAACTGCTTGTACATTCGCATGCAGCACTGCCACTTGCAGCATGGACTGGGCAAGTCGTTGCGGTTGCAAGTTTGGGCAATCAACCGCTTGTCGAACGGGGCGTTCCACGCTAGAACTACGGTAGCCCGGTGAAGTCGCCTCTTTAGCTTGGGATACACCTTCACCCACTGCCTGGCACCGTGCCTCCTTAACTTCCAACGAGTCCAACCGTGGATTTTGGTCGCACGCTTGGGAATTTTGTCCGTCACACGCACCAAATCATTCATCAGGACTTTGCCGCGGGTGTTAATCACAGCAACTTGAATCACTTGATCGGTGGCACCGAAACCAGTGGTTTCCGTGTCAACGATCACTACGTCCCGTCTGCCCAGCAAAACCTCAAACATCTTCCCATCCTCTTCCAGCGATGCCAGACAGGTTCCCAGAGACGGTGAGCTGGTCGCCCTTGATCGCGTTGCGATGCCATGCCCTGCTCAATGCCATTGGTAGTCCCGCGTTTGAACCGGCAACACCGGTCGACGACCGCAACTCATCACCCCATGGAACAGGTTGCTGCACCGCGGCATGCGAATCATTTCATGGTATCTCAGGCACCGCGGCACCGCTACCATCGGGGTTCAGAACCCTTGCGCTTCACGGTTCCCTGTGTCCAGTGCGGACACAGCACGAATTTCGTTGCCCCGGCAGCGAACTCCTGTCGATCCGCTGCAGCAAAGCCATCCCCGACAATTCGGGGGCATGGACAATCCACCCACAAGCGGCTCGACTATGCCCCAAAAGGAGGAGCCGGGCTTGCACCCGGCTCCTCCGACCACCAACGACCCCGAAAGGATTCGAACCTTTGACCTTCTAGACCGCAACCAGATGCTCTAATCCACTGAGCTACGGGGCCGTGTCTTGTTTGGTACACACTGGGAACTGTCGTCCCAGGTCTGGCGGGGAGGGAGGGATTTGAACCCTCGAGGGGTTTTATCCCCTACCCACTTAGCAGGCGGGCGCACTCGACCAGACTATGCGACCTCCCCATGTCCATTCCGTTGGCTGCCAGGCGGGAGGAGAGGGATTCGAACCCCCGGCAGCCTCTCGGCTACAGTTGTTTTCAAGACAACCGCCTTAGTCCACTCGGCCATCCTCCCGGGCCGTCGAAGGGGTGCTCGGTCCATGTCTTGGCCCGGTGACCGCCAACGAGCGCCCATTATAGGCACTGCCCGGTGCAAGTCAACAATGTGTGCCCGGTTGGCTTGACCTGATTCGATGAAGGTCCGCCGCACCCTATGCAGGCGTGATTTCGGACACGCCACCCAAGTACGGTCGAATCACCTCGGGCAGCTGTACGGAACCGTCCGCCCGCTGGAAATTCTCCAGAATGCCGATGATGATCCGCGGCAGCGCCAAACCGGATCCGTTCAAGGTATGCACGAACCGGGGCCGCGAGTCGGCATCCGGCCGATATCGGATGCGAGCCCGGCGCGCCTGGAAATCCCGAAACCAGGAAACCGAACTGACCTCAAGCCATTCGGCACAGCCGGCTCCCCAAATCTCCAGGTCGTACTTCTTGGCCGCCACAAAGGACAGGTCGCCGGTGGGAATGGCAATGCGGCGGTAGGCCAGACCGAGGCGCTCCAACATGGATTCAGCCACAAGGGTCAATTCCTCCAATGCCTGTGCCCCGTCCTCCGGTGCAACAAACTTGACCATCTCCACTTTCTGGAACTGGTGGACCCGCTGGATGCCGCGCGCATGCTTGCCGGCATGTACCTTCTCGCGCCGGAAGCAGGGCGTGTTTGCCACATGGCTGATCGGCAAGTCGGCCGCGCCAAGGATTTCCTCCCGGTACATGTTGGTCACCGGCACCTCGCCGGTTGGGATCAGCCAGTAGTCCTCCTGATGGTCGCGGAACAGTTCATCCCCGAACTTGGGCAGGTTGCCGGTGCCGACCATGCAGTCGGTCCGGACCATAAAGGGCGGATAGACCTCTTCGAATCCGAACTCGGACACGAGGACATCGAGACTCCAGGTGATCAGCGCGCGCTGCAACTGCGCGCCCACTCCCCGCAGTATGTACTGTCGGCTGCCGGCCAGCTTGACTCCCCGTTCCAGATCGATGATCCCCAACCCCGACCCCAGTTCCCAATGCGGCTTGGGTTCAAAGTCGAACTCGGTCAGTTCGCCGTGGGACTTCAGGACCGCATAGTCCCCTGCGTCCAGGGAAACGGGCACATCCGGTTCCGGCAGGTTCGGGATCTGGAGCATGGCGTTCTCCAAACTCTCTTCAACCACCGCCAACTCACCTTCCAACTCGGAGATGTGGCTGTTGATCACGGTCATCTGCTGGCGAAGGCTCTGGGCCTCATCCTGCCGTTGCGCCTTGAACAGGGCGCCAATTCGTTTGGAACCCTCGTTTCGCTCGCGGCGGTACTCCTCAACCTGTGTCAATATCGACCGGCGGCGCGTGTCGAGTTCCAAGGCTTCCTCCCAAGGGGCATTCTCCGCCCCGAGCAAGGCCATGCCCGCCGCCAGAGCCTCGCGGTTGTCCCGCATCCACGCAATATCAAGCACGAAAATACCCCCGCCAACACCCGGAGCCGCCGTCAGAACGGCGGATTATATCCGCCTGACGGTTCCGGAACGCTCTTGCAAGGCGCGCGGTTGGTTCGCGCAACCGATTGAATCCAGGTGTTCAGGCAGCTTCTTCGGCCAAGGTTTCGCGCAACCCCTCGTCGCGCGCAACGGTCCGGACCGGCATCCGTTGCCAGTAGTACTGCAAATCCGGATCCTGCCAGCCTTCGTAGATTTCATCCCAGGTCAGTCGTCCGAAATGAGGATCCAAGCCATCCGGCACGATGGGTTTGGACAGGGCCGAATACCGGTAGTCCACCGAAATCCGAATCCGATCGCCGCTGACATTGGGCAGAGCCTTGTGCACGGTGTGGGAGTGGAAAAGCAGCAGATCCCCAGCCTTGTAGTCGATGGTCTGCCAGCCATACTCGAGCTTGTCGGTGTCGATGCCCATACCGCCGGCGCCTTGGGCGTCGCGCACCCTGTACAACCCCTGCTTGTGGGAACCTCGCAGCACCGTCAACCCACCCAGCAGGGCCGGGCAGTCCATCAACGGAAACCAACCCGTGTAGGTCTCGGCCACGCCCTGAATCAGGGGAAAGTCCTGATGGGGCGGAGTCGCGAAGTACTCCGCCTTGGGGAAACTAAGACGGCCGATGTTGCGTGGGTGCACTAGCACTGGCTCGCCCAACATGCGGGCCAAGGGGTCGACGATGGTGAAGTGGTGGGCCAGGGCATGAAACGCCTCCAGCTTCTGCAACGGGTCATAGACGGCCCAAAACCGATCCTCCCCTTCGGTGATCGGTGGATCCACCAGGATGTTGCCCTGTTCGTCCACCCATTCCTGTGCAATACACAGGGCCCAGATTTGATCGTACAAATCCTGGATCGCGTCTGCCGGAACCCGGTTGCGGAAGAATAGGAACCCGTCCTGCTCCATGCGCTCCCGCAATGCGGGACCGTCATGTGCCAACGGCTCTGAATCAAAGAATTCCGTGGTTGTATCCATGTTTACATTCTCCGCATTGGTTCATCGAAATTTGATTCCGTCACCGGGTTGCCGATCTCACACGATTGCCAGCTCGATGTCCAACAGGCGAGCCAGCTTCTGCAGGCGACTGGTCTGATCCCCCACCCCGAGCGCCACATGATGGGTGGGGCCTTCAGCGGCCCATCGGGCCATGAATTCGGGAACATCGAGCGCGAAGCGGATGCGTGAATTGGTGTTGCCCACCTGCAGCGTGGGTCCCGGTTCCGACATGCCGTGGGCGGCAATCATCTTGAAACGGCCGTCCACCGTCTGGCTGACACACAGGATCGTAACCGGCCCCAGCTTGACGTTGAACTGGACCGAGAGCCCGTAGCCGCGCTTGCCGTGGAACAGGCCCAAGCCGCGCAGCGACGGCCTGCCTTCGCTGATTGCAACATGGCCGGGACCATCGTGTCCCATCAGCAAAATGCGGTCGTTGAGGTCCATGCCATAGAACTCGGTGAACGATCCCCCGGCCCCCAACCTGTCCATGATCAACATGGCGATGCAGGTCTTCAAATCGCCTTCTCCGGCCGCCGGGATACCGCGACCGGTGAGCAACGAGTTGCCAACGATAAGGCTGGCACCCAACTCCTCGAAGTTGTTTCCGTCCAGGCCCCGGTAGTAATAGGCCAACCCGTCGAGCTCGAAGTCCTCGACCAGCATGTCCAAACCACAGGCCACGCGCGCCGACCAGTTCAGCCCTTCGTCGGTGACCGCCATCGAGATACGGTCGCGGCCGGGGGGCACGAACTCAAACACATCGCGGATTTCGGTCTCCTTGGTCGCCACCTGGGAATCGGCGACCGACTCGACCCTCTTTTCGAGATCCTCCATCTCGAGCACTTCGATGTGCAGGCCCAGATGAGCATGGGCCATGGTCAGATCGGAGTACATGTCCAGCATGCCGGGGTAGGTGTGGCCCAAAAACCCGATCCGACCCCGCGAGAGGCCGTTCTTGACCGCGGCGGCCTTGATCCACTCCTCGATCTCGAGAAAGGCGTCCGTGTGATATCGATCCACGTCCCCGCCGACTGGCTCCAGCAGACCGGTCACCACATTGAACTGGATACCGCTGCGCGCAAACGCATTTGAAATCTCGGGAACGCTGACGACCGATCCGTTGGCCAACCACTCCCCGGTGTCCGTCCGCTCCATGTCCATGGCAGGAACCGGCTGCAGGTTGAGGATGAGCACGGGGGCCCGGTGCCGCTGGACCGCAGGCAAAACCTGGGATGACGTGGCATAGGTCCCCACGTAGCAGAGAATCAGGTCCACGCCTGCAGTGGCGAATTGATCCCCTGCCGCCTGCGCGCCGGGGGCATCGTCGACGAGGCCGGCGGACACTACCTCCACGCCCATCGCCGCGACCCGGTCTTCGACCGACTTCTGGTACCCCTCCAAACGGGGTTTCATTCCAGGGAACTGCGGCCAGTAGGCCGCCAGGCCTATGCCGAACACTCCGACCCGGGCCGGGTGCTTCGTCGGTTCAGACATCAATCCATCTCCCTGCCGTTCCCTAATGTCAATCCAAGTGGAAGACTTCCTCCAGCTCGACCATCATCTTGTCGGCGTGTTCACCCGCACCCTCGAAGAACGGTGCCATCAAGTCCTGCCACTTGGTGTTGATCCCTTCCTTGTCCATACCCGCCAGGGCAGTGTCAAGATCATGCGGTGTCTCAAAGTAGCCGAACATGAGGCCGTCTTCACGCATGAACAGGGAGTAGTTGTGCCAACCGGCGCGACTCAGGGCCTCCAGCATCTCGGGCCACACATTCTCGTGGTGGCGCTTGTACTCCGGAATCATGTCCTCCTTAACCTTGAGCAGGAATCCAACACGGTTCATGGGCTTGTTCCTGGATTGCATGGGACTCGGATCATCCGATCCGAGACTATCTTACAAAGGCCGCCGGGACCCCTCCGTCAACGGTCAGCGCCCCGCCGGTGGTCCGGGAAGCCCTGGGACCGGCCAGGAAGGAGACCGCTTCCGCAATGTGATCCGGGGTCACGTTGACCTTCAAGGTGGTCCGCTGGCGATAGAACTCCGCGAGTTCTTTCTCCTCGATGCCGTAGCTCGAAGCCCGTGCCTCCTTCCACCCGGCATCCCAGATACCGCTGCCCTGGATGACAGCGTCCGGCAACACGCTGTTGACGCGGATCCCGACGGCACCGCCCTCTTCGGCCAGGCACCGGGCCATGTGCAGTTCCGCGGCCTTGGCTGCACTGTAGACGGCAGCGTTCTTGCCCGCGTACACCGCGTTCTTGCTCACCACGTAAATCAGGCTGCCGCCCATGCCCTGCCGCTTCCAGACGCGGAACGCGGCGCGACTTACCTGGAAATATCCCTTGGCCAGAATGTCCATGGTCCGCTGCCAGTCGGCGTCGGTCGTGTCTTCAATGGCACCGGCGATGGCAATGCCGGCATTGCTCACCAGGATGTCAATGCCACCGTAAGCCAGAACCACCTCTTCCATGGCCTGGTCCACGGCGTCCGCATCCGTCACGTCGCACCGGAGGGCAATGGCACGGCCCGCGCCATGCCGCTCCTCGATCAAGGCGGCCGTCTCTTGGGCCGCACCGGTATTTATGTCAAGAATTGCAATATGGGCATCATCGGCGGCCAGACGTATGGCGGTGGCCCGGCCGATCCCGGAACCGCCGCCCGTGACTGCCACCACCCGTCCCGCCAGTTCGCGCGGTGGCGGCTTGAGGGACAGCTTGTACAGCTCCAGGGGCCAGTACTCGATGCCGAAGGCTTCCTCCGGGGTCAGGCTGACGAAACTGTCGACCGCCTGGGCGCCGTTGATGACATCGATGGCCCGGTAGTACAACTGGTTGCTGATGTCCGCGGCATTGGCGTCCGCTCCGGTGTTGATCATGCCGAGGCCCGGTATCAGGATCACCCGCGGATAGGGATCCGTCATCTCGTCACCGGATGCAGCATTGGCGGCGAAGTACTCCTCGTATTCGGCAACAAACCGGTCCATGTGGTCGCGAAGGCGTTCGAGCAAGACCTCAACGCCCTCACCTTGGTCCGGATGCCAGTCGACGAACAAGGGCAGGCGCTTGGTGTGCACCAGATGATCGGGACAGGCCGCTCCAATCTGCGTAGCCGCCTCGATGCCCGGCTGGGCCAGAAACGCCAGCACCTCCGGACTGTCGTCCCGCTTGAGGATGGCGGGTCTGCGAGCGGACACCAGTCCCCTGACCACTGGTAACACGCGGGCCCAAACCCCGGACGGTTGAGCGTCCGGCAGGGAGATTCCGGCCGAGACCGTCCGTTGCCTCGCCGCAACGTAGTCTTCCGCTTCGGCGATGATCGACAGGGTGCTCTCGTAACACGAAAGGCTGGATTCTCCCCAAGTTACAAGCCCATGCTTGCCCATCACCACACACTCAGCCTGAGGGTTGGCACGCAGACCCTCGCCGATCCACTTGCTCAGGGTGAACCCGGGCCGGATGTAGTCCACCCAAACCATCCGGTCGCCCCACACCTTCGCACACTCCGCCTTGCCGTCGGGCAGACAGGCGAGGCTAATCACCGAATCCGGATGGGTGTGATCCACATGGACTGCCGGTGTGAAGCCATGCAACAACGTCTCGATCGACTGGCGCGGCCGGTCGATGGCATATACCGTGTGGGACAGGTACTCGACCATCTCTTCGTCCGACATCCCATCCCGGGCCATCAGGGGCAGAATCTCGGCCTGGCGCAAACCGGCAAACCCCTGCTCCGTGATTGTCAGGACATCGCTGCCCGAACCCTTGACCCAAAGCACTTCCACATCGCGGCCCAGGTGGTCCTGCTCCGTTAGCTTGACACTCGTGTTGCCTCCAAAGATGTTGCAGACGGTCCGGTCCCGGCCGAGCAGGTTGCTTCGGTAGACCAGTCCGTCCAGGGCTGGCAATCGGGCCGCTTCGGCGTCGTTCCAAAGGTTGGCAGGCATTGCGGTTCTCACTTGGGTCGATGAATCAGTGCTGGCAGTACTCGATGAACTTCAGCAGCTCAGTACGCGTAGACAGAGGCCTGAATTACAACGAAGCCAGGTCGGTTTGGCGATCGCAGCACCATGCCCGGGTTCAGGGACCGGTGCCGGCCCGGCCGGCTTTGGGGAACATGCGACGGCGCAGGGCTGCCAACTGGGGATACATGCTCGGCGGATACAGGTTCACCTCGCCCATCAGGGAAGCCAGGACCTGCACCTCGGCTGCATGCTCCATGCGCTCCAAGTGAATCAGGGCCTCGTCCAGATGGCGCCCCAACGTCAAGCTGCCGTGGTTGCGCAGGATCAGGGCATCGTGCTCTGCAACCAGGTCCCGGATGATCCGCACATCGTCGTCCGATGAGGGAAGACCAAAATCACTGGTCGGAATGTTGCCGAGTACCACCGCCACTTCGGGAACCATCAGCGGCAGGAGTGGCCTGTCGGCCACGCTGAGTGCAATGCAAAAGGTCGGATGGGCGTGGAGGCAAGCCTGACGATCCGGGCGAATGCGAAGTGCGGCAAGGTGCATCGGAGTCTCCGACGAGACACTCAGGGACTCGTCCGGCGGCGAAGACACCACCGTTCCGTCAGGTTGCAATCGAAAGAGATCGTCCTCCGACATGCGGCCCTTGCACAGGCCAGAAGGCGAAATGACGATCGTGCCGTCCTCCAACCGACCGGAGATGTTGCCGTTGTTCGCAGTCAGGAACCCCTTCGCATAGCCTATGCGACCCGTTTCCACGATCGCCTGGCGTAGCTGTGCCTCCTCAACGTCCAAGCTGTAACGCAGAATGTTCATGGCAGATGCCTCACCCGATGCCGGCTACTGGTAGCCGCCGGAGATTGTGGAAAGCCCGCGCTCTCCGCCGATTTTGTCTTCGTAGCCACTGGCGAAATAGGTGCCGATGGGGTCCACGGGAACGTCCATCTCCGTCCGCACCTGGGCCAGAAGCGGACGCACGTCGGTCCGGCTCGCCTCGGTCAACAAATGGTGTGCTTCCAGCACCCGGCCTTCCTCCTGGAGTTCCTTCAGGCGTGTCCGGGGCACGAGCTGGGCCTTGGCGTAGGCCTCCTGGCAGTTCAGAACCGACAAAATCATCGGTGCCAGCTTGCCTTCCACATTGTGGGCCTGATCGATCATGTACGCCACGTTCGCAGCTCCGGTCCGAATGTGTTCGACCTCGCTCTGTTCCGCCGCGACCAGTTCGTTGTAGATGAGGAACAGTTCGTAGGGGTTGACGGAACCGACGATCAGATCGTCGTCCGCATACTTGCGGTTGTTGAAGTGGAAGCCGCCCAGCTTGCCTTCGTCAAGCAGAAACGTAACGATTTGCTCGATGTTCACCGCCTGGGCGTGGTGTCCCAGATCCACGAGAACCTGAGCCTGGCCACCCAGTTTCAGCGACCAGGCGTAGGCCGTGCCCCAATCCGGCACGTCGGTGCTGTAGAAGGCGGGTTCGAAGAACTTGTACTCGATCAGCATGCGGCTGTCCGCCGGCAAGTGCTTGGACACAACCTCCAGGCCCTGTTCGAACCGCCGCTTGCGCGCCAGCAGCGAGTCCTGCCCCGAATAATTGGTCCCGTCGGCAAACCAGAGGCTGAGGAGATTGCTGCCGGTCTTGTCCATGATTTCGCAGCACTCGAGGATGTGGTCCAGGCCCTGTTCCCTGATGGCCGGATCGGGGTTGCCGAGCGATCCCAGACGATATTCATTGTCTTGGAACACGTTGGGGTTGATGGCTCCGATGCGGATTCCCAGCTCGGACGCGTACTGCAACACCGCCGCGTAGTCGTTGTCCTCGGGCACGTCCCACGGGATGTGCAGGGCCACCGAGGACGCGATACCGGTCATGCGATGCACCGTCGCGGCGTCCTCCAGCTTCTCCCGCGTCGTTTGAGCAGCGCCGGGCCACGGGAATGCCTTGAACCGGGTGCCGCTGTTGGCGTAGCCCCAGCTTGGGGTTTCGATGTGGTGGTTCTTGATGTTGTCCTTGACCGCCTCGACATCCAGACCCTGGTTGGTCATGGACTCGGCCAGCAGGTCCCAGGCAGCGACATGATCAGACATGGGTTAAGTGGTTGTTCCTTGGCATGGGGCGGATTAAGCAATGAGGCCGACGGGGATTCCGGGCAGCTATGCGCCAATCGAAACCGGGTGGGCCACAAGATATTCAAGTTTTTGGTAGCTTTCGTCCCATTCGGCACGCTGTCCGGACGCGGCGGCGGGTTCGAAACTCTCCAGCGAGGCGGATTCCGCAGATACGGTCCCCATTTGACCGAACGAATCCATCTCGCCATTGGCCACAGCCTGAATCAGAATGTTGCCGGTCGCGGTGGCTTCCGCCGGACCGGCAACAACCGGTCGGCCCGTGGCATCGGCGGTGGCCTGATTCAGGGCCGAGTGTTGGGATCCGCCGCCCACCACATGGATGGTGCCCAGTTGGCGATCCAGGGCGTCTTCCAAACGCATCAACACCCACCTGTACTTCAAGGCCAGGCTGTCGATGATGCAGGACAAAATCGCCTGCTTTGTCTCCGGCACCGGCTGACCGCTGGCGCGGCAATAGGTCTGGAGGCGGAGTGGCATGTCGCCCGGGGCCAGGAACACTTCGTGGTCCGGGTCCACGATCGACGGGCTGCGCGTGTCCGCCCGGACCATGGCGCCGAGTTCGGCGTAACTGTAGGTTTCCCCGGCACGCATCCAGGTTCGCCGACACTCCTGGATGAGCCACAGACCCATGATGTTCTTGCAAAAGCGGAACGTCCTCCCCACACCGCCTTCGTTGGTGAAGTTACCGGCCAGTGCCTTCGCATGCAGCACCGCGTCCGGAACGGTCACCCCCATGATCGACCAGGTACCCGAACTTATCCAGACGGCGTCGGGGCCCGACGACGGCACCGCGGCGACCGCGGAGCCCGTGTCGTGACAGGCGGGAACGGTTACCGACACGGCTGGCAGTCCGACCTCCGCGGCGAGATCCGGCAGGAGTGGCCCAAGGGTGTGGCCCGGGTGCACGATTGGTTGAAACAGGCGTTCCGGCAGGTCGAATGCCGCCAGCAGTTCACGGGACCAGTCCATGGCGGACGGGTCGAAGCACTGGGTTGTGGTGGCAATCGAGAATTCTGCGGCCTTGACACCGGTGAGCCAGAAATTCAAAAGGTCCGGAATCATGAGCAGGCTGGCGGCCATCTGCAGGTCCTGCGGAGACCGGCGCCCGAGGGCCAGCAGTTGATACAGCGTGTTGAGCGGGATGAACTGGATGCCGGTCCAGGCAAAGATATCCTCCCTCGCCCGAATGCGAAATGCCTCCTCCAGCAGGCCGTTGGTCCTGGCATCCCGGTAGTGCACCGGATTCCCCAACAGCCGATCCTGGGCATCCAGCAGGCTGAAGTCGCAACCCCAGGTATCCAAGCCCAGGCCCTGCACCGGTTCGCCCAAGTCGGCAGCCTTGCGCAGGCCTTCCTTGATTTCGTGCCAAATCCCAAGAATGTTCCAATGCAGCGTTCCGTGCACGCTCACCGGCACATTGGGAAAGCGGTGGACCTCGGACAGTTGCAGGCCGCGGTCGGTCAGCCGACCGGCCATGACGCGCCCGCTGTCCGCGCCCAGATCAACAGCCAGGTAGGTCAAGATGCATTCCGTGGTTGGAAGGGGTGGGACAGGAGCTCGACGGTCGGGACAAACAGCCGGAGACGCGTGGACGGAGACGGTGCAGTACCAATCCGGCATCCCGACAATTCTACCTGTAGGCGGGATGCCGAAACCATTCGGACGGTCGGCGAATCGGATCCGGTTCGCCGCAGGCACATTGCCATGACCAAGGGCGGGGCGATAGCCTTGGACCCCGCCCGGACCCGCCGTGCACTCTGCACAGATGCCCAGCGGGATTGCCAACCAGTCCATGCGGGCTTGCCAGCCGAAGCACTCCTCCTTGGGCCGGGGAAACCGAGTGAAGTACGATTCGGAGACCGCGACCGGGCCTGACTGCACGGGCGTTGCCGCCAATCGGTCGACTGCAATCCAAGGAACCCAAAATGAGCACAACACTGAAAGTTGGAGTCGTGGGCGTCGGCGGCATCGCGCGGACGCATATGCCGGGTTGGGCCGCATCGGAAGATGCCGAGGTTGTTGCCGGATCGGATGTGGTTGAACCCGCACTCAAGGAGTGGGGTGCCATGCACGGCATCTCCCGGCTCTACACCGATGTCAAGGACATGTTTGCCGACCCGGACATCGACATCATCGATGTCTGCACGCCCAACATGTACCACCGGGATCTGTCGATCGGAGGCCTGGAAGCCGGTAAGCACGTCGTGTGTGAAAAACCCCTTGCCCCAACCCCGGGCGACATCCGTGCCATGATGGCCGCGCGCGACAAGTCCGGCAAGCTGCTCATGACCGCGCAGCATTTCCGGTTCTCGGGGTTGTCGCAGGCGATGAAAAAGGAGATCGAAACCGGCACCCTGGGCAACATCTACCACGGCCGGAGCTGGATGTTGCGCCGCAACGGATTTATTCCCAGTCCCTCGTTCGTCGAAAAGAGACACAGCGGCGGAGGGCCCTGCATCGACATTGGCGTTCACGTCCTGGACTTAACCCTCTGGCTCATGGGCAACCCGGAGCCCGTGGCCATCACCGGCGTGTCGGGGGCGCCATTGGCCCATCTGCCCGGACAGTTCGCAGCTTGGAGACCGTCCGCGCCGATGCCGGACATTTGGGACGTGGAGGACTACGCCGCGGCGTTTGTCCGATTTGACACGGGTGCGACCCTGGTTCTGGAAACCAGCTGGCTGCTGCATCACGACATCGACGGCGAAGACATGCAGATTTGGCTGTACGGGGACCAGGGCGGCTGCCACTATCCGGAAGGCAAGTTCCTGTCCACGAACTACGAAACCAAGCAGATGTACACGCGCACCCTCAAAATCACGCGCGACCAGTTGGAGCCGCACGCGCAGGAGGTGGTTGAGTTCGCCAGGGCCATCAAAAACGGCGAACCGTCTCCGGTTCCCTCGGAACATTCCCTGCAGGTATTGACCATCCTGGACGGGATCTACCGGAGCCAGGCGGCAGGCAAGGAAATCTCCTTGGTCTGACAACGATGGGGACACCTTCAATGACCACGAATCCTCCGGTGCGGGAACCATCCCTGGAGCTGATTGCGGACTATCCCTGCGAAACGGGCGAGGGGCCGCTCTGGCACCCGGATGAAGAGTGCCTGTACTGGGTCGACATTCCGCCCGGTCACCTGTACCGGTACGATCCCGCCAGTGGCAGGCACGCGCGCGTGTACGAAGCGGACCGGGCCATCGGTGGCTTCACGATTCAGGAGAACGGCGATCTCCTCCTGTTCATGGCGGCAGGCCGGGTCATGACCTGGAATCACGGCCGGACCGAAGTCGTCATACCTCAGATCGATGCGGATCTTGACACACGGTTCAACGATGTCTCCGCCGGTCCGCAAGGCCAGGTGTTTTGCGGGACGATGGCAACCTCGAGAACCGGTCCGGCGGACGGGCGGCTGTATCGGCTCGACCCCGACGGGACACTTGAGACCAAGCTGACCGGCATCGGGACATCCAACGGCATGGCTTGGACACCGGATCGCTCCCGCTTCCTGCACACGGACACACGGGTCCGACGCATCACATCGTACGCATGGAACGAGGCAGCGGGAGACTTCAACGCGGACTCCGGCTCGCTCGTATACGAAGCACCCGAGGAAGTCGACTACGGGCGGCCCGACGGGATGACCATCGATGCCGCAGGCGATCTTTGGATTGCGCATTGGGACGGGTTTTCCGTCGTACACGCCGATCCTGACGGACGGGTTAAGGAAATCCTGGCCCTTCCGGTACGCAAGGTTTCGTCGGTAACCATTGCCGGACCCGACATGACCGACATGTACATTACGACGGCGGGAGGCAACGACCGAGGTTTCAATGGCAACGATGCCGGAAGCCTGTTTCGCCTAACCGGAATCGCACAGGGACAGCCGGAATTCCGTTCAAGGATAGGATTGGCGTGAAGTTGTCCGGCGGATGTCCCGGTGCCAGGCACCGTCCATTAGTTTGCGACGTCGCGGTCTGCGCCTACAGCTGCCCATGATTTCATCTTCACCCGCGGAGGCGACAATCTCTCTGCTCCGGCAGCATCGTTTCGCATAGTTGCACATCGACGAGCCAACTGCAGTCGCCGTTGAGCAAGCGTCGCGAACCGCGCGTTCGATTGGCCGAACCAACAGCCCGGATCCTCCCCACCTCAACCAAGGCAGAACCCCGCCGTGGCGACAGAATTCCAAACCGACTTTCCCTTGGGCGACAACATGCAGGCAGTCGTCTGCCATGCACCGGAGGACTACCGCCTCGAAACAGCTCCGGTCCCGGTCCCCGGCCCCGGTGAAATGGTGCTGGAGGTGGCATCGGTCGGCATTTGCGCCAGCGACCTGAAGTGCTACATGGGTGCGCCGATGTTCTGGGATCAGCCTGGCAAACCCGGCTACTGCCAGGCTCCGATCATCCCCGGGCACGAGTTTGCCGGAAGGGTTGTCGCCTTGGGAACCGGTGCGGATCGCAACGGCGAATTCAGGTTGGGCGACCTGGTGGTGTCGGAACAGATTGTGCCGTGCAACGCGTGCCGGTACTGCCTCCGAGGGCAGTACTGGATGTGCATGAAACACGACATCTACGGATTCCGGAAACCCACCCCCGGCGCCATGGCCGAGTATGTGAAATTGCCGGCCCAAGCCCTCAACCACAAGATCCCGGAATCGATCCCGCCGGCCTGGGCAGCCTACGTGGAACCGTTGGCATGCGGGATCCATGCTGTCCAGCGGGCCGACATCGAACTGCAGCATACGGTTGTGATCGCCGGTGCCGGTCCCTTGGGATTGGGCATGGTGGCGGCCGCCCGGATGAAGAGCCCGGCCCAGCTCATCGTCATCGATTTGAACGATGCCCGACTGGAGGTTGCGCGGGGGTGCGGGGCCGACTTGACATTCAATGCCGCCAAGGTGGATGTCGTGGACGAGGTCCTGGCCTTGACGGACGGCTACGGATGCGATGTCTACATCGAGGCAACCGGCCATCCCGCCGCCGTGCAACAGGGCCTCGACATGATTTGCAAGTTGGGCACGTTCGTGGAATTCAGCGTCATGCGCGAACCGGTGACCGTGGACTGGACCGTCATCGGAGATACCAAGGAACTCAATATCCACGGCGCCCACCTGAGTCCCCACAGCTACCCGGTTGCCATTCGGATGCTGGAACAAGGCCTTCTGCCGATGGACCGCATCGTGACGCACAACCTGCCGCTGCACGGTTTCGAGGATGGATTCGGTCTGGTGGCCCAAGGAACGGAGTCAATCAAGGTCACCCTCCAGCCTTGACGCCCCGCCCGGCCAGCAACCGAGTGCCTGCAACTTCCCACAAACAACCCGATCAAATTATGCGCATCCTGCTCACCGACGCCCGGTCCCTGCTGAGCACCCGTCTAATCGAATTCCTGAACCGCCGGCAAGGCACAGTCGTGCGAGTTGCGGGCCGCGAGCATCCGGACGTGTCACCCGAAGTCGAGTACCTGACCGGTGAGCTGTCGGACCAGCGAATCGCAGCGGAGGCAGTGCGCGATGTCGACGCGGTCGTCCACCTCCTGCCACTCCGGCTGGCGGATGCTTTCGAAGGCGACAAGATTTCCGAACCCGACGCGATGGATCTCGTCATGCGCGGTACCCGGAACCTGATAGTGGAGTCGGTCCGGGCATCCGTGCCCCGCGTGATCGTGGGCAGTTCACTGGCGTTGTTCGACCGGCATCCTCCCCATTGGGACGTGACGGAGATGTGGAGGCCGCGGCCGGCACCCGCCACCAGGGATTTGCTGCCCTGGGTCACCGAACTATCGGTCCGCGAACTGATCAGGCTCGGCACAGTCGAAGCGATTTGCCTGCGCTTTGGCCACGTTGTGGACGAGGAGGAGATTGAAGGCGAGCCGTTTGATCCCCGGTGGGTGCACGTGGACGACGCGGTCCACGCCATCGACAGAGCCTTGGCTGTGAACCTTTCCCAAGCCATCGATGCCGGCAAACCGGAGTGGCATGTGTTCCACATCATGGCACCCGGACCCAACAGCAAAATCAGGTACGGGTTGAAAACCGGCATCGAGGAACGATCGACCAGCGGCAGTCCCCCGTTCAACTACGCACCCTCTCGGCGACTTGAACAGCTTGCCGGAGTCTTGCCCTCCGAACCGCCCGTGAAGGACACCCGGCCCTGGCAGGAGATTCTGGCGCCAGTCAATCCCATTCGAACCCGCCCCATACGGAAGGTGGTGCTGTTCGGCGCCGGCGGTCCCATGGGCGCCTTTGCGGCTCAGGCCATGATGGACAGCTATCACGTACGGTTGGCAGACATCGCACCGCTCGACTGGGAAAGTCTCGACCCGGCCAGGAGTGCCCACCACCCCATGCCGGCCTCGAACATTGAACAACCCCACGAATTCGTTCAGGTTGACGTGCAGGACCCGGAGCAGGTCAGAGCCGCTTGTGAAGGCATGGATGCCATCGTCAACTGTTCCGTACTCCGCGATGACGAGGTCAAGTCCTTCCGGATCAATGCGGTCGGGCCCCTGAACATGGCGCGGGCCGCCGTGGAGTTTGGGATTAGACGGATTGTGCAGACCAGCCCCTTGCTGCACTTGGTCAACGGCCACGGCAGTCATCTCTGGGACTACCAGATTCCGGTCGAGGCAGCCAGCCGTCCCTACGCGTCCTTCTACTTCCTGACCAAGTACCTAGGCAACGAAATCCTCCATGTCTTCGCTGAGCACGATGGCCTGGAAGTGGCCGTGATGCTCTACTGGGAAATGACCAACCCTGAATTGCCGTCCGTCAAACCCCCGTTCATGGTCTCGTGGCCCGACTCGGGCCGTGCGCTGAAGAGGGCCCTGGAAGTTCCGGAACTGCCGAGCCCCTTCGAGGAGTTCAACGTGAGTGTGGACATGCCCCATGGCAAGTTCGACCACAGCAAGATCAGCCAAGTTCTTGGCTGGGAGTCTTTGGACAACCTCGATCACTTCTGGCAGACCTGAATTCGGTACAACCATCCTGTTGCCACTTTCAAAATCGTCCAGACGGCGCAAGACTGGAGTTCAGAGGGGTCCTGCGGTAGACCAAGGAAGCTTCCAGGCGCCATGGAGTCGGGTGTCCCTAATTTGTTTATTCTCCGGTTGACACGGGCCCACAGTCAATGGCTGGCGGTGCAATGAATCCACAAGGTGACTGGCACCATGCAAGGCCCCAGCGGCAGGAACGAATTCGTTCCGTTCAATGCAGGCTGGCACCGCTGGAGGTGGCGCCCCATTCAACACTCGGATTCCTGATCCGGACGGGTGCACGAGACCGGCCTTCAACTTCCAACCAGCAACGCGGAAGAATGTCATTCCCGGGCTGGTTGAGTCTGGAAAAAAGGCGATCGTTTGGCACGGCGCAAGGAGGCAAGAGATGGTAGTAGCCTCGTTGACGATACCTGCCGTTATGCCCACTCCACTCGGGTCGTTTGTTGCATTCGACCTGGAAGTACATCGGAACGGGCGATTGTTCGACATTGGCGCGGTGCGCCACGACGGCCAGACCTTTCAACGCAAGCCAACCAATGCACGGCAGACGTCAACTGCGCTGAAGGAACTTGATCGCTTCTGCAAGGACTGCAATTGCCTGCTCGGCCACAACCTGATAGACCACGACCTGACAATCCTCAGGCAAACCAATCCCGGTCTGCATCTGCTTCAGATCCGGGTGATCGACACTCTCTACCTGTCGCCCCTGGCCTTCCCCCGCAATCCGTATCACCGGCTGGTCAAGAACTACAAGCTGGTCAAGGACACAGTCAACGATCCGGTGGCCGACGCCAAGCTCGCCACTCGTTTGTTCAGCGAACAGTACGACTCCTTCCGGCAACAGGCGGATACCGCGCCGGACCTGATTCGGTTCTACGCCTACTGCTTTCGCCGGGCAACGGATGCAAGCGGCACAACGCCGTTCCAAGGCTTGGCCGACATGCTCGACACGCTGGTCCAGCCACCGATTACCTCCGATCAGGATGCCCAAACCGTTGCCATCGGGCTTGGCGACGAGCACGCGTGCCCGAACCTGTTGCAGCGTTTGGTTCGGGAATCCATTGCCAACAGCGAGTCGTTGTCGGCCTGGGCCTATTGTGTGGCTTGGCTGAGGGTAGCAGGCGGCAACTCCGTGCTGCCCGAATGGGTGCGCCGCCAGCATGTAGGGCTCCCCAGCATGCTGCGGAAACTGCGGGAGTTGTCCTGTGGGCAGGACAACTGTGCCTACTGTCACAGGAACCATAATGCGGACGCCCACCTGCGGCGGTTTTTCCAGTTCGAGGACTTTCGCCTCACGGAAGACGGGCAGCCCCTGCAACGAACACTCTCGGAAGCAGGCATGAACGGTGCCTCGCTGCTCGGCGTTCTGCCGACCAGCGGAGGAAAATCGCTGTGCTTCCAGCTGCCGGCCTTGGTCCGCTACTTCCGGCGCGGGCTGCTCACGGTAGTGGTTTCACCGTTGCAAGCCCTGATGAAGGACCAGGTCGACAACCTGCGCGAGCGGACTGGTGTGACCGAAGTGGCGGCTGTCTACGGCCTGCTCACACCGCCCGAACGCGGCGCCGTCCTGGAAAAGGTCCGGATGGGTGACATCGGTCTCCTCTACCTTGCCCCGGAACAACTCAGGAACCGCACGGTCGTGGAGGCCTTGTCCCACAGGGAGATCGGATGCTGGGTGTTCGACGAGGCCCACTGCCTGTCGAAATGGGGTCCCGACTTCCGTCCCGACTACCTGTACGTCAGCCAGATCATCAAGAAGCAGTCGGCAAAGCACCAGGAGTTTCCCCCTGCCGTCGCCTGCTACACCGCAACGGCCAAACTGGACGTCATCGAAGACATCCGGCAGCACTTCGCCTCCGCCCTGGACTGCACACTTTCCCTGCATGCCGCCAGCGTGGAACGGGCGAACCTTGAGTTCGAGGTCCGGTTTGTTCCGAAGGCGACCAAGTGGGCCGCGGCGGCCGAGTTGTTGGAGGAGCAGCTCCCGGACGACGGCAGTTGCATCGTCTACTGCGCCACACGGAAATCGAGCGAGGAGACCGCCCACTTCCTGGCACTAAAGGGATTCGGAGCCGCCCACTTTCACGGAGGTTTGGATCCGGCCCAGAAAAAGGAGGTGCTGGAAGACTTTGTTCACGACCGGCTGCAAGTCATTTGCGCCACCAATGCCTTCGGCATGGGCGTGGACAAGGACAACGTGAGGATCATCCTGCACGTCGAGGTGCCGGGTTCGCTCGAAAACTATCTGCAGGAAGCCGGACGGGCAGGTCGGGACGGGCGTCCTGCGTCATGTATTCTCCTGTTCGACGAACAAGATATCGAGACCCAGTTCAGACTGGGCAACATGTCCCGGATTTCCCAAAGGGACATCCAGCAAGTCCTGAGGGGCATCCGCAGGCGGGAACGCGGGACGGGCAAGGACATCGTCGTGACCACCGGCGAGTTGCTGCGATCAGACGACGTCGACACATCGTTCGACATCACGGACTCGTCGGCCGACACCAAGGTCAAGACCGCAGTTGCGTGGCTGGAACGCGGCGGATACCTGGTCCGAAACCACAACTCCAACCAGGTGTTCAACGGCAAGCCCCTCTTTGCAACCCTGGAGGAAGCCACAGGCAAATTGGATCCGCTTCAACTCAAGCCCAGCGCGAGGCGAAACTGGGAACTTCTCTTTCAGGTCCTGATCAATTCCGACATCGACGATGGACTGAATGCGGACTTCCTGGCCCATCAAATGGGAAGCCTGGTTGACGAACAGGAAGCACGCGGGATCAGCAGCCAGGAGGTCATCCGCATCCTAAATCAGATGGCGCAGGTCGGAATTGTGTCCGACGGTCTGCTCATGACCGCCTTCCTACGCCCCAAAGGCTCCAAGGCGGCGCAGCGCGAATTCGAGGCTGTCTGCCGGGTTGAGAACGAAATGGTGGCATTACTGGAGAACGAACATCCCGACGCCGACCTTGAAACGGAATACCCGTTGGATCTGAGGCGGCTCAACCAAATGCTGATCAACCAAGGTTTGGCACACAGCAATCCCTCCCTGCTTCGAAATCTGCTCAAGAGCATTGCCGCGGACGGCCGAGGGATGGCCGGACGGAAGGGGAGCATCGAGTTCAAGTTCAGCCGCAAGGATCACTATCTGGTCACCCTGAACCGGGATTGGCCCAACCTCAAGGCTACCGTCAAGAAGCGCCACGACCTTGCCGGACAAATTCTCGGGAAACTGTATGCCAGGATCCCGGAAGAACACGTGTCCTCCCAAGCTGAAGTCCTGGTTCAGTTCTCACTCAAGGAGGTTGAGGAAGGATGCACCGGGTTGGTCAAGGATTCGGATAACTCTCTGGCCGCAGTCGAACGGGGCCTGCTGTTCCTGCACGAGCAAAACATCATCATCCTGCAGCACGGCCTTGCGGTGTTCCGCCAGGCCATGACCATGAACCTCAAAGACGAAGCTAGGGAGCGCAGGTACAACCAGGGGGACTATGCACCGTTGGACAGCCACTACAAGGCCAAGGTCAACCAGGTGCACGTGGTCAATGAATACGCCCAGTTGAGCCAGGGAAGCATGAAGGTGGCCAAGGCCCTGGTGGCCGACTACTTCCAATTGGACAACATCAGCTTCAACCGCCGCTACTTCCGAGGCCGACGGGAACTCTTGGACCTGGCCACCAGCCAACAGTCCTTTGCCAGCATCGTCGAGTCGCTAGGCAATCCGCACCAACAGGCAATCGTGCAGGCTCCCGCCGACAGCAACATGCTCGTACTGGCCGGTCCCGGCTCGGGTAAGACCAAGGTGGTTGTGCACAGATGCGCCTACCTGACCCGCGTGGAAAGGGTTCCCCCGTTCAGCATCCTGGTCCTCTGTTTCAACCACAGCACCTCGGTGGAACTGCGCTGGCGTCTCAAGGACCTGCTGGGAGACGACGCACGGTCCGTTACCGTCCAGACCTACCACGGCCTGGCCCTGCGCCTAGTCGGCCACACCGCGTTGCCGGAAGGTCACACAACCCACCGCCGAGATTCCATCGATTTCGACAAGATGATTGCCCAGGCGACAGCACTGCTGACCGGGCAGTCAGACGTTCCGGGCATCCCGGACGATCAGTTGCGCGAACGGTTGCTGGCCGGCTTCCAGTACATCCTGGTGGACGAGTACCAGGACATCGATCAGCCGCAGTACAAGATGATCTCGGCGATCGCGGGGCGTACCAGCGAGGATTCGGACGACAAGCTAAGCATCATGGCCGTAGGTGACGACGATCAGAGCATCTACGCATTCCGGGGGGCCAATGTCAGGTTCATCCGGCAGTTCGAGGAGGACTACCGTGCACAACGCCACTACCTGGTCCAGAACTACCGGTCCACCAATCACATCATTGCGGTCGCCAATCAATTGATCGCGCGCAACCGCGACAGGATGAAGACCCAGCACGAAATCCGCATCAACGAGGCGCGCCGCAGCCACCACCCCGGAGGCATACTTGCCAACCTTGATCGCGGCCTGCGCGGCCGCGTGCAGATCGTGGACTGCCAGAATACCGTCGCACAAGCCCTGGCCGCCGTGACGGAACTGACCAAGCTCAAGGGCCTGTTGCCGGATCTAGCCTGGGAGGACTGTGCTGTCTTGGCCAGACGAGGCCTCACCGGTGATGAACTGGACCACTTCCGCTCGGCAGCGAACCATGCCGGCATACCCCTTAGCCTCCCTTTGGGCAGCGACGAAACCGTTTCCCCGTTTCGCGTCAGGGAATTTGACGCCGCGTTCAAGCACCTTCACGAGTTCAGAACGGAACTGTTCACCCACGCGGATCTCGCCCAACACTTGGCCTGCCTGAATCTCAAGGAAGGCCCGCGAACGGCCCAGTTGAAAGCGATGCAGGAACACTGGGAGTTGGAAACCGGCGATAGCAAGTTTCCCGTACAGGCGTTCACGTCGTACATGGCCGACTCCCTACTCGAGGCCCGCCGTGAACAACGGATGGGCAAGGGCGTGTTCACGGGCACGGCCCACAGTGTCAAGGGGCTGGAATTTCGTGTAGTGCTGGTCCTGGACGGCCACTGGCAACTCCAACGGCAGGATCAACTGGAGGAGGAGCGCAGGCTGTTCTACGTGGCCATGACCCGCGCTCAGGATTGTTTGGTCCTGTTTCACCGCTATGACGCGGACAACCCGCACCTGAGGCACATTGCCGGAGCGGCTTGCCTGCACAGGGAGGGACCCAGAAGCGGTTCCTACCCGTTAAGGGGATATGCAACGTTGGGTCTGCCGGACCTGTACCTCAGCTTCGCGGGCCGGAAGGCCAAGAGCGACCGCATCCACGAAGCATTGCCGAAACTGCATGCAGGCGACACGGTTATGCTGGAATCGAGCAAACGAGGCCTCAGCCACAATGGCACCACCGTCGCGTCCCTGAGCCGGAAAGGCCGGAAGAAAGTCGAGCGGATTGCTGGCTCCGAGGTCGAAGGAACCGTACTTGCCATGGTTCGCCGCAGCGTTGAGGATGAGGACGAGAAGTACCGCGACAGCAACCAGACCGCGACCTGGGAAGTACCAATGGTCGAACTCAACTGGGATCGGGGTATCGCGCGTATCCGCGTTTGAATTCGACAGCGTCGCGCGGAAACGTTTCGAATTGATTGGCGTGTGCCAATCTCGGTGACCGCTTGTCTGCCGGATTGGCTGTCTGTGTGTCCCGTAGGGTCAATCGTCCCAGTCGCGGGCCGAACTGCGGCCCAGAATGCAGAACTGCTCCAACTCGTAGACACAGCCGTTGGCCGGCTGGGAGTCAGGTGACAGCCAGAACGCAACATGGTGCGCCACCTGATCCGGGGTTAGGAGCCTCCCTGTGGGTGCAAAGGCTCTGGGCACGTTCAGGTACCAATCCTCCGGCAATCCCTCGGAGATTTTGAGTGCAATCTCGTTGGGCGACGTACACCAGCCGACGTTCAGTTGATTGATCCGAATCCGATCCTCGGCCAGGGCATTGGCCATATTGCGGGTCATCGTTTGCAACCCGCCCTTGGATGCGGAATAGGGCATCAAGTCCGCCTGTCCCGACCAGGCGTTGACCGAACCGATGTTGACCACAGCGCCCTCGCCTTGGGTGCGGAAGTGCGGCAAGGCGGCACGGATGATGAGGGCGGGAGCCCGCAGGTTGACGTGATAGTGGCGATCAAACGTGGCCGCGTCGGTCTGTTCAATGGTTGCCCGAGCGGTAATGGCCGCGTTGTTGGCAACCCCGTCTATCCGTCCAAATCGGTTAACCGTGTTGGCCACCAGGGACTCGCAAAGTTCGGGGTCCGCAACGTCGCCCACGGTGTAGGCGGCCGCGTCGCCGAGTTCCGCGCACAAGTCCTGGGCTGCATGTTCGCGCCGTCCGTGAACCATGACCGAGGCGCCTTCCGCCACGCACTTCCTTGCGATCGCCTCGCCAATGCCTGTGGTTGATCCGGTGACAAGCACCACTTTGTCCTTAAGAAGCATCTGACCTTTTCCTGTTGTTGGTAACCAACGACGAACAGACCTTGAGTGCATTGATCAGCGAATGGGGTCGCGCGGTACCTTGTTCCACGATGTCAAAGGCGGTACCGTGGGCCGTGGTGGCAACCGGCACCGGCAACCCGCCGATCACTGTGACTCCGCGGGCGAAACCGAGCAGCTTGATGGCGATCTGCCCCTGATCGTGGTACATCGTGACGGCACCGCCGAACTGACCGTCCGTGAGGCGCACGAACAGTGTGTCCGGGGGGAACGGTCCGTGCACCGGCAGGCCTCGTCGTCGGCCCTCCTCGACTGCGGGGCCAATCACCTCCACTTCCTCGTCCCCGAACAAACCTCCCTCGCCGGCATGGGGATTGAGACCGGCCACTCCGATGCGGGCATCCGGCAGATTCAGTTTCTGCATGACAACGTTCAGTTGTTCGATGGCTGCCAGCACACCGGAAGCCGAAACCCGGGCAGGGACCTCGGACAGCGGAATATGGGAGGTAACGCGCGACGTGCACCAGTCGTCCAGGATATTGATCTCGTGGGCCGGAGCCGGACACTCGAACAACTCCGTCAACAGGGCGGCGTCGTCGGGATGGCGAGAACCGCCCAGCTGCAAGGACTGCTTGTGCATGGGACCGTATAGGAAGCCCGCAAGCACATCACGCGCAACCAAGTCCGCTGCCGTGCGCAGACTTGCCATGCAACCGGTACCGGCCTCCCGGGACACCGACGCAACTGGAACCCGGTCCAGGTCGGCTCCTTCCGGCTCCAACAGGATCGGGCAGTCGTTTGGTGCCTGGTCCAGGCCGGTCAACGCTACGGCGGGAAGGTCCGGTTCCGGCAATCGGGCTTGTTGCGCACCGCGCCTCAGCCACGCGCGGCGGCCAACCACAATCAGCCTCACTTGCGGCGGTAGCGGTTCCGCCAACAACCGCACCGCCAGCTGGGGCCCGACTCCCGCCGGGTCGCCAAGGAGAAGCCCAATGGCTGGTTGCGTGGTCAATTCAGCCGCCAAGGGCTCTGCATCACACCTGGCTCGCTGAACGCAAGGGGAACCTCTCCGGTCACCGACAGCCGGGGATGCGCTTCGATCTCCGAGAGGAGGCAGGGACTGGCATAGAAATCGTCGAGGATGAGCGTGTTCTCAATGAACACCAGACGCGCGTCCTCAGGCGGCCGCGCACAGCCGCGCATGGAGACGTGCAGCGACTTCTCGTCCGACGGCATCGTGATGGGCAGGCTGACCCGGAACATGCCGAAAATCCCGGATGTAACCGCATTGGTATACGTGGCATGCCAATCAATCTTCTCCGCCACGCGCGCGGTTGTGATGTTGGCCAGACCCAGGCCGGCAACATTTCCGTGGGTCTCCTCGGTCAGGTCGAGAACCGTGATCACGGCCACGTCCGAAGTCCCGAACTCCTCCTCCTGGCGCGGGATCATGAGCCGGCTCACGATGTTGGTGTCCATGCCGGTGCCGCTGATGTTCTTGCCCATCTCCCGAACGACGAGCACGTCGATTTCAGGAAAGGGCAGGCTGGCCATCATGTCCTTGGCCTCCTGCAACAATTCCGCTTCGCGTTCCAGGCCGACCTGGTCGGAGGTCAGAAACTCAATGCGTGCGGTCTCGTCATAGGCGTTCTCGACCGGACAGAGGGAGCCGAGGAAGTTGGTGTTGTCGGCGTAGATGCGGGCAGCCGGCGCAAGGTACTTCTGGAAAAAGGCCCCGCCGCCGCCATGCATGATGGAGGCTCCGTGCTGCTTGCCCAAACCGATGACGCACATCTTCGACGGCCCGCTCTCAAGGTGGCTGCGGAAGTCGGTGTGCGGTTTGATGCGGCTCACCAGGACGCAGTGGTCAGCGGCCAATGATTCCTTCCCCTGGTACAGAATCGGCCCGCCATCCGGGATTTCGCCAATCGGTTCAACCTCCATGGTCGCCCTGATCTCGCAACCCACACTTTCTTCCGTGACTCCAAGTTCCGCCAGCATCGTCTTCTGGCCTTCGGCAACCGCGCCGCCGTGGCTGCCCATCGCCGGAAACACAAAGGGCCGGAAACCGTGGGCCTTCAGCCAGTCGACCGAACCCCTAACCAGCATCGGGATGTTGGCAATGCCGCGACTGCCAGCGCCCACACCGACCACCGCGCCCGGTTTCATGCGGGCCAGCACACCGCTTTCGTCCCAGGCCTCCAGGACCCGCGCGTGGATGTCCGCAATCTTGACCGTGTCGAACGTCTGGTGAACCGACAGGACCTTGTCCGGCAGGGGCGCCGGGAAGTCCAGATTCTGGATTTGCTCTATCAATTGCATGGCAGTCTCCCTCGAAGGTTGGCAACATCCGACCCTTTCAGTCGGGATGCCGCTCGCGTACCCGTTGAACAATCTCCTTCATCAAGCCGGCGAAATCGTCGGACGCGGCCTTGAAGGCATCACCGGCGATCACCAGTGGCGCCCCAAACACCACGATCTGCGCGCCGAGGTCCAGCGTCTCTATTGCCTGTTCCACACTCAGGCCGCCCACGGCCTGTACCGGGATGGAAACCGCGTTGACAACCGACTCCAGGTCCTCGAGCGGTGTCCGTTCCGGTTCCAGGTTCCGCTCGTCGAATCCCGTGTGGACGATGATGTAGTCCACGCCCATGTCCTGGGCCTCCCTTGCCCGGCCCGGTTTGTCGGGACAGAGCATGACGTCGCACATCACCTGCTTGCCGTACCGCCTGGCCATCTCCACCTGGGCCAGGATGCTCGCGTCGTGGGCCTGGCCCATGACCACCACCATGTCGGCACCGGCCTGAAACATCATTTCCCCCTCCAGGCCGGCCCCGTCCATGGTCTTGAGGTCCGCCACTAGGGGGGAATCCGGAAACTCACGGCGCAGCGCCCGCACGCCGTGCAGCCCTTCGGCCAGGATCAGCGGTGTGCCGGCTTCGAGCCAGTCCACGCCGGCGTCGCAGGCGGCATGTGCCATTTCCAGGGCCTCGGGGATGGTGGTGACATCCAGCGACAACTGAATCAGTGCTCCCGGCATGGCGAACTCCACAATCCCGGCGTTGACAGTGGTTTCGTCAGTTCCAAACCAAAACCGACTTGACGCTGGCCCCGCACTCCATGGCCGAGAACGCCTCGTGCCAATCGGTCAACGGATACAGGCCGCCGATAACCGGATCCAGATTGAGTTGGCCGGTCTGAAGCAGCGTCAGAACCCGTTCCCACGTGGCGAAGGTGTGACTGAAGCAGCCTTGCAGCGTCGCCGCCTTCTGCACCAGCGGGTCCAGGTTGAAGTTCAGCGGTTGTGGTCCCCAGCCGATCTTCGTGATTTGACCGTTGGGACGCACCATCTCCATGCCGGACTGCAGTGCGGCGGAATGGCCCGTGCAATCCACCACCAGATCGGCACCGAAGCCATCTCCCAGGGATTGAACCAGGGCGTGCGGGTCCTCTTCCTCGATGTTGACCACGTGGTCGGCTCCCAGTTCGGCCGCGATGTCCAATCGGGCCTGGTCGGCACCGGTTCCCAGCACCACCAGCGTACCGGCTCCCTGAATTCGCGCAACCTGCAGGGCCATGATGCCGATGGGCCCCGGACCCTGGACTACCACCAAGTCACCTGCACGCACGTCGGTCTTTTCGACCAGTGCGTTGTACGCCACGCAACCCGGCTCGGTCAGGGCTGCATGCTCCCACGACACACCATCGGGCAGGGGATGGAGGATCTCGGGCCGCGCCACCACAATGTCGGTGAAGGCCCCGTCGATGAGGGCTCCGTAGCCCAACCGGTTGGGACAGAGGTTGTACGCACCGCCCAGGCAGTAGCTGCAGCGGCCACACACCTTGGCCGCGGTCTCGCATGTAACGCGGTCTCCGGGAGCCACACCGTCCACGTCCGCACCCACTGCCACGACTTCACCGCTGAATTCATGGCCCAGCACCAGCGGCAGATTGATTTCCCAACTCTGGTGGTTGCGCCACAGATGAACGTCGCTGCCACAGACGCCGGCGGCACGCACGCCAATCAGCACGCGGTCGGACGGGCATTCCGGCTCATCCGTCTGCCGGATCTCCACTTGGCCGTCAACCAAACCGTACTTGACAAGGGCGTCCATGCCACAAATCCTCCCTGAAACTATGCGAAGTGCTTGGTGCGCATGACACGTAGGAAGTCAACGCTACGTCGCATTTCATCCATGCCATGCATGCCGTCCTCGATGCTCACCCACCCCTTGAAGCCAGCTTGTGCAAGGCGGCTGAATATCGCATCGTAGTCGTTGAGACCCTGTCCTGTGACCCCATGCTGCAGGGCATCGAGGTAACCAATGGAACCGTCGGCCGCCTTGACATCCGCCAAGGTCGCGCCCTCCGCCAGAAACCTGTCGCTGGCATGCATGGTGACCACCCTGGGGAGGACCGCATCCAACAGTTCAATCGGATCATCCCCTGCCACAAAGGCATTGGAAGGATCATACTGGACACCGAAATGCGGCGACTCGGGAACCGAGGACAGAACCTTGAGGAATACAGCCATCTTCTGCGCGAACTCGGGCCAGGTCCAATAGCCGTCCTTGTAGTGGTTCTCCAATGCCAGCACGATGTCCAGTTCGGCCGCGACCGGAAGAATCCGGTCGTAGCACTCGGCCACCCGGTCCAGCCCTTCCTGCAGGGACAGGCCGGGATAGCGCTGGCCGGTCAGGATGCGGCAGGCCGTCCCGCGACCACCGAGAAACCTGGCCGTTTCCATCATCCGCAGCTGATGTTCGACCGCCCGGGTCCGGCATGTTGGATCGGGATGGGTGAAATCCGCCGATACGCACAGCATGGGCATCGCGTGGTTGCCGCGCGCCAAGGCGTCGCCGATCGACTCGATGTATCCCCGGTCCAGGGACGCAAAGAACCCTTCGTAGAGTTCCAGCCCTTCAACCTCCAGGGCCTCCGCCATGTCAATCCACTGAAAGACATCCATCGTGCGGTCGACGCAAATGGCGTCGAGATAGCACTTGGGAAAGGCTGCGATGTGCATGGTCGTCGCTACGGTGCCGTCACGGGATGAGAATGACCTTGATCAGGTCAAGTTCGCCCTTGGCCAGGCCATCGACCAGTGCCGGCCCCTCCTCCAGGGGCGCGACCTTTTCGATCAGCGATGCGACATCGACGACCTTTCTGGAAATCGCCTGTATGACACGCTCGAACTCCGTGCTGAACCCATAGGTGCCGGCCACGGTCAGTTCCCGTGTCACCACTTCCTGCATGTTCACCTCGATCATGAGATCGCTGTTGCCGATCCAGGTTACGTGGCCGCCGACGCGCACCATGGCATGGGCCTGCTGCACCGACTTTGTCAATCCAACCGCCTCGATGGCAACGTCGGCACCGGCCTGTCCCGTCATATCCATGACGGCGGCCACCGGATCCTCTTCCCGCACATTGATGGTCACGTCGGCGCCAACCGCGCGGGCCAGTCCCAAACGGTGCTCGCTCATGTCGGTGACGATGATCGTGCCGGCCCCGCTGCGCCGGGCGCATTGAAGCGCGAGCAGCCCGATGGTGCCGGCACCGACCACGACCACCGTGTCCATCAACGCGATCGGCGTCCGGCTGATGGCGTGGACTGCAATTGAAAGGGGCTCGCACATGGCCGCTTCGTTCCAGGACATGCCTTCCGGCTTGGGATAGAGCATCGACTTGTGAACGATGGCGTGATCGGCATAGGCCCCGGGCTGGTTGACACCGACAACCTGGCGCTGGCCGATACCGTCGTACGGAAACATGGGAGACACGATGACTTCGTCCTCTTCCTCAACACCCGCGACCCCACTGCCAAAGTGGGACACAGTGCCGCTGAATTCGTGCCCCATCACCATGGGGGGCGTGCGCCTGCCGGTGCTGCCCGTGTACCCGTGCACATCGGACCCGCAGATGCCCACGGCCTTGACGTCCACCAGGACTTCATCGGGACCTGGTACCGGTACATCCGTGTCCTGCATCTCCATGTGCCAAGGCGCGGTATAGACGATTGATCTCATGTTGGACTGGGGCCTCCTGGGTAAATCGGGTCCAAGTTGATTATCGCCCAACCCGGTTCCTGCAGGTCCGATGTTGGGCAGGGGTGGTTGGGCGATCCGGCATGGAATGGCCTGCCCGACGGCAATGCCCGCTTATAGTTACCCGGCGACACCACGCCCCTTGCAAACGGCCTGTGCCAAACCGAAGGGTCCGACGAGTTTCGAACACTGCCATGAGTGCCTACACCGCAGAGGCCATTGAACGCCAGATCCTGAAACGGCGCATCGCCATCGCGCTGATTGTCACCGTCCCAACCTTGCTGTTGGTTGTGTTCTACGGCTACAACCTGTATCTGGAACCGCTCATCCGGCAGTGCCCCAGGAACTGCCAGGGACTTGACCTCTCTGGAGAACTGTTGCACGACCGATCGTTCGCCGGGTTCGACCTTTCCAACGCGAACCTGTCGATGGCGCTGGCCCCGGACGTCGACTTCACCGACGCAACCCTCTACTTCACCAACTTCACGGAGACCAGCCTCCAACGCGCAAGTTTCGTCGGATCAGATCTGACCGGAGCATTGTTCGCACGCGCCGACCTGCGCGGCGCGGACTTGCGCAACACGGTTCTCGACGGCGCAAGATTCCAGGGAGCCGACTTGCGGAAAGCCGACCTGCGCGGTGCCCGCATGACATCGGCCGACTTGACGGGAGCCTGGCTCCGCGGTTCGACCATAGACGACGACACGGCCTTGAGCGCCCACTGGGCGCGGATGTGGAGAATTGTCAACGAACCCATCGCAGGCCAAGACCTGTCCGGAGTCAGCTTCGCCAACGCCAACCTGCAGGGCCTTGACTTCGGCACGGCAAACCTTGTCGGAGCCCGATTCAACAACACGGACCTGCGCGGTGCCCATTTGGCCGATGCCAACATGACTACGGCAGACCTGCGCAAGACCCGGATTGACGGCACAACAACGCTTCCAACCACGACCATGCTGGTTTGGCGTCTGCACAATCAGGCCCAACTGGGTTGGCAGCTGGCCGGCACGGACCTCAACCGCGAGATGCTGAACGGAGTGGTGCTGCAACAGGCGGACCTCTCCGGCACCGTGCTGCGGGGCACCTCCCTTGTCACGTCCAACCTGCGGGATGCCAACTTGACAGGCGCGGACCTCAGGGAAGCGGATCTAACCGAAGCGGATCTGGATCGGGCCACTCTGCGCAACGCCGACCTGAGGGGCGCCAACCTGCACGGGGCCGAACTGGGCTTGACCGATCTTAGGGATGTCCAGTTGGACGATGCCACGGTGTTGTCGGGAACCTGGCGAACGGTCTGGCACATTGTCAACCAAGGCGGCGAGGACCTGGACCTAAGCGGTCGTTTCCTAGGCTGGGCCAACCTCGCAGGATCCAACCTCGCAGGGGCCGATCTGACCGGAACCGATTTGCGCTTCGCCGATTTGTCCAACGCCAACCTGGCCGGGGCGATTCTGGTGGATGCCAATCTGGCCAATGCCAACCTCGATGGAGCCGACTTGACCGGTGCCAACCTAACCGGGGCGGATCTGCGCGGTACCGGTTTGGACGGCGCGCAAGGTTGACCCGCCAAAACCGGACGCGTCCGCCCCGTTGGTATCCCGGCGCACTCCAAGATCCTGCAACCTCTGTGCAGGGTGGCAGGTCTGTACAAGACCGGGGATTCGTCCGCGGGCCGGGTGCCTTCCAACGGGTCTTCGCATTTTTGGATGGGACTGGCTTCAAGCCGTACAATCCCCAAACCCAATCCGCTCTCACAGCGCGCCGCGCTACGGATTCCCGTAGTGTTTGCGTTCGAATTCCGATCCGTCAATGCCGGATCTCCGGGCCTGCGCGCTGGACGAGCTCTTTTGTTCACTTCCTTTCGGAGGAATTCATGAAGCTGAGAAAGCTTTTGCCCTTCAGCGTGTTGCTGTTGGTGTTTGCGATGGCCTTTACGGCCTGCGCGGGCACCCCGGCCATCGAGCCCGCGGCGCCTGCCGACTCCGGCGATGCCATGGCCGATGCCGACGACATGATGGAGGACTACTCCAACGCGTCCCGCGCCGACACCCTGATCTTCGAGGTTGACGCCCGCGGCGGCCAGTTCGCCGATCCCGAACTGCACAATCCCTACGTGCCCGGCGGCCTGCGCAACCAAGGCAACCATCAGGCTTCGACCGAGCCGCTGTTCATGCTCAACTACCAGACCGGCGAAATGGAACCGTGGCTGGGCGATTCCTTCGTCCCGAACGACACGTTCGACGTCTGGACCCTCAACATCCGCAAGGGCGTGAGGTGGAGCGACGGCGAGGACTTTAACGCCGACGACGTGGTCTTCACCATGAACATGCTGCTGGAGCACACGGAACTGAGCTACGCTGCCGCGCAACAGGACTGGGTCGACAGCGTCGAGAAGGTTGACGACTTCACGGTCGTGTTCAACCTGACGCGCCCAAACCCGCGCTACCAGCTGGACCACCACTCCGTGAAGATCTGGGGCTCCCTGCCGATCGTGCCCGAGCACATTTGGGCCGGCCAGGATCCCCTGACCTTCAAGTACTACGACCCGGCCCAGGGTTGGCCCGTGTGGACCGGACCCTACATCCTGGACACCATTTCGCCGACCGAGTTCAGCTACGTCCGCGACGACAACTGGTGGGGCGTTGAAGCCGGATTCCGGGACATGCCGGAACCCAAGAAGCTGATCTGGATCCGCAGCGCCTCCGACGAGACCGCGGTCAACAACTTTGCCAACGACGGCATCGACAGCCTCATGGACATTACGTTGGGACAGCTCCAGGCCGTCCAGGCCCAGAACCCCAACGTGGTCACGTGGTTCACGGAAATGCCGCTGGCTTGGGTCCCGGATCCCTGCTCCCGCACGTTCGAACTGAACAACGCGATTGAGCCGTGGAACGACAAGGACATGCGCTGGGCGCTTAACTACATGATCGACCGCGACGAAATCGTGGCGATTGCCTACGAGGGCACGACGCTCAAGAACCGCCACCCCTTCCCCGCCTATCCGCCGCTGGATCGGCTGGTTGACCTGGCCGATGCGGCCGGAACCTGGGATGTGGACCAGCTGTTCACGCACGCGCCCGAAACGGCCGCCGAGATTCTGTCCGGCAAGGGCTACACCCGCGACGGTGATGGCTACTGGACCAAGGACGGCGACGAGCTTTCGCTCGAGATCGCCGTGCACGAAGGCTTTATTGAGAAGAAGCGCATCGCGCAGGTGCTCGTCGAACAGTTCCAGCGCCAGGGCATTGATGCCGTGCAGGTCAACCAGGCCGGTCAGATCTGGGGCGACAACTTCCGCAATGGCAACTTCGAGTCCCGCATGGGCTGGCAAACCTGTGGTTCCGTAAACGAGCCGTGGGCCACCCTCGACAACTTCAACACCCGTTGGCTGGTTCCGATTGGCGAGCGCGCCAACAAGAACTCGTGGCGGTGGAGCGGTGACAACGCCGAAGCCTTCAGCGCCATCGTCGATCAAATCGGCGCCTTGGCCGTGGGCGACCCGGCCGTGGACGATCTCTTCGTGGAGGCCTCCGGACTGCTTTTCGAGGACCTTCCGGTGATTCCGATTACCGAGGCCAAGAAGATCATTCCGTTCATGGAGACCTACTGGACGAACTGGCCCACCTACGACAACCAGTACATCCACCCGCCGACCTGGTGGCAGCACACCCACTACATCATTCACGAAGTCACGGCCGCCCAGTAAGGGCTGACGCCGACCAGTGATTTGAATACGGGAGCGGGGGTCTCAGGGCCCCCGTTCCCGTTCAACAGCGTTGAATTGGCCGCCACCGGGGGAATACGCACATGAGCGAGTTGACACTGGGGTACTTCCTGCGCCGACTTGGCATGTGGCTTCTCACCATCTGGATTGGCGCCACCCTGATCTTCACCATCCCCCGCCTTGCGCCGGGCGATCCAATCACGGCGATGGTGGAGCGCATGATCCAACAGGCCGGCTACATTGAGAACTCGGCCGACCTGATCGAGGCCTGGCGCGCCCGATTCGGACTGGACGGCCCCTGGCACGTCCAATACCGAAACTATCTTCTGAGCATGGTGCGGGTAGACCTTGGCTATTCCCTGGCCAATTTCCCTGCACGGGTTACGGACATCATCGGCCGGTCCCTGCCGTGGACCCTGGGCATGGTGTCCATTGCCACGATTCTGTCATTCTGCGCCGGCAACCTGATTGGCGCGTTGATGGCCTGGCGACGGGTACCGGCGGCCATCCGCAACATCCTGCCGGTGTCGCTGACTTTCACCTCCATCCCGTTCTTCATGTTCGGGATCCTTCTGATTTCGTTCCTGGCCTTCAAGTGGAAGATCTTCCCTGCCTTCGGCAACTACGGCCGCGGCGTGGAACCGGGATGGAACCTGGACTTCATCCTCAGCGTCCTCCACCACGGTCTGCTGCCGGTTCTCTCCATCGTGGTCACCTCGATGGGGTTCTGGGCCCTGGGCATGCGGGGCATGATGGTGACTACGGACGGCGAGGATTACATGATTCTGGCGAATGCCAAGGGCCTGCGCTCCCGGCGCATCTTCTGGTTCTACGGCATCCGCAACTCGATGCTGCCGCAGGTCACGGCCCTGGCCCTCAACTTGGGGGCGGTGGCCGGAGGTTCGCTGCTGGTGGAACTCATATTCGGCTACCCGGGCCTGGGCTACTTCCTGTACCAGGCCATCATTTCGGCGGACTACACCGTGATCCAGGGCATCGTGTTCATGCTGATCGTCGGCGTGGCGACCGCCGTCCTGATTCTCGACCTGCTCTACCCGGTGATTGATCCGCGCATCACCTACAGCAAGGGCCAGACATGAGCGTCGCCACAGCTGCACCCCCCGGCGGAAGCCCGGACTCCACCCGCCGGGGGCTCAACACGTGGGACTCTCCGTGGCTGAACGTCAAGTTTCTGCTCGGCCTGGCGATGGTTGCCATCATTCTGCTGATGGCGGGAGCCGGTCCGCTGGGCCTCTATGACACGACCCGGGCGCGGGTTGCCTCCGCGCCGTTGAACCTGCCCCCGGTTTGGACCAACATCGACAACCCATTCTTCGGCGAGCCCGATCCGGAGTATCCACTGGGGACCGACAGCGACGGCCGGGACCTGATGGCGGTGTTGCTGGTGGGGGCACCGCGGTCGCTGCACATCGGCCTGATCGCAGCCGGCGCCGGCATGCTAATCGGCGTGGTCCTGGGCTTTTCGGCCGGCTTCATAGGGGGCTGGTGGGATGCCTTCGTCCGGACCATCAGCGACTCGATCATCACGATTCCCGCACTGGCCGTCCTGATCGTGATCTCGGCCTTCGTCAAGAACCTGGATGTGGTTATCCTGGCGCTTCTGTTGGCAGCCTTCGCCTGGCCCGGACCAACGCGCCTCCTGCGCGCCCAGGTACTGTCGATGCGCGAGCGCGGCTACGTGCAGATGGCCCGCCTGTCCGGTGCCAACACCTTTTCCATCCTGTTCCGCGAGATGCTGCCGAATATGCTGCCGTACCTGGCCGCGAGCATGACCGGCAACGTGTCCGCAGCCATCCTGGCCGCCACCGGCCTCGAGGCCCTGGGATTGGGGCCAACCCGCATTCCCACCATGGGCATGACCATCTACCACGCCATGTATGTTTCGGCACTGTTCCGCGGCATGTGGTGGTGGTGGGGCATGCCGATTGTGGCTCTGGTAATCGTGTTCACCGGACTGTTCCTGATGACCGTGGGCCTTGACGAAATCGCCAATCCAAGACTGCGGGGGGTCCGCGAGCAATGACCACTGCGACGACCATCAACCCCGCGGACACCGCCATGGTGGATCGCGGTCCCGCGGAACAGGACACGATTCTGGACATCAGGAACCTGCAAGTCTTCTACTCCACGCCGACCGGCGACGTCCGGGCGGTCGACAATGTGTCCTTCAAGGTGCAGCGCGGCGAGATCATCGGCCTGGTGGGCGAATCCGGGTGCGGCAAGACCACCACTGCCATGGCGATTTTGCGCCTGGTGCAACCCCCGGGACGCATAGCGGGCGGGGAGATCAACCTGGACTCGGTCAACCTGGCCGACTTGGAGGGGGACGACCTGCGCGAAACCCGCTGGACCAAGCTGTCCCTGATTCCACAGGGCGCCATGAACTCGCTGAATCCGGTCATGCGCATCAGTTCGCAGATCAAGGACACCATTCGCACCCACGAAGGCAAGATCTCCAACCGCGAACTAAAGGAACGCATTCTCCAGCTGCTGCAGCTGGTGGGTCTGCCCAGCCGCGTCTACGACATGTACCCCCATGAACTGAGCGGCGGCATGAAGCAGCGGGCCTGCATTGCCATGGCGATCGCCCTGGACCCGGTGCTGGTCATCGCGGACGAACCGACCAGCGCCCTGGATGTCGTCGTGCAGCGGGTGGTGGGCGAAACGCTGTTGGACGTCAAGGAGCGCCTCGGCGTCTCCATGATTGTGATTGGCCACGACATGGGGTTGATGGCCCAGCTGGTGGATCGCCTGGCGGTCATGTACGCAGGCCGCATTGTCGAGTTTGCGCCGGTCGAATCCATCTTCAACGAGCAGTTCCACCCCTACACCCAGCTTCTGATCGAGTCGATTCCTTCGATCAAGGAGAAAAAGCCGCTCAAGTTGACCGAGGGGCTGACCCATGACCTGCGCACGGATATGCAGGGCTGCATCTTCCAACTGCGGTGCCCCCACGTCATGGACATTTGCCGCGAGGAGAACCCGCCCATGCGGGCGCTGCGCAACCGGCACGAAACCGCCTGTCACCTGTACGACGACGACGGCGTTCGCCTCCACTAGGGCCGCACTCCGTCAGACCGGCACACCCTCGACCGAACACAGAACCGCGAGACGCATCCGCAATGGCGCCACTGCTGGACATCAAGAAGGCCACCAAAATCTACGGCGGCGGCATGCTCAGCGCGAGCCCCGTCACTGTGGCCCTGCAGGACTACGACCTGACCATCGAGGAGTCCCCGGCCACCATCACCACCATCGCCGGCGAATCCGGCAGCGGCAAGTCGACCCTGGCGAACCTGGTGCTGGGCTTCACGGACCTGACATCAGGCCAAATCATCTACCGCGGCCGGAATTTGGCGGAAATGACCGCCCAGGAGCGCATAGACTACCGGCGAGAGGTACAGGCCGTCTTCCAGGATCCCTATGCCGTCTACAACCCGTTCTACCGCGTCAAACACGTGTTCGACCTGATCATCCGCAACTTCAAGATGGCCTCGAGCAAAGCCGAAGCCAGGGACATGATCGAAGACTCCCTAAACGTGGTGGGCATGCGCGGCGAGGAGGTGCTGGAGAAGTACCCGCACCAGTTGAGCGGCGGACAACGGCAGCGCATGATGATGGCGCGGGCCTACATGCTGAAACCCAAGCTGATCGTGGCCGACGAACCCGTGTCCATGGTGGACGCCTCGCTGCGGGCCATGATTCTGGACATCATGCTGCGCCTGCGGGATGAGGAAGGCATGTCCTTCCTGTACATCACCCACGACCTGAGCACGGCCTACCAGATCGGGGACCACATCTACCTGCTCTACCAGGGCTCGGTGGCCGAAAGCGGTGAGACCGCTGCGGTGATCGAGAATCCGAAGCATCCGTATGTGCAACTGCTGCTCGATTCGATTCCGGTGCCCGATCCGTCCGTGAAGTGGGGCGGCGACGAGGCAACCACCATCGACGACGAGGAAATGCGGGTCAGCGTGGACAGCGGCTGCCGGTTCTATCCCCGTTGCACGCAGCGGATGGACCGCTGCCTGGAGGCAACTCCCATGCCCTTCCAGGTCGGGGCCAACAATCACAATGCATCCTGCTTTCTCTACGACGAGGAAGCCAAAATCCTGGCCTGACCGGTTGAATATCGCCCTGCAGCCGGGAGCCGAAGACGATTTGGTGCTTTTCGGCAGGACCATGGGCCCGTGACCGTAGACAAAATCCTGGCGGGGCGCGTCCTGGCAATCGGGTACGCCTGCTGGGACCTCACCTTTACCGTCGACCATCACTTCGGTCCCGACGAAAAGGGAACGGCGCGGGACCTGGCCCAGTGCGGCGGCGGGTTGGCCGCCAACGCCGCCGCGGCGTCCGGGAGGCTCGGTTTCGACACCTGGCTGGCATCCTATCTGGGCCGGGACATGTTCGGAGACGCCCACGCCGCGGAACTCGAAGCCCACGGAGTCCATACGGATCTCCTCCTCCGCGGCGAGGTGCCCACCAGCATCTCCGCCATCATGGTCAAGCCGGACGGCCGCCGTGCGCTCGTCAACCACAAGCTGCCACAGCCATTGATTGCGCCGGACGCCATCAACCTCGACGAACTGCAACCTGACTGTGTACTGGTGGACGGCCGGCAGTTGCCCGTTGCCCACCGGGTGCTGGATCAGGCGACACGGTTGGGGATTCCATCGATGATTGACGCCGACAGCGCATCCCGGGACATCCTGGATCTGGCGGTCCGCGTGGACCACGTGGTCGGCTCCGAGCGGTACGCGACCGAACTGGCGGGACTGGCGGATCCGGCTGCAGCAGTCGTGCGGCTGGCCAACGACCGGCAGACGTTGGTGGTGACCTGCGGAGACAAGGGGCTGCTGTGGGCCCGTGACGGTGCGTTCGAATCCATGCCCGCCCATCAGGTCGAAGTGCTTGACACCAACGGTGCCGGTGATGCCTTCCACGGTGCCTATGCGGGGGCCCTGGCCGCGGGCCTTCCCTGGTTGGAAACCCTCCGATTCGCCAGCGCGACCGCTGCGCTCTGCTGCGGTACAGTAGGATCACGCAACGGCCTGCCGCGGCAGGATGCAGTCCATGCCCTCATGCAGGAACAACCCTTGGAATCCCAGCCCATAACGAGGACCAGACCATGACCGCCCGTATTTCCGTCTCCTCATGGACCCTGCATCGAGCCCTGGGCTCAATGTGGCTGGACGACTTCGACCCCGCCAAGCAGGCGCCACCCAGCCCGAACCGGGAAATCGATCTTCTGGAGCTGCCCGGCAAGGCTGCCGCCCACGGCATTCGCACCTTGGAACTGTGCCACTTTCACTTCGGTTCCCGGGACGGCGGCTATCTGACCGAACTGGCGGCCGAGGCGGATGCCCACGATGTGGAGCTGTACTCGATCCTGATCGACGACGGAGACGTCACTGCGCCGGATCCGGCGGTTCGGGATCGGGACACAGCCTGGATCCGCGGTTGGATCGATACGGCAAGTCAGTTGGGGGCCGGTGCCGCCCGCGTCATTGCCGGCGATACCGATCCCGTGCATGCCAACGGCAGCCTGACGGAGGATCCCAACATCCGGCAAAGTGCGATCGCCCTCAAGGAGCTGCATGCCTACGGGGCGGAACGGGGCGTGAAGGCATTTACGGAGAATTTCAAAAAGCTGTCGTTGAAGGCGGATCAGCTGCTGGCCATCCTCGAACTCTGTGACGGCCAAATCACCATCTGTGCCGACTTCGGCAACTTCAAGGGCGAGGACCGCTACGAGGAATTTGCCAAGATTGCACCGCATGCCACGTCCGCCCATGCCAAGGCCCAGTACACTGACGACGGGGCCATCATCCCGGACGATCTGATCGGGGGCATGCGCGTGCTCAACGAGCACGCCTTCCAGGGACCGTTTTCCCTCATTTTCGACCAGCCGATGGCCGACGGCAAGACCGAATGGGACTACCTGGACTTGATGAAGGGCATCGCCGACGAGCACATTCAGGCTTGAAGCCAACCGGATGCGCGGCCCGCGGAACGCAATGCGCGTGGATACCGGCGACCGGTGCGGGGCAGCCCCTGGGGTGCGCGGCAGCCCTGGGGCTGCCGTGTTTTGGCTCAAGGGACGCGGGTCCGCGCCACATGCCGCATCCGGGCCAATCAGTTGATCGCGGAGGAACCCTGTGACCGAAACTCGATGGTCGTTTGATGTGGACCAGGTGGACTCGGCGGTTTACGACATCGTCACCGCCGGACCGGGGCCCTCCGGATCCCTACCCTTGGACGACGACCTGCTCCGCAATGCCCCGTCCGGCGACTTGTTCGGCCTCACCCAGAATGCGGGCATGGGCTGGTCCCCGGGCCGATTGCGCCAACCTGAGTTCCTGATTCTTTCGACCCAAGGTGGACTTAGGGCACCCGATGGACGTCCGATCGCCCTTGGTTTCCACACCGGCCACTGGGAAGTGGGACTGCTCGTGGAGGAGGCCGCGCATACGCTCTCAGCCCTTGACTGCACCCCCTTTGCCGCCTATGTGAGCGACCCGTGCGACGGTCGCACCCAGGGTACCCGGGGGATGTTCGACAGCCTGGCCTACCGCAACGATGCCGCCCAGGTTATGCGAAGGCTCATCCGCTCCCTGCCCACGCGCAAGGGAGTCATGGGAGTTGCGACCTGCGACAAGGGATTGCCGGCCATGATGATTGCCCTGGCGTCCCAGTCGAACCTACCGGCGGTGGTCGTGCCCGGCGGCGTCACCTTGCCTCCGGAACGCGGTGAGGATGCAGGCAAGGTCCAAACCATCGGCGCTCGGTACGCGCAGGATTTGATTTCGCTGGAAGAGGCCGCCGAACTCGGCTGCCGGGCCTGCGGTTCGCCCGGCGGCGGTTGCCAGTTCCTTGGCACGGCCGGTACCAGCCAAGTCGTGGCCGAAGCCCTGGGCATGTCCGTGACCCACTCCGCCCTGGCTCCTTCCGGCCAGGAAATTTGGCGGGACATGGCCCGGCAGTCCGCCAAGTGCCTGGTACGAATGCACGCCGACGGCATCACGATGTCGGACATCCTGACCGAAGGCGCCCTGCACAACGGCATGGTGGTGCATGCCGCGTTCGGCGGCAGCACCAACCTGTTGCTGCACATTCCAGCAGTGGCGTTTGCGGCTGGTCTGCCCCGCCCCACCGTGGAAGACTGGAAACGCATCAATTCGAGGGTGCCGCGGCTGGTCGACGTCCTGCCCAACGGTCCCCGCGGCTGGGTCACGGTACAGGCATTCCTCGCGGGCGGTGTGCCCGAGGTGATGTTGCACCTCAGGAACATGAATCTGCTCCGGCTGGATGCCCTGACAGCCACCGGCCAAACCGTAGGCGACAATCTGGACCAGTGGGAACGCAGCGAACGCAGAGCGCGGGTGCGGTCGATCCTGGAGGAAGAGGACGGAGTTGCACCCGACCAGGTCATCATGGGACCCGTCTCGGCACTGCGGAACGGAATGACCAGCACCGTGACCTTCCCCACCGGTAATCTGGCGCCGGAAGGATCCGTCATCAAGAGCACGTCCATCGACCCGTCGGTGCTGGACGATGCCGGAGTCCTGCACATGACCGGCCCGGCCCGCGTCTTCACCCGGGAACGCGACGCCATCAGGGCCATCAAAGGATTGACCGACCATCCGGTCCAGGCCGGCGACATCATCGTCCTCATGGGCCGCGGCCCCGCCGGCAGCGGCATGGAGGAGACCTATCAACTGACGTCGGCCCTCCGTTATCTGGAATGGGGCAAGCATGTCGCCTTGGTGACTGATGCGAGATTCAGCGGGGTCAGCACCGGTGCATGCATCGGCCACGTCGGACCGGAGGCGCTGGCCGGCGGCCCTCTGGGCTGCCTGCGGGAAGGAGACCGGGTCACCATCGAAGTGGACACGCGCAATCTGACCGGATCGCTCAACCTGACCGGCACCGCGGACGGAACCGTGCTTTCCCCGGATCAGGCCCAAGCTGTGCTGGATACCCGCACCCCGCACCCGGATCTGGGCCCAGACGACCTGCTACCGGAGGACACGCGTCTGTGGGCCGCCCTCCAGAACGCGAGTGGAGGTACTTGGGGAGGGTGCGTGTACGACGTGGACGCCATCGTGGAAGCCCTGAACGGCCATAGATAGTCCACGGAGTGCGACGGCCGTCCGGGCTGCCGTCCACAGGGTCCCGGCTCCGGACTTCAGCAACTTCGGTGCCCGCCAGACCGGATTGCGGATGCAACCACGAAGATGTACAAGTCCGTGATCGTCGGGCTTACCGGAATCGGTGCCCGCCGTCCCGAATCGGCTTCCGGGATCCCCGTGTATGGAGAGGTCGGCAGATCCCATGCAGCGGCCTACCACCAGCATCCACAAACCGATGTGGTCGGGGTCTGCGACATCCGACCCGAAGCGTTGTCCCAGTTCCATGAGCAGTGGGGGGATGTGTGGCCCGATGTTCGCTGCTACACCGACTACCGGGAACTGCTGGAACGCGAACAGCCGGACATCGTGAGTGTGGTCACACCGGACCACCTGCATGCCGACATCACGGTCGAGGCGGCTCATGGCAGTGCCCGCGCAGTTCTGTGTGAAAAGCCGATTGCAACGCGGCTGGCAGACGCCGACCGTATGATCGAGGTGACGGCCAGAGAAGGGGTTCTTTTCGGTGGAGCGCACCCGTCGCTGGAGCCATGAGTTCCACCTTGTGCGCCAGTTGATCCGTTCGGGCACATACGGCTCTCTCCACAACATCGTGGCCAACCTGTACGGTCCGCGCGCCATGTTGTTCCGCAACGGCACGCATACGGTTGACATGATCTGTTTTTTTGCCGAGGCCAGCCCCGAGTGGTTCACGGCCGTCCTGGAACCGGGGTTCGAGGAGTACGGGGAATATCGGGGCGACGGGGGCCACGATCCGGCCTCCGAACCGGCAGCCAATGCCTTCATCCAATTCGCCAACGGAGTGCGGGCCTACTACGACAGTGCCAAGTCGAACTTCACCGGCATGCAGTTGGAGCTGCTGTTGGACGATGCCAGAATCGAGGTTTCCGATCGCCGAACCGTGGTCATTACCGGTTCCGGCCACTTGGACTGGTCCTATCGGGATATGGTTTCGGACCGCGCATACGCGATGGTGCACCAGGCCGGGGCGGTGGCCGAACTGGTGCACGTCATGGACCACGGCGGCACTCTGACATCACCCGGTACCGAAGCGCGCCAGAGTCTGGAAATCCTGCTGGTTGCGCTTCAATCCCATGTTGAGGGAAACGCCAAGGTCACCATGCCGCTGGCTTGAATCCAAGCAAAGTGCGCCTGATCGCGTGTAGACAATTAACCGAGGACTCCAATGAGACTGGCAACTTTCCTATCTGAAATCGGACCCCGTACCGGAGCCGTTGCAGGAAACCGCATCATCGACTTGGCAACCGTCCTGGACCTGAGCGGCCTGGCACCTGCCAGCCTGGCGGCAACCATGCAGTCGCTCCTCGCTGCCGGTCCGGACGGTCTCCGAACCGCCGCGGCGGCCGTGGAGTGGCATCGGCAGAGTGGTTCGGAGACATCCAACTTCGACCTGCCCGACGTGCAGTTGCTGGCTCCCTTGCCCAACCCGGGCAAGTTGATGTGCCTGGCCGGCAACTACGCCGATCACATCCTGGAAGGCGGCGGTGTCTTTCCCGGCAAGGACAAGATGACTCCGCACTTCTTCATGAAGCCCACAACTGCCGTGATTGGGCCGGACGCGGCGATTCGCATCCCGCCATCAACGAAATTCGCCGATTGGGAACTGGAGTTGGCTGTGGTCGTCGGCCGGGGCGGACGCGGGTTTTCCGTTGAGGAAGCCCAGTCGGCCATCGTCGGCTACACGATCTTCAACGACATCTCCGCGCGCGAACTGTCCTTCCGGGACAACCTGCCCATGCACGAAGGGGACGGTTTCTTCGACTGGTTGGTCGGCAAGTGGCTCGACACCTTCGGTCCCATGGGGCCTTGGATCACCACGGCCGATGAAATCACGGACCCTTCGGCCCTCCAAATGCAGCTGTTTCTGAACGACGAGTTGCAACAAGATGCCAGTACCGGCCAGATGATCTTCTCGCCGGCGGAGGCGCTGGCATTCATCACCCAGTTCGTCACAGTCGAACCGGGCGACATGATCAGCATGGGCACCCCCGCCGGGGTAGGGCACTCGAAGAAGCTCAGGCTGCAACCCGGCGATCGCATCCGGGGCGAAATCACCGAACTGGGCACCCTGTCCAACCCGGTCGAGACCTTGCCCTGAATTCAAACCGCCGGGGCAACCAAGTTTTCCCGAATGCGGTCCCGCAAACGCCGTGCACGCCGGGGATCCCCCTCCACGGAACTGACGGCCACGAGCAGACCGTCGGTTTCGAGCACGGCCGGCACCCGGAAATCGCCCGATGTTGTATCGGTCGCCACATTGCAGAACAGACCGAGGTCGGCGGCATCCTGCGTGATGTTCACGTTAACCCGGTGGTCGTTGGTAGCCGCAAACACCAGGCAGCATCCCTGCAGATAGTCGGAGTGATATCGCCCGCGGATCCAGTGCACCTCGCCGGACCGAGACCAGGCCTGCAGCTCGGAAGTGGCGGTCGGACTGCATAGCACCACCCGTGCCCCAACATCAAGCAGGCGTCGAACCTTGCGTGCACCAACCCTACCTCCACCCGCCACAAGAACCTGGCGGCCGGCAAGGTTGGTCAGTGTCATGGGATACAGACCGGATGGTTCCCGAGGTTCCGATGCCTCATTGGAAAGTGCGGAGGCGGAGAGTTGGAGGTCTGCGTCGCGCCTGACAAACCCAGACGCATCCGGTGAGGCAAGGTCCTCGTCCTCCGGTTTCCATGCACCGGCCACCTCGCCGATGACGATGATGGTCGGATATCCAATTGACTGTTCCCTGACAGTTGCATCCAATTGTCCCAGCACCGTCCGATGAGTGGACTGGGTCGGAAGGGTCCCGTCGTTAATCAGCAGGACCGGCGTGTCGGGAGCCCGACCGGCAGCGACCAGTTCGGTCTGAAGCTCCAGGGCCGCGCCCACGCCCATAAACACCACAACCGTGTCCAATCCGGCCAGCGCACGCCACTGGTCCTTGGGCAAAGTACGCCCCGTCATCGGACGGCCTGTCATGACGGCAAAAGTGGACGACAGGCCGCGCCGGGTCAGGGACAGACCTGCGGTCGCCGTGGCTCCCGTCAAGGCGCTGATCCCCGGTACCACCTCCACTGCACAACCCGCTTCCAACAGGGCCTGGCGCTCCTCGGCTCCCCTGCCGAAGATGTATGGATCGCCGCCCTTGAGCCTGACCACGCGCTTGCCTTGGCGGGCCGTGCGAACCAGAATTTCGTTGATGTCGCTTTGCGCCGGAAACGAACTGCCGGGCATCTTGCCCACATCAATGCACTCGATGGAAGGTGGCAGTTCGGCAATCAGGGCATCGGACACAAGCCGATCGTGAACCACCACGTCCGCGGCATGCAGCAGTCGATACCCCTTCCGGGTGATGAGTTCCGGGTCGCCGGGCCCCGCGCCCACCAGCCATACCTTGCCCTGCCCGGTCATGTCGACATGCCAGTAGCCCCCACAGCCACCGAATCGAGACTGATAGCCTCCACCGTCCCGCCTGTGACGAGGTCGTGCAGAATCGGGGTCAAGAAAGTGGTCTCGCCCAGATGATCCGTCAGGACCACCGTGCAGTCCGGATGCCCGTGCTGGAACAAACCGATGGCCCCGGGCACGTCCTCCCGGGTGTGACGGCCCGCGCTGAGCAGGACCGGCACCACACACAGGCGCCTGATCCCCTCGTCATAAAGGTTGGAGGCTGCGGTCAGGATGTCCGGTTGCTCGACATCCAAATACCCGGTTGCCACCGGAACCGGCGACAGGACCTCCCTCAGCCGATCGGTCATCTTGCGAACCTGCTCTACTGCCGGCTCATACCGGGAACCGTGGACGACGAACAGGCAACCCTGTTCGGGAGCGGGAGGGTCGATGGCAGGAAGCGCAAGTTCCATCACCGCTCGGGTCCAGGCGGGGTGCCCTGCAATCTCCGGTCCCAAAACACTGCCAACCGCCGGCCAGCGGCGGTCCAGATCACGGAGCCGTTGCGGCAGATCCCGCCTCGTGTATTGGCCGCCGAACAGGAAATAGGGTTGGACCCGTATGGTGGTCGCTCCCATGGCGGCCAGCTTGGCAAATCCAGCCTCAAGCAGCGGTTCGCCGTAATTCAGAAAACACCCCAGGACCTTCGGGGGCTCGGTACAGGCGACCTTCCACGCAGCGTTCAGTTCGGCGACTACGGCACTCAGAGTCGCGTCGCCTCCGGCACGCAAGCTGCCGTGGGCGACCAACAGCACTGCATCCATGGTGTTAGATCGTTGCCCGGCCCGGCCTCCGCAAGCTTCCACTCGGCGACTCCGAACCGGAGACCGGAACGCGGAACCTGTTGCCCACCGGCCTCCGGTACAGGAGCCAACGGCCACGCGTCCGGGCCGTTCGGCCGGGCTAACCGGCCAGGGCCAACTCCTCCGGGGAATCGTCGTCGGTCTGCAAGCCGCACTCGGTCTTGTCCAGGCCGCGCCACCGGCCGGCCCGTTCGTCCTCGCCGTCCGAGACCGGCTGCGTGCAGGGCCAGCAACCGATCGACGGATAGCCTTGGTCGTGCAGTTCGTTGTAGGGCAGGTTGTGTTCCCGCACATAGTCCCAAACCTGGTCGCCGGTCGCCTCTGCCATCGGGGTTAGCTTGAGGACGTTGAACTTGTCGTTCCAGGCAATAAACGGGGTATCAGCACGGGTCGGGGACTGATCGCGCCGGATGGAGGTGATCCAAATCGAACTGTCCTTGAGGGCGTGGATTTGGGTGTACACCTTTCTGATTTTGCAGCACTGGTTCGGATCCGTGCTGTACAGGGCCGGACCATACCGTTCGGCCTGTGCGGCGATCGTGAGGTGCGGCATGATGCTGCGGAAGCTTCGCCCAAAGTGTTCCTCGGCGCGGGCAATCTGGTCCATGGTTTGGGGGAACAGATACTCGGTGTTGAGGTAGTAGATGTCGATGTGGGGATCGAGCTTCAGGGCCATGTCCATCATCATCAAGCCGGACGGGCCAAACGACGTGCCCAGGGAAACGCCGGTCCGGAAGTTGGTCAGGCACCACTCCAGAATCTCCTGAGGCGTACACGACTCGAACTGCCGATTCATTTCTTCAAGGAACTCGGCCGTGACAAAAGCCGGGCGGCCGGTGCTTGTTGCGAAGAAAGTCGGAGCGTGATGAGACATATGCCTCCAAGGTTGTACGTGGGAAACAATCAGTTCGCCATGGATTCAAGAAGGGCGGAGGCACGGCCGTTGGCCAGCGCGGACCGCGCCGCCTCAATGCCGGAAGGGATGTCCGCGGTTCGGCCGAACAGCGACAGGATTACCCCCGTCGTCAAGGCCACCTGATCCCTGCCCGGACAGTCCTCGTCGTTGACCGCCTGCTCGTTGAGGGCGGCATGCGCAGCGGGATCCGGGTCCGGTTCCACAGCTACGCGCTCGGCAAATCCCAGAGCCGCCGGATCAAGAACCACGGATTCATCCGCAGACTGTCCGTAAATGCGGGTCTTACGGCCCGAGCGCATCTCGACCGAGCCTTCCTCGCCCTGGACAATCCAACTGGCTTGCCCGCCGGTCTGGGCAGCCCGGACATGGTCGATGTATTTGGTGTGGTAGAAACCCGTCACCTGCCAGTCGGCGTTGGCCGGATTCACGAGCTTCTCAATCGTGTTCAGTACGGTCCGCAACCCGAATTCCCACCGCGTCGGCAACAGGTCGTGCCAGGCCGGCATGAACCGGGCGGCACTGCAGTAGGCCACGCCGTCCACCTCCAACCTGAGCCCGGCCTCGGCAGGGGATAGGTCGATGGCAACACCCAGCTGGTCCAGCACGGCACCGACCGTCACCCCGGCCTTGGTCGGGACCTGCTCGTCACCGTGCAGCATCACCGGCAGGCCGCAGGCGGCCAGGGTCAACGCCACAGCCGGGACCAACTGCGCAGTCCGTTCCTTGCCGTCGTAGGGGACCGCCAGATCGAGCAGGGGTGAAACCGAGTGCGGAACGGGTTCCATCCACCTTTGGCGCACCGCGTCCGCAAATCCGGAAATCTCAGCGGCGCACTCGCCCTTGACTCGCTGGGCGATCAGGAAAGCGCCGGTTTGCGCTTCGGTGGCCGAGCCGCCGAGAATGCGATCCAGGGCATCGCAGGCTTCCGCCCGGGTGAGATCACGCCGCAGGGTGGCACCGCGCCCAAGAGCCTGCACATGCGGAATGAATCCGGCCGGGTCGCGCTCGGGGACGACCGAATCCACTGTTGGCGGCGGATGCAGCAAGGTAGCGGGCGACATGTTCAGGACCCTGCGATTCGGGTTCAGTTGCCTGATGCCTGCACGGAAGCCACCGAATGTTCGCCGGCCACCGCCACCGTCAAGGTCAAGGGCAGCCGTTCGTCAACCCCGGGATGGGACACCGAAACGTCCACCGAGCCGAACACCTCCGCAAGCCATTCCCGCACCAAGGCGGCGACCGCCTGTACGTTTGCTTCCGTGAAGGCATAGCGCAACCGGTCCGGAACCGTCAATTGCAGGCGACCCGGGTTGATCGACACCCCCAAGCCGGCTTCCTGTTCGAGTGCCTCGGCCGCTTCCAGGGCATTGGTCCACAACTGGCGAAGCCGTTCCAGGAAGGATGCCTCGTCCGACAGGCGGGCGTGTTTACGGGTGTAGTGGAAACCCTGACCCGACTCGGCCTGCGGCAAGCCGTTGTCGATGCCGCAGTCGTCCGTGTGTCCAATCAGGACCACACCGGGACTGGCCTCCACATGCTTGTAGTCGGCCACGTCAATCAGCATGGTCGACAGCCGGCCGTTCTGAATCCAGCCGTGGAAGACCGGGATGACATCGTCCAGGTTCACTGGCGCGTCACCATGCAGTTCAAAGCGCAGAATGAGCCGTTGGGGCTGTTCCATGACCAATGCCCTCCCCTACAGCTGAATGCCGCCGGTGGTCGGCGTCGCGGCCGCCGCGATGCGGCCGTCACAGGCATGGGCGGCCTCGATGAACAGATAGGCCTCTTCGATCGTCTCGTGGGCCGACACCGCGTCCGGATCTTCAACGCGCTGCCGGTGGTGCTTGAACAGGTATTGGCCGAACTTGCCCTTGGCAAAACGATCAAAGAACAGTTCAGTGTCGTAGAAGCGGCTCTTGAACTCCGCCACAATCTCGGCTTCGTCGTTGGTGATGTCCACCGTCTGGCCGCGCAGCAGGGCCCTGGCCGCCAGCACCATCGACTGCACCGCCCCGGCGTAGGCCTCGCCGTGCCGCCCGTCGTCCATGGCAATTTGGGCATCGAACACCTCGGCCTCCGCCCGCGCAATCTCCAGGATGAACAGCGATACGACCTCGCCGGCGCATTCGCCGACTCCGATGTCGCCGGTGGTGAACTCCCGGGGATCGCCCCAGTCACTGTAGAACTGGGGACTGTCCTCGTACAGGGGGATCTGCTGGAAGGGCTTGAGAAGTTCGCGAATGTTCTTCTTGCCGAAGCGGTTGACCCAGGACTGGAACGATTCGCCGGCCTCGCGGTCGGTGTGGAACCGATTGGTCAATTCGGTCAGGACTTCGGGCACAGAGCGCGACGGGACGGCCCCCACGGCCAAGCCGTAGCTGCCGGCATTCTCCTGCCACTGGCCGCCCAACACCACCTGGAAATGGGGCACGGTCCGCTTGTTGCGGTGGCGGCTGTTGCCGAAAAAGCCGATGTCCGCCACATGGTGCTGGCCGCAGGAGTTGAAGCAGCCGCTGATCTTGATCTTCAGCTCCTGCACCTCGGGTGGCAGTTCCTCCACCTGTTGGGCCAGTCGCGCTCCCAGTTCCCCGGCCAAACCGCGGGACGAAGCAATGCCGAGCTTGCAGGTGTCCGTGCCGGGACAGGCGGTGATGTCCGCAATGCTGCCGGCCCAAGGCGTGGCCAGGTCGGCCGCCTTCAGGTCCGCGTACAGGTCGCGCAGATCCTGGTCGGCAACCCACCGCAGGACGAAGTTCTGTTCCACAGTGGTGCGAATGTGGTCGCCCACGTACTTGCGGGCGATGTCCGCCAGATCCAGAGACTGCTGCACAGTCAAATCGCCAAGCGGCAGGGCGACGTGCACGACGGAGAAGCCTCCCTGACGCTGCCGAGAGACGTTGGTGGCAGACCAGCGTTCGTACTCGGGATCAGAATCCCCGTACTCGATGGCAATCGGCTGGCGCACCGGCTGTTCGGTAAAACTTTCCAACCCGTCGAGATAGCTGGTCCAACGGTCGTCGTGGGGCAGGATCTCCCGTTCCTCGAAGACCAGCCGGCTGAATTCCTCCATGCCCAGCTTGGCCACGAGGAACTTGACGCGGGCCCGGTTCCGGTTGCGCTTTTCGCCCAGCCGGGCAAAGACGCGGCAAACCGCTTGGGAAAGAGGCAAAATTTCCTCTTCGGACACGAACTCCTTCAAGAGACGGGCCTGGTGGGGTACCGCCCCCAGACCGCCGCCCACATACATGTCGAATCCCCGAATCGTGCGGCCCTCGCGCACCTCGGTGCGGGCAATGAAACCCAGATCGTGCATCGACACCAGACCGCAGGCCTCGTGTTCGCAGCCGGAGAAGGCAATCTTGAACTTGCGGCCGAAGTCCTGCACGTCGTCGTGGCCCAGCAGGAAGAAGGTCAGTGCGTCGGCATAGGGGGTGACGTCGAACTCCTCGGTACGACACACCCCGGCCAAGGGACACGCCGTAACGTTGCGCACAGAATTGCCGCAGGCTTCGCGGGTGGTGATGCCGACCGCGGCCAGCCGGCGCATCAAGTCGGGGGTATCCTCCACATGGATGAAGTGCAACTGGAAGTCCTGCCGCGTGGTGATGTGCAGGATGCCGTCGGAGTACTCGTCCGCCAGCGCGGCCAGGACTTCCAGCTGGTCCGGCTTCAGGCCGCCCCAGGGAATCTTGATCCGCTGCATGCCGGGCGCGTCCCAGAACGTGTCGGGACCCTTGACGGCCTCGCCCGACGGAAATGTGAGTTCCTGTTCCCGAATGCCGTCGTGCCGTTTGCCATTGTCGTACCGCTGCCCATAGACCCCTCGCCGCAGTCGGGTCTCAGCGAATACCTTGTCCTCCAGGGTGCCATTGAACACCAGGCCCATCTGGCCTTCGAAGGTGTCTACCTCCTGCGCCCAGGATTCGGGAATCTGATCCCGGAGGGCGGACTTCCAACTGTTGGCCATGAGGTCTCTCTCAACTGAAATGGGCGAAGGTACGGATTGGGCAGTCTTACATCGGGCGCCCGGACTGGGTGGCGCCAACGGCGACCGGCACAGCCCGGGCCGCATTGGACAGGCAAAAAAACAGGCCCGTCCAACGACGAGCCTGCAGTTTGGCGGAGGTCGCTCCTATCGCATGGAGGACCGCGTCAAACGGGGTTCGCCGTCTGCCCGGAAGAACAGCAGCTACACGAACAGCTGCACTCCGCGCAACAACAGCAACAGCCGCAGTTGCACTCCGTGCAAGCTGGACAACCCGGACAACAGTCCGAACTCTTGGCAGCACTCATCTGGCACTGCATCTTGAAACCAATTCGATCCATGATGGCTCTCCCGTTTTCGGGTCGGAGCGGAATGGCTTCCGATTCTAACACACGGCCGGATCGACGTGCGCCGTCCCTCGATGGGCTTCCCAGGCGGTTTCGTGGGGTTCAGGCCAAGCCCGGAAAGACCAGTTGGATCCCAATCCTGAACCTGACTTGCGGACGTATCATCGGGAGCCTCGTAGGGGTCTCCGCTCCACCCCCGACCAATGTCCAAGTCTCGATAACCGGCCCATCCTGCTCCGGCCCGCAGGAAGCCATCAAGTGGGTGCATCCGGCACATCCTCTGCAGGGCCATCGAACACCAGGCACGAGAGGGCTTCCAGCACTCGGTCGGACAAGACCAGACAGCAACTTGGATGACCTGTGTCGACACGGGCCTCCAATCCCGCTTCCCGGCCCAAATTGGGCGTCCACTGACTAGCCGCGGCACTGGATGGCAGTGCCTTCAGCCCTCAACGGGAACTTAAACCTGAATGTTGATGTTTTCTTGATTCGCCCGCGTAGGCGAGCAACGATCCCTACGTCGCGGGCCGCATACGCTATATCCGGTCGGCTGGCAAGGTGAATCCCATCGCTCGGGCCAACCGTGTCCAACCGGCTCCCACATTCATCCCATCACCCATAGGACACAGACCATGGTGCAATTTGAGTCGTCGCGACGCCCTGCGAGGCTTGTCGGCCTCAGCCTCCTCCTGGCCTTGCTGACAACGGCCGCAGTACTGATGGCCGTCGTTCGGCAACCGGTGTTCGGACAGTCCGCACCGCCTGCCGGCCCGATGCTCGATGCCGGCACGATCTATGACCGAATGACCGACAGCGTGGTTCGCATAGAGGCCACCGGGGGAGACAGGACCGCGTTTCTTGGCAATACGGACCTGGGCGCGGGGCAGGACCGCCTGCCCCGCGCCGTCAGGAACCAGATGCAGGAGGGATTCGCCAACGGGCGCCGGGGTACCGGTTTCTTCTTCGACAACATCGGCCATATTGCCACCAGCAACCATGTGGTTGACGGCGCCGAGGCCATTCATGTTGTGTTCACCGACGGAACCTTCGCGGCAGCCGAGGTTGTCGGCCAGGATCCATACTCGAATCTGGCGATCCTCGCTGTGCCCGATCTTGACCGCACGATCGCCCCGCTGCCAGTGGCGGACAGCGCCGCACTGAAAATTGGCGACTCCATCTTCGCCTTCGGCTACCCGGGCAATCTGTTCGGTACGCTCACCCAGGGCATTGTCAGCGGATTCGAGACAGGGCCGGCCCGCGAGAACGGCTACTCGGTACCCAACATGATCCTGAGCAACCTCAACCTCCTGCCCGGGCACGCCGGAGGTCCGTTGGTCAATGCCGCGGGCGAGGTGATTGGCATTGCCAACGGCAGACTTCAGGGCTTCATGGGCGAAGGCTCCCTCAGCCGCAATGTGCCGGCAAGCATGCTGACCCGCGTCGCACCGGATCTGATCGCCAACGGCAGCGTCACCTACCCGCAACTGGGGCTGTCCGGTGGCAACCTGTCCATTGAGCAGGCGGCCGAAATCGGTCTGGACACCATCCACGCGGGGGCGTTTGTCAACCGTTTGCAGCCGGACGGCCCCGCGGCAAGCGGAGGTATCGAGGAAGGCGACATTGTGGTGTCGCTCGGCGGCAACCAGGTGCGCACCTTCAGCGAAATGGTGGGCATGTTGATCCTGAACTACGACGCAGGCGACGAGGTATCGATCAGGGTCCTGCGCGACGGCGGGACGGTCGATCTCACGGTGACCCTCGGCGAACGAAGCTAGCAGATCCAGGTCCGCAGGATCGCGGGTCCCGGAATACCACCGAAGCCGACCGGACTAGGCGGCCGGGCCATGTACCCGGCCGCCTGGCATTGGCGTAACAGTCTCTGACAAGAGGCTGTGCATCCCAAGTCAAAGGACCTGCAACCCTTCGGGCCGCTGGCAATCCCAGGTGCTAGAATCCCGGAATCGGAGCGCTTCTCCGCCTTTGAACATCCCCAACAGGCACTTTACATGGGCCAGATCGTCAACCGCGAGGTAGTTCTTGCGTCCCGTCCGGACGGGATGCCAACCCCCGAGAACTTCGAAATCAGGCAATCGGTGATGCCTGAGCTTGGCTCGAACGAACTGCTGATCCGCAACAAGTTCATGTCCGTGGATCCCTATATGCGCGGACGCATGCGCACCGGCAAGTCCTACGCGGCTCCCTTCCAGGAGGGCGAGGCCATGTACGGCGGGGCGGTCGGCACCGTGGTGGCATCCAACAATGCCAACTGGAAGGAAGGCGATGAAGTCGTCAACTCGTCGGGTTGGCGGGAATACACTGTGTCCACCGGCATGGGCCTGAACCGTGTCGACACCTCCATTGCCCCCATGCAGAGCTTCCTTGGCATCGCCGGCATGCCGGGCCAAACTGCGTACTTCGGGCTGCTGCGCATCGGAGAACCCAAGCCCGGCGAAACCGTCTTCGTGTCCGCGGCGTCGGGCGCGGTCGGTGGATTGGTATGCCAGATCGCCAAGCTCCATGGCTGCCGCGTGGTCGGCAGCGTCGGGTCGGCGGCCAAGGCCCAGTGGCTGCGGGACGAGGCCGGAGTTGACGAAACCATCGTTTGGAGGGATACCGACGACCTGAGGGCCGAACTCGGTCGCGCCTGCCCCGAGGGCATTGATGTCTACTTCGAAAACGTGGGCGGCGAGCACCTGCAGGCAGCCCTGGCCAACATGAACATGTACGGACGCGTCGCGGCCTGCGGCATGATTTCCACCTACAACGCGCGCGTACCCCAGCCGGGACCGAACAACCTGATGCTGATCGTCGGCAACCGCATTCGCATTCAGGGGTTCATCGTGTCGGACTTCGCAGAGGATGCGGACCAGTTCTACGCGGACCTCAAGAAGTGGATCGATGCCGGCCAAATCAAGTGGCAGGAAACCATCGTGCACGGGATCGAACAGGCACCGCAGGCCTTCATCAACCTGTTCACCGGAGCCAACAACGGCAAGATGCTGGTCCAACTGCACGACTGACCGACCTTCCGCCTGTCGGCGAGGACGATTTCCCATGGCATCACTTCCGTTCTCCACGGTGGCCCGCCTGCCGTTGCCCGGCGACAACGTTGCCATTGCCACGCGCCGGTTGGAACGAGGCGCCGAGATCGCGACGGAACAGGGCGCGTTCGCCTTGGATGCGACGGTCCTGGAGGGGCACCGTTTCGCCATCGAGCCGATCGCGGCGGGTAAACAGCTGCTGTCCTGGCAGATGCCGTTCGGCACGGCCACGGTCGGGATCCAGCCCGGCCAGTACGTGTGCAACGACGGCATGCTGGAAGCGTTGGCAGGCCGGGCGGTGCAAATGGACCTGCCTGCAACCCCAAACTTCGAAAGCGAAATCCCGCCGTTCGTTCTGGATGCCAATTCGTTCCAGCCCGGCGAACCGGTGCCGGTCAAGCCAGTACCGGACACGTTCATGGCCTATCCCCGGACTGGAGGACGCGGCAGCGGCACGCGCAACGTAATCCTGCTGCTGGGGACATCGTCGCTGACCGGCGGCTTTGTCCGGGCCCTGGAAGCCAAGCTCCAGGCCGATGCCGACGCCCTTGACAACGTGGATGCAATCGTGGCCGTGGCCCACACCGAAGGTGCGGTCCCGGACCCGAACAACCTGGAGTTGGTCCTGCGGACCCTGGCCGGTTTTGTCATCCATTCCAACACGGCCGCAGTATTGGCGGTGGACCACGGGACGGAACCTGTCAACAATCGGGCGCTCGCGGCCTGGATGGACCACAAGGGTTACCCAATCGACCATGTCAAGCACGAGTTCCTGTCCCTCTCCGGAACCTTTGAAGAGGAGCTTGACCGCGCCGCCGACACGGTGCGCAACTGGTATCCAGAGCTGGTCCAAACGCAACGGATCGCCCGGCCCGTATCGGAACTGAAGCTCGCGCTGCAGTGCGGCGGCTCCGACTCGTTTTCGGGAATCTCGGGCAATCCGCTGGCCGCCTGGGTGGCGCGCGAAATCATCCGCAACGGCGGGGGAGCCAATCTCGCCGAAACCGACGAGCTGATCGGTGCGGAGCCCTACATCTGCAACAACGTCAGGGACCTTGCCACGGCCCGCGAGTTCCTGAGCACCGTGGAGGCCTTCAAGGCGCGGGCTGCCCGACACGGCCATTCGGCGGAGGGGAACCCGTCCGGCGGCAACAAGTTCCGCGGCCTCTACAATATCTTCCTCAAATCCATCGGCGCCGCCATGAAGCGGGATCCGGACGTGCGGCTGGAGCACGTTCTGGCCTACGGACAGCTGATGCAGGAACCGGGATTCTGTTTCATGGACAGTCCCGGCAATGACTTGGAGAGCATCGCCGGCCAGGTGGCCTCGGGTTGCAACATCATCTTTTTCGTAACCGGCAACGGCTCGATCACGAACTTTCCCTTCGTGCCCACCGTCAAAATCGTCACGACCACCGAACGATTCAACCTGCTCCAGGGCGACATGGACATCAATGCGGGCCAGTACCTGGACGGCACGCCGATGGACGACCTAGGCCGGAACCTTTACGCACGAACCCTGGCCGTAGCCGGTGGCGAACGCACAGTGGGAGAGAAGGCCGGGCACTCCCAGGTACAACTGTGGCGCGACTGGGCCCTGGACTCCGACGACCAGGCAATGGTCCCACCGGCACCGATACAGCCAGGCAAGGCCATTCAGGTGGTCAATGGTCGCGGCGATCTCGACTTCGCGTTTCCGGGGATTCGCCGCGGGGACCGGGTCCTTCCCCGGGACATGAACCTGATCGTGCCGACGAGCCTCTGTTCCGGCCAGATTGCCGCCCTGGCAGTGCGGCGACTGTCCAATGTACTGGGTGCAGCCGGCAACTTTGCCACCGTGGTTCACCACGAGGGCTGCGGGGTCTCAAGCGGCACGTCCGAGGAACTGTATGCCCGAACCCTGGCCGGCTATGTCCGCCATCCCCAGGTTCGTCACTGCCTGCTCATGGAACACGGCTGCGAAAAGACCCACAACGACTTCATGCGGCATGTTCTAGAAGACAGCGGGGTGGAAACGGACAACCTCGGTTGGGCCAGCGTGCAGTTGGACGGCGGTATCGCTCCGGTCCTGTCCAAAGTCGAGGATTGGTTCCGGAGCAGGTTGGAAAGCGAACCCGCCCTTTCCCCTGAGACCGGCTCCCTGGAACAGCTGCGGATTGCCCTGGGCCATGCCGGCAGTCTCGCCGACTCCGAACGAACGGTATTGGCGGAATTGGCCACCACCGTTGCCGCCCACGGCGGCCTGGTGGTGGTGCCGTCCAGTGCCGAATGGCTGTCGCTGATTCCCGAAGCTGCCGATGCCGAACCCACGCTGGCCTACGCCCAACAGGCCACGGAACACGGCCTGCATCTGATGGATTGCCCAACGGTGCACTGGGTGGAAACCCTGTCCGGCCTGGGAGCCACCGGCCCGGACCTGATTCTGGTCCTCGCAACCGGCCATCCGGTGCAGGGCCATCCCTTCATCCCCACGGTGGAATTCGGCTTGGGGCCGAATGCGAGCCCCGACCTTGACCTTTCCCTGGACCCCAACCTACCCGTCTCCGAGCAAGTCGCCCGGATACTCTCGGTGGCCGAGGAAGTGCTGTCCGGGAGCAGAAGGGTCCGAGCGTTGCAAACGGGCAACATCGATTTCCAGATCACGCGCGGCCCAACCGGCATCTCGCTGTAGGCGCGGCCCCTGCGTCACGAGGCCCATCTGGTTGGTTGTGCGCAAGCTGGGTCCACCGACGCGGTTCCACGCGGGACAGGCAGATCTCCACCCGCCTGTCCAAGGCCTCAGACGGAATCCACCTTTCAACAGGCTTGTCCGTGGGTTCCTACAGGGCTCTTTGGAAAGTTTCAGACCGCCATCAACAAAGGAACCACATGGACGTAACAGGTGAGATGTATCTCATAGCAGATGAGTTGCACAGCATCGCAGATCTGGGATTGCACTTCGCCCAAACCGAATACGACAAGGCCAGGTACGGCAGAGTTCGGTCGTTGAGCGCCCAGTTGGTTGCCGCGCTCGAAGGCAGTACGGCCGATGTAATACTGGAGGGTTGGGAAACGGTGATTCGCGCCACCCCCTTTGTCTCTGCCGATGCGGCCGTGTTTCGGGAGGGACATATCCTCCTAATCAAACGTGAAGACAACGGCCTTTGGGCTATGCCGGGGGGAGCGACAGAGGTTGGCGAGACATGGGCGGAATCTGTGGAACGAGAACTGCGCGAAGAGACAGGGGTGCAGGGAACCGCTACGGAATTGCTCGGAGTGTTTGATGCCCGTCTGTGGGGGAGTCGTACCAAGCTACACGTCTATGCCAGCGTATGGTTGGTTGAAATCGACGAACACCAAATCCCCATTGCCGGTCCGGAAACAACGGGGGTGGGTTTTTTCGCCGAGGATGCCCTGCCTGATCTGTCACCGGGCCACAAGGAGCGGGTGCCGGCAGTGTTCCAACTTGTGCGGGGGGATCTTTCCATTCCCTACTTCGACCCAACCAATCGCTCGCGTCGTAACGCGGCAAGCCGGTAGAGGCTGACATTGGAAGATGATTCAGCCCAAACGGTTTGGGAAATAGTTTCCAGGTTCACAGCACTGAGGAGTGTTTCGCACCCATGAATTCGGAATTCAACGGCCTCAATATGGGGTTGGGCACAATCGCCCGCCTCTCTCTCGCCAAGTCACGGTCCATCTCGGCCGAGAACGTGGACGGAGCGCCCGGACAGGGAGGGCGCGCCACTGAAGGGACCGGAGCGGACGCCGCAAGGGAACTGGGCCATGGCTGGAAGGTGTCCCCCAGCATCCATCTGTCACCCGAGTCCGTGACCCCGATTGCGGACATCGAAGGTCCGGGGCAGATTCAGCACATCTGGTTCGCATGCCGTCCGGAATACTTCCGGTCCCTGGTGTTCCGCGCCTATTGGGACAACGAGGACAATCCGTCCGTCGAAGCCCCCTTGGGAGACCTCTTCTGCAACGGCTGGACCGAACCGGTCATGGTGAACTCGCTGCCCGTTTCGGTCAACGCCGTTGGTGCACTGAACAGTTACTGGCCCATGCCCTTTCGCAAACACGCCCGCATTGAAATCGTGAACCTGAGTCCGGAACCGGCCAACGGGTTCTATTACCAGGTCGACTACACCTTGACGGACGTGCCGGAGGACGTGGCCTACTTCCACGCCCAGTGGCGTCGGGTCAATCCCCTGCCCTACAAGGATGTTTACACCGTGCTGGACGGCGTACAGGGCCGCGGCCACTACGCGGGCGTATATGTCGCGTGGGGGTCCAACAACAACGGCTGGTGGGGCGAAGGCGAGATGAAGTTCTACCTTGACGGCGACGAGTGGCCCACAATCTGCGGCACCGGGACCGAGGACTACTTCGGCGGCGCCTGGGGGTTCCACGGCGTCGGCCTCGAGGGATACCAGACGTATTCAACCCCGTATCTGGGGTTCCATCAGGTCATTGAACCGGACGGGTTCCAACGCAGTCAATCGCGCTTCGGCATGTACCGCTGGCACATCATGGATCCCATCCGGTTCGAACAGGACCTGCAGGTGACCCTCCAGGCCCTGGGTTGGCGCAAGCCCAAGCAGGGCAAGCGCAGGTACCTGGCCCTGCAGGACGATATCGCCTCAACGGCGGTGTGGTACCAGACCGAACCCCACAACCCGTTTCCCCAACTCACGGATTTGGATCACCTGGAAGTCATCTGAGTGTCGGACAACCACCACAATTCGTCCGGGCCCGCTGGGTAAAGGCACTCTGCGCTGCGCGCCGACGCTTCCATACCGTAGACCAGGGACGCCCCTGGGACATGCCGGGGGGTCAACCATCTTGCAGGCTTGGTTGCACCTGTTCGGAAACAGAAACATGCGTGTCGATGGCGGACAGGAACACCTCGCCGAACCTCGCGAGCTTGGCGTCGCCCACGCCATGAACCAATTTGAGTTCGGCCGGCGTTCGGGGCCGGCGGACGGCCATATCAATCAAGGTCCGGTCGGAGAAGATCATGAAGGCCGGCACGCTGTGGACTTGGGCAAGTTCCAACCGCGTCGTTCGCAGATGCTCGAACAGTTCCCGGTGCTCCCGGTCCACCAATGCACCGTACTTCCCTTCGTTTCGGGTTCCTGGCCGGCTTCGGCCCGGCGCAACCGGCAGGTCAATGCGAAAGCTGAAGTTCTCCTCGCCGGCCAGTAGCCGTCGACCTTTGGGCGTGATGGACAATCCGCCCTTGCCACCAATGTCGGTTGCCAGGAAACCGCCTGCCACCAACTGGCGAACGATGGACCGCCATTCGTCCTTGTGATGTTCGCGGCCCACGCCGAACGTGGGCAGGGAGTCATGACCCCATTCCTGGATCCTGGTCGTCGCGTTGCCCAGCAGGACGTCAATCAGATAGACCGCTCCAAAACGCTGACCCGTACGGTGGGCCGCAGACAGAACCTTTTGTCCCTCAATCCTCCCCTCCCTAACGTCCGGAGGATTCTGGCAGTTGTCACAGTTGCCGCAGGGTTCCTCCAACCGTTCGTCGAAGGCACCCAGAAGTGCTTGCCTGCGGCAACCCGTGCCCTCGCAGTAGCCGAGCAGCAGATCCAAGCGCTGATGCTCATGGCGACGGAATTCGGAGTCGGCATCCGACTCCTCAATGAAACGGCGCCTTTGCACAATGTCCGTCAAGCCATAGAGCATCATGGTGTCGGCCGGCAGTCCATCCCGTCCCGCCCGTCCAATTTCCTGGTAGTACGCTTCCATGCTGGCAGGCAGGTCGGTGTGAAAAACAAAGCGGATGTCCGCCTTGTCGATTCCCATGCCAAAGGCTATTGTCGCAACCATCACCACGCCGTTTTGCGACATGAACATCTGCTGGTGTTCAAGGCGCTCGGATGCGTCCAGCCCGGCATGGTAGGGCAAGGCAGCGACGCCGTGGGAACGCAGTAGCGCAGCCGTCTTCTCCGTAGACTTCCGGGACAGGCAGTAGACGATGCCGCTCTGTCCTCGACGGGAATTCACGAATTCCAGCAGTACCCGTTGAAGATTCCTGCGGGACTGGACCGCAAGGTGAATGTTGGGGCGATCGAAACCCTGGCTGAACACCCGGCCCGAATGGTTGAACAGCTTCTCGCAGATGTCCCGTCGGGTTGCGCGGTCCGCGGTGGCAGTGAATGCCGCAATCGGAACTTCGGGAAACAGATCGCCCAACTGGGACAGCCCTACGTAATCCGGTCTGAAGGCCGGCCCCCACTTCGAGATGCAGTGGGCCTCGTCCACTGCAATAAGGTTGATGGGAAGACGCTGCAGCGATGCGATCATGCGCGGCTGCATCATCCGCTCGGGTGCCAAGTACAGCAGCTTCGCGTGTCCGGCGGACACCCGTTGCCATGCGGCCAGATTGTCGGAACGGCTCCGGTTCCCGTTGATGGTCTCCGCGGCAACGCCGGACAGCCTCAGCGCCGCAACCTGATCATCCATCAGGGCAACCAGCGGCGAGACCACCAAAGTAAGCCCGTCCAGGACGAGCGCGGGCAACTGATAACAGAGAGACTTGCCGGCTCCGGTAGGCATCACCCCCAGCACGTGGTTGCGCTGGAGAATAGCCTCAATGATGTCCGCTTGACCCGGACGCAGCCTCTGGAAGCCGAAGACCTGTTCCAGGATGGGCTGATAGACATCCGACAGCATGGAAGGCACTTGGTCTCGCGTTGTTGAATTCCTGATTTGACTGGCAACCCAAGGCGGGCCTTGGCTCAATCGTCGCCGGCCTGGACTCTAGCTGCACCGCGGACGAACTCCGGTCTCATACCAATCCAGTATAGTATAGATACTGGATTTCGCGGTTGTGAAGGGAGGGTGTGCCATGGCCCGCAAGGCAAGCGTGGTCTGGGCGGTGGAGGACACGGCGGCCGCCCTGCATGCGCAGTATCGG
>MPMO01000035.1 GCA_002238555.1 Caldilineaceae bacterium bin34
CCACCAGCATGGCCCCGTCCATCTGCGCCGCACCCGTAATCATGTTCTTGATGTAGTCCGCATGCCCCGGACAGTCCACGTGCGCATAGTGCCGCGCATCCGACTCGTACTCCACGTGCGAAATCGCAATCGTGATCCCCCGGTCCCGCTCCTCCGGCGCATTGTCGATCTGGTCGAAGGCCTCGAAGTCCGCCAGACCCCGCAGCGACAGCACCTTCGTGATCGCCGCCGTCAGCGTCGTCTTGCCGTGATCCACATGCCCGATCGTGCCCACGTTCACATGGGGCTTCGTCCGCTCAAATACCGCCTTGGCCATCTTCCGTTTCCTGTTACAACTGGAATTGACTTGGACCAATCAATGGACACCGATTCAACGCGACAGCAAAGACCGCAACCCGCCTGGAGGTCTGCCGACCCCGACCTGCGGAGAGCGTTTCCCAGGGGAACCTAGCCGCGCCCGATGAGCAACCCCGAATCCGGAGTCACGAAGGGGCAGTATAGCCATACGGTTGCGCCCCATGCAAAAACAGCCCCAAGCTGATCGCCGCGACGGCCGCGCGTCAACGGGAGCGGACATCGTCGTCCAGCTTGGCGGGGGCATACCGATCGAACTGCATGGAGAAGTTGCCCCGGCCGCTGGTGATGGACCGCAGCGTGGTGGCATAGCCGAACATGCCGCGCAGGGGCACCGACGCCTGGATCTGGTTCATGCCCTGCCCGTGCGGCTCCATGTTGGAAACCCGTCCCAGGCGTCCGTTCAGGTCCCCCATCACATCGCCGGTATACACCTCGGGAGTAAGCACTTCGATCGACATCATGGGTTCCAGCAGGATGGGATGGGCGCGCGCCATACCGTCGCGGAATCCCATGCTGGCGGCAATGTGAAAGGCGCGTTCGTTGGAATCCACGGGATGAAAGGAGCCGTCCACCAGCGTCACCTTGACATCGACCACCGGGTAGCCTTCCATCGTTCCGTTCAGCATCGCGTCCGCAATCCCGCGCTCGATGGGTGCAAAGAACTGCAGGGGCACCGCGCCGCCGACGATCTTGGTTTCAAACTCGAACCCCGCACCTGCGGCGTTCGGTTCCAGGATCAATTCCACGTGTCCGAACATGCCGCGGCCTCCGGTTTGGCGCACAAACCTGCCCTCGGCCCGCACCGTCCGCGTAATCGTTTCCCGGTAGGCCACCTGCGGTTCGCCCACATTGCAGCCAACCTGGAATTCCCGCATCATGCGATCCACGATGATGTCAAGGTGAAGCTCGCCCATGCCGCTGATCAGGGTCTGGCCGGTGTTCTCGTCGTAGCCGACCTGGAACGTCGGGTCCTCCTCGGCCAGTTTGTTGAGCGCAATGCCCATCTTGTCCTGGTCTGCCGTGGTCCGGGGTTCCACCGCGATGCGCACCACCGGCTCCGGGAACTCAATCGCCTCCAGCCGCACCGGGCGCTGGCGGGCGAACAGGGTCTCGCCGGTAAAGCTGCCCTTGAGGCCCACGATGGCCGCAATGTCCCCGGCACGGCACGCCTCGATCTCCTCCCGCTTGTCCGCATACATCTGCATCAGGCGGCCGATGCGTTCGCGCCGCCCGCCACGGCTGTTGTAGATCGTCTCGCCCACACTGAGGGTCCCGCCGTAGGCCCGCACGTAGGACAGCCGGCCCACATAGGGATCCGTCACGACCTTGAACACCAGGCCGGCGAACGGTTCGCCGGGATCCGGGCGGACCTCCATCGCGTCGCCCGTGTCGGGGTGCCTGGCTTCCACGGGAGGCACGTCGGCCGGGCTGGGCAGGTAGACGGTGATGGCATCGAGCAGGGGCTGGATGCCCTTGTTTTTGAGGGCCGTCCCGCACAGCACCGGCACCAGATCGCCGCGCAGGATCGCGGCGCGGAGGGCCTGTCTGAGATCCTCGGTGACCAACTCCTCGTCCTCCAGGAAGGCGGACATCAGCTCGTCGTTCGACTCGACGATCTTCTCCACCATGGCCTCGCGCGCCGCCCGCGCGGCCGCCATGAGCTCCGCCGGGATATCGATCGTTTCGGGTTGGGCTCCCAACTGGTCGGTGAAGATTTGGGCCTTCATCTCCATCAGGTCGACCACACCGGCAAAACTTTCCTCGAAGCCAATCGGTATCTGAACCAGCACCGGGTTGGCCCCCAGCTGCTCCTCAATCATGGCCACTGTGCGATCCAGATTGGCCCCCAACCGATCCATCTTGTTGATGAAGCAGATGCGCGGCACGCTGTAGTTGTCCGCCTGACGCCACACCGTTTCCGTCTGCGGCTCCACCCCGGCCACCGCATCGAACACCACCACGCCGCCGTCCAAGACCCTCAGGCAGCGCTGTACCTCGGCCGTAAAGTCGATATGGCCCGGAGTGTCAATGATGTTGATCCGGCACTCGACACCGGTGACGGAGTGGCACCAGTTGGTCGTGATGGCAGCCGCCGTGATCGTTATGCCCCGCTCGCGCTCCTGCTCCATCCAATCCGTGACGGCCGTGCCCTCGTGGACCTCGCCCATACGGTGGGTGCGCCCCGAGTAGAAGAGAATCCGTTCGGTGGTGGTCGTCTTGCCCGCGTCAATGTGGGCAATGATGCCGATATTGCGTATGTGCTCGAGGGGATGTTTGGCACTCATGGAGATTTACCTGGTCGACGGGATTCGCGCGCAGTCGCCGAGCCCGAAACGGTGCCCCAAGGCACGGGGGCATCGCTCCGACCGGCGTTCGGCGGAGAAATATTGAGTTGGCGGGGGGAAGACGGTCCGGCGACGCGCCCTATCGGAAGTGCGTGAAAGCCCGGTTGGCGTCGGCCATGCGATGGGTGTCGTCGCGCCGCTTGATGGTGGCGCTCTCCCCATTGATGGTTTCGATAAATTCCTGGGCCAGGCGACTGGCCATGTCGCGGCCGCCCCGCTGGCGGGCATGGTTGATGAGCCAGCGCATGCCAAGGGCCTGCTTGCGCTCGAAGCGCACCTCCATCGGCACCTGGTAGGTGGCTCCGCCCACACGCCGCGGCCTGACTTCGACACGCGGCATGGCCCGTTCCAGGGCAGTGTTGAAAATCTCAATCCCTGGCTGGCCGAGACGCTGCTCGGCAATGTCCAGGGCCCCGTAGACAATCCGCGTTGCAGTCGACTTCTTGCCGTGGAGCATCAGGTTGTTGATGAACTTGGCGAGGTCCATCGACCCGTAGCGGGGATCGGGTTCAATCTCCCGGATGGGCGGTCTGTTTCTTCTGGGCATGTGCTTGTCCTGTTACCGCGTCAACACGCTGCTGTTCCCAACGGATCAACTCTTCTTGGTGCCGTAGCGGCTGCGGCCGCGCCGTCGGTTCTCGACTCCGGTTGCATCGAGGGCCCCGCGCACAACCTGGTAGCGCACGCCCGGCAAATCGCGCACCCCGCCGCCCCTAATCAACACCACGCTGTGTTCCTGGAGGGTATGACCCTCGCCCGGAATGTAGGCCGTGACCTCCATGCCGTTGGTCAGGCGCACCCGGGCCACCTTGCGCAGCGCCGAATTCGGCTTGCGGGGCGTGGTGGTCCGCACCTGCGTGCACACGCCGCGCTTCTGCGGATTACCGGTCTTGCTGGTGCGGGTGCGGCCGGTCAGCGTGTTGTGTGTCACCCGCAGGGCCGGCGCATTCATCTTCTTGGGTTTGGACTTGCGCCCTTTGCGGACGAGCTGGTTGATGGTCGGCAAAAGATCCTCCGCCGCGCGTGTGGGCGGATTCCACACGTCCGGGAACCCGCATTACCTGACTGGCAAGCGGAAAGTATGAGCCAGAACGGCGCTCCGGTCAAAAACCGGTGTGCCGGCTGCGTCCGCACAAGCGGTCCGCAGCCGGCGTTGCATCTACTCCGGCTCCACCACTTCCTCTTCCTCTTCCAGGTCGTCGGCATCGTCGCCCAAACCGACGTTCTGGAGAGAGTCCAGCTCGCCCACGGCCAAGGCCGCGCCCAGGATGTCATCACTGTCCGCAAGCTCCTGCAGGAACTCCAGATCCGACGCCATGTCGCCCAGGCCCTTGCCGACCTCGGTATCCCGGCTGCCGGCACCGATGCGGGCCTCCTCCGTCAGTCGCTGGTGGAAACCGGTGCCCACCGGGATCAGATTGCCGAGGATGACGTTCTCCTTGAGGCCGCGCAGGCGATCCTCCTGACCCTTGATGGCTGCATCCGTCAGCACGCGGGTGGTCTCCTGGAAGCTGGCAGCCGCCAGGAAGCTGTCGGTCATCAGCGCCGCCCGGGTCATGCCCAGCAGCTTCAGGGCGCCCTGGGCCGGCTTCAGCCCTTCGTCCACCATGCGGTCGTTCACGTCCTCGAAGCGGTAGCGGTCCACGTACTCGCCCAGCAGGAATTCGGTGTCGCCGGTGGCCTGCACCTGCACCCGCCTCAGGAGCTGGCGCAGAATCACCTCGATGTGCTTGTCGTGGATGGCCACGCCCTGTTCCACGTACACCTTCTGGACTTCGTCCCGGATGTACAGCTGACACGCCTCGCGCCCGGAGATTTCGAGAATCCGCTTGGGATCCAGCGCCCCGGGGGTCAGCTGGGTGCCGGCGGTCACACGGTCGCCGTCGTTGACCAGCGGTTCCGTGTAGGCCGGGATTTCCGCTTCCCACGTGTGGGGAACCGTCCTGCGCACGTGAATGGTGCCGCCGTCACCAACCGCCTCGACCTGGTCGACAACGCCTTCCATGCCGGCCCGGATCATATGGCTGTCCGGAGGTTGCGGCAGTTCCGCCGCCTCCTTGGCAATCGCGACCGGCATGTCGGCCTGAACCGAATCGCCGATGGCGATCAAAATGTCCCAGCCTTCCATTGGCACCAGCACCGGCCGGTGCAGTTCGTCCTCCCGACTCACCTTGACCATGCGCACATCGCCGTCGAAGTAGGTCGAGACGGTCCCGTCCAGCTCGCTGATCACTGCTTCGCCCTTGGGAATGCGCGCCTCGAACAGCTCCTCCACGCGGGGCAGGCCGCGGGTGATGTCCTGGGACGAGGCCACACCACCGCTGTGGAAGGTGCGCAGAGTCAGCTGGGTTCCGGGCTCCCCGATGGACTGGGCGGCGATGATGCCCACCGCGTCGCCGAGCTCCACCATTTCGCGGGAGGCCAGGTTGGACCCGTAGCAGTAGCGGCAGAGGCCGAAGCGGCTGTCGCAGGTCAGGGGGGTGCGGACCTCGATCTGTTCGATGCCCCGTTCCACCAGCGTGGACACCTCGACATCCGTGATGAGATGGTTGCGGAGGAACAGCACTTCGCCGGTGGTCGGGTCGACCACGTTCTGCGCCAGGCAGCGCGCCAGGATCTTTTCCACTTGGGGACCGAGCCAAATCTCGCGCGGGCCCTCGAGATCGCTCAAGGTCCGGTGCGCCTTGTCGGCATGTACGTCCAGCACGATGCCGTTGGGCGTGCCGCAATCCTCGTGGGAAATGATCACGTCCTGGGCCACATCCACCAGACGCCGGGTCAGGTAGCCCGCGTCCGCGGTCCGCAGTGCCGTGTCGGCCAGCCCCTTGCGCGAACCATGGGTGGAGATGAAGTATTCCATCGTGGTGAGGCCGTCGCGGAAGTTCGAGCGGATCGGCATGGGAATAATGCGGCCGTTGGGGTCGTACATCAGACCCCGCATGCCCGCCAGCTGGTTGATGGTGGTGTGGCCGCCCTTGGCGGCGCCGGAAATCGACATGGCTCCCACGCTGTTGGTGGGGTTGAGCATTTCCCGGATGCGCGTCGAAACCTGGTTCGTGGCGCCGTTCCAGGCTTCGATGCGGCCCCGCTCCATTTCACTGGTGGTCATCAACCCCCGGTTGTACTGGGCCTCCAGCTGCAGCTCCTGTTGCCGGGCCTCCTCGATGATGTTCTCCTTGTCCGCCGGCACCTCCAGGTCGCTGACGGCCATCGTGATGCCCGACAGGGTTGCGTACCGGAAGCCCAGGGCCTTGATGCGGTCCGCCACTTCGGCGGTCTCCTCCATGCCCAGGAACTGGTAGGTGTAGTGCACCACCTCGCTGACCCCTGCCTTGTCCAGCCGCTCGTTGACGAACGGCATCTGGGGCGGCAGCACGCGGTTGAAGATGATGCGTCCCACCGTGGTCCGCTTGAACGTCGGCGGTTCCACCGGCTTTTCTTCCTCGGCGACCGCGGCCAGCGCCTCGAGCGTCTCGGCCATGGCCGCTTCGCCGAAGTCGTGGACCCGATCCTGGAACTCCTCGTGGCTGCCGGCATCGGCGATCGCGCTGCGCAACTGTGCCACCGTTTCCAGGCCGCCGACATCCAGGGCCTTGACCCAGCGCGGATTGAGGTCCAGGCTGGTCACCTTCTGCTGCTCAACGTACGGTCGCAGGCGCACCATCACGGGCTCGCGCAGGCCGACCTTGCCCTGCCCGTGGGCATATACGGCCTGGTCCGCGTTCGGATAGTGGCGCAAGTCGGCATCCGGCACCGGCGGGTCGCGGTCCTCCATCAAGGTCAGGTAGAACACACCCATCACCATGTCCTTGGTCGGGCTGATGATCGGTTCGCCGCTGCTCGGCTTGAGCAGGTTGCGCGAGGCCAGCATCAGGTCGCGGGCCTCCCGGACCGCCTGGTTGCTGAGCGGCACGTGCACCGCCATCTGATCACCGTCGAAATCGGCGTTGAAGGCCGTGCACACCAGCGGATGCAGCTGAATGGCACTGCCCTCGATCAACTTCACCTCGAAGGCCTGGATGCCCAGCCGGTGCAGGGTCGGGGCGCGGTTGAGCAGGACGGGGCGCTCCCGGGTGATCGTCTCCAGGACGTCCCAAACCTCCTCCTCCGCCGTGTCCACCATCCGCTTGGCGTGCCGCACGTTGGTGGCGGTCCCGTTGCGCACCAGGTTTTCGATGACAAACGGCTTGAACAGCTCGAGGGCCATGCTCTTGGGAATGCCGGCCTGCTGCAGCTTGAGGTCGGGACCGACAACGATCACGGAGCGGCCGGAATAGTCCACCCGCTTGCCCAGCAGGTTGCGCCGGAAGCGTCCCTGCTTGCCCTTGAGCATGTCGGTCAGGCTCTTGAGGGGATGCCGCTGGTTGCGGTTGGCCGTGTTGCGGTTGCGCTTGCGGTTGTCGATCAGGCTGTCGACCGCCTCCTGCAGCATGCGCTTTTCGTTGCGCACGATGACGTCGGGCGCGTTGAGCTCCAGCAGCCGCTTGAGGCGGTTGTTGCGGTTGATGACCCGCCGGTAGAGGTCGTTCAGGTCGCTGGTGGCGAAGCGGCCGCCGTCCAGCTGCACCATGGGCCGCAGCTCCGGCGGAATGACGGGCAGTTCGGTCAGGATCATCCACTCCGGACGGTTGCCGGACTTCTTCAGGTCCACGAACACCCGCAGCCGCTTGGCGGCCTTGGTCCGCTTCTGTTCGCTGCGGGAGGTCCGGATGATCTCCCGCATCTCGTCGATCAGGTCGTCCAGGTCAATCTTGCGGAGAAGCTCCAGGATGCCCTCGGCCCCCATGCGGGCCTCGAATGTGTTGCCGTACTGCTTGACCATGTTCCGGTAGTCATGATCCGAAATCAGCATCCCGGTGTGGATGTCCTTGAGGCCCTTCAGGGACTCCTCCATCGTCTCGATCAGCTTTTCGCGGCTCTGCTCCTCGGTCGCGTCCAGTTCCGCCAACTCCCGCTCGACCTGTTCGCGCCGGTCGTCCACCTGAGCGGCCGCATCCTGAACAATCTCGGCCTTCTTCTCTTCGGACTCCCGGCCCAGCTGGTCCGCGAAATCCTCGAAGTGGCCGTTGACGACGGTCTCGAGGTCGGCCGCCACCCGACGTCCCTTGGCCACCACGACCCGTTTGACCCAGCTCAACCGCTGCGACTCCGGGGCCGGCTTGCCCGCGTGCTCGTTGGCCCACTGGATCAGCGCCTGGACCTCGGCGATGGCGGAACTGGAACGCGTGGAGATGTCCTCGTCCACATCCTCGATTTGGCGGTCCCGCTCGACCAGCACGCGGTCGCGCGCCTCCTCGAACGCGGCTTCGGCCTTGTTGCGCTGGTTCTGCGTGGAAGCCTGAATCTTGGTCAGCTTCAGCGCCAGTTCCTTTTCGCGCCGGACAATCAGCCGCTTGCGCGCGTCCTCGTTGACCCGAATGGTGATGTACTGGGCGTAGTAGAGAACCTTTTCCAGCTCCCGGGGCGAAATGTCCAGCAGCAGGCCCAGGCGGCAGGGCATGCCCTTGGCATACCAGATGTGGCTCACAGGGGACGCCAGCGAAATGTGTCCCATGCGTTCCCGGCGCACCCGGTTCGGCAGGACTTCCACGCCGCATTTGTCGCAGATGATCCCCTTGTAACGCTCGCGCTTGTACTTGCCGCAGCTGCACTCCCAGTCCTTTTCGGGCCCGAAGATGCGCTCGCTGAAGAGGCCGTCGCGCTCGGGCTTGAGGGTCCGGTAGTTGATCGTCTCCGGCTTCAGCACTTCGCCCTTGCTCCACTGGAGAATCTGCTCGGGGGAAGCCAGCGAAATCCGTGCCAGCCCGAACTTGCCTGTATCCATGCTCTGCTCCTTGGTGTTCGCAGCTCCGGCCGGTCCGCCTGGAACCGGCCGTCAAAAACTGCTGTCTGAGGTGTTCGCCTAAATGAGAATCCGGACTACAACGCGGTGGGCAGGCCACCATGGAAGATCGGCATCGCGGGGGTGGCATCCTCCCGGCCTACGGCCACCGACTCGCCCTTGTCGTCGGTGATGTCCATGGCCAAGCCCAGGCTGCGCAATTCCTTAATCAGGACCTTGAGGCTCTCGGGCCGCTCCGGCTTCTGGATGTCCTCGCCCTTGACAATCGCCTGATAGGTCGCGACGCGGCCAATCGTGTCGTCCGACTTGATCGTGAGCATCTCCTGCAGGCTGTGGGCGGCGCCGTAGGCCTCCAGGGCCCACACCTCCATTTCCCCGAAGCGCTGGCCGCCGTTCTGGGCCTTGCCGCCGAGCGGCTGCTGCGTCACGAGGCTGTACGGGCCCGTGCTGCGGGCGTGCACCTTGTCCTCGACCAGATGCAGGAGCTTCAGCATGAACGAAACGCCGACGGTCACCGGCTCGTTGAAGGGCTCACCGCTCTTGCCGTCGTAGAGCACCTGCTTGCCCGACAGGGGCAGGGGCTGTCCACTCCTGGCGGCCACCTGGGCCGAGACCGCCGCCAGTTCCGCACTGCCGACGTCCGTCCACGCACCCGTGTCCTCGCTGTCCTCCATCTGCTGCTGGATCCATTCCCGGTAGGCGACATCCACCGCCAACTGATCGTCCGCCACCGTCGTCTCCCTGTGGGTGTAGTCCTGGGGAAGGATGGTCTCCGGGCTGTATCCCTTCTCCTTCAACCACTCCCGCGCCACCGCGCGCCGGGCAAAGGCGTAGTCGCTGTCCACGCGCGCTATGTCGTAGTGGTCCGCCGGCAGCCACTCGTGGAGATAGACGAACTGCATGGCCCCGTCATCGTCGAGATTCTCCAGGCTGAAGTCGACTTCGGGGTCGGCGTCCAGTTCGGCACCCAGCCGCCATGCGCGTTCCGACATGATGTCCCAGGCCCGGTCCGTCAGCCAGGCCCGCGCGAGCTCGGCATCGATTTGGCCCTGCCGGGCACCGTCGAAGACCGGCGTCGCCACACGGAAGCCAATCCGGTGGGCGGCCCAGCCCAGGTGGTTCTCCAGGATCTGGCCCAGGTTGATGCGGCCCTGGACCCCGATTGGGTTCAGGATGATGTCCACGGGGGTCCCGTCCGCCAGGTGCGGCATGTCCTCGACCGGGATCACCTTCGAAATCACGCCCTTGTTGCCGTGCCGCCCGGACATCTTGTCGCCTTCGGTCAGCTTGCGCCGCTGGGCCACATTGATGTGGACCTCGCGCTCCGTGCCGGCGGGCAGGTCGTGCTCGTCGCGCGTGAAGACCTTGACGTCCACCACCTTGCCCCGCTGGCCGTTGGGCAGCCGCATCGACGTGTCCTTCACGTCCCGCACCTTCTCGCCGAAGATGGCGCGCAACAGCTTTTCCTCCGGCGACAGCACGGTCTCACCCTTCGGGGAAATCTTGCCCACCAGGATGTCGCCGCCGGTCACGTCGGCGCCGATGCGGATGATGCCGTTGCCGTCCAAATGCTGCCGGGCCTCGGGGCCGACGTTGGGAATGTCGTCCGTGATTTCCTCCAGGCCCAGCTTGGTCTCGCGCGCGGACACCTCATGCCGCTCGATGTGGATGGAGGTGAACCTGTCCTGCTGGATCAGGCGTTCGCTCACCAGAATGGCGTCCTCGTAGTTGCCGCCCTCCCAACTCATGTAGGCCACCAGCACGTTCTGGCCGAGCGCCAGTTCGCCCCGCTCGGTACTGGCGCTGTCGGCGATCACCTCACCGGCCTCCACCCGTTGGCCCTGCCGCACGACCGGCCACTGGTCGATGCAGGTGCTCTGGTTGCTGCGGTTGTACTTGCGCAACTTGTAGGTGCGGACCTTCTGCTTGTCGTTCAACACCTGGATGTGGTTGCCGCAGGCAGCCGTCACCAGACCGGCCTCCTCGGCCACCAGCACCTGGCCGGAGTCGATGGCCACCTGCCCCTCGATGCCCGTGCCGATCGTCGGCGCCTCCGCCCGGATCAGGGGCACGGCCTGCCGCTGCATGTTCGAGCCCATCAGGGCGCGGTTGGCGTCGTCGTGTTCCAGGAACGGAATCAGGGAGGCGCTGATGCCCACAATCTGCTGCGGGGACACGTCGATGTACTCGACCTGGTCCACCGGCACGTGGGGGAAGTCGGACGCGCGCCGCGTCGACGGATATTCGTTTAGGAGTTCCATGCGCTCGTTCAGCGGGGTGCTCGCCTGCGCAATCGTCATGCGCTCGTCCACGTCCGCCGGCATGTAGACAATCTCGTCCGCCACGAACGGCTTCACCGCCACCGACCGGCCCGACTTGGACCGCGTGAGGCGCCGGGCCAGCTCCTCGTCGACGACGGTCCCGGCCGCTCCCAGCAGGCCACCCTGGCCGTCCAACACATCCTCGTTGAGCGTCCGGCCCTGCAGCTCCTTGATGCGCCCCGGCACCTCATGCAGGACCGGGCGGTAGGGCGTCTCGATGAAGCCGAGGCCGTTGATCCGGGCGAAGGAACTCATGTAGCCGATCAAACCGATGTTCGGCCCCTCCGGCGTCTCGATGGGACAGATGCGGCCGTAGTGGCTGAAGTGCACATCGCGCACTTCCACCCCGGCCCGCTCCCGCTTCAGGCCGCCCGGGCCCAACGCGCTCAGGCGCCGCTTGTGGGTCAACTCCGAAAGGGGATTGATCTGATCCATGAACTGGCTCAGCTGACTGCCGCCCATGAACTCGCGCACGGCCCCCAGCACCAGCTTGGCGTTCATCAGCTGGGTCGGCACCATCTGTTCGGGATCGCGCACCGCCATCCGGTCGCGCACGCCCTTTTCCATCCGCGCCAGCCCCACCCGGACCTGCCCCTGCAGCAACTCGCCGACCGTGTTCACGCGGCGGTTGCCCAGATGATCCATCACGTCCGTATCGACCTCGCGGTTGTTGATCCGGATCATGCGCCGCACGATGTCCAGGAGATCCTCGCGGGTCAGGATCCGCTGTTCCATGCGCTCCGTCCGCTCGAGGCGCTGGTCCAGCTTGTAACGCCCGACCTTGCCCAGGTCGTACCGGCGCGTGTCGAAGAACTGCTCCTCGATGAACCGCCGGGCCGCCTCCGCCTTGGCCGGATCACTGGGCCGCTGCGTGCGGTAGAAGCGAATCTGGGCATCCTTGACCCCCTCCTCGCCGTTGACCACCGGCGCCAGCGGGTCCTTCTCCAGCGTTGCCTCGATGAAGCGGTGCTGCTCGTCCGTGTCCACGTCCTTGAACAGCGCGCGTATTTCCTCGTCCGTGCCGTAGCCCAGGGCGCGTATCAGGATCGTCACCGACTGCTTGCGCTTGCGATCCACCTTGACCGTGATTTCGTCGCGCTTCGAAGTCTCGAATTCCAGCCAGGCACCCCGGCTCGGGATCACCTTGGCCGTCGCCAGAGGCCTACCCGTCGAGCGGTCCACCACCTCCGAAAAGTAGACGCCGGGTGATCGGATCAGCTGGGAGACCACCACCCGTTCGGCCCCATTCATGATGAACGTGCCCGTGCGAGTCATCATCGGGAAGTCCCCTAGGTAAACCTCCTGGTCCACGATCTCGCCGGTGCTCATGTTGAGCAGACTGACATCGATCTTGAGCGGCGCCGCATAGGTCTTGTCGTTGTTGCGGCACTCCTCCTCCGTAAACTTGGGCTCCTCGAAGGCGTGCTTCCCCAGTGTCAACTGATACGCCTTGCCGTAGCTGAGGATAGGCGGAAATTCCTCCAGGATTTCACGCAGGCCATCCTCCAGGAACCACTCGAAACTCTTCTTCTGCACTTCGATCAGGTTGGGTAGCGCCATGGCCACCGGCGTACGGGCATAGGACTTGCGCGACCCGAAACCCGCCTGGACGGGAAGTGTGGTTGTCATGGGTGCAGCTCCTTGGACTGGCGGAAGGCGCGCAGCCGCGGCTCCATTGGCGGCGGCCTGGGCACCCCCTTGGGGGACGGTCGCCCGACGGCGGACAACCGGATCTCAATTTTGAAGGGGAAAGTGCAAACAGAACCGGGACCGGCGGCTACCGCGGGGATGGCGCCGTTGCAAAATGGTCCGGTGGTGTTTTCAATCGGAGGTTCCGGTGCCTGCCTGCCGGTGCTTCTGAACCGCACGAAATCGAGAACAGGATCGTGTGTGTCAGATTGCGGACGTGCATCGGGACTCCCTGAATTGGTTGCGACGCGCCTAGACTTTCCGCGCATGCACAGGCACCCAGGGCAAGGGCCCCGCTCCCCGCGGAAAGGCAGGGGAAACAAGTGTACCACACTCTGGCTGCAACCGCACGGAATCCTCCGGCGGAGGCACATTCCCACTGGTTTCCGTATCCAGATCCGTGCCCGCGCAATCCCATCCCCATATAATTCCTGTTGCAGGGCACGGTTCAACACGCGCGCTGCACCGCCAACATTGCCACCTTCTTCACAGTCACGGGCGGGAGCTACATTGTTGTTGACACGTTCTTTGGACTCCGGCGGCCGGGAAGCGGCGGCCGATGCCGCTGCGGCGATGCGCGGCGAAGCCGGGTCGGCCCCAGGGTGGCACCTGCCGGTGCTGTTGGAGGAAGTCCTGGGCCTGATGGTCCTGCGGCCGGGTGCGCGGCTGATTGACTGCACCATCGGGGATGCCGGCCATAGTGTCGCCTTCTTGACGCGCGCCGGGTCCGGCGCGCGGGTGTGGGGACTGGATCGGGACGCAGAAGGGCTGGCCAGGGCGCAACGCCGCCTGAAGGCTTGCAACCTGGACGCGCGATGCCGCCTGGTCCACGGCGGATTCGGGAATCTCCGGGATCTCGCGGCGGCGTGGAACGTGTCCGCCTGCGACAACATCCTGTTGGACCTGGGCTTCAGCTCCCCACAAATCGACGATCCGGCGAGGGGTTTCGCACTCGCCAAGACCGGACCGCTGGACATGCGGATGGATCGGAGCCAGACACTGACCGCGGCCGACATCGTCAACGGCTGGCCGGAAGGCCAACTCCGGGAACTGCTCTGGACCCTGGGCGAGGAGCCCCACGCCAGGCGCATTGCCGCGGCGGTGGCGGAACGGCGACCCTTCGGGACCACGGGCGATCTCGCCGCGGTGGTGGCCGCAGCCGTGCCGCACCGGGCACGTCGCCACCGGCATCCGGCCACCCGCACGTTTCAGGCTCTGCGCATCGCCGTCAACGACGAGTTGGGCCAGCTGAAGGCCGTGCTGCCACAAGCCGTTTCACTCCTGGCCCCCGGGGGCCGCCTCCTAGTACTTTCGTTCCACAGTCTGGAGGACGGGATGGTCAAGCGCTTCCTAAGAACCCAGGGCCACAGGCCGGCCCGCAACAAATATGCCCGCCACGGGGATGCGGACATGCCCGCCCTGTCCATCCTGACCAAGCGGGCCGTGCGTCCAGGCCATCGGGAGCTGTCGGACAATCCGCGGTGCCGCTCCGCACGGCTGCGAGTCGCCGAGAAGGTCTTCCGGGAGGACACCGGGACGGAGGTTGCGACCCACCGGGGCCCCGCCGGGAACGAACGGGCCGGAACACGCTGACATGGCCCGGCTGAATCCTCCCGTTGAATCCCTGCCGTCGGCTGCGCTGGCCGATGAGCACCCCTCCCATGCGCTGTTGGGGGGCGCCGTTCAGGCCTGGCGCAGTTCGGTCGCCTTCAGCGATCGGGTTCCGGTCGCCGGTTGGTGGGGAATGTTCATCGTGGTGGTGACCTTCGGGGCTATGGCCAATGTCTACATGTCCTTCCGCATCGACCAGACCCGCCTGCAGCTGGCCCAGCTGGAACAGGCCAGCGCACTCCAGGAACAGATCAACGCCGAGCTGCTGCGCCGCATCGGCGATGAGGAGGACTTGAATCAGATTGGCCTGTGGGCCATCGGCCAAGACCTGCAGCCAGACGTCGAGCCCATCTGGATGATTGCCACGGAACCGATCCTGGCCGATGCCGCCGCGGCCTCCGCAGGGCCCGGCCAGCCGGACGCGCCCACCCGCCGCCGGGATTCGCTCGCGGCCGGTTGGCGGAGCTTCGACGAACTGGGACGACAGTTCCTCAAGGGTGCCCATCGCGTGCTGGCGAGCATTACGCTCCTGCCCCCGGCCGTCGAGGCTGAGGAGGAGATCCCCGCTCACACCAGCACGGTCCAGGTTTGGCTGGATCGCCTGTTCGACAACCTGCGCACACGGCAGACAGCAGGCAAGTAACCCCATGGCCGCTTCGGATCCGACTTCGCAATCCCCGCTCGGCGACGATCTCTTTGCCGGCAACCACCTCCGCATCGTCCTGGTGTTTGCCGTACCGGCGCTGCTGGCAATCCTGGTGGTCCTGCGCCTGGTGCAGTTCCAGTTGGTCCTGCACAACACGCAGGACATCGACAGCTACACGGATCGCAACCTGCCCGAACTCGACACGCGGGGCGTGATCACGGACATCCACGGCGGTTTGCTGGCCAGCGATGTCTGGTCGTTCGGCTTCGTGATTCCCCGCCTGGGGGCCATGCCGCCCGCCTATCGTGATGTTGTAACCCACTTGGTGGCCGGAACCGACCGGACCCGGCGGAACGAATTGAACGCGCGCCTCCGCCTGGAGCTGGACGAACTTGCCGCGCGCCGCCAGGCCGAAATCGATGCCGCGCGCAACTCGGACCGCGAACCGCAACCCGTGTACGCCTGGGTGCTGCTGATCGACGACCTGCCGCTGGCCACCGGCCAGTACCTGCGCGCCCTGCAGCAACGCGGAGCCCACGCCGCCGACTTGTGGGACCTTCACCTCACGGGCGACGACGGCGCCCTGCGGCGCCTGGAGGCCCTACTCGAGGATTCGGGCCCCCTGGATGCCAGCCTGGCGGACAGCGGACCGGGGCTCAAGGAGGTGATGGACAGTTTGGGCCTGCGCAGCGCCCTTGACGGCACGAGCCCGGACTTTGACTTCTTCAGGCATTTCCAGCTGGAACTGCAGCCCGACCGGCACTATGCGCAGGGGGCCCTGGCCAGTCACGTCCTGGGCCTGGTCAACGCCGATCGGATAGGCGCCAACGGCATCGAACGCTACTATCAGAAATTCCTCCGAGGCGAAGTCAACCTGCCCCGCAGCACGGAACCGATCTCGGTCATCGCATCCGACGCCCGGCGATACATCCCGTCCTACATGGGGGGCGACCTGGTGCTCACGATCGATCGTTCCCTGCAGCACATCGTGGAACAGGAACTGCGGGATGCAATCAGCCGATACGAAATCCGCAAGGGCGGCACGGTGATTGTGATGGACACCCGGACGGGCGCCATCCTGGCCATGGCCAACCTGCCGGATTTCGAACCCGGCGTGCCGGAGTCCCTGGACGATAGTGCCACCAACCTCACCAACCTGGCCGTGACGGCCGTCTACGAACCGGGCTCCACCTTCAAGGTGCTGACCATGGCCGCCGCCATCGATGCGGAGGCGGTGCGGCCGGGCGATGTCTTTTTCGACGACGGGGTGTACAGGATCGGCGAACGGGTGGTATTCCGCAACAGCGACGACCGCGTCGCGGGCAGCGTCACGGCCGCCGAAGCCCTGGGCCTGTCGCTCAACACGATCATGGCGGAAATCGCGGTGGAACACATCGGGGCCGACACGTTCTACGACTACCTGTTCGACTTCGGCCTGGGCGAGGTGACCGGCATCGACCTGGCACACGAATTCAACGGCAGTCTCAAGGACAAGCATCCGGGCCTGCCCAACTGGAACATCGCCGACCTGGGCGCCAACAGCTTCGGCCAGGGCATCAACCTGACTCCAATCCAGATGATCAACGCGGTGAACGTCCTGGCCAACCAGGGCGACCTGATGCAGCCCTACGTTGTCCAACATAGAATTAACGGAGACTACGTCAACTCGTTTGTCCCCACGGTCCTGCGGCCCGGAGTGGTGAAGCCGGAAACCGCCGCGATCATCGTGGAGATGATGGTGCAAACCGTGGAGAAGGAGGTCACGGCGGCCCAAGTGCCGGGATTCAAGGTGGCCGGCAAGACGGGCACGGCCCAGGTTCCCGATCCCGACCGGATCGGCCTGTATTCGGAGGATGAGGTGATCGCCAGCTTTGTCGGCTTCGTACCGGCCGAAGAGCCGCGCATCACGGTCCTGGTGCTGCTGTACGACCCCAACCCCGACACGGTACTCGGGCCGTGGGGCTCCAACAATGCCGCCCCCCTGTTCAGCCGCATCGCAAGGCGCAGTCTGGCCTACCTTAACGTTCCGCCCGACTGCCACCCCTCCTGCTACGGATCCTCGGGCGTGCTCAGTACCACCGCCCCCGCCCTGCCTTCGCTCCTGCCGTCCGGCAACGAGACCGACGCGTGAATCGGCACCGAGCCTAACCCCATGGCCGACCCCATCCCCGCGGTGGCCACCCAAGTCACCCACCACACGCTGTGGCAGGCCCTGACGGGTTCGGCTCCGCCGCGCCATCTGCCGCCCATTCCCATCGGCCGCGCCGTGGCCGACAGTCGACTGGCCACACCCGGCGATCTGTTCGCAGCCCTGCCCGGGGACCGGACGGACGGCAACGACTTTGTGGGCGATGCCTTGGCGCGGCAAGCCCGGGCCGTCATTTGCGAACCCCAGGCTTTGCAAGGCCTGGATCCGGCCAGCCACCCGGTCGTGATTGCGAATTGCCGAACCCGAAGTCTGGAGTCGCCCGATCCAAACGAACCGGCAAACCCAACCTCCGAACACTGTGTCCTGTATATCGTGCCCGATTCAATGCAGGCCATCCGGGATGTTGGCCTGTTCCAGCGCCTGCACCGTACGCGCAGGAGCCTGCGCGTGGTCGGGATCACCGGCAGCGTCGGCAAGAGCAGCACCAAGGAACTGGTCCGGTCCGTCTTCAGCCAGCACTTCGAAACCTACTGCAATCCCGGCAACCTCAACGGCGAGCATGTCCTGCCGCTGGTGCTCATGGGCCTCAGTCACATTCATGAGCGGTTTGTGACGGAATTGGGCATGTACCGGCTGGGCGAAATCGACGAGATGTGCGGGCTGACCCTGCCCCAAATAGGCATCGTGACCAACGTCGGCCCCAGCCACTTGGAGCGCCTGGGGACCATCGAGAACATCTTTCGGGCCAAGTCGGAGCTGGTGCGGGCGCTGCCGCCCGCGGAATCGGGAGGCGTCGCCATCCTCAACTGGGACGATCCCATGGTGCAAAGGATGGGGGCCCTGACCGAGGCCCAGGTCGTCAGGGTCGGACTGACCCCGGACTGCGATGTGTGGGCGGACCAGATCCAAAGCGCCGGATTCAAGGGCTGCCGGTTCCGCCTCCACCTGCCACAGTTCCTGTACCCGTCCGGCCGGACCATCCACGTCAAGTCGCCCCTGCTGGGTCGCCACAGCGTGCACAACACGCTGCTGGCCACCGCGGCCGGGCTGGTCGAAGGCATTCCGCTGCAGAAGATCCTGGCCGGCCTGCGCGATCCCAACAATCAGATCCGTCTAATGCTGGTCGACGGCGTCAACAACAGCACGCTGATTGACGACACGTACAACGCCAGCGAAGCCAGTGCCTTGGCCGCCCTGAACTTGCTGGCCGACCTCAGGCCGGAACGGCACGGCCGGCGCATCGCCGTGCTCGGGGACATGCGCGAACTGGGATCATCGACGGAAACCAGCCACCTGATTGTCGGACGCCATGCCGCCAACGTCTCCGACCTGCTGGTTACCGTGGGCGAGCTGGGTCGCCTAATCAGCGATGCCGCGCGCGCCAGCCGCATGACCAGCGAATCCGTGTACCAGATAGCCCACGCCGAAGAAGCGCTGTCCCTGCTGTCCGACCTGGTGCGTCCCGACGACCTGATCCTGATCAAGGGCAGCCGCGCCGTGGGCATGGAGGAAATCGTGTCCGGACTCAGCGCAAGGCGGTTCTGAGGGTCATGTCGATTCCCCTGATTCTCGGCGCCCTCAGCTTCTTCATCGCCGTCATGTGGGGCAGACCGCTGATTGCACTCCTGCACCGGTATGGAATCGGCAAGAAAATCCGGGCGGACGGGCCCGGCCACCACCTTGACAAGACCGGCACGCCCACCATGGGCGGTTGGCTGTTTGTGTTGCCCATCCTTTTCATCACCGGTACCCTGAACATCGCGAACCTGATCGGCTTCAACATCATCGGCGCCAGCACGCTGCTGCTGTTCTTCTGCCTGGGCACGTTTGCAGGGCTCGGTACCTACGACGACCTGCGCAGCCTAACTCGCAATTCGGAACAGCAGGGTGGCATCACGGCCAAGGTCAAGAGCCTGGTGCAGTTCGTCCTGGCCACCGTCATTGCCCTGGTCCTGTATTACGGTCCCCCTGCCATCGACTCCGTGGGGGTTCCCGGCATCCCCTCCCTGGTCAACGTGGGTTGGCTCACCGTGCCGGTCGCCATTTTCCTCATCGTCGGCTTCAGCAACGCCGTCAACTTGGCGGACGGCCTGGACAGCCTGGCCGGCAGCACGACCACCGTGGCCTTCGTCGCCTACGGCATCATCGCCTTCCTGCAGGGATACACGTACATCTCCATCTTCTGCTTCATCGTGGTGGGATCCCTCTTCGCATTCCTGTGGTTCAATGCCCACCCTGCCCAATTGTTCATGGGCGACACCGGCAGCCTGGCGTTGGGCGCCACGCTGGCACTGGTAGCCTTGATGACCCGGCAGTGGCTCATCCTGCCGGTCATCGGATTCATCTTCGTGGCCGAGGCCCTGTCCACGATCATTCAGGTCGTCAGTGCCAAGTTTACCCGCAGGTTCTGGGGAAGGGATGTCAGGCCGTTCCGCCTGGCCCCCATTCACCACCACTTCGAAGCCCTGGGCTGGAGTGAAATGCAGGTCAAGGAACGGTTCTGGATTGTCAGCGTGCTGTGCGGCATGCTGGGCGTTTCGTTGGCCCTGGTGTAGCTCCACTTGTCCATCATGAATCCGGCTTCACCATTGACAGGGCCTTGGACGGGCGTGAACGCCGTCGTGCTCGGCCTGGCCCGACAGGGTGCCGAACTCTGCCGCTTCCTGCACCGGGAGGGGGCGTACGTGACCGGCTGTGACCGCGCCGCCGTCGACCTGGCAACATTGACTGCCGACGGACGTCGAACCCATCTGCGGCTGCGTTTCGGCCGCCAGGATGCCGCGCTGCTGGCCGAATGCGGCCTGGTGGCCTTGTCCGCAGGTGTACCCACCGCCCTCGACGTTGTGCAGGCAGCCCGCAGGAGCCGCATTCCGGTGGTCAACGACACGATGCTGACGTTCGCCACGTCGCGGGCGCCAACCACCGTCGTCACCGGCAGCAACGGCAAAACCACCACGACCGCCCTGGCCGGCGCCTTGATGCAGGCCGCCCATCCCGAACGGACAGTCCACGTCGGCGGCAACATCGGCCGCCCGTTGTTGACCGAGGCCCGCGACTTCGGTCCCCGCGATCGCCTGGTCTGGGAAGCAAGCAGCTTTCAGCTGGAGTTGTTCCGGACGGAGTGGACGCGGACGCCCTTACGGGACGCGTGCAGGATTCGGACCGCCGTGCTCACCAACGTCACGCCGAACCATCTGGATCGGCACGCGGGCATGTTGGACTACCTGCAGGCCAAGCTCAACCTCCTGGATCTGCTCAACGACGATTCAACCCTGATCCTGGACGCCGACGATCCCGTCTGCCGGCGACTCCTGCCGGCGAAGCGACAGCGGTTCACAGCGGTCGACCCGCCCCTGCCCCAGGCCGATGCCTGCCACGAGTTGCTTGCGGAAACGGAAGCCAGCCTGTCGCGCAGGGCCGTGTGCAGGATCGCCGTTTCCCGCAGGCATGCCCTCCCGGACGGCATCTCACTGGCGGGCAACCGCATTCGGTGCAACGGCAAGGACGTGTTGTCGTTGCACCGGTTCCGGTTGCGCGGCGCGCACAACCGGACCAACGCCCTGCTGGCCGTGGCCGCCGCGCTGGCGGACCACCGAAGCACCGCTTCCCTCCAGCACGTCCTGGACACCTTCACCGGCATTCCCCACCGGCTGGAGGAAGTACCGGGTCCGGCCGGCACAACCTGGATCAACGACAGCATCGCGACCTCGCCGGAACGGGCCGTGGCCGGAATTCGCAGCATGCGGGCAGACGACGGCCCGCTCGTTCTGCTGGCCGGGGGCAGGGACAAGGACCTGGCATGGGACGCGTTTGCCGCCGAGGTGCGCAAACGCGTCCAGACCCTAATTGTGTTCGGCGAAGCACAGGCGGGCATCGTCAGGGCCATGGAGGGGGTCGGCCGACGGCTGAACGGGATGTCGATCGTCAAGGTCGACTGTTTCGAGGCCGCCGTATGCGAGGCGAGCCTGAGGGTCCGGCCGGGCGGCACCGTGCTGCTGTCCCCCGGAGGCACCAGCTTTGACAGCCATGCGGACTTCGCGGCGCGCGGCGATCACTTTCGCTTGCTGGCGGGCCGCCTGCGGGACGAGGCAGCATGACGCACAACACGCTGGCGGCCGCCCCGGGGTTGCCCCGGCCGGAGCGAATCCGCTGGCTGGAGCAATACGACTGGTGGCTGCTAAGCGCCCTGGCATCACTGCTGGCCGTAGGCATCATCATGGTGTTCAGCGCCAGCTACTACGAAGGCCTGCTGCGCGCCGTGCCGGACGGGTTCTACTTCCTGAAGCGACAGCTCCTGTGGCTCATTGTGGGCCTTGCGGTCTTCCTTGTGGCCGCCGCGGTGCCGCACAGGATCTGGCAAAGCCTGAGTCCCGCAATGTTCATCGTGGCCTGTCTCGGCCTGATCGCCGTGCTGGCGGTGGGCACGCGCGCGTTCGGCTCGCAGCGCCTGCTGTTCGGCGCCAGCTTCCAGCCCAGCGAAATCATGAAGATTGTGATGATCTTCTACACCAGCCACTGGCTGGACAGCAAGGGGGAGAAGCTGCGGGACAACAACACCGGCCTGTATCCCTTTTCGCTGTTCACCGCCTTCGTCGCGATCCTGCTCGTGCTGCAACCGGACATCACGATGGCGATCCTCATATCCACGACCGCCTTTGCCCTTTTCTTCCTGGCCAGCAGAAATCTCCGGCAGTTGCTGTGGGTAGGCATCCTCTTTGCCATCCTGATTGTGGCGACGGCCACCCTTTACCCCTACATGACGGAACGCATCCTCGACTTCAAGGAGTCCTTTGCGGATCCCCTCAACAGCGCCAGCTGGCAGGAACGCAACACGGCACGGGCCGCGGTGCGGGGGGGGCTGTTCGGCGCCGGCCCGGGCCAGGGGGAAATGAAGACGCTGTGGGTGGTGCTGCCCTGGACCGACTCGGTTTTTGCCGTGATTGGCGAGGAAACCGGATTCACCGGCTCCATTGCCGTGGTCGGCCTGTACGCCGTCGTCGCGTGGCGCGGGCTTTCCATTGCGGCCAGGGCCACAACCCTGTTCCGCCAGTTAAGCGCGGTGGGACTCATTTTCATGCTGACGACGCAGGCGCTGCTGCACGTGTGCGTGGTGCTCAACATCACACCTGTCACGGGCATGACCCTGCCCTTCGTCAGCTTCGGCGGATCCTCGCTGGTCACATGGTTGGGAGCCATGGGGGTGCTGGTCAACATCGACCATACGACACGCACCCAGGCCAATCCATGAAACTGTTGTGCGCCGGCGGCGGTTCGGGCGGCCACGTATACCCGGCCCTGGCAATCCTGGAGCGTCTGGAAGCGCTCTGTACCGATCGGGCGGAACCCCTTGACACCTTCTGGCTGGGGGGGACCGGGGATCTGGCCCGGCAATTGGTTGCGGGCGCCGGGATCCGATACCGTGCGGTCGCAACGGGCCCGTTGCGGGACCGCGGGCCGGGGCGGCGCATCCTCAGTTTCGCCCAAGTCTGCCTGGGCACGCTGCAGGCCTGCCTGCATGTGCTCCGCTTCCAGCCCGATGCCTGCCTGGCCACGGGAGGCAATGCCGCCGCGCCCGGAGCCTTGGCAGCGCGCATGCTGGGCATACCCCTCATCCTGCTGCTGCCCGACTCGGCACCCGGAATCACAGCGCGCTGGCTTGGCCGGCTGGCCCGCACCGTCCTGGTCACAACGACCTCGGCCGCGGAGTGCTTCCCGCATAACAGTCTGCTGTGCGGGTACCCGGTACGCGGGGATCTGCTGGCGGCCATGAACAATCCGGCCGCCAGCCGTCGCAGGCTGCTCGCAGCAATGGACATGCCGACCGACGAACCGGGGGACCCCCTGCTGGTGGTGATGGGCGGCAGCCAGGGAGCCCGATCGCTGAACCAGGCGATACTTCACCATCTGCCGGCCTTGCTGCAGGAAGCATTGGTGCTGTTGGTCACCGGCCATGCGGAGTTTGATGCCGTTGCCGAAGCCGTGCGGCGGATGGGGCTGGCCTCCGAACTCCAGGGGAAACTGGCGGTGCGACCCTATTTGGACCGGGAGGCCCCCCAGGCCCTGGCAGCCGCCGACGTGGCCGTCATGCGCGCCGGTGCCAGCGTCCTGGGCGAACTTCCGGCCTCCCGGACTCCGGCCGTCCTGGTGCCGCTGCCCATCGCCGGCGGCCACCAATGGTCCAATGCCCGCGCCCTGGAACAGGCAGGCGCCTGTCTGGTGACCGAGGATGCAACCGTACGCGACCAATTGCCGACGCTTCTCCTGCCCCTGTTGCGCGATGCGGATCGACGAACAACCATGGCGGCCCGCATGGCAACACTGGGCCGGTCGAACGCGGCCGAAACCGCAGCCACGGCCATCGCCTCCCTGTCCAAGCACACGGTTTGCGCCAACGGCCGCCCGGAACCCGGAACCGACCGGCCGAAACCGCAGCGGCCCTGACCGCCCGCGCCCCGCGTCGCCATGACCGTCACTCTCGCCACGTTGATTGTCAGCACCTGTGTCCTGTTCGCCTCCGGTTGGTGGCGCGGGGCACGCCGCGAACTCCCGGTCACCGTTGTGGGCCTGCTGGGCCTGGTCATTGGCACATGGTGGCTCGCGCAGCCCGGCCTTGAAAGCCTTTCCCTGGACCCGGCGGCCATGCGCGGCTGGAGACCCGTCCTGCTGCCGTTCAGCCTGCCGGTCGCCGGTGACAACCTCGTTGCGATGGTTGCGAATTCGGTACCCGCGCTGGCGATCTGGACCGCCCTGGTTGGAACCGCCTATTGGGTTACCGGTCGCTGGCACCGCAAGGGCCGGCGCTTGCGGCCGGGACGACAAGAGCGTCTGGCCGGCGCGCTGCTGGCCACAGCCAACGGTTTTGGGGTCTGGTGGCTGGTGCTGCCAGCCGTGGCCGAACTGACTCCGCCGGTGCCGGACGTCTGGCCATCCCTGACCGATGTCGTCGACATCGTGCGGACGGCGCCAGACGGCGTCCGGCGTACCGCCGCCCTGCCTGGCCGGCTGGCGGAGAACTGGATCAACATCGCCACACCGGCGTTGATCGCGGTGGCCGTATACCTGATGAGCCGCAAATCCCGGCCGCGGCAGCGCCAGGCGGAACCGGAAGTGGTCATCCGCACATGACGAGCGAACAAGCCTTGCCCTGCGGCATCCCGTGGCAGGAACGGCTGCGTGCCAGTCCCCGGGACTTCCGCTGCCACATCATCGGCATCGGTGGAGCCGGTCTGTCCGCGATCGCCGCGGTGCTGTTCGAGCGCGGCTGCACTGTCACCGGCAGCGAGCCCAGCCCCGGACCGGCCACGAACGAATTGTCCCGACGGGACATCACCGTATTGACCGTCCAGGACGGCCGCTTCCTGCGCACCCTCTCCAAGGCGGCGCGACCGCATGTGATCCTGCGATCCAGTGCGGTTCCCTGGCGCAATGCCGAATGGGCGGCCGCCAGGGACCTGGGACTTCCGGTCGTGACGAGGGAAGCGTTCCTGCCGGCAATGCTGGCCGGAAAACAGGTGACCGCCGTTGCCGGAACACACGGCAAGAGCACGGTGACCGCCATGTGCGCCTGGATGCTCCAGGCCTCAGGCGTGAAGGCTGGTCACATCGTCGGAGCCCGTCATCCGGACCTTCCGGGCGGCAGGGACGGACAAGGCCCGTTGTTCGTAATCGAAGCCGACGAATACGACCGCATGTTTCTGGGCCTGCGTCCAACCGTGGCCGTCGTCACCTCGATGGAATGGGACCACCCGGACTGCTACCGGTCGTTTGGCGAACTGCGCACCGCATTCACGGCGTTCGCGGGCCGCATGCAACCAGGCAGCACCCTCATCTACCACGCGGACGACCGCAACCTGCGGGAGTGGGTCGGCGGCGGCCTGGTCGGCCCGGCCCAACTGGTCGGCTTCGGCACCCATCCTTCCGCGGACTGGATCACAGAAGCACCCGGCAGCCCCGAAGGCAGTGCCATGACGTTGCGCGAAAGGGCAACGGGTGCAGCCCACAAACTGCGGCTGCAGGCACCCGGCGCCCATGCCCGTGCCAACGCAGCGGCGGCCTGGCTGGCGGCACGGGCATCGGGCGGAGGACCCGAAGCCATCACCGCGGCCGCGGCGTCCTATCGTGCCCTGGACCGCCGATTCGAGATTCGGAGCACGGCCGCCGGGATCGTCCTGGTCGACGACTACGCCCACCATCCGTCGGCCATCCGGGCAACCCTGTCGGCGGCCAGACACCGGTTTCCCCACGGCACGCTTTGGGCCGTGTTCCAACCCCACACCTACAGCCGTACCGCAGCCCTGCGGCCCGAATTCGGGAACGCCTTCGCGCAAGCCGACCGCGTCCTGATCCTTCCGACCTTCGCGGCCCGGGAGACACCTGCGGCCGGCATGGACGGGGCAGCCCTGAGCAAACAGGTGGTTCACTCCCACGTGCTGCATGCCGGGTCGTTCGACGAGGCCTCGGTGCACTTGGCGAAACGGCTGCACACAGGGGATGCGGTGATCCTGATGGGCGCCGGGGACATTCCCCGGCTGACCGACAAACTGACGGCGGCCCTTGCGCAGAATCCACCGCCGTCCCGCAACGTTGCGGCCTGCGGGGTGAAGTAGATGGCCGGCTCCTGGAATCCCGCGGCTGCGCTGCACATGGCCCGGACACTGAATCTGGACCCGCGGACGGAAACCCGTCTCGCCCCCTACTCGTCCCTGCGCATCGGAGGCCCGGCCGAGGTGCTGGCCACGGTGCGGCGCGCGACCGATCTGGCACGCCTGGCGGCTTGCGCGCAGGCCGAAGGGCAGTTTCCGTTTGTGTTGGGAGGGGGCTCGAACACCCTGATTCTCGATGACGGCATCCCGGGGCTGACCGTGTTGAACCTCTGCCGGGAGGTTGTCTTTGAACCACGGCCGGACAGTGTGCTGGTCCGGGCCGACAGCGGCATGCCCCTTGCGCAATTGGCGCGCATGACGATCCGAAAGGGCCTGACCGGTCTGGAGTGGGCGGTCAGTGTACCCGGCACCGTGGGTGGCGCCGTGGTCGGCAACGCCGGTGCCCACGGCAGCGACACCGCCCAACATCTGGTCGCGGCGGAGGTTGCCATGCCGGGACAAGGACCGGAGTGGCTGCCGGTGCGGGAACTGGACCTCGCCTATCGCGACAGCGTGCTCAAGCAGACCGCCGCCAACCGCCGGGTGCCGACGGCACCCGTGATACGAGCCCAATTCCGGCTCATTCCCGGGAATCCCGAACAGATCCGGGCCACAGCCAAGGCCAACCTCGACCACCGACGCCGCAGCCAACCGGTGCTGCCCAGCCTGGGCAGCACGTTTCGCAATCCACCCAACGGATTTGCCGGCGCGCTGATCGAACAGGCGGGTTGCAAGAACCTGCGTTGCGGCACCGTGGGGGTGGACACCCTCCATGCCAATTTCCTGGTGAATCTGGGCGAACCCGGCACGGGGCGCGCAGCCGATGTACTGAAGCTGATGGCTACGGTGCAAGTGCGGGTCCGGAACGAGACCGGCATCTGGCTAAAACCGGAAATCGGCCTGGCCGGACGCGAGGCGGACCGGTACACCGCCGCGCTGCTCGATCCATCCGCATGACAACCGCAAGGCGGGGTGCCAAATGAGAGTTGCATTGATTTACGGGGGCCGCAGCAGCGAGCACGAAGTGTCGCTGCAGAGCGCCGCCAGCGTGCGGACAACCCTGGCCAAGGCGGGACACGACATTGTGGACATGGCCATTTCCGCCGAAGGCCGATGGCTGAACGGGCCGGATGCCCGCATGCTGTTGGCGGCAGGCCCCGCACCGCCGCCCGACGGCCTGCACCTACCCGACCGCGACACGCGCACGGCACTGGCGGAAGTGGAGGTTGTCTTTCCGATCCTGCACGGACCGCACGGCGAGGACGGCACGGTCCAGGGCCTGCTTGAACTGGCCGGCCTGCCATACGTGGGCAGCGGGGTCCTGGGCAGTGCCCTGGCTATGGACAAGGCGGTCGCCCGACCGCTCCTGCAGGCGGCCGGCCTGCCCATGGTGGCCCACCGGACCCTGCGCCTCGACACGGCGGAGGACGTGGCCCGCCAGGATCCGGATGCGTTGGCGGCGGACCTGGGTCTGCCCCTGTTTGTCAAGCCTGCCAACATGGGGAGCAGCGTGGGCGTGTCGCGCGTCGACGAACTGGCCAGCCTGTTCCCTGCGCTCCGCCACGCCCGTCAGTTCGACAACAAGGTCCTGGTCGAAACAGCCGTGCCCAATGCACGCGAGCTGGAGGTCAGCGTGCTTGGGGACCGCAACCCCAAAGCCAGCCTGCCGGGCGAGATCAGGCCGGGCAACAACTTCTACGACTATGAAGCCAAGTATGCCGATGCAGGTTCCGAGCTGCTGGTGCCGGCACCGGTTCCGGCCGAGATGACGGCCGCCTTGCAGGCCATGTCCATCCGCGCGTTCAAGGCCCTCGACTGCTGCGGCATGGCGCGGGTGGATTTTCTTGTAGACCCGATAGACCATACAATCCATCTAAACGAGGTGAACACGATTCCCGGCTTCACCTCCATCAGCATGTACCCCAAAATGTGGGAAGCCTCCGGGCTGTCCTATCCGGATCTTCTGAATCGGTTGCTGGACATCGCGGTGGCCAGGCATCAGCGCAAGCAGCGGCTGAAAACCACACTGTAGGGACGCTTCGTCACACTCTCCGTCATGCTCCCGCGTCGCTCTCCCCCGTCAACCCATCGCCGCCGCCGCCCGGTCGAAAGCACCTGGCAACACACCGTCAGAACCTTCTGGCGCCGCACTGCGGCTCCCGTGTCGGCCCAGATCAGGGAGTATCTGGAAGGTCTGTTCGACGTCTGGTCATGGCCCTTTCTGCTGGGCACGGGCTGGTATGCCAGCAAATGGGGCAGTGCCATGCTGGCGGCCGCCGCCGTGGCCCTGCTCACCTGGTTCGCGGTGGACGGCCGCTTTGAGGTGTCGCGGGCATCCTTGTCGGTGGACGTGCGCAGCCCCTATGCCTCCTCCACGCTGGATGCGCACCTGACCCCCGCCGACGCGGGGGAGTTCGACCAGGTGGTAGGTCGCAGCATCTTCGCGCTCCAGCCGCGTGCGCTGCGCCAAGCCGCCCTCGGCAATCCCTTCGTGGCCAAGGCGGAAGTCCACCTCCAGTTGCCGGACCAGGTGAAGGCCGTGGTGGACGAGGCGATGCCAACCCTGGCTTGGGTTACGCAATACGGCACGTATGTCGTCAATGCGGCCGGAATCCCGCGCCGGATTGCCAGCCAGGTGGCGTTGGTGCCGGACGAGCCGACCGGATTCCTGACATTGTTCGATTGGCAGGGCCATGCGCAACTGGCACGGCCGTACGCCGTCGACAGCCGCCAAAGCCGATTGGATCCCGACCTGGTCGCGACCATTCTGGCCATCAGGGGCAGTTTGTTGGCGACCCCCGGCCAGCCCGACGAATTGCAAGCGTTTCACTTCACCCAGGCACACGGCCTCAACTTCGTGCTGCCGGGACGCTCCACACGCGTGGTCTGGGGCGACAGCCTGCACATGGAACGCAAGCTGGCCAACCTCCAGGGCATTTGGCACTGGCTTGAGTCCCGCGAGTTGAACGCGGAACTGATCGACGTGCGTCCGCTCTCCAAACCATACTACCGCTAGGCTTTTTCCTTTCCAGCCATGGCCGACCGCTCCACCATCTGCGCCATCGAAATCGGCAATGCCAAGACCTGTGCCGCCATCGCGGTGCACGAGCCGCGCGGCGGCTACACGGTCATTGACGGTTGGGGCCAGTCCGAAACGGAAGGCCTGCAACAGGGCTCGGTAACCGACATGCGCGCCGTTGAGGCCAGCCTGTCGGAGGCGTTGGCCACCGCCGAACAAATGAGCGGGACCACGGTGCGCAATGCCTTGGTGTCCCTGAGTGGCAGCCACCTGACCACGCTTTCGAGCCGGGCTCGGATTCCGGCCAGCCGCAACGAACCGGTGGGCGAGGCCTTGATGGAACAGGTGCTGCGAAAGGCACGGCAGATCAAGGTGCGGCCCGATCAGCAAATTGTCCAGGCACTCCCCGGCAGCTGGATGATTGACGACGAGTATCAGGTCCGTGAACCGGAAGGCATGCACGCCGGCTACCTGGGGGTGGAAGCGAGGCTGGTCACGGGAAGTTCCGCCGCCATCAGCAACCAGCTGGCCTGCCTTGCGGCCCTGGACGTGCAGGTGGAGAACCTGGTGCCCTCGGCCTTGGCGAGTGCCCGCGCCGTGCTGACGCGCGAGGAAATGGACATGGGCGTTGTCCTGGTGGACATCGGCGCCGGCACCACCGACTTCGCCGTCTATGCCCGAGGCCGCTTTCAGGTGGCGGGAGCCCTCAACCTGGGCGGCAACGACCTGACGCGCGAACTGGCCCACAGTCTCCACTGTCCCAGCCGGGTGGCCGAGCAGCTCAAGATCACGCACGGTTCGGCCATGGAACTCCCGTCCAGCCTGGCCGGCGAGGTGACCGCGGAGGTCTTCGGCGACCAACGGCACATCAGCGTGTCGACCCGGCACCTGTGCCAGGTCCTGCACCAGCGCGTCGGCCAGTTGTGGGATCGGCTGGATCGGCACTTGGTCAAGGCGGAGTGCCGCCGGCTGATTCCGGCCGGACTGGTGTTGACGGGCGGCGGCAGCCTTCTACCGCGCATCGCCGACAGTTGCCGCGCCCGGTTCCGGTTGCCGGTGCGCACCGGCACCGTTCCGCCCTCGATACCGGTCAGGGATTTGGCCGCGGAAGTGCGCTCGCCCGAATTCGCCACCATTTCCGGCCTTCTCCTGTGGGGCCTGGAGGCGCACCGTCCGGCGCAACCCGCAGAAGGCCAGGCCAGACCCGAACCGGCCCGCGGGTGGATCCGGTCGCTGCGGACGGTCGTTGCCGGTTTCCTGCCCGGCTAGCCGGACCGTCATGGACAACCACCGCCCCGTGCCGCAGCCCGCGCAGCGGTTTGGAGCAGTTGCGGAGGTCGTTTAGGATTCCCCTGCCGCGGGGGAGCCGATGCCAGGCCATGCATGGCATACTAGTACCTGCGCCAGCATCGGTTCATCCTTGCTTGCATCCCCATATACTTCGACGGCAAAACAAGTAACTCCCGAGGTACGGCATGGCCACGACAGCCGATTCCCTGCACGAAACCAATCTGCCCGAACCCCAGTTCCACGAGAACTTCTGCAATATTAAGGTGGTGGGTGTCGGAGGCGGCGGTCAAAATGCCGTCAACCGCATGATGGGCGAGGTCCACGGTGTGGAATTCGTGGTCATCAACACGGATCAGCAGGCGCTCAACCTCTCCAACGCGCCCAAGAGGGTCAAAATCGGGGAGGATTTGACCAGGGGCCTCGGGGCCGGGGCCCAGGCGGAACTGGGCAAGCAGGCCGCAGAGGAGAGCCTGTCCGAGATTTACGAAGTCGTCAAGGACGCCGATCTCATCTTTATCACGGCCGGCATGGGCGGCGGCACCGGCTCGGGCGCCGCACCGCTGGTTGCGGAAGCCGCCCGCGATGCCGGGGCGCTGGCCGTCGGCGTCGTCACGATGCCATTCAAGCACGAGGGCATCAAGCGGCGCAGAACCGCCGAAACCGCGCTCCAGCAGCTGCAGGAGCAGGTGGACGCCCTGATCGTCGTCGAAAACGATCGGCTGACCGAGATTTCCGACAAGAAGGCCTCGGCGGTCGAGTGTTTCCGCATTGCGGACCAGATGCTCATGCAGGGGGTTCTGGGCATCAGCGACATGATCACCGTGCCCGGGGAAATCAACCTCGACTTTGCCGACATCCGCTCCGTGATTCAGCACGGCGGCGGCGCCTTCATGGCCATCGGCATGGCACAGGGCGAAAACCGGGCGGAGGAAGCCGTCCAGGCGGTGGTTCAGAGCACACTGCTCAACACCACCATCGACGGGGCCACGGCCGTGGTCTACAACGTCAAGTCCAAGGACTCGCCCCAGATGAAGGAACTGGAGGACATCGGCGACGCCATTGCCAGTGCGGTGGCCCCCAGCGCCGAAATCTTCTCCGGCTGGGCCATGGATCCGGACATGGACGACCACTTGCAGGTCACGCTGCTGGCGACGGGCATTCCGATCCCCCTCGAACCCGCGGCCACAGTGGACAGCCGGGAGCGCCCGGTGCCGTCCCCCAGGCGGACCCAGCCGCTGAATCCCACCAAGTCCGCAACCGCCAAGGCACCCGGGGACAGCACGGTGGAACGCATCCAGACCGTCCGCACGTCCCAGCGCACCAGTTCGGGCCTTCCCAGGTTCCTGTCCAACTGACGCGGGCCCGCCCGCGGCCATGGGCGTTGGCCATGGAATTAGTTGACAACGCCTGCGGCCGAACGCACAATGGTGCCTCCACGGGGCGTAGCGCAGGTGGGTAGCGCGCAGTGTTCGGGACGCTGAGGTCGGAGGTTCAAATCCTCTCGCCCCGACTGTAGACAGCAGTCATACGAAGCCAGGCCGTTTGGGCCTGGCTTTTTCGTGGCGGTTTCGGCAGCCGCCGCCCGCATGGCCCGCACCGGGACCGACGGCCGCGCGCCGTGTCAGCCCGGATCGGCGTCCCGCAGATGGGGGAAGAGGATCACTTCCCTGATGTTGGGACGATCTGCGAGCAGCATCGTCAAGCGGTCGATGCCGACGCCGCAGCCGCCGGTGGGCGGCATGCCCCAGGCCAGGGCCTCGACGAAGTCGTCGTCCACCTGGTGCGCCTCGTCGTCTCCGTGCTCGCGCAGGAACTTCTCGCCCAGGAACCGCTGGTGCTGATCCATCGGGTCGTTGATCTCGGTGAAGGCATTCGACACTTCCATCCCGGCAGCGAAGAGCTCGAAGCGTTCCACCAGCCGCGGTTCCCCCGGCACGCCCTTGGCAAACGGCGAAATGGCCTTGGGGTATTCGTACAGGAACATCGGGTTGGTCACCCGCGGCTCCACGTATCGCGACAGCAGGGAGTCGACCAACTTGCCCCAGTTGGGATCGTCCCCGGTGTCCATGCCCCGGGCGCGCATGGCGTCCCTCAGGTCGGCCTCCGCGGCAAGTTCATGGATGTCCAGGCCCGTGTGCTCGAGGATGGCATCCCTCAGGGTCATTCGTTCAAAGGGCGGGGCGAACGAGACGGTCCTGCCCTGATACGCGACCTCCGTCGTGCCGCACACGTCAACCGCCACCTGGGCCAACATGGCTTCGAGGCGTTCCATGATGCCCTGATAGTCCGACCAGGCCTCGTAGAACTCCAACTGCGTGAACTCGGGATTGTGCTTGAAACTGACGCCTTCGTTGCGGAAGTCGCGGCCGATTTCGTACACCCGGTCCAGGCCACCCACAATCAGACGCTTGAGATACAGCTCAAAGCTGATCCTCAGGTACAGGTCCTGGTGCAGTTGATTGTGGTGGGTCGTGAAGGGCCGCGCCGCCGCGCCACCGTAGATGGGCTGCAGAACCGGTGTTTCCACCTCGAGATAGCCGAGAGCGTCCAGAAAGTTCCGAATGGAACGGACGGTCCGGGCACGGAGACGAAAGACCTCCCGCACTTCCGGGTTGGCCAGCAGGTCCACATAGCGCCGCCGGTACCGCGCTTCGGGGTCCTGCAAACCGTGCCACTTGTCGGGCAGGGGCTTGAGCGCCTTGCCGGCCACCGTGCAGGCCTGGGCGTCCACCGTCAACTCGCCGGTTCGGGTCAGCACCAGGCTCCCGCGGACCGACAGGAAATCGCCCAGGTCGACACAGGCCTTCCAGACCTCGCCGTACCAGTCGGTCCCCACCCGGTTGCGGCGCACCATGATCTGAATGGCACCGGTGCCGTCGTCCAGCTGGGCAAACGACATCCGGCCCAGATCGCGCAGCAGCACGATGCGGCCGGCCACGGCAACCTGCGGAGCATCGTCGTCGGTGCCCGGCTCCAGCGCACGGGCCTCGGCGATCGTGTGGGTGCGCTCGACGCGGGCCGGGTAGGGGTCGAGCCCCTGCGCCCTCAGCAACGCCAGCTTGTGTAGGCGCGCCTGCTCCTGGTCGTTGAGACGGGCCGGGTCGAAAGGGCGGGGCGGATCCGACTCCCCGGTCGAGGCCGTGCCCGCGGCCGTCACGGCTCAACCCTCACGATGTTGAACCGAGTGGTTTGCCCCATGGGCGTTGTGAAGTCGGCGACCTCTCCCGCCGCCTTGCCGAGCAACGCCTGCGCCAACGGGCTTTCATTGCTGATGCGACCCTGTGCGGGATCGGCTTCGGTCTTGCCAACGATGCGGAACGACTCCTCAAGCGTGCCGCCCGTCTCCTGCACCACCACGGTCACGCCCACCGTCACCTTGCCGGCGGCCGCGTCCATGTCCTCAATCAGCACGCTGTTGGCCAGGTCCGTCTCGATTTCCTTGACCCGAATCTCGAGCATGGCCTGGGAGCGCTTGGCCTCGTCGTACCCGGCGTTTTCCCGCAGGTCGCCATGGGAGATTGCCTCTTTCAGTTCCTCGGCAATTTCCATGCGGCGGGCCCCTTTCAACTCCGCCAGCTCATTTTCGAGCCGGGCCTTGCCGGCGCGCGTCATCGGAATTTGGGGTTTGTCCTGCATGGCCATGATGTCACTACCGGTATCGGAATGGTTCGAACCGCCGACGCGGCACCGCGTCGGCTTGAACAAGGAGACAGCCCCCGCGGCAGGTTTCGATGACACGCTCCGCGCGCCGGAAGGCAAAAGATCATGATAGCCCACACCATGAACGCATTCAAGCCGATTTCGCAATTGGCACGATTCCCCCAAGCGGGAACAGCCGCGCCGCCACGAATTGATCGACCCTTTCCGGCATCGACCCGACAGAAAGCCGACCCATGTCGCCCCCACCATGGCTGAACATCCACGCCAACAGAATCGGTGTGGTCTCCGAGGCCGGTACCATTCAGGGGCCCCGAACTCAAAGGGGGTGCCCAAAGGAACGTTGCCAAAGGGGCTTATATAGATGAGTTGACAACAGGGGATCAAGACCGTGCGGCAGGCATGGGCACTGTTTCAACCCCGTTGATACAGTATCACCACGGGCACTGTTTCAATCTCGTTGATATTGGTTCCAGGCCGTCCTCGGCATGTTCCGTGCGCGGGCAGCAGGTTTGATTCGCCGGTCTCAGGCCATGTCATGTGCCTCAGCTGAGGCGGGGGTAGGCAGGGGACGGAACACGGGAAGGTGCCGATACAGCGACCTGAGCAAAATCAACGAAACTGAAACAGTGCCATCACCACGCGACCATCCCGAAGGATTGCCTTTGGGATGGTAGGCTAGCGGAAGCCGTGAGTGGTGGAACACTTCACGACTCCCTGACAGGCAGGTTGAAAATGCCAACCCAAACGGCTGAACCCGCTCCTGCAACAAAACCCACGGCGATCCGCAGCGAGCGGTACCGGGTGCGATTTGACCATCGCGGGCAGGCGGAGTTGTGTGCCCAGACGGCGGGCGCCAACCGTTTTGTGTGGAATCTGTTCCTGGCCTACAACGACTGGAGATACCGCATGGCCCGCAAGGCCCGGGGCTACGGACGGTGGACCGACTTCCCGGAGGCGCAGCGGCCACTGCTTGTGGACCCCAGCCGGACTTGGCAGACCATGTACAAGCGGTTCGCCATGATCCGCAGCGGGAAGTACGACCGCGAGTTCCAGGCTTTCCTGGCATCGCCCGAAGGCACCGTATACGCGGACCAGGATTTGTCCTGGCTGCGCGATCTGCCCAGCGGTCCCGTCCGTCATGTGCTGAAGTATTTGGATGGTGCCTACCGGCGTTTCCACAAGGCGCACGCCGAGGCCAAAGCGGAGGGCAGGTTCCTGCCCCGGCGGAAGTCCGACGGCAAGCCCCAGTATTTCCCGCGACGGAAGGGCCGGCAGGGACGCAAGCCCGACGGCTTCACCATTCCGGACAAGGTGAGGATGGACGGCGATCGGTTGCACCTGCCCCGGATGGGGTGGGTGCGGCTGGAGCGCGGCCGCAATTTTCCGTACCGGGGGTGCGCGCCCAAGACCGTGCGGCTGTTGAAGGAAGGCACGGACCGGCATCCGAAGTGGTATGCAACCGTTGCCTACGCGGTGCCGACAGCGCGTTTGAAACCGGCCGCCAAGGACGGCGAGTTGGGGGTGGACCGCAATGTCCGGCAGGCCACGGACAGCGAGGGTGTGGTGTACTCCATGCCCGACACCTCCACACCGGACGCGAACATCCGGCGCAAGGAACGCAAGGCGGCCAAGGCGCGGGCGCGTTCAAGGCAGTCCGGGCAACCCCTGTCCAACCGCGGCCGGCGCATCTGCGGCCAACTGCGGAAGCTGCACCGCAAGAAGAGGCGACGACGGGAGAATGCCGCCCACCAGCACAGTCGCCAACTGGCCGACACGGCGCACGTCGTGGTGATAGAGGACCTGAACACGCAAGGCATGACCCAAAGCGCCAAGGGCACGGAGGAGAAGCCCGGCACGAACGTGAAGGCCAAGTCCGGACTCAACCGGGAGATTTTGGCCTCCGGCTGGGGGCGGTTGGAACGCAACCTGGACTACAAGGCCGGCTTGGTGGTGAGGGTGGATCCGGCCTACACATCGCAAACCTGTGCGGCGTGTGGACACATCAGCAAGGAGAACCGCAGGACACAGCCAAAATTCCAGTGCATGGCATGTGGACACACTGCGAACGCAGACCACAACGCCGCCATCAACATTCTGGCCAGGGGACTTCCCCTGACCGGACAGGCCCGCGGGGCAGGGGCTTCTGCGCGGCGAGAGGCGATCCCGTTGGGGACCTCGACGACCCGCGAACACGGCAGGCGGGGTCCGTCCACGCCTGTGCGGTCCGGTCCACCAGGGCCGGATTGCGTATCGGTTGTCAACTCATCGATATAAGCCCCTTGCCAAAGCATGGCGCGAGCCAATCCAAACGACCCCCTGTGCACAGATGTCACAGTGGATCCCCACCAGTCCACTTCCTGTCCGCAACACACCTGCGCATCCTGCCCAATGGTCCGAAAACGACAAACTATCAAAGGTTCCGGGGCCCATCCACGCTCTCATCCGCCTGCCAACAATCCTCTTGCCATATGTGACGACCGTGAGGATCTCCTTGCCAACCTGGCCCGGTTCAGCCCTTTCTACGATTGGGACTACCGCAACTTTAGGGCGGACATCCCGCTCCTGAAGGAACTGGCCCGGAACACGGGCGGCCCGGTCCTTGAAGCAGGATGCGGCACCGGGCGCGTGCTGATGGAACTGGCAATGGATGCCCGCTGCACCGGGATCGACATCTGTCCCGAAATGCTGGAACTGGCCAGGCACAACCTGGCCACCGTGCCGCCCGCGCACCAACCACTCCTGCTGCAGGCGGACATGGCCGACTTTCGCCTGATGCATCCGGACTTCGGCCTGGCCGTCTGTGCCTCGAACAGCCTGATGCACCTGGACGGCCCGGAGCAGCAGCAATCCGCGCTGTCCTGCCTGCGTCGTCACCTTAGAGCCGACGGCTTGCTTGTACTGGACCTGTTCAATCCGCCGGTTGAACAGCTCGTTGCGGACGACGGTGCCCTGATCCAGGTGGACGCGTGGCACGGACCGGACGGCATCGAAACCACCAAGTGGATGGGCCGCACCGTCGACTGGGTGCGCCAGGTCCAAACCACGGACATCCTTCTGTCGCAGGCGAGTCTGTCCGGACGGCACCTGGAAACGACCGTGACTTTCAGGCTGCGGTTTCTCTGGCCCCACGAATTGGAGCTGATGCTGGACGCGGCCGGATTCGACGTCGTCCACCTGTGGGGTGGCTACCACCGGGAACCATTGGATGATGAAGCCGACACCGTGCTCTGCGTGGCGCGCGCCCACTAACCGGCGGGTCTCCCCGGCAACAGTCGGCTCCCTGTCGGTTGCACCGCATTACGATTGTGCCTTTCCTCCGGGCGCGGGTGTTAGACTGTTGCGCCTGATTCTTCTGTGCGCGTCACGGGGCGCGTGCAAACCCGTGGAAGGAGCGGTGGATTGATGAGTGCTGATACACGCACGTACGAACTGGTATACGTGCTGCCTCCTGAGCTGAGGGACCTCGAGCTCGAAAACGCCCACCAGGAAGTGTTGCAGGTCGTCGACCGCAACGACGGCAAAATCGTATTCGAAAATTCCTGGGGCATACGCAAGCTGGCCTATCCGATCGACAAGAAGACGGAAGGCCACTACACCATGCTGCACATCGACCTTGATCCGTCCAAGGTCGCCGAAGTCGAACGCCTGCTCAACTTGAGCGAGAACGTGATGCGCTACCTAGTCATCCGGGACCCGGTTGCCTGACCTCTGGCAACGGATGCAGCCAGGCGGATGTCAGGCAGACAACACCCCATACCACAGAGAAACCCACATGAGCGACGAACAGGAAACCAAGGAAACAACAGCCGCCAACGTTGAGGAGCCAACAACCGCCGTTCCACCGTCGGCTGGATCCGACGATGCCCCTGCAGCCGCCGCAGCTGAAGTCGCGGACGCCTCCGCATCGGAGGCCGCTCCCGCCACTCCGGAACCGGAATCGGATCCGGAACCCAAGGCCGAACAGACTGCGGAAGCCACCCCCGAAGCGAAACCCGAACCAGCCCCTGCGGCCACCACCGAGACGAAGGCTGCGGCACCTGCGACCGCCCCTTCAGACGGTCGGTCTGCAAGAGCGCGGCCGGCACCTCCGCCCGAACCGGATCCAACCACCCTTGATCCGAGAAAGCGCGTGCCACCCGTGTACAGGGCCAACCAAGGTCCCAGCCAATCGCGCTTCCGACCCCGCCACGTCGCGACCGATGTTCCACTGGAACAAATCCACTATAAGAACATCGAGATCCTGTCGCAGTTCGTGGATCGTCAGGGGCGCATTCTGTCCAGGCGCAAGACCCGCGTGTCCGCCAAGAAGCAGCGACGCCTGAAGACCGCCATCAAGCAGGCGCGCCACCTGGCCATGCTGCCATACACACCGAGCCATATTCGGGGCCGCCGCTAAGCGAGCGGCCGGCCGAGCCCGGCACCAGATCCATCCCACCGGACCCGGGCATCCGCGCTTGGGCGACCTCCATGGCCAAGAAGAAACGCACAACCGAAGAAGCTCCGCGCCGGCAAACCCGAAAGGAAATCCTCCTCGCAACCAGGCAGAGGGAACGCGATCGGAAATTCCTGCTGCTGGGAGGGATCGCGACCGGCATTGCCCTCCTGCTGGTGGTGATCGGCGCGGTGTACAGCTTCCTCGTGGTACCGGCCCGGCTGGTGGTGTCGGTCAACGGAACCGACGTCACGATCCAGGACTTCCGCAACCGCTACCGGTACGAAAGACAGTTGACCCTGAACCGCTACGAGTCCATGAGGTTCCTGCAACAGCAGTTCGCCGGCCAGGTCAATCTCCTGAACGAGATTCAGGTCCTGCAGACCGCACTGTCGGACGAATTCACCATGGGGGTGCGGGTTAAGTCCACGATGATTGAGGACCTGCTGATCGCCGAGGCCGCCAGGGAAGCGGGGCTGAGCGTTTCCGGTGCGGAACTGGACGGACTGCTCGAGGCGGAAGTGGCCTCCCGTTATTCCAAGTACACCCCCGCCCAAGCCACGGCCACAATCACGGCCCGCGAGGCAGCCGCCTCGGAGCAGGCTGCGGATGCCGGAGACGATGCGGCAGCCACCGATCCCGAAGCGGAGGCGATTGACATCATCTCCGAGGAGGAGTTGAGTCAGGGCACCGCGGGACTGGCCGAGGAACTGGACGACACCAACGGCCTGACGCTGGACGAGTACCGGCAAATCCTGGAATACGGCCTGTTGCGCGAGATGGTCAGGAGCCATGTCACCGAGGGCAATGTCGAGACCACCGAACTCCGCATCAGAGCCCGGCATCTTCTCATCGCGTTCGAAGACCAGCCCGGAGGGAATGAATCCGATTCGGCGGGGCGCACCCCGGAAGAGGCCCTGGCCTTGGCGGAGAGTCTGATAGCCAGACTTGAACTGGGCGAGAGTTTCGACTACCTGGTCGATCTGTACAGCGACGATCCGACTGCGGAATTCAACCAGGGTGATCTCGGTTGGTTTGCCAAGGGGCGGATGGTGCCGGCCTTTGAGGAAGCCGCCTTTGCGCTGGCCGTAAACGAGACCAGCACACCGGTCGAGACCGAATTCGGCTACCACCTCATCCAGGTCACCGACTCGGATCCGAACGCCCCCATCAGCGCCGACGCCCTCGAGAGTGTCATTGACGAATACTTCGGCAACTGGCTCGTCGAGCAGCAGGCCGCTGCCAACATCGAGGAAAGAGGACTGGTATCCGACCAGATTCCCGTGGGTGCCGCCAAAGAGGCCGAAGAGTTCCGCAGCAGTCTGAGCGGACAAGGTAGTTGACCTTGCGCCGATAGGCTGCGGGACGATCGTCTCTCGGCTGCCGCGGGGTGTCGGAAAGCGGACCCGGGTCCGCGGGTCATGGCATCCAATCCGTTGATCGCCGATGCACAGGAATCGGCGTCCTTACGCATCTGCGCGGCCCCGTTCGCGGGCATCCAGGATTTGCAGTGCGTGTTCGGTACAGTGGCACGCCATGGACAGGAGGAATAGGGTCAGGCTGCCGGTTTCGCCCAGACCATAGGAACCGACTGAATCGAACTTGGATTCGTCGCAGTCATCAATGAAACGCAGTGTACGGCGCCGAAACGTATAGAGATCGCCGAGCACGTCGATCAGGTTCGATTCCGCGTAGCGGTCCAACAACAATGCGTTCGCCTCTTCCTCCGAATCGCCAACCTCCCACCGAGTCAGAGTCCCTGTCTTGGGCTCGGGCCACTGGGACAGGATGGCCCACCCATATTCTTCCCACGCCAACACGTGGGCCAACGTGTCCCGGGCGCTCCAATCGCCCACGACTCCCGGTTCGTTAAGTTCCTCCTCCGTCAAACCCCCGACGCTGTCCAACAGGCAGTCGTACTGGTCCGCCACAAATCCACGCAGGGCCGACCGGCCCCACCCGGCATACGCTTCCCATTGGGGCCGAATCGCACGATCGGCATCCCCTATCGCCCCGACCAGTTGATGCAGCCACTTTATGTCAAATAAATCCGGTATGGATCCCTGATCCAGCCAGGTTTGGCACAGGCCGGTCAAGACTGTGTGGCGAGAGGCGAGGATCATATGGTCGGTGGGCGATTGCTCGGAATCCGCGCAATGGGACGTGGCTGCACCGGGGATGGTCCGGAGGCAGTCGAGATACATCCGGCTGAGTTCCACCACTGCCGAAGAGTCGCTTTCCATCCTGGATGCCTTGCCAACCCGCGCGCGACGCTCTTCAACCAGGTTCAGGTGCCGGTCCAGGGAACGGAAGGCTACTGTCAACTGATGCAGGGAACCGGCAAAGCTCTTATTCATGAGGCATAACGGTTAAGATTCAAGATGAACAGGTGTGCCGCGGTGGGAAGACAAGCCAAACCCGGCCTCCGTACCAAGACAACTCGGAGACATTGTATGGATTACAGACTGTTGGGCAGGACCGGCGTGAAAGTCTCTCCCCTCTGCCTGGGGGTTATGCTGTTCGGCCACGGCCGCCTTGGAGGCGGCATCGACGTGGATGGTGCGGCCCGCATGCTGCAGGTTGCCTTCGACGCCGGCATCAACTTCATCGACACCGCGAACGTGTACTCCCGCGGCCAAAGCGAGGAGATTCTGGGAGAAGCCCTCAAGCGGACGGGACAGCGGTCGCGGGTCGTAGTGGCAACCAAGGTGCACGGCACCATGGCCGACGACGATCCCAACATGGGCGGTACGTCGCGCCGGCACGTGATCGAGCAGTGCCACGCCAGTCTCAAGCGCCTGCAGACCGACTACATCGACCTGTACCAACTGCATCGGCCCCGCACAGACATCCCGATCGACGAGACGCTCAGGGCGTTGGACGACCTCGTGCGCGACGGCAAGGTCCGGTACATCGGCACCAGCACCTACGCTGCCTGGCAGTTCGTGGAGGCGTTGTGGGTGTCCAAGGAGTACGGCCTGAACCGCTTTGTGACGGAACAGCCGCCCTACAACATCCTGGACCGGCGCATCGAGCGGGAGCTGCTGCCCATGGCCCAAACCTACGGCGTCGGCATTCTCCCCTGGAGTCCGTTGGCCGGTGGACTGTTGACCGGGAAGTACAAGCGCGGCGAAGGTGCGCCCGAGGGCAGCCGGTACGCCGCACGGCCCGATCGCTCCCGCCGCATGACCGAAGGCATCTATGACGTCATCGAGGGTCTTCAGCCCCTGGCGGACGGCAAGGGATGCACGGTGGCCCAGTTTGCCCTGGCGTGGGCGATGAACCAGCCCAACATCACCAGTCCCATCATTGGGCCCCGTACGCTGGAACAGCTCGAAGACAACCTTGGCGCCTTGCAGGTGTCGTTGGACGACTCGGACCGGGAGGTGGTGGATGCCCTGATGCCACCCGGAACCCACGTGTCGCTGTTCTACGAAGCCAACTTCGGGACCAGCGAGTACAGGTGGTAATCCTTGGTGCCGGTTCAGGCTGAGGATACTTGACCTGTGCCCACGGTTGGCGGCAGTCCGTTCGTTGTCCGGGGCAAGTCCGTGCCACCATGGCGACGCGGCAACCCATCAACCGGGGAACGCCGAGCACATTCAGGTCGGTGGGAATAGCATCCACAGGAACGCGGGAGGTCCACATTGTCTGCGCCCAAATCGACCGGTACACCGTTTTCCTACGACCGGACGCTGAAGTCCCTCTTCGCCGAAAGGGACGTGGTGCGGGACCTGCTCGACTTCCATGCCGCCGACCTGTTCCCCGACCTGCAGGGCTTCGAACCCCTGGAACTGGTCAGCGCCTCCACCGTGACCGCCGACGCGACCAACCCGCCGCACCACGAGGAGGCGCACCGGGACATCGTCTGGACCCTGGCGCGCAAAGGTGACGACGGGGACCGCGTCCTCCTACACCTGGAGTTTCAGTCGCAGCGCGACTCCCGCATGACCCGACGCATGTTCGGATACGCCGAAGGGCTGCTGCAACGCCAACCGGAACTCGAGGTGTTCGGCCTGGTGATCAGTACCGGCAGTCGGCACTTCGGCACATGGCGACAGCCCGTGCAATCCAGACCCGGTTCCCACGGCTACGGCTTGCAGGAGGGCCCTCTCCTAGACATCCACGACTACGCGGTGCCCGTGTTCCCGATGGACGATTATCCGCTCCCCCCGCAGAGCCTGGTGACCGGCATCGTCGCCCTGGCGCGCATCCAGGCCGCCATCCGGCGGGGCGCAAACGAGGCCGCGGAGCAGATTCTGCCGTTGCTGCGGGAATGGATCATCCCGCGGGTCCTGCGGTTACCCGCAACCCTGCGCGAGGCCTACGGGGCCTGGTTCAAGGCAGCGTTCGACGAACTGCTCCAAGACCAACCCGAACTGCGCCGGGAATTGCGTAGAATCATCTACATTGAAGAGGCGGAGGCGGTCATGAACACATTCGGTAACATCATTGCGGCCAAGGAAAAGGAAGGCGAGGCGCGCGGCCTGGAACGCGGCCTGGAACGCGGCCTGGAACGCGGCGAGGCACGCGGCAAGAAGGAGATCCTCCTGCAGTTCGTTGCCGAGTTCTGGAGCGATGACGAGGCGGCACGGTTCGCACAGCAACTGGACAGCGCGGACCGCAGTCAATTCCCCACGATCGCCGACCTGATGCGGGACCAGGCCGCAGGACGGCTCCCCCGCCTGCAGGAGAACGGTCACACCGATCCCCGCAAGTAGGTGGTACGCGCCCGCGTCAAATTCCCTTCGCTCCTCCCGAACATTGTCACAGCCCAACGACTTCTTGACCGGGAGGCAGCGGCCGGCATCCTGTTGGTTGACCACCCCCAACCGCTTGGCGTGTTGCGCAGCATCTCCTGCGTTGGATTGGCGGAGGCGGTCATGAACACATTCGGCAACATCATTGCGGCCAAGGAAAAGGAAGGCGAGGCACGCGGCTTGGAACGCGGCAAGAAGGAGATCCTCCGGCAGTTCGTTGCCGAGTTCTGGAGCAATGACGAGGCGGCACGGTTCGCACAGCAGCTGGACAGCGCGGACTGCAGTCAATTCCCTACAATCACCGACCTGATGCAGGACCAGGCCGCAGGACGGCTCCCCCACCTGTGGGAGAACGGTCGCGCGAATTCTGGCAAGTAGGCGGTACGGTCCGCGCCGCCAAGGCACCGGCACCATGCACATCCACACCATTGTCTCGGTTGCCGCATTGCATTGATCTGTGACAGCGGGACCGTGTGCCTGCCGCCAAACCTTGAGGTTCAACGCATTTACTGCGCAGCTTCGTGCTCGGATGGACCTGGGATAGGACCCGATAACTGTCAGACTTGCCGGATGTCTCTTTGGCGGAAGGCAAAGGTCAAGGCACCGGCGCACATTGTTCAGCACCCGGAATGTCCGTCCAAGTCGGACTCCGGGTATCCCTGTGTAGTGCTGCCTGCCCGGTAGAAACAGACTGTAAGACTTACACCCCCCAGGCCGTGCGCTGCCCCGGCGATGAGGTTCACAATTCGGCGGTCGGGTTCCGCGATCATTCTGGAACCAGTGTCCCCCCTTGAACGACCATGCTGTGCCGTTGCATAGCGGAAGGCCGTCGATCCGGATGTTTGGCTTGCAACACCTTCCGCACAGCCCTGACATGACGGGTCGTGCCGGGTTGTTCGATCGGTCTACGCCGTGATCGGCATCGATCCGCATACAATCAATACAATCCCGTCCAATCCACCTGTTGGGGCCAGCCATGATCCACAGACAGCCGTTCGGCCAAACCGGCCATGACAGTTCCGCCATCATTTTCGGGGCCTTCGCCGTCAACCGTTGCGATCAGGCCACGGCGGACCAACTTCTCATGCGGCTTATGGACCACGGAGTCAACCACATCGACACGGCCGCGTCCTACGGGGACTCGGAACTTCGTGTGGGGCCTTGGATGAACCACCACCGGGACGAGTTCTTCCTGGCCACCAAGACCGGCAGGCGCGTCTACGACAAAGCCAAGGAGGAAATCGAGAACTCGCTGGTGCGGCTGCAGACCGACTGCCTGGACTTAATCCAGCTGCACAACCTGGTGGACGAGGAGCAATGGGATCAGGCCATGGCTCCCGGCGGAGCCTTGGAAGCGGCCTGCGATGCACGCAAGGAAGGCAAGGTACGGTACATCGGGGTCACCGGCCATGGCTTGACCGTGGCGCGCATGCACCTGCGCAGCCTCGAAGCCTTTGCGTTCGACTCAGTGCTGCTGCCCTGGAACTATGTGCTCTGGTGCAACGAAGAGTACCGATCCGACTTCAACCAACTGAACGCGGTGTGCCGGGAACGCGGCGTTGCCGTCCAGACCATCAAGGGGGTTACCCGCGGTCCGTGGGGCGAAACGCCCCAGTCGCGGAACACGTGGTACCAGCCGTTCGAGCATCAGGCGGACATCAACCGTGCGGTGCACTGGGTGTTGGGTCAGGACGGGTTGTTCCTCAACTCGGCGGGCGATCCGGATCTGCTGTCCCGCCTACTGGCGGCCGGTTCCACGTTTCGACGTGCTCCACGTGACGACGAGATGGAGGATTTGATGGCCTCTGCCCAGATGGCACCCCTGTTCGTTGAATGAGGCTGGTCCGCCAGACAATAGACTGGACATGGACCAAATTCCAGTCACTCCGAATATCTCGTTGAACAGTGCCGGTCTTGTATCGGAGATCACCTGCCAAGCCTCACTACGCGTGATTCCGGTCAGATTCCCTTCCGCGGCGTTGCATGGCACCCAACTGCCGAAAGGTCATGAAATCATCCAAACCAACCCCTGACTGCCAAACCGAGGAGCTCCAATGCCGGTCAACCTGAGGCGTCTCTTTGACACTGCCACGCCCCGTTCTCCCGAAGAGACCAGCGAGGCGTACGCAGCCAACTTGTCACAAGCCCTGCGGAACGAAGTAGACACCCCAATCGGTGCACGTTCCTTTCTGAAAGGCACCTATGCAACGCAGGCCATGCGGAGTGTCTGCGATCAGGTGATGGACAGGCTATGCAACGGGCGGGCAAGCAATCGCCAAGGAGTCTATGCCTTTGAATCCGGCTTCGGCGGCGGGAAGACGCACACCGCCATTGTCCTAGCTGCCATGACCATGCATCCGGATGTCATGCGCTCCCTGTCGCCGGAGGATTGCCCCGCCGATCCGGCCTATGCCACGGACCGGGCGCGGGTCATCGCAATCAACGGTCAGGATGCCGACGCACACGGTCGCATCCACATCAAGGACGACCAATATGCACCGTCCATTGCCGACGCTGTCAGAGCGCACTTGGCTACAGGCCAGAAAACCCGGACTGCTGCCGGCAATCCGGGCGTGGCGGGTTTTTCGATGCTAATTGGCGATCGTCCGGTGCTGATCTTGATTGATGAGCTGGTTCAGCTTCTCAACAAGCTGGATACCGACGAACGGCAGTCGGAGCGAGACGCCGTTGCCGTAACGCTGAGCGATCTGGCCGCGGCAGTGACCGAGTGCCCACGCGCCGTGATGATCATCACAACCCCGGAACCCGGCGCGGATGCCCTGCAACAAGCAACGCAACAGGTGGGCCGGATCCTGCGTGACACCAGCAGCCTGATGGCTCGGATCACCCAGCCGGTAACGCCGTCCGATCCCGCCGACGTGCCTCACATCCTGCGGCGGCGACTCTTTGAATCCTGGGACGACGCGGAGCGGGGGATCGTTGCCGACGCCTACGCCGACGTTGTGAACCAGGCTGGAAGTTCCGCGAAGCTCGAACTGCGGAAGCGCTTCCATGACAGCTATCCGTTCCATCCCGACCTAATGGACATCATCAACAACCGCCTGTCCGACAACGCGAACTTCCAACAGGTACGCGGCACCCTGCGCCTGCTGAGCGCCACCATCGACCTGCAGCAAACAAACCATTCGCGGGACGCCATCCTGCACCCGTACCACGTCGACCCCAGGGAAAGCCGCATTCGCGAACAGTTCGTCAACCGACTTGAACGGAAGGAACTCGCTGCCGGCATCAACGCCGACATCGCGGGTGACCGCAACCAGGGCATTGAAGGCGCCCATGAAGCCGCCGTGACCATCATGCTGGGTTCGGTCGCACAAAGTGCCAACCGCGGCCTGACCGAGCAGGAAGTAGTCAATTCACTGATTTCACCCCGGTGGCCCGACAGAGGATTAGCCGAAAGCGCCATCAAACACATTGCCAACACGGCGTTGTACGTGAACCAAGAGCAGGGACGCGGCCTGTTTTTCTCGAACGAACCCAGCCTGAGAAAGATGGCCGAAGACAGCCAAGTGGCTCTGCGCACCGACCATGAATGGCTCAGGAGCAGAGTTGACGACGCGGTACGGGACACATTCAGTCCCAGACACTCCGCGCCGTTCAAGGTTCTCCTGTGGCCCAGCAAAGGCCAGAACCTGCCTGACGAACCCGACAGGGTCCACCTTGGCATTCTCAATCCGGAGCACCTGCATGAGCAACACCCGGACTTGGAGACCGAGCTCACCGAACTCTTCCACAAGTCGCCTGCCAACGGCGGCAATGCACCACGCAGGCACAGGAACAACGCGCTGTTTCTCATCGCATCCCGTCAAAGCACCAGCGACTTGGAGGAAGCGATTGTCAATCGCGAAGCCTATGAGCGGCTGAGCAAGGAACCGAAGCTGAAGGAGCACCAGCGGAACGAGGCAAGGGAACGGGCGGCCTTGGCCCAGAAGGCGATCCACCACTCCGTGCAGCGCAACTGGTGCCACCTGTACTATCCCGCCAGCAAGTCGCAGGAGTGGATTGGCAGCCATTTGCAACGTCTCACGATCAGCCAGGCCGATCAGGAAGGCAAGGGGGCGCAGACCATCGTCAATGCGCTAATTGGTGTCGGCAAGCTTGTGGACCCCGGCCTCCCGCACCTCAATCCTGCCGAGTGGACGAGGCGCTCCAGTCTCAGAAACAGTCTTGGCCCCAGCCTTCTGGACCTCCATGCGGAGTTCATCGACAGCCCTTCAATGCTGATGTTCCTGTCCAAACAGGACTTCACAAAGGCGGTTGCATATGGAGTGAAGCAAGACCATCTGGGTGCCGTCTCCGCTACCGGGCAACTCTTTGACAAAGACCACCCCGTCGATGCTGCGTTGATTCGGGACGACTTCAGGTTCTACTTGCCTGACGACATGCCGGCTGATGAAGACGACAATGATGAGGCCAATGACGATGGGGAGCATCCGGCTCCAGAGACTGACACCAACGTATTCAGTGGCGAAGGGCCGGTGACCGTGGTGAAAAAGGCACTGGAGGCGTTTCTGGACCAGAAGGGCAAATCGATGGCAGATGTCCGCGAAGTTACCATTCGCCACTCGGACCACGGAGTGCTGACGGCCATCGCAGGAGTTTGGCAGGGGACAAACGACTCGGTATCGCTGTCATGGAACTGCTACAGCGATGATGGTTCCGTTTCCGTCCACCTCGGAGATCGGACCCCGGACTGGTGGCAAGGACACAAGCGGGACATCGATCGGGTTCATCACCTTGCCGGCAAACCGGGAGCCACGGATGCCAAGGCGGTGATACGACCCAATGGCAACAGCGGACAACTTGGAAGTACCTTTCAACAGCTGAGCCGAAACGACATCAACCTGACTGTCACCCTGTAGACACCAAGTCCTGAAATGGAGCCAACCATGCCCACTGTGAGAACCAGGCGTGAGCTAACCCACGGCGTTTACTTCACAGCATCCCGCGGCGAAGGGTTGTCTGTGCACGTGACCCATGCCCGGAGGGGGCGCACAGGTGGAGGCCGAAGAATTGCCGAAGCCAGTTTGCCTCCGGAAGACTTGGGGTTGAGCTACGATGCCATGCGGTCAGTCCTGACTGAGCATGAAGGAGTGGAATTGCCTCCCAGCACTCGCGATCTCCCTTCCGAGACCTACATCCCAATAGGTGCGCCGACGGCAACCCAGTTGCGATTGCTCATTACAGCTGTCCGACGGGCTGATTCAAGGCACAAGGCACGGCGGCTCGCTGATGCGATTGGCGGTATGCATGACTGCGAAGCGGGTTGGTGGCATGCCTGCCTAGAGAATCGCCACCGTCCTCGCCGGGTGCTGGATGCGCTCGAACTGATGTACGTGTAGCTCCGCACTGACGAATTCACCCCTTGCCGAGGCAGGTTCGCGGAACCTGCCTTGTGTTTTATGCAAAAAGGCAGAGACATCATGACAGACACTCGCCTCATTGAACATTGGCTTCCTATCAACGAAATTGGTACAGAAGCCATCCGCGAACGGGCAGGTGCGATACCAAACCCCGAACCCCACCAACTTCATGTCTGGTGGGCTCGCCGCCCGTTGGCTCCGTCACGGGCGGCAGTCGCGTGTTCCTTACTGCCATCGGATTGGGACCATGAAGCCATGTTGGAGGTTTTGGGAACATACCGTGGCGTACACCTTGATCAACAGCGCATGGTTGATGCCCGAGCGCAGGGCACACAGGAGAGAATCGGGTACCAAAACCGGCGAGCATTTACCTACAACCTGTCGCAGGAGCAGCAAGACGAGATTGCCAAAGGTGCTCAAAGCGTTACGAATACCACCAATTCCAAAGTTCTTGATCTCACCGCTGGGGGAGGCAGTATCCCATTCGAGGCCGGCCGGCTTGGATTCGAGACCATAGCCAACGAGCTCAACCCCGTTGTAACTGTTCAGGTACTCCAGCCTGGGGCTGTTAGACAGCCTGACGCGGGCCGCTCGGGATTGGCCCGCCGGCCGGGTTGTGCGACACTGGGGCCATGTCCGCGCCGTCCCTCTCCGAGCAGCTG
>MPMO01000106.1 GCA_002238555.1 Caldilineaceae bacterium bin34
GGTATTGCACTGACTTCGACACCCGGGCCCAGTACGAAGCCTTTTACGCCGGTCGGAAGAAGCCCGACAGCCACGATCGGGACCGCGATGGCCACTACTGCGAAGCACTGAACTAACCACTACAGTTGTGCTTGTTGCAGGTTGGGGCCATTTCCGGGAGTCTGGCTGCGATTTCCCTCTTCGTCTGGGGAAGTGACCGCCTTGGGCGTGGGTCTTGCCAGAAAGTGTTCCGACCCGGCTGGATCCCCCTCTCGTCTTGGTTCTCGTTCCTTCGTTCGCCTCGACTTGGGAGTAGTGGTCGGCCCAACCGGGGCTGGTGATCACCACGCCGGGGATCTTCTCCTCGGTGGCGATGCGCTCTTCGGATATTGGTATGGGATTGCGTTCTGGATGGTGGCGGGGGTTGTCCGCATGCGCGCCGGACCCTCCGTTTGCCCACACCGGCGGCCATCAAGGGCTGGAAGCGGGTATGGCACTCGCAGGTGTCGATCGTGAAAACCTCATCGTTGGGCTCGAAGCTGCCCAGCAGTTCGATCAGTTCGTGCACTTTCATATGGCGCATCCTCCCGAATTGGGCCGTGTTGACCTAATCCGTCGCGGTGTTCAACTCCGGCCGGCGCGTTTCGATCTCACATCGCAGGCCAACCCCGAGCGCAGTTCGCTGGTGGGGATGTCGGGGATGCAAGCCCCTGATGGCTTGGGGTCTGGGGCAATGGCCACATCCCCCAGGTGTAGCCGACCGGGACAACAAGAGAAGGTTCGATGTCTGCGTGTCGGCGCCGAGAGCGGCTTGGTTTTGCTGTCAGGAGGGGGCCGGCGCCCGCCTATCCCTTACGGAGGCGGGTCTCCCTTTCATGGTTCATCTTCAGCGCGTGATTTGCGGCTCCCGCTCACCCAACGCGCCGATGGCGCGAGGATGAGGCCATCCGGTCGTTCCACCACTGGGACGGCCCCCTGCTTTGGCGATCAGTCCGGGCCTCTCCGCGTTCGCCGGGCAATGTTGCTCGGCTCTTCCGGGGTGCCGGCAACTGTGTTGTTTGTCAATATGGATCGCCGTTGACCATGGTTCCGTTTGCCAAGGGACCGGTCCCGGCACACCCGCTGCCACGCATCGCGGCCATAGCCGATTTCCTGGTCCTGTGGGAGCGGGGGGCATTGTTCGGCATCCGCGAGTTCCGCCGCCTGCCGGATTGCATCCTCGCGTTGCGGCGGCCGCTCCTGGCGCATCCTGCGTCCGTTTTGGGATGGCAGCGCGCCCGGGGTCTGGTTCAGCGTGTGCGGATTCCCTTTGTGGCGTTCGGCTTCCGAATGGCTCTGCGCGCCCAATGGGCGGTTGCCATGCGGTCACCTGGGCTCGATGCCATGCTGCGAGCGGCGCGGGTTCGCGCTGCCGATCGCACCGGCCTGTTCCGCCGGCTGTCTACCAGCCTCCGGGCGGACGCGGTTCGCGCGGGAGTGGCGGACGGTCGGGTCCGCGGTTGTCTTGGGCGTTGGCCGGTAGCAGGGACGACCAGTCGCGGGGGTCGGCCAGCACGGCCCGTATGCGTTGACCCGCATCGGCCGGCGGTCCGTCCCGCCGCCAGGCGTCGGCGACGCGGTCCAGGTCCGACGTGGGCAGCACGTCGTCGAGCAGCGTGCGCAGCGTGCGGATGATCGCACGCGTCTCGCCCTCCGCCAGGCTGGCGGCCCGGGTTTCCCGAAGCTTGTTCCGGGCATCTTGCAATTCGTGGGCATTGAGTTCCGCGTCGGTCTCCGGGTCGCGCCAACGGTCCTGGTCGGCATCCCACCACTGGAAGCGGGGCGGCTGCGTCGGGTCCGGCTGCCACAGGCGCAGGTGCGTGTCGCACACAGCGCTGAAATAGGTGTCTGCCGGCTCGTCCTGTCGGTAGCGGCCGTCCGGCTGCAGGCGGTAAAACTGCAGGCGCGCCGGTGAATCGGGTTCGGGTTTGCCACCGGGATCGACGGTCAGGTACTCGGCGATGCCGAGGTCGGCATACAGGACCAGCTTTTCCCGCAGATCCTTGCTCCGGGTGGACGGGGACAGGATTTCTATCGCTAGTTCGGGAACGGGGTGGCCCTCGTCGAGCCGCATTGTGCGCCCTTCGTCATTTCGCTCCACGCCTTCCGGCAGCAGCAGTTCCCGGGGCAGCACCACCAGATCCGGCTCTACCTGTGTACTCAGGTTGCCGCCGTCGGTGCGCATGCCGGCGCGGGCGGCGGACGCCCGCGCGAAGTGGACCTCCGGCTCGCGCTCGACGCGGTTGCCGAACAGTGCGCGGAAGGCACGGAGCATGAACGTGAGCAGGTCTCCGTGCCGGTAGTGTTCGGGACTCACAAAGCCGTCCTCGTCGAGAATCTTGTGGCGCACATCCGTGCCGATGTGCGGGTCGGTGGTCCAGTTCCACTCGTATTCGTGGCCCTCGTCGTAGGTGTAGGCGGGATCGAAGTACGCCAACCGGGCGAGCCCTTCCCGCCAGGCGTCGGGATGGGCCAGCCGCCACGCGATCCGCTGCTCCAGGGCGGCGCGCGCCGTGACCGCATCGGTGTCGCCGCGCGCCGGCGCGTACCGCCAGTCCCAGGACGGATCCCGGCCCGGTTGCTCCTGGTCGGCGGGTGCGGGTCGGCTTGCTGCGCGTACAGCTGTGGTCATCGTGTTTCCCCTGCGTCAATTGCCGGGACCCGATTGTAGCCCGGCCCTGGCCGCCCATGCGGGGTGCGGCGAGGCCGCTCCTACCGCGCCACAGTATCGGCGATGCACAGGGCCACGCGCAGTCCCGACTGACAAGGCGGTTTCCGCAACACACCCGGACAACACCGCAGACACCAGAATCCCTGGCAGACGGTACGTCGATCGGCGCTTCATTGTCGGGCCCCGAGGCGGGTGGTGTTATGGCGCCGAGGTAGCGGTGATCGCCGGAGCCGTCCATTCGAGAGCAAACGGCGGTTTGCCAGGCGATCGGGTGGCTGCGGTGGCGAAGATTGGCGGATTGGGAACGATCGGGGCTACCGTGCGCGCGGGGTTGGGGGGCGGTCCGGCCCAAGGTCGTTGTCGGGTTCATCCGGCCGCAGCAGGGACTGCCATGCGTGCGGCGCCTGCCGCACTTGCAGGATGCGGTCCTTCACGTTGTCCGGCGGGCCGTGCCGGTGCCAGTGCGCCGTGATGCGGTCCAGCTCCGGCGGGGACAGCGTCGAGCCCAAATGGGCATCCAGCAGGGCGACGGCCAGCTGCGTCCGTTCCTGTTCGGCTTGTTCCCGTTCCCGTTCCTCGTCGGTCCGGGTGTCGCGCCAGCGGCGTTGTGCCTTGTCCCACCACTGAAAGCGGAAGTCCTGCCGTGCCTGCACCGGATCCCGGGGCGGCAGCAGACGGACGAGTCCCCCGAGCACATCGCTCCGGAACACCGACGGGTCCGTGCCGGCCGCGCGGCTCTCCC
>MPMO01000036.1 GCA_002238555.1 Caldilineaceae bacterium bin34
CCCCAGTCCCGCGGGCCGAAACGGGTGTGGGCGGAAGTCCCGCCCGCACCAGGATGTTGAGCGCCGCATTGTGGTCGGCGTTCGCCCGGAACCCGCAGGCTCCGCACCGGAACACCGCCTGCGACGGTCGGTTTGACTTGGCTGTGTAGCCGCATCGGCTACAGGCTTGCGAAGTGTAGGCCGGGTCCACGAACACCACCCGGCCGGCCTTGTACTCGAGCTTGCGCTCCAGCTGTCCCCAACCCGACGCCAGGATGGCACGGTTGAGCCCTGCCTTCTGCTTCACGTTCCGGCCGGGATCCTCAACCGTGCCCTTGGCACTCTTGGTCATGCCCTTGGTGTTCAGGTCTTCGAGAACGACAGTGTGGGCCGTGTCCGCAACCTTGCGGCTGATTTGGTGAGTGGCATTGTCCCGCCGACGGGCGCGCTTGCGGTGTAGTTTGCGGAGTTTGCCGGCCGTGCCGCGGCGTCGATTGGACCCCTTTTTCTGCCGGGCCATCCTGCGCTGATACCGCTTGATCTTCGCGTCCTCGACTGTCGTGTCGGGGAGGGCGTGCGGGGTTCCGGTGCTGTCCGTGGCCTGCCCCACGTTGCGGTCGACACCGACTGCTCCGGACTCCGCGGGCCGGCACACATCGGGATGGTCGACCGGCACCTCGAACGCGATGTAGGCATACCACTTCGGCTGCTTGCCCTCCGACTCCTGCCGCACGCGCACGGTCAGCGGCTGGCCGTCGGCGTACCGGTGGATGGGGCCGAGACGCGTCCAGCCCATCTTCGGAATGTACAGGCGGCCGTCCTCGATGCGTACGTTGGACGGGATGGTGAATGCGGGCTGTGTATAGTGCTTGGCCTTGTATTGCGGACGCCCGTGATCCGGACGGTCCGGGTCAAAGAACGCGGCGTAGGCGTCGCCCATGTACTTGCAGGCGTATTTCACGATGGCATGGCTGTAGTCCTTCAGCCACTCGTTGCCGGGTGCGTTCCGCAACTGCGTGAACCGCGTGCCCAGCGTGAAGAAGGTCGGGCTGCCGGGACCATCACCCAACTTGCCGAACGCCTTCCACATGCGGTAGTCCGTCTCGTGCCCGGCCAGCACGTGGTTCCAGGCGAACCGACAGGCTCCCGCCAGTTGTTCGAGGTACTGCCCGTTGGCCGCGGTGCCCGGATACAGGCGCACGCGCAGGGTCCGCATGACGGTCCGGGGCTCTTGTGTTGTAGACTTTGGGGTGCTGGTCATGGTGCCTGGAACACCTGTGCCGGTTGAGAGCCTGATTGTCGCCAGAATCTCTCTCTTTCATGGGAATTGTAGCACAATATCTTGACTGTCAACTGTTCGATACCTCTCATCCTTACCCTTTGGATGATCTGAATGCCGTCGGGATGTGGCATTTGTCCAACCGACTGCCCATGCCCGTTGTCAACCCATCTATATAATCCCCTTTGTCTTTCCATACGCGATTGGCCCAGCCGGGAATCACCATGTTGCAGCGAGTTCGAATTCAAGGCTTCAAGTCCTTGGCTGATGTGGAAGTCAACCTTCAGCAGTTGGTGGTGCTGTGTGGTCCAAACGCCTCGGGCAAAAGCAACTTCCTCGATGCCTTGCAGCTTCTGTCCAGGATTGCAACCGGGCGCACACTCAAGGAAGCATTTGAGCCCCCATATCGGGGATCCGCGCTGGAATCGTTTCAAATCGGCGATGAAGGACTGGAAGGCCTGGTCCGGAAGGATCGACTCATGTTCTCCATCAAGGCGGATCTGGAAATTTCCGATTCGGTCGCGGACGAAGTTGATCGGCAAATTGCCGAAATGCGCCATCGCAGTGACAATCCGTCCGAAGGACAAGCCGACAAACCTCCATCCCGGGTGCGGGAACGTCTATTGAGGTACACGATTGAAGTCGAGATGCATCCCCGCACGGGCGTAGTCCGTGTAGCGGACGAATCCTTGGTGGCCTTGAACAGGAACGGGACTCCAAGCAAGAGCCGACGACCATTTTTTGAGCGGGTTGGCCAAAGGCTTCATCTGCGCCGGGAAGGCCAGGCACATCCTACCTACCATGATAGGTACCTGGATCGCAGTCTGCTGTCCCTGTCGCTGTACCCCCCGCACTACCCACACGTGGCGGCCGTGCAAAGGGAACTGTCTCTCTGGATGTTTTTCTACTTCGAACCGCGTGAACGCATGCGCGCCGCCAATTCCGTGAAGGAGGTGAAGCACATTGGTTTGATGGGGGAAGACCTTGCGGCCTTCCTCAATTCCCTCAAGTGCGCAAGTCCCAAGCAGTTCGACTCGGTGGAACGGGCCCTCAAGATGTTGGTGCCCAATATCGACGGCATCGAGGTGGAAGTGACTGGACTTGGGGAGGTGGAACTCCGGTTGAAAGAGCGTGGCGTGGCGATACCAGCCAGCGTGGTGTCCGAAGGAACGTTGCGCCTCCTGGGGTTGCTGTCACTCATTGGTGTCGGGGAGCAGCCGTGCCTGATTGGATTCGAGGAACCGGAAAACGGTGTCCATCCCAGGCGGATGGAATTGATCGCGGAATTTCTGCACGCCCGTGCGCGATCAGGCAAGACCCAGTACATCGTTACCACCCACTCTCCCCGGTTGGCCGATCAGCTTGACGACGGCAACCTGTACTTTGTGAAGAGGAATGGTCAGCAGACTCGCATAGATCCGTTCAGGACATGGGGACCGCTTGGACGCCGCGAGGACGTCGAAGCAGGTTTTGCCGGCCAGGGATCCGATCTTCCGGTCTCCGAACGCATGCTGAGAGGAGATTTTGATGCCTAGGATTGTCCTGTTCTGCGAGGATTCCGCACTTGAAACGGTGGTTGGCAGTCTGGTCGAGCGGATGGCGGAGGAACAAGATGTCAAGGTGGAGGTTATCAGGCGAAGTGTTGGCGGCGGCCACGGAGCGGTGGTGGGAGAGTTTCGGAAGTTCGTGAAAGATGTGCGTGAATTGTCTCCGGGTCTGCCCGACCTGGTGATTGTCGCTACGGATGTGAATTGCCAGGGGCGGTTAACCCGCGTTAAGCAGCTCGAGTCAATTGGCCCTTTCCAGTTTCCGGTGGCATTCGCATTACCCGATCCTCATGTCGAGCGATGGCTCTTGTTGGACGGCTCCGCGTTCAGGGAAGTTGTAGGCAAAGGGTGCGATGCTCCGGATCACAAGTGTGAACGTGGTCGGTACAAGCAGTTCCTCGATGAAGCGGTGCGGCAGGCAGGGATAGAGCCCATCCTGGGAGGCTTGGAGTTCGCACCGGACATTGTTCGGAAGATGGATTTGCGTAGGGCTGGGAGGAGTGACGTTGCGTTGAGGTTGTTCACAGATGAGATAGGACGCTTCCTGCGCGAGTGGCAGTGTTGAAGGAAAGGTTCTGGGCACTTCGGGTTGGGGCGTATGGGATTCAACGGGGGTATTGAACAAGCGCAAAGGGACTGGCTTCGGACCCTGTTCAGCGAGGCGGCAAAGGGCGACTCGTAGTCAGCAACTGTGTTGAAAGTCAAGTCTCGCCAGCCATGGGCATGCGGTCCGGATGCCAGGGGACCTGGTCCCGGACGACGGCATTGAGGATGAGGAGCAGCTTGCGCATGGCGGCAACGAGGGCCACCTTGACCGGGTTTCCGTTTCAACGGTACAGTTACACCAACGGAATGGCTAGGCCTGCCAAGGCGGCGCGTCCGGGGTCGGAAATCCGGATGCACAATGGGAAAACCGGTCGAAGTCCGGCACTGTCCCGCAACGGTGGTGCGCACCCGCACCAAGTCCAAAGGCCCTCCGCCCGGTGCATGATTACCCGGAAGGTTCCACCCTACCGGAAAAGGTTTGTGTTCAACGGGGAGCAGTCTGCTCGTGCCACGCCCCGGCAGTCCCGCTTCCCGGACGACCGCGTTCGGAGCAACCACGATTGAGTCCCGACTCGGCAGGAGATTCGGGCTTGCCCTGTTCACGCCAACCCGAGGATCTGTCCGCGGCTGTCGTTGGGGCCGGAACCAACGGACTGTCGGCGGCCATTTCCCTGCGTGCGGCCGGAGTTGATGTCACCCTGTTCGAAGCGCGAAAGACTCTCGGTGGAGGGGTTCGCTTGACGGAAGGCCCCCTGCCCGGAATTCGCCGCGATGTCTGTAGCAGCGTCTATCCCATGGGGATGGCTTCCCCGGTCTTTGGGGCCATGGATCTGGATCGGTTCGGTCTGGAGTGGGTGTCTCCGCCCATCCCCTTTGCCCATCCCCTGGACGATGGCTCGGCAGTGGTCTCGGTCGTTGATCGGGACTTTCCGGACGCTGTGGGAGAGGACGCGTCCGCTTGGCAGGCTGCGGTGGGGCCCGTGTCCGACCACTGGCAGTGCATTGCCGACCGCCTGCTGGTGATGCTGTGCACGTACAGGTCGGCCACCAGTTCCCGGAGGGTCTGTGGACGTTGGCGTGAGGTCGCGTCGGGCGGCAGCGTCTTGCACTGCCAGTGCTGGATACGAAGCCGGCCGAGGACAACCAGGTGGCGGGGATAGGTGCCCTTGCGCTGCCAGGCACACGCCTCGCAACGGAGGCAGGGCCAGTTGGCGTTCGGGATGGGCAGGGGCCCAGGATGAAGTCCATGACGATGGGGCCTTTTGAAAACGATCCCTCGTCCCTTGCCAAGCCTGGAGCCAATATCAAGGAGTTAAAACAGCACATTACAATGGCGGTGTTGCAGACCACCGCCATGCGGGAGGTAGTCATGACCACCAAGCACCAGCTGGTGCCACTGACGAGGGGTTGGCACGGACCCGGCCCTTGGAGCGGCTGGGGTGGGAGTGAGCACGGTGGAGCGGGTGCACCGGGTCAAGGCTATGCAGGGACCGCTTCCAGATCTGGTTCGACTTCCGCGACGCCAAGCAGTACCTGGGACTGGCTGGCTGCCAGGGCCCGGATGAAGTTGCGCCATGCCGTCGCCCGCGCGCTGGAACGTTTTTCGATGGTCAACGCCAAACTCAGGGCCTTCCTGCAACTGGTGGCCAGGCTTTTTGCAACGAACGGGCTGGGCTGCTCCCTGCTACAATGCCCGGCCGCCCTGCAGGGGCTCTGCTTGCACTGGGTCAAATCGGGCCGCCACCCGACTGAATCCGCGGCGAATCCCCTGTGATCCGCGGCCTGCGCGCCCGGAACCAATAGCAACGGGGTTGAAACCATGCCAAGAACAGTTCATACCCTTGAAGCATGGAGATACCGTGCCCGGATGTTGAGTCTTGGCTTGGGCCAGTTGGTCTTGCTTCTGGGCGTGATATCGAGGCCTGTCTTGTCTCAAGACAGTTCAACCTATGTGGTCGAACCCGGAGACACCTTGTCCCAGATCGCGAGGGATTATGGCGTCACGGTGGCCCAGATACTGGCCGAGAATCCAAGCATTACCGATCCCAATCTGATACACGCAGGCACAACTCTTACGCTTCCCAGTACTCCCACATCGACTTCCACCCCTCAACCCACCCCTCAACCCACGCCAGTGGCGCAAGCCACACCGGTACCGGCGACGCGTTCCTCTGCCAACCCCTTCCAGACCTGCGATGTCCTCCCTACCCAGAAAGAGCGCGAGGACTGCTGGTGGCAATGGCATCAGGAACAGGGGACCGGTTCCACGTCGGAGCCTATCCCTCAACCCACGCCAGTGGCACAAGCCGCGCTGGGACTGGCGAGGCGTTCCCCAGTGGAAGAGGGTAGCGACGACGACAACGACGACACCGATCATGACGGCTTCGACACGACGAACAACACCGATCATGACGGCTACGACACGACGGCCAACACCGACAACGACGGCTTCGACACGACAGGCAACACCGATCGTGACGGCTTCGACACGACGAACAACACCGACAACGACGGCTTCGACACAACGGCCAACACCGACAACGACGGCTTCGATACGACGAACAACACCGACAACAACGGCTTCGACCCCACCACAAACCCCCCCACCAACCCCCGACACCGACGGGTGCCACACGACGACCAACACTGACAACGACGGCTTCGACACGACGAACAACACCGACAACGACGGCTTCGATACGACGAACAACACCGACAACGACGGCTTCGATACGACGAACAACACCGACAACGACGGCTTCGACACGACGAACAACACCGACAACGATGGCTTCGATACGACGAACAACACCGACAACGACGGCTTCGACACGACAGGCGCCGTCGCCAGCGATATCGACAGCAGCGTCGACAGCGACAACTTCAGCAGCTAACAGGTTGTTGCAGAAGTGGGGATGCCGTGCTCCATCTGTCCTTGCACGTCGATGCCATCAGGGGACGGGGTCAATCCACCGTCTTGGCCTTGCTGTCGCATCGCAGGCCGTTGAGGTGCGACAGCAAGGTGGCCGTCGCGGACGGCATCGCCATCCGGGACGCGGCCCTGGAGATGGGAATTCCGGTCGTGATCCTGGCTGCGGACCGGGGATGCAACGCCCAGGGCATCCCTGTAGGCAACGGGCGTGGCCACAGGTGAGGTGTGCCGGACCAGCCTGTGCCAGCGCGGGCGGATTGAAGCGATCTTCGGACGGGGCAAGGGGGTGGGCTGCTTGGCCGCCCCCTTTATCGGCACGGCCCAAGCCCGGCGGCGTCCCTGTGCGCCCTTGTGGGAGGTCGGTCGAGGCTTGCCAGGAGTTCTCCCAATCCTTGCCTATTCACTCAATTCACAGCCCGTGCTGGCCGGGCTGAATGCGAGGTTTCCGCATCTTGCCCAACGCCCCGCTTCTTCAACAGGTTGCTAAGGGCGATGACTCTTCGCCCACGACCGTGTCCCTGTACCCCCAGGTCGACTTCCCGGACGATCCTGGCTTGCGGGAACTGCCCCGGCTCTTCGATGCCGATTGGCTTTGGCGAGCGTATCGTCGGCAGTTCGGGAAGCCGGGGACCGACCCCTGTCGGATGCGCATTCGTCAGTTCAGCCACAACGTCTCCAGGATCGCCATCGTCAGCTATGAGTTGGAATGGCATCCCGACGAATTCATCCCATCGCGCCACTTTACGGTCAAGATTGAGCGCGGCAAGCCTGTCGAGCTGTTTCGATATCCTGAGGACAGCCGTCTGCCGGGCCTGCGGACAGTCGCCGATCCCGAAACTGCCCGCAGGCCGATCAGCAGGCATGTCTTGGCCATGCCGCCGCGCCGTGTTCGTGTCGCATTGATTCGTTACCGGCCCGCCAGCCGGGCCGTACTGCGTCACAGCGTGAGCAGGGCCAGGTTTTATGCACGTGTCATGCGGCTCAATGCAGTCGCTCCATTTCTCAAGGCCCAGGAGTTGGTAGGGCAGTCAAGTTTCGTTGTACCGCGGCTTGCCGGAAACTGGGCGGAAGGCGGTGTCGTGTGGATGTCGGAAATACCGGGCAAAAACCTGCGTCGGGGCTTGCGTCAAGGCACAACACCGGATGCCGCACTTCTTCTTGACGGGCTGGAGACCCTATGGAATGTGTCGCCCACGAGAGGCACCAACCGTCCATTCAACCTGTCGCGAGCTTATCGGCGAGCTCGGCACAGCTTCATGCACAACATACAAGACAGCCGTGCCGCTCTGCGCAACTTCAACGATGCTACCGAGGCACTGGACCCATTCATTCGATCATGGCACCCCTCCGGCATTGCACATAATGACTTCTACGATGATCAGATGCTGCTCTTGCGTGATGGCCGAATCGCACTGGTGGATTTTGAGGAAGTGGGTCCAGGTGACCCGATGCTGGATGTGGGCAACTTCCTGGCACATCTGCAAGGGGCGTCGCACTTTGGACGCAAGAGAGAGAACGATGCAGGAATGGCGTTTTACCATGTGTTTCGGGACGCCGCGCTGGAACGGTTTCGATGGAGTGAACGAGAACTTGCTTTCCGCGAAGCAGCTTGTCTGTTCCGGATGTGCACAAACTTTATTCGTCATCCCCAACTGGGTTGGCTGGACAAGTTGGAAGCCGGCCTGTCCCTGGTGAACGAGACCTTGGGATGAAAGTCATCTTCTTGCAGACTCCGCTTGGTATGCCCATCGTCGACCGTGTCGGAAAAACCCGATTGCTGTGCAACGGGATCACCCTCCCAGCTCTCACACTGGGCAATCGAGAACCTTTATTGGGCCAAGATCAGTGGTTTGGAAAGTTTCCAAGATAAAGAATGCGCTGTCCTGGTCGGGGATTGCCCACTCTGTTTTAATTTGTGGGGACGCTTGGGGGAACGGTGGCGCCGGCCGGCGGGGGAGGACGGCCCATGCTGTGGTTGTGTTAATAACAACAACATCCCAAGCGCATTGCCAACAACCTGCTGCGGCAGGACCGGTATCCAGGGTGGGCATTGCCCACAAGCGGCTGGCGGCAGCCTGGAACGCGGACTGTCCGTGCCGTTTGTTCGACCCCGGCCCCGAATCCGTTTGAATGCAGTTGACCTGCTGGCCTACCGGACAACCAACCATCGTGACCATGTTGTCCCATTCTTCACAGCCCCTTTGCCAATGCCCGTCACACACTGCCATCCGGCGAATTCCAGGCCCTCCGCCTTCCCGTGCGGGCTGAACTGCCTCTGTGCGTATCCTGGCCGACCCTGAGGGGGGACATGCCGGTGATCATCAACACCGTTTACTTCCAACGGCCTCGATCCCGAATGGGGGCCACCCTATTTCATTCCCGGCAACCATAGTGACACTCAACTGGAGCCGGACCAAACCGCTTGGAACGGCTGGGAATTGCAGAACTGCATTGTCAAGGCTGGATGACGCGGGAATGTTCCGAAGCGCAGTCTGGCACCGAGGCTGGGCGTGCCGCGGTGCCAGGCCCCGTTGTCTTCTGCAGGTGCACTACATCCAGTGCATGATCAGTCGGAAGTTTCCGCCCCGGAACCGGATTCGGTTCAACTAGGATCTGTTGGCCGAGCCCACGCCCTGGCAATCCCGCTTCCCGGACGACCGCGTTCGGAGCAACCACGATTGAGTCACGTCCCGACTCGGCAGGAGATTCGGACTTGCCCCGCTCACGCCAACCCGAGGATCTGTCCGCGGCTGTCGTTGGTTCCGGCCCCAACGGACTGTCGGCGGCCATTTCCCTGCGTGCGGCCGGAGTTGATGTCACCCTGTTCGAAGCGCGAGAAACTCTCGGTGGAGGGGTTCGCTCGGCGGAAGGTCCCCTGCCCGGATTTCGCCGCGATGTCTGTAGCAGCGTCTATCCCTTGGGGATGGCTTCCCCGGTCTTTGGGGCCATGGATCTGGATCGGTTCGGTCTGGAGTGGGTGTCTCCGCCCAATCCCTTTGCCCATCCCCTGGACGACGGGTCGGCGGTGGTCCCTGACGGCGATCAAGACTCGCCGGATAGCTTGGGGGAGGACGCGGCGGCCTGGCAGGCTGCAGTTGGCACCGTATCCAACCACTGGGAGTGCATCGCCGACAACCTGCTGGGTCCCTTGCGCGTACCCAGGCCGGATGCCCGGGTAATGAGGTTTGGACTGCGCGCGCTCCGTTCCAGTCACGGGCTGTGCCGAAACCTGTTTCGAACCGAACGGATGCGTGCCCTGTTCTCGGGTGTAGCCGCACACACCGCAGTTCCGCTGCACCGACCGGCCACGGCCGCGGCCGGTCTGGTACTGGCCGGCCTGGCGGAGACAACCGGCTGGCCGTTTGCCCGGGGTGGTGCGGAGTTCATAACGCACGCCCTGGCTTCCTTGGCTGCGGCAATGGGAGTGAAGATCCGGATAGGCACGGTGGTTGCACATGGATCACAGCTGGAGCCGTACGACCTGCACATGCTGGACACCGGGCCCCGACAGGTTGTGAGGTTGCGCGGTCCGGAATTGAATCCCGGAGTTGCGCGCAACCTGCAACGGTACCGGTATGGTCCCGGGGTCTGCAAGGTGGACTACGCCCTGAGCGAGCCCGCGCCCTGGTGTGCCGATGCCGCCAGCAAGGCCGGCACGCTGCACCTCGGGGGCTCGCGGATGGAAATTTCCACCGCACTCGATCAGGTCTGGTCGGGCAATCCCGCACCGGCACCGTTCGTGCTGGTGGGTCAGCCCTCCGTTGCGGATTCCTCGCGGGCTCCGGCCGGCCGCCATGCGTTTTGGGCCTACTGCCATGTGCCGCCGGGGTGGGACGGGGACGCAAGTCCGGCCATCGAAAGCCAGATTGAGAGGTTTGCGCCCGGTTTCCGGGACACGGTCCTGGCACGTCGGGTCACGCGGGCCAGCCAGTGGGAAGCCTACAACCCCAACTGGATCGGAGGGGACATCAACGGCGGCGTGCAGGATCTGGGCCAGCTGTGGCGTCGGCCGGCCGGTTGGTTGGATCCCTACTGCCTCCGGGCTCCGGACCTGTATCTGTGCTCGTCTTCCACACCCCCCGGCGGTGGTGTCCACGGCCTTTGCGGTTGGCATGCCGCACGGTCCGCGCTCCGCCGCAACTGCGGTTTGGACTTCACCCTTGCGGACTTGCGGTCCGCTTGTGCCGACACGGGGCCTTGGGAAGGCACCCCTGCAAGCAGAAACGTGGACTGGACATCGTAGGGATACCAGCGACCGGAACCGTCGTTCCACCGTTCTGCCTGGTGGCTCCGGCAGCATGGAGGGGCCGGGGCGGCGGGCCCCTCCAAGGTGGATTCGGACTGGATTCACCACACCTTGGGCCTGGCGATTCCCTCCCTGATGGCGGTGCCTGTGCATCAGGGAAGCCGGACACCCCCAACCGCGTTTTCCTGAGTTGAATTACGGGGATCAATGCACGGATAATAGAACCATGATCACAATGGGCAAGGCCGGTGCCTGTCGCTCCCTCATAGGCATCCGGAGGCCTGCCCGGATCGCTTCCCTCTTCGCAGCCAAGAGCCAGCTTTTGGTTGCCGGATCGGCCCCTGCGCTGTTGCCGAGCGGCCCGGCGCCCTTCTCCGCCTAAAGCCGTCCCTTCGCCATGGCCATGGCCACGGACCGTTTCCGTTTCTGGGAGGGAGTGAACCCGAATGCCTTGAGGCTCATGGTCACCACCATGATCCTCTCGATTCTCATGATGGGCATTGCCGCGGTGACGCGCACATTGTTCATCCTGCGTCTCGATCTGGGCACGGAGTTCTTTGGCGTCTACAACGCATTCGCGGCCTTCGGGTACACGGGCATGGCCATCCCCGCAGGCTTGCTGGGCCGCCGCTTTGGCCTGAAGCCCACGATGGTGTTCGGCGTTGCCACCTTTATCGTCGGCTACCTGATTGGTCCGTTGGTGGAATACACCCCGCACACATTGTGGGTGCCCTGGTCGCTGGCTTCCCAGTTCATTTCGGCGGCGGGGTACTCGATCCTGTCCGTCAATGCCTCGCCGGCCATCATGGCCACCACGCGGCCGGACAACCGTTCCAAGACCTACAGCCTGTTGAGCACGACCCGCAACCTGGGTGTATTTGTGGGCCTGGTGGCCGGCGGCATGCTGCCCACCCGCATCGCAGCCTTGATGAATTGGTCTCTGGACACCACCGATCCGTACCGGGTGGCCCTGCTGGGGTCCGGGTTGCTGGCCGTGTCCGCGCTGTTCGTTCTACTGCGCTACCAGGAAGGGGATGCTTCCATCACCGCCAAGGAATCGGTGGCTCGGGAAGGCCTGTTCCCGGCGCTGTCCCTGGGCCTGGTGCTGGTTTACATCGTGCTGAGCCAGAGCGCGATTGCGGTTTGCCATTCCTTCTGCAACGCCTACATGGACACCGAACTGCGCTTGAGCGCCGACTTCATTGGCTGGCTGAGCGCGCTGGGCCAGGTGTTCGCGGTGTTCATTCCCTTTGCCGTGCCCAGGTTGCGCAATCGGCTGGACAACAGTTCGCTCCTGATCATGTCCTCGCTCGTGTCCGCACTGCTGGTGGTGCCGGTTATCGTGGGCGAGTCTTGGGTCCTGGCGGGCATCAGCCGCATGGGCGTCATGTCGATGTCGGCGATCTGGATGCCGGTCATCCAGATGTACCAGATGGAGATGGTGCAGTCGGAGTATCGGCCGATCGCGTTTGCCCTGGTGTCCGTGGCCCTGGGCACCAACTTCGCCCTCGTCAGCCTATTCGGGGGCTACATCATCGAAGCCTGGGGCTACCCGGCCCTCTTCCTCATCGGGGCAGTGGCCGCGGTGTGCGGTTCCGTATTCCTGCTGGCCATCCGCGCGCGGCCGGCCATGCAACCGCGGTTCGCCAACTGACCTGACCGGCTGGTCGATCGTTGGAAACCGGCCCTCGAAAATCCGACTATTGCAAGCGAGGAGAGCAATACCGGCAAGCCTTGTGTGTCAAGAGCCACGTGCTACTACGTGTTTGATTCACTGCCTTGGCAGACGCGCGACACGACCCAGACTCACGGCCAGCATAGCCGCATATGGTAACATGCGGTTAATATGTGCAATGTTTCGTTGTTGCCTACCTTGTCGTTGAGTTGCACTTGAGGAGGGAACTGCCTGAAAGGATTGGGCGTTCGCTGGAATTGTACGAAGGTTTCCGGTTGTTAATTCGGCTGGACAGGTCGGCACTCCAGCCCCGATCCGGTCAGTGCTGATCGGTTTCAGTAAGTAGTTGATGGCTTATTCATCGCAACGGGAGTAAGGACATGCCAAGACGGGATGTGCTGTTGATGATGATGGCTCCTGCAGGAACGGCCATTCATACACCGGTGCAGGTTCAAAAGCTCGCGTTCCTGATTGATCAGCTCGTCGGAGAAACAATCGGCGGGACTGGCTTTGACTTCAAGCCATGGCACTACGGCCCTTTTGACAAGGCTGTCTACGAGGTGCTTGAAGCGCTGGAACGTGACGGCCTCGTGGAAATCAACGACATGAGCGTGCAGGTGCAGCCTACGCAGTACAGGTTGACCGACTTGGGCGAACGCGAAGGAGCAGACCTGCTGCAGGCGTTGAGGGACCGGAGTCCAGAGACAGCCGAGTATGTTGAAGTGCTGTCACATTGGGTACGCGATCAGTCGTTCGCTTCCCTGCTCCGCGCGATCTACGCCAAGTTCCCGGACATGGCAGTCAACAGTGTCTTCAAGGATTCGTTGGCGAGTGTCCTGTGACATTGTTGGTAGGTGTCCTTTGCACTGATGGAGTGGTCATTGGGTCGGACAGTGCAGCCACATTGGGATCGGGCGTGCTTCAATCCCCGGTCAAGAAAGTGCACGTGGTCAACGACTCGATTCTGGTCGCCACTGCAGGCACTGTAGGGTTGGGGCAGCGTTTTCGGCATGTGGTCGCACAAGCAGCCGACGACGGGGAATTCCAGGCGATGGATCTGGTTGGCAAAGGAGTTAGTTTGTCGGAACAAGGATTGCAGAATTTCAAACGCACCAGTTCCGATGCGAGGAAGACAAGTGCGCTGGTGGCAATCAGCAATGGGAAGGAACCAGGTTCAGCCGGCCTCATTGAATTTTCTTCTCTTGGATTTTCGCCGAGTGTTGTCCGCGAAGGAGTCCGGTTTACAGCGTCTGGCTCCGGTGCTACAGTCGCTGGGCCCTTGTTGGCACTGGTACGTCACGCATTCTGGGCAGTTTCGCATCCATCAGTCACTGATGGGGTTTTCGCCGTTGCATTTGTACTGAACCTGGCAACCAGAATCGTACCGAGGGGAGTGGGTGGCCCAGTGCAAATCGGAACGATGCAACGGTTGGACACCTCATCGAGTGGCCCAAACACACAGTTGGAAGCCCGGAGCGAGCTCAAGTTCACTGGACGGCTTTGGATTCGGAGGAAGTCCAGGAACACATTGGTGTCGCCGAGGAAGCGATGGATCACCTATCGCAGTATGTGTACGGAAAGGTAGGCAGCCCAGTAGCAGAGATCCCGGATTACCCTGCAGATGAGCGTATCTGACTGAGGGGTCTGGGGGGACCGACTGCGGAACGAGAGTCCGGGCTGCCTGAAGTCGCGGATGAAGATTCTGAGGCAGCTCTGCACGGACGGGGTGTCCAGGCCATCATCCCCCCAGTGTTCCATGGGATGAAATCGGATCGAGAACCACGTGGCTTCTTGGTGCAGGGGTGGATTCCCCCGGAAGCGTGACCGTTCAGAAGTGGATGCAGTCTACGGAAAAGATGGCGATCCGCTTCGGAGTTGGAGTCTGAAGGGTCGCGGTGTTGAGGTTGTGGTGCCTGACGGTGCTGCAGCTTGCTCGGTCCGCATGCCTGGCGTTTGCCAATACATGAAGACTCTGGTGGTTCCCACCGAAACCAATCTGTATGAAGTTTGGGTTTGGATTGGGCGGTTCAAGTCGCGGGCGCCCTTAACGTCTGGAATGTCGGTGACCAGCATGGTCTGAGGTACCGGACAGGACCCAATTCAATGATGGGGACTCCAACGACAGGTTCAGACTAGATTTGTCGCAACTGAAACGAGCCACTACTATGCCAATTCATCGCGCTCGTGGCCCATTCCTCCTAGAATCGAGGTTCCCACACCGGCCCACAGCGGCCGGACCATCGCAAGGAGAGGCTCGATGAGTGAACTGAAGGACAAAATCTGCATCGTCACCGGAGCCGGCACTGGCATCGGCAAGGGCATCGCCCGTCGCTTCGCCAAGGCCGGAGCCACCCTTGTCCTGGCATCGCGCAAGGTTGCCAACCTGGACGAGACCGCCGAGGAGTGCCGCGGCATCGGCGTCGAGGTCATGGTTCACCAGACCGATGTGACCTCGGAGGACAGTGTCCTCGCCCTGTTCGCGGCGACCGAACAGGCCTACGGGCGTGTCGACATCCTGATCAACAACTCCGGCGTCTTCGACAACGGCCCGTTCCACGAACTGTCCCTGGCCACCTGGCAGAAGGTGGTCGACGTCAACCTGACCGGCCCGTTCCTGTGCGCACGGTCCGCCTTCCGCAGCATGCTGAAGACCGGGGGCGGCCGCATTGTCAACGTGGCGAGCATCTCGGCCCAGATGTGCCGGCCCAACGCGTCTCCCTACAACTCCACCAAGCATGCCCTGACCGGCCTGACCAAGTCCATTGCCCTGGAGGGCCGGGACCACGACATCGTCTGCAGCGTGCTGCATCCCGGCAACATCCTGACCGAGCGCCGGGCCACCAGCGACACCCCAACGGACCAGGAGCCCATGATGACCGTGGACGAGCTGGCGGAGACGGCCCTGGTCATGGTGATGCTGCCGCTCCATGTCAACGTCCTGGAGACCATCGTCCTGCCCACCACGCAGGCCTATCTGGGCCGGGGCTGATCCGGCACGTCCGGAGAGTGAAAGTGACCTCTTGGCCAGGTCGGGGTCCCATCCCTGACACTGCCCGGCCGCGTGACTGTGGGCCTGCTCAAACCAAGGTGCATGATGCCGCTGTATGTATCCGCCTATGACACCGAAGCGGTGTACCCCTGGTGGGAGAGCGACGCCTCCGGGTTCGACTACACCCCGAGCCGAATCCGTGAGTTTCTGGCCGGGGTGCGTGCCGTAGCCGATGTGCATCTGGAACAGAACGTTCCGGCCACCTTCTTCCTGGTTGCCAGAATGCTTGAACTGGCCGGAAAGGAACTGCGCGCAATCCTGGACCACTCTCTGTTCGACATCCAGTGCCACAGCTTCACCCACCCGGACTTGATGGCACTGGATGACCGGGGCGATGCCGATGCCCTGCGCTACGAACTGGCCGCCTCCAAGAAACTGATCGAGGACACGTTCGGTACACCGGTAACCGGCCTCACGGCCCCGGGTGGCTACACGCGGGGGTTTGCCGGCCATCCCCGCATCCTCGGCCTCCTGCACTGCAGGAGGCCGGTTACCGATATGTGCGCAGCGTGGGGGCCGGTCCCGCGCACACCGTGCCGGCCCCGTTCAACGGGCCCTTCTGGTACACGGAGGACGGCTTTCCGGATCTGCTCGAGACGCCCTCCCACGCCTGGCACGACAACATCTTGACGGGTCAGCCCGCCAGGACCCACTGGCCTCCCGTCCTGCCCTGGTCCCTGCCGGCCACCGTGCCGGGCGATGCCCGAGGGGTGTACGACGCGTACGCTCCGGGTATCGACTACTGCCTGCGGACGGACTTTCCCTACTATCTGCCCATCTTCCATCCCTGGTCCATCTACAGGATTGATCGGAAAGCCGGGCAGATTGCCCTGCTTGTGGAGCATGCCCGGCAGAACATGGAGATGGCACACTGCGGCCATCTCCTTGGCCACATCCTCAACAACCGGACCCTGGCCCGCGAAAGGCCCCTACTGGTCCCGTAATCCAGGTCCCGGCCAAGACGGCCGGCCCGGTGCGCCCCCGGCAGTACTTCCCCAATTCACTCGACACAACAAGGACCAGAACGGCCGTGAACCCCAAAGTCCGTGCCCGGATTGGCCTGCTGCCCGCCGGCCACCACTATTACTGGGACCAGTACCCGCGCCTCAGACAGATGGGCTTGCGCATGTACGACGGGCTCCGGGGCATGCTGGAACCCATGGCCGACATCATTGCGCCCGAGTTGGTGGACACTCCGGAAAAGTCGCGTGCGGCCGGCCTGCTCTTCGCCCGGGAAGAGGTGGACTTGGTGCTCGTCTTTCCCTTCGGCTACACCCCCAGCATGGACATGCTGCCGGCCCTGCAGGGATTGCGCGTGCCGGTTCGTATTCTCAATGCCCACGAGGACCGCGCCTACGACTACGCCACGGCGGATACGACGGACTACCTGCACCACGAAGCCGTCTGCTGTGTACCGGAGCTGGCTGGGGCCCTGGTGGGTCAGGGCCGTCGTTTCCGGGTGCGGACCGGCCCCTTCGACGACCCGCGGCTGCAGCATGAACTCCGGTCCGACTTCACCGGCGCCGCAGCCGCCCGCGAGTTTCTGGGCATGAACGTGGGGTTAATCGGGCAGGTGTATCCCGGCATGACCGACATGCCCATCGACGAGTCGAGGCTGCTGCGGGCGACCGGCCGCATGCTGGTGCGGCCCGAGGTCGAGGAGTTCGAGAACGCCTTCCATGCGGTCACCGACGATCAGTTGGAAGAGATGCTGACCCATTTCGAAACGACCTATGCAGTGGATTCCACCGTGACCCGCACCCATATGCGGTTCTCGGCCCGGGCTGCGGTGGCCTACGATGCCGTCATCCGCAAACACGACATATCCGCCTTCGGCTACTACTGGTGGGGCGAGCGCGAATTGATGACCCAACTGCGCGCCCAGTCCGGCCTGGCCGTGTCCCGACTGGCGGCCATGGGACGGCCCGGTGTCACCGAAGGCGACGTCAAGACCGCGATGGCCATGAAGATCCTGGATCTGCTGGGCGGCGGCGGCATGTTCGTCGAGTTCTTTGCCATGGACTTCAACGAGAACTCCATCCTGATGGGGCACGACGGCCCGGCCAACATCAATGTCGCCAGCGGCCCGCCCCGGCTGATGCACCTGGACACCCATCACGGCAAGTCGGGTCATGGCCTGGGCATCGATTTCGACATGCAGCAGGGACCTGTGACCCTGCTCAACCTGTCCCAGCACGATGCCGGCGACACGTTCAAGCTGATTTACGCCGTCGGCGAGATCGTTCCGGGCACCGTTCTCGGCATCGGCAATCCCAATGCGCGGGTGCGGATCGAGCGTCCCCTGCACGAATTCATCGATGCCTGGTGCCAGCAGGGGCCATCCCACCACATTGCGCTGGGTATTGGAGACCACAGCGAGGCCCTGGAAACCTTCGCCGAAGCGGTGGATTTCCCGACCGTGAGGGTTTAGCGGCAACCACCGCGCCCGGACTGAACCGGGCGGCGTTCCGATGATTGTGCGCCCGCAAGGCGGCCAGGCCGCCCCGTGGGCCACAGGGCAGTTCGGGAAACGGTGCCGGAATTGGACGCATGCCTACGTGGAGGCATCCAGTCGGCTTAGGTCCTCTTCATCCAGTTCAAGGCGGCCCGAGTCGAGATTCTGGCGCAGGTGCAAGCGGTTGGTCGACATGGGAATGGCGGCGACCCAAGGCTTCCGAATCAGCCAGTGCAGTGCCACTTGGGCCGGCGAGGCGTCGTGCTTCCGGGCGACGGCTTGCACGGCGGGGAGGCCCAGCACACCATCCTTCAGCGGGGAATACGCCGTTACGGCGATGCGATGCCGCTGGCAGTAGCTTAGGAGACCGCTCTGCTCAGGGTCGCGGGTGTGAAGATTGAAACGCACTTGGTTGGTGGCAATCGGTGTGGCGCAAAGCGTCCGGGCCTGCTGCAGCAACGGCAGGTCGAAGTTGCTGACACCCACGCGTCGCACCTTGCCTTCGGCCACAGCCAGATTCAACGCTTCGAAGGTTTCCGCCAGCGGCACGTCGTCATTGGGCCAATGGATGAGGTACAGGTCCACATAGTCCACTTGCAGTCGGTGCAGACTGGCGTCCAGGGATTGCAACAGGTTCCGATGGCGCAGATTGGTGTGCCAAACCTTGGTCGTGAGGAAGATCTCGTCTCGAGGACGGCCGGAGAAAACCTGCCCAACCAGCTGCTCTGCATGTCCTGCCCCGTACATTTCGGCCGTGTCAATGTGTCGGTACCCCATGTCCAGGGCATCTCGAATGAGGCTGATCATCTCCGTGTCGCGGGAAGAGTCCGCACTATGGCGGCCACCCATTTGCCACGTGCCCAGCCCGATGGCGGGGAAAGAGCCGCCATCCTCCAGTTTGATGTCTTCCATCTCTGCTCCTCCTGGGCATTTGGTAACCGGTTCCGCCAACCGCCCCGGCAGAGCGGCGGATCTTCCCTATTCGCAGGAAGTCCGCAAATGGCAAGACCGCAGACGCGCCGCGCGGTGCATCGGGACACTTCCCGAGATCCGCGCGGCGCGCCGGCAACCTTGGACATGCTCCAAGTGATCCCGCAGCTTCGGAGGCTTGCGCCAACGCGAATCAGCCTGAGGAGCGAAACCCTCAAGGATTGTGTCTTGGGGCGAACCGCCAGACACCCGGCCCAATCCTAGAACTCCCAGTTGCGGCCGCTCCGGGCCGAGCCATAGATGCCTTCCAGCATCTCGTTGAGGTTCAGGCCGTCCTCCACTGTGATGGCCGTCGGTGAATCCGTCTCAATGGCGGCCACCCACTGATCCATCGGCATGGGAAGTGCGCTCGGCAGCCGATCGGGCGTGATGGTTCCGGTAATGCCGTCGGCCGCAAGCTTGCGGCTTTGGATTTGCACGGGACCGGGTCTGTGGTCCCAGCCCAGGTAGCCTTCCGTACCGTAGATCTCGATGTGGTTCGGGCCGGCGCGATGCAGCCAGGAGACGTCGAGGATGCCCATGGCACCACTCTTGAACTCCGCGACCGCGATCGCCTGATCGTCGATGTCGTAGGCACCGCTGTAGTTCTGAATCTTGGCCACCATCGAGGCCGGAGGGCCCAGGAGCCAGCGCATGATGTCCACAGTGTGGCAGCCCAGGTCGAAGAGGGAGCCACCGCCGGCCAGCTCCTCGTCGCCAAACCAGAGGCTGCCGCCCTTGAACCACTTGTCCAGCGCCGCGCTGTGGGCGACGCGGGCACGCATCAAGGTGATGTCGCCCAGCCAGCCCTTGTCGATCGCCTCGCGGGCGAAGAGGGTTTCCGACCGGATGCGGGACGGCAGGGAGATCATGAACTTGATGTCGGCGGCCTGCACCGCTGCCGTGATTTCCCGTGCCTCGGCCAGGTTGACGGCCAGTGCTTTCTCCGTGAAGACATGCTTGCCGTGGTTGACGGCGGCCAGGATTACGTCCCGGTGAATGTTGGTCGTGGCATTGACGACCACTGCGTCCACATCGTCGCGGTTCAGCGTTGCCTCCAGATCGCTCTCGAACGGCACGTCGAACTGGGCGGCGGCGGTTTGGCCGCGCTCCGGATCGTCGTCCCAGATGCAGACCATCTCCAGGTTGGGATGGCCCACGACATGACGGGCGTAGCCCATCGCGTGCACATGGGCAAAGCTGAGCATCGCAATCCGCTGCATGGCAGATGTCTCCGGGTTCTCTGGGGGAGCAGGCAGGCTGAGGCCTTACATTCTAGCGACTGACGGCGTCTGTCGCCCGGCAGGGCACGACCAAGTGTCGCACGGTTCGGTTGTGGCAAGGATCTGGCTTCTTCCCCTTTCCCTCCGGATGCCTACACCTGTGTCCGGAGATCGGTGGCCGCCTGTATGCCCAGGCCCGAAGATACCGGCCGAGTGACCAACGGCTTGGGGAACTACCGGAAGGGGGGCTGTTGGTTTGCCTTGTGCGGCACTGTACGATCGCAGTTGGCATCCCCGTCTTGCGATTACCTGAGGCCAAATCCATCGGGGCAAGGTTGCGGTACCGGAGCCGAGCCGGGATGGTCGGCTTTCCGGATACAATGAACCTTCCGCCAACAACCCAGCTCCAGCAACCTGCTGCCGGTCCAGAGGCTTCCCCATGCAGATTACCGACATCACCTTCCAACACTTCGCCTACACGTCCAACACCGTGCGGGATTCGGAGGGCCACGGCCATCCCGGACCACCCCATGAGGCGCGCCAAACCCTCATGACCATCCAGACCGACACGGATGTGGAAGGCGTCTACCTGGGCGGAGTGTCACAGGCGGTCGTGGAATCCCATGTCAAGCCCCATATCGTCGGACAAAACCCGCTTTACCGGGAGAAGATCTGGCAGAGCCTGAAGGAGCGCCAGCGCCTGCACCTGGGTGTGCTCTCCGATCGCATCCTGGCCGCCATCGACCTCGCTCTCTGGGACTTCGCCGGCAAGTACACCAACCTGCCGGTGCATCATCTGCTGGGCGCCACCCGTGAGCGTCTGCCCGCCTATGCCAGCACCATGTGCGGCGACGATCTCGAAGGGGGCCTGGACACGCCGGCCGCCTACGCCAAGTTCGCCGAGTGGTGTATCGAGAGGGGCTACCCGGCCTTCAAGCTGCATACCTGGCAGCCGCCCTATGAGGGCGCGCCCAGTGTCAAGCGGGATCTGGAGGCCTGTGCCGCGGTGCGGGAGGTGTACGGACCCGAAGCCGATCTGATGCTGGACCCCTTCCACTACTACACGCGCCTGGAGGCCCTGGCCCTGGCCCGCGGCCTGGAGGAACTGGACTACTACTGGATGGAGGAACCGATGGACGAGAACAGCATGTCCTCCTACGTCTGGCTGTGCGAGCAGACCTCCCTCCCGATCTGCGGTCCCGAAACGGCCGAAGGCAAGCTTCAGGTGCGGGCCGAGTGGATCAAGGCCGGTGCCTGTGATCTGGTGCGCGGGGGCATCGGCGACGTGGGCGGCATCACCCCCCTGATGAAGATCGCCCACCTGAGCGAGGCCTACGGCATGCGCATGGAGGTTCACGGCGGTGGTGTGGGCAACCTGCACGTGCTGTGCGCCATGGGCATCCCGGGCCAGTACTACGAGCGGGGTCTGCTGCATCCCTTCATCGACTTCGATGAGGTGCCGCCGTGGCTGAACGCCCCGGTGGACCCGATGGACGACAAGGGGTTCGTGGAGGTTTCCGCCCAGCCGGGCCTGGGTCTGGAGCTGAATCGGGCCTACATCGAGAAGCACGCGATTTAAGAGCCGGGAGGCCGGGGTACGGACATGAGGATTGCGATTCAGGATCGAATGTTGCCGGGGGACACCCTGGCCGAGCGATTGGCCGTGGCCGCGGAACTCGGCGTGGTAGGCGTGGAGCTTTCCGGCCGGGAACCGCTGATGGAAATGATTCCGCAGATTGAGCGGGATTTCGCCGGGACCGGGCTCGTGGTGTCGTCGGTCTGCACCCAGCCCCACCACGACTGGCTGCATCCGGATCCCGCACGCAGGGAAGTCGCGCTGGAGGAGACCCGGCGCAACCTGGAGTTCTGCGGCCATTTCGGTGCCGCGGGGCACATCGTGCCCCCGATCTTCGGTCCAGCCCTGATACCCGACCTTTCCCCCTTGAAGACTGCCGAGGAACTGGAACGGGAGCTGCTGGCCATCCAGGTGGCCGAATTGGCAGGGTTCGCTCACCGACACGGCACCAATCTGCTGCTGGAACCCCTTAACCGGTACGAACAACACCTGCTGCAGACGCAGCAGGACGGGGTGGACGTCATTCAAATGGCCGGGGATCCGGAAGGTGTCCTCCTGCTGACCGACTTCTTCCACATGCACATCGAGGAAACGGATACTCCGGCCGCCATACGCGCCGCGGGCCGTTATATTGGTCACATCCACGTGGCCGACAACACCCGGCTGGAACCCGGCACGGGCGACATCGACTGGCAGGCGGGTCTTCAGGCCCTGCGCGACATCGGGTTCGAGGGCTGGCTGGCCTTCGAGTGCGGATTGTCGGGGGGCATTCCGGTGGCTGCACTGCAAACCTCGGTTGCGTTCCTGCGGGACGTTCTTGCCGGCCTTGACGATTGATCTGCGGCATCCCGAGATGTGAACAGGGTCGGGGTGTGCAACGTGATTGACGGTTCCGGTCTGTTGACAACAGGTCCCCTGCTGGTGGCCAGTGGCAATCCGGGCAAGGTCAAGGTGCTTAGGGGTTACCTGGACGGCTTGCCGCGCGAGTTGCGGTTCCTGACTGACTTTCCCGACATCCCCGAGGTGGCCGAGACGGGCAATACGTTCGAGGAGAATGCCGTGCTCAAGGCCAGGGGCTACGCCCGGGCCAGCGGCCTGCGGACGCTGGCGGACGACAGTGGCCTGGAAGTGGAGGCTCTGGGCCAGGCCCCGGGGATCTACAGCGCCCGTTACGGTGGGCCGGAACTATCCGATCGGGATCGCTGCGAATTGCTCCTGCGCAACCTGGCGGACACGGGTGATGCCGCCCGGCGTGCCCGGTTTGTGTGCGTGGTGGCCGTGGCCCTGCCCACCGGCGAGACGGAACTGTTCCGCGGCGAGCGGATCGGCTGCATCGCCGAACACATGAAAGGCGAATACGGCTTTGGCTACGACCCGGTCTTCGTTCCCGAGGGCCACGCACGGACCTACGCGCAGATGGAGCCGGAGTTCAAGTCGGGGATCAGCCACCGGCAGGCCGCCATGGCGGCTGCGGTTTCGTTTCTGATGGGAGAGTAGCAGCGTATCCCGGCATTTCACGGCGTGACTGCGATGTCTCGCCGCGCATCCCGGCATCGCGGCATGCGCAGTGCCTTGGCCTGCCGCTGTTCGACCTTATGATGCCGAGGGACGTTGTAGTTGCGGTTGGTGTCTTGGACTGTCGGTCGAAGGGAACCGACCAATGTGTGGGTGCAGGTGTCGTTGTGCCGCCAGCTCCGGCTGCAGAAATATCTCCAAACGAGGCTCCATCGCCGTGTTGCGCTCCGGCATTGGGTATGGTACGCACGATCTGAGTCTGTTCGATGGCCCACCGGCCAGATGCCATGGGCACTCTGAAACGGGCCGGGATCAGTCCGATCCCGGTTTCAAAAATCGGGCTCGACAGGGCAGGATAGACATCTAAGTCGTCGATTGCGGTCCGATCCCGGCCCAGTGCGGGATTTCTAGGTTGCCCGGAGCATGGTCGTCCATGCCGACCGCGACCGGGGTTCACAGCCGCAGCCTGTCCGGTTCAAGGCCCGTGAGCCCATCACATCCCGCCGTTTGCCGTGATTTCCAGCCTTTGATCGACGATTGCCGTTGTTTTCCATCATCGGGAGTACTCCGTCATGAAGGCGTATCGTTTGGCTTGGGTGTTTGTCTTGTTCTGTCTGCTGATGGTCGTAGCCGGCTGCACTGCCGTGCCGACGGCCACAGCGCCGGCCGAAAATGTGGATGTCTTAACCGATCAGGAGACGGAGGCCGGGTGGGCCGGTGTTGACCCCTCGGGTCAATCCCTCACGTTCTGGCATCAACACCGCGGCGATCGCGCAGAGGCCCTCGATGCGCTGGTCGCGGAATTCAATGCCACCAACGAGTACGGCATCACGATGGAGGCGTTGCACCAGGGCGACTACGGCCAGATCTTCAGCAAGATGCTGACGCTGCTGGGGACGCCCGACGTGCCCAGCCTGGTGATCGCGTACCAGTACCAGGCCGCCAGCTACCAGCTGGCCGACGGACTGGTGGATCTGAACAGCCTGGTCAACGATCCGGTATGGGGTCTGAGCGCAGAGGAACAGGCCGACTTCTTCCCCGGGTTCTACGCTTCGGATGTCTTTCCGACCTTCGACGGTGCCCGGCTCGGGTTCCCGCCCAACCGCTCAATTGAGGTGATGTACTACAACATCGACTGGCTGGCGGAGCTGGGCTACAGCAGCCCCCCGACAACCCCGGAGGAGTTCCTGGAAATGGCCTGCCGTGCCGTTGACGAGCCCTTCAGCGGCGGGGTGAGCGATGAATCGAGCCTAGGCCTGCAATGGGGCCACAGTCCTTCGTCCCTGGCCGCCCTGACGTTCAGCTTCGGCGGCGACATCTTCGACTATGAAACAGGGCAGTTCACCTATGACGACCCGGCTGCCGTCGCGGCTCTGGAATTCATCCGGAGTGTGTACGACGCAGGCTGCGCCGACGATGTGGTTGAACGCGGCGGACACTATGCTGCCTTCGGCCGCGGCAAGCTGCTCTTCTTCTTCAGCACCACGTCGGGCATGCCGTTCGCGGCGTCCAACGTGGACGGCGGCGCCGGATTCAACTGGGGCATTGCGGCTCCGCCGCGTCGTGTCGACGACCCCGTGACGAATCTCTACGGAGCCAGTATCAGCATTCCCAGGTCCACCCCGGAACAGGAACTGGCCACCTGGATTTTCGTGAAGTACTTCACTTCGCCCGAGGTGCAGGCCCAATGGGCGCGGGCCAGCAACTACTTCCCGGTGCGCCAGAGTGTTGCAGCCGACCTGGACGAATACTTCGAAGAGAATCCCAACTTCGAAACGGCCTTCTCCCTTCTGCCCTACGGCAAGGCGGAACCGTCGGTGCCCGGCTTTGAATTTGTGCGCGACATGGCCAGGGAAGCCATGGTCGCCATCGTGGACGGCGCGGATGCCGCGGCAACCTTGGCGGAACTGAACGCGGAGGCCAACGCATTCCTGGCCGAGCAGCTGGAGGAACAGTAGCAGTAGGGCGGACAGTGCGATCCGCTTGTGTGGCCGGGGTTCCAGGGCGTCTACGCGGTGCCCGGGGCTCCGGCCTTTCCATTGGGACAATAGGGGAGGCAGGGATGTTTCCGGATAGCGCTCCGAACGCGGCTGCCAGGCCGCGCATCCCTCAGGTTCGGCGGCGGACCTCGGTCTGCTCAACAGGCGGGGGTGTGCCTGAACCGCTCCATCCCGAGTGTCAGCCGTATGGCGTGGCCGGGCTCCAATGCCACGGTCACGTTGCGCCCGGGCCAGTCGCCCGCAATGTTCGTGTCCGACCAGGGCCGGTCTTCCGTGCCATGGACGGTCGCGCCGGTGAAGGCGTGTTCGCCGTAGGCCCCTGCCTGTATCCGCAGGCTCCGCGCACGATGCTCCCCCGTATGGACCGCCATCAATGAGACGGAGTTCCCGTCGCGGCCGGTAACCAGCACCGCCACGTCCGGTGGCAGCCCCGGCAGTCCCGATTCCCCGTCGAAGTGGCGGACGGGAGCATGGAGCAGGCCCCCGTTGTACAGGGGTTGCGGCGCACCGAGGGTCAGGTGTACCAGCGCTTCGGTCGTAACCGGATTGCGCTGCTGCCAGTGGTGGATGTTGACCTGTGTCAGATCGGCATCGTCCTCTTCGATCATCCGCAGCCGGATGCGAACCTGTTCCAGGGCCGTGTCCAGGATCCGGTCGGGATAGTCCGGGTTGAGGCCGTCCAGGAAGGTCAGCCACGGCTTTTCGTGGCCCGAGTCCTCCTTGAGGCGATAGGCGGCAACGCCGTACCAGTCGCCGCCTTCCACCTGCTGCAGCCTGCGAATGCGCGCCAGATCCTCCGCCGAGCCGGAGACGTTCCAGAGGGCAAAGGGATGCATCGGGCCCATGGGCTGCCAATCGAACCAGCCGCCGTCGCCATGGCGATAGGGGACGAGGAATTCCTTCTCCTTGCGGCCCGGTGAATCGAGCTGGTCCACCCAGTGGCCGCGCAGGCTCATGTGTTCGCGGCCCGGATCCCGGTATTCCCCCCGGTCCATGATGGAGTCGTAGAGGCCGCGGGCCAGGTTCAACCAGGCGGTGTCACCCGTCAGCAGGGCGGCCGCCTGTCCGGCCACGGCCGCCGCCTGGCCGATGTTGTAGTAGCCGTGCGGCCAGGTCCAGCCGTAGAGGCCGCCGTACCAGCGGCCGTCCAGGTATTCGCCGACCTTGCCGGACAGGCCCACGTTGTCCGGGATCAGGCCGCCGTTGGCATCCGCCCTTTCCTGCCAGGCGGAAAGGTACTCGGTGATCCAATCGCGATACCGGTCTTCGCCGGTGAGCAGGAACGCGTTGGCCATGAGGGAGGCCACCCCGAGGTTGCCGGCCACGTCGCCGCGGCCCATCCGTTCCTGCATGGCCCGGCCCATGCGCAGAGCCTTCTCCGGGTCGCGCAGATCCTCGTAGGTGTCGATGCCCGGCAGATCCGCAAAGGGCAGGCCATAGGTCGCCATGCCCGGCGAATAGCCGTAGGCCGGGGGGGCCACATCGGTGTACCCGTAGCGCGGCCCGCGGCTGCCGTTGTGGGCGGCCCTGATCAGGCGCCGCGCCGGATCGTAGTTGGGGGCTTCCGGATCCTCGTTCAGGTAGAAGCCGGCGAAGCGCCGGGCACGTTTCCGGTTGCGTTCAAGGGAGGGATCCGCCAGACAGAGGAAGTAGAAGTAGATGTAGCTCTCGCTCTGATGGAACTGATCGTAGCCCTGCTCATATTCCTTGTGGACCACGCCAAGGTCCGTGAGCTGCTGCGTGATACCGTCCCACAGCCGCTGGCTGTGTTCCAGAAGCTGCGGGTTGCCGGTCAGCAGATAAAGCAGCGGCCAGTTCTGGGCCGCTTCGTAGAAGTCGTCGACACCGTCGCGCGTGTCGGGGTAGGCATCGCGCCAGATCAGCCGATCGTTTCTGACATAACGTTCCAGGAACGGTTCCACCGATGCCTGCAACAGGTCGATCAACTGTCGCTGGCGGCGCGCCCAGCCGGGAATCCCCGGCAGGGGCCTTCCCTGCAATGCGCCCGCGGCGGACATCAGGCAGGTCCCGCGCCCAGTCCCAGGCGGCTGCGCGCCTCGTTTACCACGTCCTCCGACAGCGGCCCGGCCAATGTGGCTTTCATGTTCTCGTCCAGGTGGTCGGGGTTGGTGGTGCCCACGATGGTGGTGTGGAGGCCGGGGTGGGCCAGGGTCAGCCGCAGCAAGAGCGCGGTTCGGCTTTCCCCCGGTGCCGTCAGATCGTCCAGCAGGCCGTTCTGCACCGATTCCCACGCCTGTTCGGTGCTGGTGCCGTGGCCGGGTTCCCCCAGGGCCACGCCGCCGCGGATGATGGTGCCTGCGTCCGCCCGGGCCACTTGGGAGATGGACTCCTCGTGCTCCGTCTCCAGCAGGGAGTAGGGGATCTGGAACACGTCGAACACGCCCCATTCCAGGAACGTGGGCAGGTGGGGCAGGGTCGAGGAGACGCCAATCCAGCGGACATGGCCCTGGCTGCGCATGTCCTCCAGGCACCGTACGAGGTCGCCCTCTTCGCAGGCGGCCACGCTGGGGTTGTGGAGCTGCATGATGTCGACGCTGTCCACGCGCAGGCGGGCCAGGCTTTCGTGCAGGCCGCGCTCCAGGTTCTCTCGGGTCCAGACATGGCCATCCCTGGGGTGGCAGCCGCACTTGGTGGCCAGGACGTACTCGTCGCGGCGGGATCGGATGTAGCGTCCGATCATCTCCTCGCTGTTGCCGTAGTCATTGGCAGTGTCGATGAAATTGATGCCGACATCCAGAACGCGGTTGAGCATGTTGCCGATCTCGTCGTCGGTGAGCGCGCGCCGATGGGCGGCGCCGTACCCCAAACGGGTGACCTCGAGACCGGTGCGTCCGAGTATGGCGGTGGGCAGGGAAGCTGAGGGCATGGCGGACGGTTCTCCAGTGGTGATTCGAGAGCGGGAGGTGTTCGGCAAACCTGCCGAACGAACGGTGTTCAACTCATGCGAATGTGGACTTAACTCTATCAGCCGGACGATTTGCATTTCCGGGCAGCGTGCAGCGAGCCCTCAGCCGGCTTGAAGGAAGAGAGCCGGAGCACCCAGGCATCGGCTCCCGGGTATGGCAGGATTCCCGACTGATCAGACAGCGGTTATGACAACTTAGGGTTGTCCTGTCGCTGGCTGTTCACGGACCACACAACTGCGTTCTTCAACCTGCCGACCAGCTCGTTTCCAGGCGGAACCGGGAATTGGCGCGAAACCCGTCACGAGCCGATTTTGATGACCAGCGAGCGTTTCCTGTATCTGCTCTCGCGTTTGCAAGTCTGGTCACGGGCAGGCGAGCGAGCTCCACACAAGCCGCTCCTGATCCTGTTGGCGATGGGCAATTTGTGCGGAGGGGAACCTCGCCTGTTGCCCTACAGGAACATCGCGGAACGGTTGATTGACTTGCTGGCCAGGTTCGGCCCCTACAGACGCAGTCATCATCCGGAACAACCGATTTGCAGATTACCAAAGGACCGTCTTTGGGAACTCTGTGGACATGTGCCCGCGGCGGGAGCAACCGGTGTGCCAAGCCACGGTCAACTGATGAGGAGCGATGTGTCTGCCGGGTTCCCCGAGGCAGTGCACAGTTTGCTGGTGGCACATCCCGAGGTGATATGGATGGGCACTCAGTATCTGCTGGACAGTTACTTCGCCGAGAGCCTCCATGACGACCTTGTCTCCGAGGTGGGCATACACCGAGTTATGCAACCTGCATTGAAGTCCAGGAAGCGGGACCCGGGATTCAGGCGGGAAGTGATCAGGGCCTACGAGCATCGCTGTGCTGTCTGCGACTACGACATTCGTCTCGACAACAACCTGATGGGCTTGGAGGCGGCCCACATCCGATGGCACGCGTACGACGGACCGGACGAGGTCTCCAACGGATTGGCCCTATGCACCCTCCACCATAAGGCATTCGACTTGGGGGGCATCAGCCTGCTGGACGACTTGCGGCTAGTCGTGTCGGACGACCTGCACGGCCAGAACCGAGCTTTCGATCTGTGGTTCCTCGATCACAAGGGAAAGCCAATCCGTGCCCCGAGACATAACGACCAAAGGCCTGATCCATTGTTTCTGCATTGGCATCGCGAACAGGTCTTTCAAGGCTGAACCGGATCGCCATCCGAGTTTCCCGGGTACAGGGGCATGGAGGCTGACAGACACAGGTCCATGACTTGGATGGATATCCCGGAACCTCCGTTGTCGGCCTGTCGGCCCCTGCCTCATGGCCGTATTGCCACTGCCTACAATGCGGCCAGTTCCACCAGGGTGGCCGCCAGGGTTTCAGTCCCGGCCACAATATGCTCGGGTGCTGTGAACTCCTCCGGCCGGTGACTGTAGCCTTCGTAACACGGGATGAAAATCATCGCCGCCGGAAAGTGTCGGGCCATGAAAACCGTATCGTGATAGGCACGGCTGACGAGGGACAGATGGGCATAGCCCAAGGCTTCGGCGCTCCGGACGATTGCGGCCAGGATGCGGGGATCGGATTGGCACGCGGGATCGTGGTTGAGCACTTGCCATTCGTGCTGGACCTGGCGGGACCGGATCAAGGCCTTCAGTCCCGTGTGTATCTCTTCCAGCATCGCGTCGCGCACCCGCATCTCCCGGGCCCGTACATCAAGGGTTAGATTCACCCGACTGGGAATGCTGTTGCTGGCTCCCGGATGCACATCCAGCATGCCCACGGTCGCCACGGCCAAACCCCGGGACCGGAAATTGGCGGCCTTTTCGGCCAACAGGACAAGTTCGGCCGCCGCGGCCAGCGCGTCATTGCGTTCCGGCATGGGGACGGTGCCGGCATGGCCTCCCTCCCCCGTGAGCGTCACCCGCACCGTGGTTGAGGCCACAATGTCGGTGACGATGCCAATCTCCCTGTCCGCCGCCTCCAGAAATGGTCCCTGCTCAATATGGAGTTCCACGAAATAGGCGTACGCATCAGGGGACAGTGCCACCGATTCCAGTTTTCCCTTATAGCCGGCGTCGGCGCGGGCCTGCTCCAGGGATACGCCGTTCGCGTCCTGCAAGGCACGCATGGCATCCCATGCCATGAGCCCTGCCATGCCGCGGCTCCCCAGACAGCCCACGCCAAAGCGGGTCGGTTCTTCCGCCGTGAACATGATTAGTTCCAGGCTGCGGCGCGGCGTGATGCCTGTTTCCCGAACGGCACGCAGGGCTTCAAGCCCACCCAGCACGCCCACGACGCCGTCATACCGTCCGGCATGGGGGATCGCGTCGATATGAGAGCCGGTGGCAACCGCCGGCAGGTCCGGTTCGGTGCCTTGCAGGCGGACAAACCAATTGCCCAATGCGTCTTCCCGCCAGGGCAGGCCGGCCGCGTCCGCCAGCTGTTTGAGGTAGCGTCGGGCGGCCATGTCGGTGGGGGTGTACAGGATGCGGGTCACCGCCGGCGCAGGCACATCGCTGAACTGACTGATGTGTTCGATCTCGCCAAGCAGACGCTCGGCGTTGATGGGGATGTTTCCACTCACGGCAAGGCCTCCGGCGGATCGCAACCCACATCCTTGTAGTACAGGCAACGGGCGGGTTCCTTGCCCATGGCCGCAAACCATGGGCAACAGCAGGAAGTTCTCCAGCTCATATCGTTTGCCGTCCGGGACGGGCGCGCCTTCGTGTGCACGATTCCCTGCATGGCCGCTGTGACGCTCGTCACAATCCCGCCATTGGTGTCATCTACACCCGTTTGGACCGGCGGGGCAAGCCCAGGAAGATGGTGCTCGCCGCAGCTATGCGCAAGCTGCTCGTCACCCTGAACGCGATGGTCCGAAACCGAGTCCCGTGGCAGCATGACCTTGTGTCAATACCCATTGAGGTTTGACTTCCAACACGGTTGCTGAACAGTACACCTTATGGTTGCAGCGGCAGAAAGTTTGGGTGTTTGCCTCTGGTTCGCGCGAGTGCGTTGCCAATGGCCGCCGGCACAGGACCAATGGCTGCCTCACCGGCACCAAGTACCGGAAATCCATCCCTCCGTATCAGATGCGTGTGGATGGTTGGTATCTGAACCGTCCTGAGAATCGGATAGGTCTCCCAGTCCGTCGATGAAACCCCCTGGCGCGTGAACTTCACCTCTTCCAACAGCGTCTGGCTGGCGGCCTGGACGAACGCGCCTTCCAGTTGGGCACTGAGGCCGTCCGGATTAATCACCTGGCCGGTATCGGCCACGATATGGGCTTCGTCAAGGGTGACGGCTCCGGTGGCACTGTCCACGGTCAGGTCCACGCCGACTGCCACAAGGGTCTTGTCTCCCTTGTACCGGGCATAGCCAATTCCCCTCCCCTGGCCGTCTGCGGAGCCTTCATTGCCGGCGGCGTTCCAGTTCATGGCCTCGCCCAGAACCTCCAGCACCTTCCGGCCCCGCGGGTCCTCCAGATGCTGCAGGCGGAACTCCAGCGGATCCACCCCGGCTTCCCGGGCCAGTTCATCCATCACGGATTCGATGGCCCATACATTGACCAGTGCGCCCAGGGAGCGCATGGACGAGGTTCGCAGGCCGCTCTTCGCCAGGAGCCGCTTGATGATGGTCGGCTTGGCAATCCGATAGCCCGGTTCCGCATTGCGGTGCAGGCCCACGTTGCGACCCATCATCGGTTGTGGCAGCGGCCGACCCAGGGGTTGTTCACGCTCCCAGGCCGCCAGCAGCGTGGCTTCGCCGGGGGCTGCCTTGCCCGGACGCCCCGAGTGCGTGTGCCCGAGGCTGGACTGGTGCCACGCCTCCAGTCGCTTCCCGGCATTGAGGGTGGCTCGGATGTCCACCACCATGGGGGTGCCGAGCGGTTCCTGTATGAATTCGTCCTCGCGCATCCACTGCACCCTGATCGGCCGGCCGGGTGCTTCCAAGGCCAGCAGGCAGGCATCCAGGGCCACGTCGTCCGCGCCGTTGTGTCCGTAGCAGCCGGGGCCCGGCACGTGGGTGACCCGGATCTCCGCCTCCGGCTTGCCGAGCGCCTGCGACAACGCCTCCCGCAGGCTGAAGACCCCCTGGCTGTGGGACCAGACGGTCAGTTTCCCTGCTTCGTCCAGTTGGGCAATGGCACAGGACGGTCCCAGGGCCGCATGCATCTGGTAGGGACGGTGGAATGTGCGGTGGATGATCCCGTCTCCCTCTGGGGGTTCGGGGATGGGAGCCGAGGAGGGCTGTCCGTCTTGGAGCAGAAAGTCCTGGCTTTCCTGTGCGTTCATCCACCGGTACAGGTCCTGCTGGTCCGGCAGGCGATCCGGCGTGTGCCAGGAGCAGCAGGCCGCCACCTGTTCCCGGGCACGCAGAACTTCAATCTCATCCTCGCCGAGGACCGCCAGGAAGGAGCCGTCCCTGACCACCCGGACGCCGTCCGGCAAGTCGAGGCCGGTGGTGTCGGCTCGCTCCAGGCTTGCCTGGGCGACAGGCCCCCGCACCACCCTGGCGTGCAGCATGTTGGGCAGGACCATGTCCTGCAGGAACGCGGGCTCGCCCCGAACCCTGCTCTCCATGTCCACGCGGATCACCGGCTGGCCGACCACGCCGTAGGCGACAGGCGGCTTGGGCACGGCCACCCCGGTTGCCGCCATGCCGAGCCGTCCTTCGGGCAGCAGATCCCAGTAGTCCTTCCCGGCACCGCTCGCCGGGTGCTGCACCATGCCGTCGGAGACCTCAAGGTCCTCCTGGTCGCATTCGAACTCTTCGGCCGCAATGGCCAGAAGCTGGTACCTGAACTCGGCCGCAGCCTGCCGCAACGCCCCCCCGGACATTTCCATGGACATGCTGCCGGCGGTGGAGCCTTCGTCGAGGGAGGTCTCCGTGTCCGCCGTGTGGATGCGGATGCGGGCAATGTCCACGTCCAGTTCCTCCGCCACCACTTGGGACAGGGACGTGGTGATTCCCTGTCCCAGCTCCACCTTGCCGGTGTACACGTCCACGCCGCGGTCCGGACGCAGGCGGATCCAGTCGTCGAGGTCGGGATGGTGCGCAAGCGAACCGGGCAATGGCGCGCCGGGCTCCTGTGAGGGCGGCTCCAAACCGTCGTCCGGCGGGACAACCCTGTAGATGGGTTCTGCCTCGGTCCCGAAAGCGACCCGTTGAATGGCCCTCACCACTCGGTTGTGGATGCCGCACCGGCACAGGTTGCGGTTGATCGCCTCCCGGATTTCCTCCTCCGAGGGCTTGGGGTTGCGGTGGAGAAGGCCCTTGGCCGCCATTAGGAAGCCGGGCACGCAGTAGCCGCACTGGGTGGCGGTCTCCGCCACAAAGGCCTCCTGCAACGGATCAAGCCGTCCGTCCGCGGCCAGTCCCTCCACCGTCTGTATCGAACTGCCGGCAACCTCCCCTACCGGCTGGCAGCAGGAAGGCTGATCCTCGCTGTCCACAAGCACCTTGCAGGCACCGCACTGCTCGGTGCCGCAGGCGTGCTTGGCCCCCAGCAATCCGAGTTCGCTGCGCAGCACCTCCAATAAAGGGGTGTCGGGGCGCGATGAGACCGGATGGTGCTCGCCGTTTACGATGAGTTCGATGTGGTCGGTTGCCATGGAGCGTTGCGAGTCCGGAATGTGATTCGAGGAAACTGTTCAGTTCTGTCGAATGAACTTCTGCAGCCTTGAATCCGCCTGCACCTCGCCCACGTACATGTCGCCGCGGGAGTCGACCCAGATGCCGTGCGGACAGGCGACAAACTCGCCCGGGCGGTCGCTGCGCTGTCGGCCACCCCACTGCGAGAGCAGTTCCTGGTCAAAGTTGTAGATGCTGATCTGCTGGTCCAGCTCCGCGATGTAGACCACGTCCTCCTCCGGGTGGAAGAAGATCGTGTCCGGCTTGGCCAGGTCCGTCCACTCCGTCAGGAACTTGCCCTGCAGGTCGAAGATCTGTATGCGGCTGTTCTCCCGATCGCAGATCCAGACCCGGCTGTATCGGTCAATGCGCACACAGTGGGAGAGGGCAAACTGGCCCGGACCCGTGCCCCAGTCGCCCCAGCTGTTGAGCAGTTCCCCCGCGGGGGAGTAGTGGTGGACGCGGGCGTTGCCGTAGCCGTCCGAGATGTAGATGTCGCCGTTGGGGGCCAAATCCAGGTCCGTCGGCAGGTTGAACGGCGCGCCGTCCTCGGCACCGGCCTGGCCGGGCGTGCCGATCGTCATCAGGAGTTCGCCCGCGGGGGAGAACTTGCGGACGCAGTGGGTGTTTCGTTCCGTGCACCACACCTGGTCCTCGCCGTCGATCCAGATGCCGTGGGCGTCCTGGAGCACATCCTCGCCCCAACTGGCTAGGAAATTGCCTGCGCGGTCGAACACCACCATGGGGTGTTCCGAGCGCGAGTACACGTGCACCCGATCCTGCGAATCGCAGGCGACGGCGGCAATCCAACCGAAGGTCCAGCCATTGGGCGGCTTGAACCAGCCTTCGGCAACTTCGTAGGTGTACTGTCCAAAACCGAATGTCATGACGGAACTCCATACTGGCGGCAGTTGGTGCACCCGCGCCGGCACGGAAGGGGCCGAACAGGACGGGTTGGCGGAGACAGGGGGCCTGTGCCCGAATTGTACGCGTGCCTGTCCCAGACCGCGCGACCCGGTTGAGGCAGGCTCGGACGGACCGCGCCTGCCTGTAACCCCGGATTGAGATCACCACGCCCTGCGCGCAGTGTCGACGAGGCCGTCCCACGGTTGTCAAGGCCATCTGCCGCGACTTGGTCACTGCTCAGGGACAGGGTTGATGAATGAACGACTGGAGGCCGTTTTCAACTTGCCGGCCTACCGTACGGACTATACTCGGGACGCATTTCCCGCAAATATGTCCCGGTGACCATTTCAATCACGGGGAAACCAATCCAGAAGAAGATAACCATGTGCCGTTCTCTCCTCCCGGGATCCCGAGATCTCACCTCCGCTGTTGTACCCCAGGCTCTGGGGGTAAGGAAGCGTCAAGAGTTGTTGGCGGCCGTTGATCAGTTTGAACACGGCCGCATTACCCGACGTAGTTTCGTGCAAAGAGCCAGTTCACTCGTGGGCGCCGGTGCCGCTTTGGCCCTGCTGGCTGCCTGTACCGTAACCGTTCCCCAACCTCCGGCTGCTCCCGAAGGCGTTGGGTCTGAAGGCGATGAAGAAGCCTCCGCCACAGGCTTGACCACCTCCATGGTGGAATACGGCGAATACGATCAACAGACTCTTCAGGGTCATCTGGCGCTGCCCGCATCCGGTCCGGCGCCGGCTGTGCTGGTGATTCAGGAGTGGTGGGGCCTCAATCCGCATATCAAGGATGTCGCCAACCGTGTAGCCCAGGCAGGTTATGTCGCCCTTGCTCCGGACCTGTATCACGGGGAGGTGGCTACGGAACCTACAGAGGCCCGCAAGCTGGCCATGGCGCTGGATCAGGCCACGGCCCTGGCCGAACTGGATGTGGCCGCCCGGTACCTGCTGGAGCTGGAATCCACCAAGGGATCCCAAGTGGGAATCATGGGCTTCTGTCTGGGCGGGCGAATCGCCCAGGCCTTCGCGGCCCACAATCCGCTGAATGCCGCGGCCGTTTCCTTCTACGGGACACCTTTGTCGGACGAGGAGGCCGCACAGGTGCATGGGGCCCTGCTGGCAATCTGGGGCGCAGCGGATCAGGCCTATCCACTACCGCGCACCGAACAACTGGAACAGGCTTTGACGGCGGCCGGTGTACCCAACCGGCGTCTGGTGTATGAGGGGGCCGGGCACTCGTTCTTCAACGATACCCGCTCTTCCTACCATGCCGACGCGGCCCAGGATGCCTGGCAACAGTCGTTGGAGTGGTTTGCCACTTACTTGGATACCCAATAAAGAGAAAGGGCCCGGGTTCGCTATTTCCGTGCTGTGAACATCTGCCTGGATCTGAAAAGGGGGCCGGCCGGCGCGTTTGAGATCCCAACCCCTGCTTGGGGCCCTGCGGGCAATCGGACTGCTGATACAAGCACAGTCAAGGCATTGGCTTCGCGCAGTCGAACCTTGCCGGCAGGTCGGGCCCGGCAACCGACCCCGAATGGGCGTGGGTGGGAGTGGCACAAGGCATGGTCGTGATCGTGGATTGGCGACCGTCGAACCGGCCGTTCGGGTTTGCACGGATGGCTCGCAACTGCTTCAGGACGCCCAGCACGTCGGCGGTACCCTCCTCGAGGCCGCACTCCCAGACGGTCAGGACCGTCCAGCCCAGTGCCTGCAGTGCGGCTCGGTTCCGCGCGTCCCTGGCCACGTTGCCGTCCAGCTTGCGGTCCCAGAACTCGCGGTTCGACGAGGGCCGGCTGGTCTTGGCACAGCCGTGCTGGTGCCAGAAGCAGCCGTGCACAAAGACGGCCACCTTGTATTGAGTCAGGGCCAGATCGGGCTTTCCCGGCAGTGTGCGCGAGTGCAGCCGGTACCGGAAACCCGCGCGCCAGACCGCCTTCCTTACGTACATCTCGGGCTTGGTGTCCCGGCTGCGTATGCGCGCCATGAGACGCGAGCGTTCCTTGGGGTTCAGCGTGTCGGCCATGCGGGTTTGGTTTTCGAGTGCCTTGCAGGGAACGATGCAGCCGGATCCAGGGAGGGGGTCTCGGCCAGGCAACAGTGGGGACTGCCTGAATCCTGACACAACTTCATTCGCGCGGAAATCGATGCCGTCCCCGGCGTACACGCCGGATCGGATGGCTTCCCGGTTGTGCACCCACCCGGTCGGGGCGGGGCTTTATACTGATCTGCTTGACGTGCCTCTGACCTTCCGCATGAACCACAGGACTGCGCCGTGACGGCCGACACAAGTTATCCCGCCATCGTGGACGGCCACAACGACACCTTGTTGCGGCTGATACGCGGACGCGGCCAGTTGCAAACGCAGTTCCACGAAGAGGGTACGGAAGGACACTTGGACCTGCCCCGCATGCGCAAAGGCGGCATGGCCGGCGGCTTCTTTGCCATGTACACCCCGGACAAGGACTACCGGGGTGATGAGCCCCTTCCGTCACGGGGGCAGGAAGTGCCCCAGGACTATGCCCTGGACTTTGTGCTCCGCATGTTCGCCATCCTGTTGGATCTGGACCGGACCCTGTCCCCCGAGTTTTCGCTGGTCAGGACCGTGCCGGAAATGCTGGAGGCCTTGGCCAACGATCGCTGCCTGGCGATTGCCCACATCGAGGATGCGTCTCCGCTGGATCCGGAACTGACGCTCCTGCCCCTGCTGTACGACCTCGGCCTGCGTTCGATTGGACCGGTTTGGAGCCGCACCAACGCCTTTGGGCATGGGGTGTCCTTCGACTTCCCCGGCTCCCCGGACCAGGGGCCGGGCCTCACGGAGCCCGGCAAGGCACTCGTCAAGGCGTGCAACGACTTGGGGATCATGATCGACCTGTCCCACCTGAACGAAAAGGGCTTCTGGGACGTGGCCGAACTGTCGGAGGATCCGCTGGTGGCCACCCACTCCTGCGTGCACATCCTGTCCAATTCCGCCCGCAACCTGACCGACCTGCAGCTCGACGCCATCGCCGAGACCAACGGCGTGGTGGGCATCAACTTCAACACGGGCTTCCTGCGGCCGGACGGCGCCACCGACACCTCCACCTCCCATACCGAAATCGTCAGGCACGCGGCCTATGTGACGGATCGCATCGGTATCGACCACGTGGCCCTGGGCTCGGACTTCGACGGCGCCACCATGCCCGGCGATCTGTCGGACTGCAGCAAGCTGCCGGCACTCATGGCGTCGCTGGAGGAAACCGGCTTCGACGCGTCGGACCTGCGCAAGCTGGCCCACGGCAACTGGGTCCGCATCCTGCAGCAAACCTGGCATCACTAATTTGGGAGAAAATGCACCCGCTATGGATCTGGCAACCCTTCTGGACGGCCTGAACAGCGTCACCGCCATTCCCATCGTGCCCCTCAGGGGCGGGGCCGTGGACTTTGACGGCCACCGGCTGAACATCCGCTACCTGATGGAGAACAACCATCTGGACAACGGCCGCAAACGAGTCGTCTCCGTGGCCGGCACCAGCCTGCTGCATCACCTGTGTCTCGAGGATCAGAACCGGCTCTTCGACGCCACCGGGGAAGTCATGGGCGCCGATGGCATTCTCATGAGCGCCGTGGTGCCGAACCCGCTGGCGGACGCGCGCTGCCAGATCCGCGCCCACCTGGGCCTGGCGCGCCGGCCGGACGTGATCCTGATCATGCCCCTCACCGGGGTCTTCAGTCCGGACGGCCTCTGCCAGGGCCTGGCCGAACTCGCGGAGGAATTCGGCGGCGAGGGGGCCCGGTTTCTCTATTACCTAAGGGCAACGCGCGACCGGGATGCCGTACTGCAGTTGATGGCGGATTCCCCGCACTTTGTGGGGGTCAAGGTCGGTACGGACGTGGCGGATGCCGCCTACATGGCGGAGCGCGCTCCGGAGGACACGATCGTGATGTGGGGCATCGGCGACCGCAGCACGGCCGCCGCCCAAAAAGGCACCAAGGGCCATACCTCCGGCACGGCCGTGGTGGTGACCCGCACGGCGGATGAAATCAACAACGCCCAGCGGGCGGGCGACTGGGACCGCGCCCTGGAGTGGGAGGCGTACATCCAGGCGCTGGAGGACATCCGGTTTCGCAACGGCCGCGCCTTCAACTACACCGCCGTGATCGAGGCCCTGAACCAGATTGGCGGCGACGTGACCGGCGGCGAAGGCGGATTCTTCAACCCGCCCGCCGACCGCGCCCTGCAGGCGGAGGTCAAGGAAGCCATCGCAACAATGGCTCCCCTGCACTGATTTCCTTCATGGCTTCGGCCGAGGAAGCAGCGGCTTTATGACAAACAACGGCAGACTGGCTGGACAGACGGCCTGGGTGACGGGGGCGGCGTCCGGCATGGGAGCCGCCGTGGCGCGCCTGTTCGTTGAGGAAGGGGCTGCGGTGGCCGCAGTGGACATTCAGGCCGAACCGGGCGCGCAGGTCGCGGCCCAAATCACCGAGGCGGGCGGCACGGCCGAGTTCCACAACTGCGACGTCACCGACAGCAACGCGGTCAAGGCCAGCCTGGACAAGGCCGCGGCGTCCCTGGGGCCGCCCTCGATCATCGTGAACTGCGCCGGCATCGTCCATGTGGCCAAGCTGGACGAGTATCCCGAGTCGGACTGGGACCAGTTGATGGGAGTCAACCTCAAGTCGGTCTACCTGTCCGTGCGGCACGGCATGCCGTACCTGCGGCAATACGAACGCAGCTACATGGTCAACATTGCCTCCGTGGGCAGTTTCATCGCCCAGGGGGACACGCCGGCCTATATCGCGTCCAAATACGCGGTCCTGGGCCTGAGCAACAACATCGCCGTGGACTACGCCCGGGACGGCCTGCGCTGCAACTGCGTCTGTCCGGGCATCACCGACACCCCCATGCTTCGCTACCACTTGAGCACCGGCCCGGATCCGGAAGCAACGCTGGCCATGCGGCTCAAGCGGGTGCCGACCGGCGTGGTGATCACGCCGGAACAGATCGCCCGGGCCGTGCTGTACCTGAGCTGTGAGGACTCGGCCGGAATCACCGGCACCTCCCTGGTCGTGGACGGCGGCTACATTGCACCGGCGGAGTGGGAGACCGACACCACCCGTTTCATGGACAGCCCGGAGGCCTGAGATGCGCGCCCGACTTGCCTGCGCCGACTTCACCTTCCCCCTGCTGGAGCACCATGCCTCCCTGCAGCTGATTCAGTTGATGGGTTTCCGGGGCGTGGACATCGGACTCTTTGAAGGCCGGTCCCACATCCAGCCGTCCGGGGAATTTGGGGATCCGGTGGCCTCGGGCCAGCGTCTCGAGCGCAGGCTGTCGAACCTGGGCTTGGAAGTTGCGGATATCTTCCTGCAGCTGGACCTGGACTTCGTGCCGTTTGCCATCAACCAGCCGGACGACACCCGTCGGCTGCATGCCCGCGAGCAGTTCCTGAGGGCCCTGGACTATGCCGCCGCCTGCGGCAGCCGGCACGTCACCGCGCTGCCGGGCGTGCGCTTCCCGGAGGAATCGCACCGGGACTCCCTGGACCGGGCCAAGGAGGAGTTGGCCTGGCGGGTGGAACGGGCACAGCGGCTACGGCTGGAGTTCAGCGTCGAACCGCACGTGGGTTCGATTGTCGACACCCCGCGCAAGGCCCGGGCCCTGGCCCGAGGCGTGGACGGCCTGACCCTGACCCTGGACTATACCCACTTCACGCGGCAGGGGGTACCCGACGAGGACATTGAGCCCCTCGTGGAACATGCCAGCCACTTCCACTTCCGCGGGGCGCGCCAGGACCGTCTGCAGGCGTCCATGGCGGAGAACACGATCGACTACGAACGGGTCCTGACGCGGATGGAGGAGGTCGGCTATCCGGGCTGGCACGCGGTGGAGTACGTGTGGAGCGACTGGGAGCACTGCAACGAGTGCGACAACGTGTCGGAAACCATCATCCTGCGGGATCTGATCCGCAGGCACTGTACAGGGTGACTCGCCGCAAGGCTTGGTAGGCCTCGACAGTCCAAGGGTCGCAAATCCAAGACCTCCATGGCACCGGGTGTCCAGCCGGCTCGATGCCGGGCCGCGCCCGGCGTGTCGGATACAGGGGTCTACAAGACCTCCGGGGATCGCACTCCGCCTCGTCGCCCTCGCTGGACTCCACTCTCAAGCCGCGGCCCGTGGATAGCGGCGACCGTTCAGTTGCTTCCCAATGAACGTCGGCCGCACAAAGTACTGATAGATCACCAGGATCAAGCAGGTTGCCGTGACCGTGACGAGCGCGAGCTTCACGATTCCCGGGAGGGGCATGTCCCTCAAGAGGAGGGGCAGCAACATGACGAACGGCACGTGGACGAGGTAGATCCAGTACGAGGCGTCCGCCATGTACCGCCAGCGATGGTTCGGTTTGTCCATGTAGCGGAGGAAGAGTCCGATCAGGCCATAGGCCAGGAACCACATGGCCAGCGAGAGGAAGGCGACCGCCCCCACATGGTGGACCGTCGAAGTCCCCGTGCAGATCCTGTCCGGACCGGCATGGCAGCCGGCGTCGGCGAAGGACCGGTACACGAAGAAGCACACGATGCCCACAGCAAGATGGAGCCACGCGGGACGCTTGAAGCCTTCCAACGTCTCTCGGCGGCAGAACAGCAGCCAACCGACTGTGAAGAACAGGCACCACAGCGCCATCTGGCGCGGGGTTGGGATCGGACCGGCGTAGTAGTCGATGGCCCACGACTGCATCCGATACAGAATGGTGCCGGCGACCAGGACCAGCACCACAATGCCTCCCCGGTGCATCAGACGTTCAAAGAGGTCCAGCGTCCAGGTACGCACCCGCTCCGGGATGCGAACGGAGAGCAACCGCACCCCGCTCGCGACCACGCAAAGGATCATCAGATGGTAGAGGAACCACAGATGCAGGAAGAGGTAGCGCACTGCGTCCGCCGACATCAGCTCGTCCCTGCCATAGGTATGGGATGGCGGGGCGGAGCTGAACCGGGAGGCATACGTCATGGCGAAGTACATCGTGGCCGCCAGCACGGGCCAGGCCACCAGGAACGGCACCCCGATCCGGCTCCATCGATTCCGCAGGAATGCCGGGATGCTCCGTGTCTGCACCAGGTACGCCGCGAAGAAACCTGCAATCGCAAAAAAGACCGGCAGCTGGAACACACGGATGAAGACGATCACCCAGTGAGCAAGGATGTCGGCCTGGGCATCTTTGTACGGCCAGCCCTCGAAAACGGTGGGTTCGTAGCTCATCGCGGCGTGTCGAACCACCCCAAGGAGCATCAAGACCGCACGCAGCCGGTCGAGTGAGTGATATCGCGGAATCGTGACCTGGGACCGAGTGTCGGCCAAGCGTCCTGATGCTTGGTTCAGTTCGTCACCGGGGCGTTGTGCGTCCGGCGGCCAAGAATACGGATCCTGAAGCCGATGGGCTGCATGGTCGGGAACGATCTCACCCGCAGGGCATGATCCGGAACAAGCGGCTCCAGCACGAGTTCCCGCAGAATCGTCGCCATGGTGAGGCAGAGCTGAACCGAGACGAGACCGCTGCCGAGACACCGGTGGTGGCCGGCTCCGAAGGGGGCGTAGGCGCCGAGCTGCCGGTGTTCGCCGCGGGCCTGGGTGTAGCGGTCGATGTCGAAGTGCTCCGGTTCCGGAAAGTATTCCTCGAGCGTGTGTCCCACGGCTGTGCCGATCATGACCTGGGTCCCCGCAGGTACCGTGTGTCCCGCGAACTCGAAGGAGTTGGAGGTCATCCGAAGCACGGCCGGCGATACCGGATGGAGCCGAAGGGTCTCCATCGCCACGCGGCGCGAAACGTCGAGCCGCCGCAGTCCCTCGTCGGACACAAGGTCCTGCTCGAAGAAGGTGTCCGCCTCGGCGGTCATGCGCTCCATGAGCTGCGGACGCTTCAGCATGTTGTAGAGCATGAACGAGCAGGTGCTCGCCGTGGTGTCCAGTCCGACCATGTAGGGTGCCAGCACGGTCAGGTTCAGGTTGGTCTCGGGCAGGAGCTGAGAATCGGCCTCACGCAAATCGAGCATGAGGTCGATGAAGTCCCGGTGCGTCCCGCGGGGACCCACCGTCCGCTTGTGCGCGAGGACCTTCTGGGCCAATTCAAAGGCTCGCGTGCGGGCACGCCGGAAGCGCGGGAGCTTCATGACATGCGGCAACGTGGCCGAGCTCAGAAGCAACCCGCCGAGGAGCGTGGCCAGGGTCTGGGTGTAGCCTTGGGGCGAATGGTCCGCCATCAGGTAGCCCATTTGCTCGGCAATGACGCTCTGGAATGCCGGCAACGCCTCGAACGGCTTGCCAACCGGCCACTTGGCGATCTCGTCGCGGGTAATGTCGACGACCTCCCTCGCCTGTTCCCTCACGACGCGGGCCGCGTACCCCTTGGCTTGGGCCTTCCGCGTGGTGACGTGGTCAATGCCGTCCATGGTCAGGATCGAACGCGACGCGTCCATCTGCCTATGGAAGTTCGCCATGGGCTCGAGTGATCGAAAGACCGCTTGTCCGTGCGACATCAGGAAGTTGACCGCTTCCGGTCCCGCGATGCACACGAACCGGCGTCCGGGAACGCGTATCCTGAAGATCGGGCCCAGGTCGCGGTACTGGCGGGCAAGGAACGACACGATTCCCTTCCTCAGGGCCAAGCCGTTGCCCATCAGCGGCAGGCCCGGTACGACCGGGATCTCTCTCGGGTGCGGGGGCCTCGGAGATGATGCGTCGGGCGCCTCCAGTCCCTTGATCGCCAAGTTCATCGCCCGGCCGATCAGGTCGAGATTCTTGAGCAGGTCGACGCGCTCTTGGACCTGCTCCCGTTCCTCCGACGACAGAATGGTGCGGAACACCCCGCAGGCGTCTGCCAGCGTGATCAACGCGATGTCGCGCGGATCCGGGATGTCGTCGCCGAACAGCACACGCATGACACGCAACTTGGCTTCTTCGACCTGCCGCCCGTCCGCGGTGGGGTAACGCCGCGACCGGGACACCGCGGGGACCAGGGACAGAAGCCCCTGTGCCTCGGATCTCAGGATTCCGCGCTCAATCAGACGGTCCAACGCGGCACGTCGAATCCGGTCTCCCCGCTCGGCGCTCCGCTCCAGCCAATAGCCCGTGTCGCGCGACTTGCCCTCGCTCGCGATCTCGGCCAGTGTCGGATCGAGAATTTCGTCGCCGAAAGGCGTGGGGTCCACGAGCACCAGACGCTCGAGATCCGTGTCGATGCGGTCTTCGAGCGCGAGATCCATCAGCACCGCTCCGGCGAGCGCCAAGTTGAGTGAGCGCGGGGGCAGGCTGGTGGCCAGATCCCCCCGCCCTTCATCCAGGACGAGAACCAGGATTTCCTCGGCAAACCTCAGCATCGTTTGCTCCGTCCGGTGGCCGAGGCGCGTGCCGGCGCGCGTCCGAACAGATGGAACGGGTTGAACGCGGTCGTGCATCCCTGCCGGAGGGAAAGGGTTTTCGTCATCCTGCGTGCCATATTCGGCCGCGATGCGGAGGCTGGATGTCCACGTCTCGGCGAGATCCCTCCGACACTGACCACTTCGCCTTCCTACTGGATGCTCGGGCAAGAAGATGAACGAATGAGGAGCCCCGATGCCGCGCGCCCCAAACCAACAGCGAGGTTTGGGATGAAGAGACTCGACTTGACCGGAAGTACAAGTCCATGCTCGTACCAGTACTGCCCCGGCTGCTGGACACTTCGCACAAAAGCGGCGATGAGTTTCTGACTGCGTCTGCCCATCCGGTTACCTCGTATGAATACTAGTATAACGTAAATGTAATTACAACTTCATCTTCCTTGCTGAACACTATTTAACATGAATAAATTTTACTCTATATCCCAAAAGGCCAAGGAGTTCTTTACACTTGATTTTGGTGAAGCAAAATCCCAATAGGGCCGTTTGTCGTGGACTTCAGCTGCACTCCATGCCGGACCGGACCCAGCCGTCCATCCTGGTCCGCCCGGGACCTACCCCCGCTGTGGCGGCCATGCTTGGCGACTGAATAGCACCTACTCCTGCATCTTGGAGGGCCTCACGGGAACCCGGGTCCGGCACTGGTCGTGCAAGGCATGCCGCTGTGTCTCCCGACCACCGTCGGACGTGACCATCCGGCAGCGCACCCACGCTTTACAGACCCCGGTGGCCCAGCTGTATGCCTGGGCGTCGGCCACTGAAGCCCGGCGACGGCACTTGGAGCCCTGGCAGTGGCGTAGTTCCAGGCACCCTGGGGTTGGACGGGCAACGGATCGCTGCTTGGTTGGCCCGCAGGCTACAGACTTGGTGCCCGCCCGTTGCCCTGGTAGACGAGACCCGGTTCCCGATTGGGGGTGCGCGGCGACTGGTGAAGGTGGTCATGGACCCCATGGGCCACCGGCTGGAGATGCGCGTGGCGGGATTTTCGACCGGGCGGCCTGATTCGCCAACAGGTGAATGGCGCGGTGTGGCATTCGTGGTGACCGACGGCGACGGCATCCACCAACGGGATCTGTGATCACCCCCGGCTTGGAACGGCATGCCCCGAAAGGGCCATGACCAGGTTGTTGTAGCCATGGCAGGGGCGTCCGTCCGGAAACATCAGCGGCGCGTTTTCGCCGAGGGATTGCTGCCCCGTCGCTGCATGGGAACCACACAGCTGGGCGGTTCCCATGCCTGCTCGACCAGATTGCGCCCGACCACACCATCCGGCGAGCTTGTCCTGCAAGGCGACGCAGGCATCAGAATGGCTGTGCAAAGGACGGCTGGAAGGCATATCGGTCGAGATGCAGGGTCAGGGTCACCGTACGTCCGGCCAGCAGGTTCCCCCGCACGTGGTGGCAGGAATCGACTCCCTGTCACCATGCTGCCGGACGTGCGATTCCCGAAGGAATCGCACCGGAACTCCCCGGACCGTTTACAGTTGGCGGATCAGACTGTGCGGCTCCCAGCTGAGGTGCCGGATGGCCTGAGGCGAGCGGTGCAGGAGTCGCTGAACCGCCGGGTTGAGGACCGGCCCCATTCGGTGCAGGAGTACTCATCGGGGGCCCGCCCGTTCGGTCCGTGGTGGGCCGGGAGGCCCATGGCGGTGTCCCCAGGACGACAGGGACTACTACCAATTCATCATGATTGAATTACTTGAGCGTCGGCGGACAGGGTCTCCAGGGCATCCCGGATCCAGCCCCGGTCGCGCAGTTGCCGCATTCGCTGCGGGTCGGCCTGCCACGCCTTCAGGATCGGTTCCAGCGCCTCCTGCCTAGCCTGTCTTCAGGCCGACCGCGGCCCGCCGTTCGCCGAGCCCCCTTTTCCAGGCCGCCCGGGCCTGGGGGTGGCTTGCGGGTGGCGGGGCCGTGGCGTCTTGAGTCGGATCCCCAGCCGCGGCAGCAGGGTGTACATGCTGTCGCGGGTGTAGACCACCCCGAACTGCTCCTCAATCCAGTCCCGGACCGCCTGCGCCGTCGCAAACTCCCCCGTGTTCGCCGCTGCCACCACCTGTTCCGCTTGGTCCGGCGTCAGGTAGGAGGGGGTGCCGTGTCCGCCCCGCCGGCGGGACCGCACCGCGACCAGCCCTCCGGACCGGTACCAGCGCAGCCAGGTCTGCACGGCATTGCGGCTGACTCCCACCACGGCCGCCACCGCGGTCGGGCCCTCCCCCCGGCGCAACAGCCACAGCGCATGCAGCCGTGTGCGCACTTCGGCCACCGGTTCCGCCCGGTACTGGGCATGCAGCGCGTTCGCCGTGTCCTCGGGGGCCCAGTCAATGCTCGCCTTGCGGGCCATGAAACACCTGCCCTGCGCGACCCTCAACCTGTCAGGTAATTGTATTGTAATGGATTTATATAGTGGATCCCATATCCATACCGATGCCGCCCACCCGGCACACTTGACCGTTGCAGCGATGTCGAAACTCCCGCATCATCCGCCCTTTCCCGGATGCAACACGAGGATATCCGCCCGTTGAATGCGCGTCGGAGGCTTGCCGCAAATCGACTGGTAAGACCGCTAGGCACTGGCCCGGCATCGAATCAGCTTGAGGACGTCGTTGCCGACGTTTTCGACGGCATAGGCTTCGTCCGTCTCCAGCAACACGGCGCCGCCGTGAGCCAGACGGCCCGACTCGCCGCCGCTGGCAATCAGGGCCGTGCCTTCCCAGATGAAGATCACCGTCTCGCCGCCCCCCTGCTCCTCGCGCTCCATGCGACTGCCTGGAGCAAGATCCAGGCAAGTCAAGGTCATTTCGGCCATGCCGCGAGCGGGACTGGCCGTCACGCGGACCTGAGCCCCCTGCACGGCGGCGGCTTCCGCATCCCACATGGACTCGATGCGCACAGTGGACTCCCCGTCCGCCGCGGGCTTCGGCATCACGCCCGTCTTGGCCGGATCCCGGTCGCCCGAATACAGTTCGGGATCGGGCGGCGACTGAAAGCTGATCAGCGTGGCCTGGCCGTCGGTGTGGTTGACAGTGCCGTGGACCTCGCCGGGGGGAATATAGGCGAAGTCGCCTTTCACGATGGGGGTGTAGCGTTCGCCCTGGCGCACGGACACGCTGCCGTCCAGCACGATGAAAATGTCGGCCGACTCTTCATGGAAGTGCTGGGGGAACTCCTGTCCGCCCTGGAACACGGAATAGTTCAGCGTGATGTTGCGGCCCCCGCTGTCGGGGCTGATCAGGCGCCGCGAATAGCCCTGGCCCATGTGAAAAACGGCACCGTCTTCCAGATTGATGAATTTCGCCATAACACCGCCTCCCTAGGTTGTGTCCTGTACTGGGTGTGGGCTTGCAGACCAAAAATAAATCACAGTGTACAGGGAACCCTCGTGCCGCCTCGCCGCGCCGGTCTCGGTGGCCGTTTCCGGACACTTGGCGTCAACCTCGCAAACCACTGTCGGGAGCCGCCTCCCGACGCCAGCCAGGGACAGGCGGGTTCCGGTCGAGCCAGGGGAAAGTCATGGGGCATATATCGAATAGTTGACAGTGAACCTTTTGTGCTACAATTGCGGTTAAAGAGAGGATCCGACGGCAACCTGGGCCCGCAACCGGACACGGTGATTGGAACACCATGGCCAGCAACCCCCATCTTCCAAGCCAGCAACCCCAGACCGTAGTGCGGACCCTGCGCGTGCGTCTGTAT
>MPMO01000107.1 GCA_002238555.1 Caldilineaceae bacterium bin34
GCCGCAGGGCAGCAGGGCGAGTATAGTACGCAACAATCGCACGGAACACCTCTATCGATGATGCTTTGAACTACATCAACGATAGCAGGTCCCGTGCGGTTCCTTTTGGGGACCGGAAGCCCCCCCCCGATTTATCCGCCGGTCAGGCCCATGGTCCCGTATAGCCTGAAATGGGAGCGGGAAAACGGCTCAAAACTGTCCAAACCATAGTCTTGCAACACAGCGATGCTGCGAGGAACGTAGCCATTGTTGTTAGAGACTTGGCCACTGTTGTTCTGGGGACCATCGGTCTTGGGTTTCTGATCTGGAGATCTATAAGTGCTGATCGACAGGCCAACGCCGCGCAGGAGCAAGCAGGAGTCGCACAAGCACAAATTGATTTGGCGCAGCTGGATTCACTGTACGACCGGTACCAGAAAAGCGCCGACATGTTGGGTGACGCCACCATGTCCACCCGTCTGGGCGGCATCTATTCGTTGCGGAGGCTGGCCGAAGAGTATCCAGACGAATTCCACTGTCAAGTCATGGAAATCCTGTGTGCCTTCATACGAACACCCCCTTCCGAGAAACAGACAGATCAAGAGGAGCCTCTGGTACCCGTCCCGAAACCGCGTGAAGATGTGCAAGCCGCCCTGGAAGCTGTCATTTACCGGCGTGATCAGAGTATCGAAATCGAGAAGGCCACAGAGACAGACCCGGATCGGAGCAGATGGTTCCGGATCAACCTCTTGGGAGCAGTCCTAGAACGCTCAAACTTTCAAGACGCGAAACTACGAGGAGCGACGCTGCGCCACGTGCGTTTTGAGTTCACTGACGGTAAGGACGCGGACTTGTCGGGCGCAACCATGATACGTGCGGCATTTGACTAAGATTCATCGTTCATTGGAGCAAATTTTGAGTGCGCCGATATGTCCACAGCGTTTATCAGATGGGTGGATTTCACAGATGCTGAATTGAACGGCGCGGACTTGTCGGGCGCAATTTTTAGCGAGAGGGGGCCTGATCTCATCCAAGTCACGCAGCGCCAACTCGACACGGCGATCGCAGACCCAGGATTCCCTCCTGACATTCCCGAAGGATTGACAGACTTCGAGACAGGCAAACCGATCGTCTGGAACCGGAAGCTTTGTGGCGACCGGTGGATCGAAAAGCAGAAGATCCCAAAGCCAGGGTAGATTGCCCATCAGACCGGCCCAAGGGTCCTAAGTCCCTAGGGCCCAGCGCACACGGATTCACGCCCGCGCGAATGGCAGCGCCAGCTGCCCCGCGGACGCACCCGCGTCCGCCGACAGGCGCCAGTCTGCGCGCAGGCCGAAAGGCCCCGTCCGGCCTCAAGCGGCGGCCCTCGGGGAGGGGTCTGGAGACCCCTCCCCGATAAGCAGACGCCAGTCTGCGCAACCAGGCCGACGAGCCGCGGCCAGGGGCAAACCGGCCTGCGCCGCACAAGACCCCTCGAACCGTGGCCAACCCCGATGGGCTACACTCGAAAAGCCGGCTCCGGAACCCCCGAGAGAGACCGATATGCGTTTGCGCACCGTTGTGCTTGGGAGCGGGCCGCCGTTGTGCGCCCGCAGCGTGCCCTGCACCCACAGGGCCAGGCCCCGCCGCAGGCGGTCCTCGCACGCGGCACAGGGAATACAATGAGGCAGTGCGAGCAGGGCCGCACGCCGGGAATTGATGGGATGGAACTCCTTCCGTGTACCGGTCCGGCCAGGCCTTCGCACACCCCTGTCCAACGCAGTGCATTTGTTCGGACACCCTTGACAAGATGTCCCGGGAGGGGCCGGATCAGTTCCCCATGTCAGCCATGAGCAAACCCCTGCGTCGCCTTCAGGCCCTGCCAAGCCGGACTGCGGGGCCGGGCCTTTGGGCCGGAAGGCTGCTGCCGCTGTGGCTGTGCCTGGGGTGGCTGTGGGTTGCATCTCCGGTTGCCGCCCAGGACGAAGCCGCGCCCTCCGCGACCGAGGCGACGGGCCCCTACCGCAACCTGGCGGAGAACCACAACGGCGCCTTCCACCTGACGCGGGATGAGGGCATCGTGTACGCCACCTTGCACACCGACCGCTCCCCGGTGCAGTTCCTGGCCCGGGACCAACCGGAGGTGCTGTTCACCGTGCCCGAGGGCTTCCGGCCGGCCCTGCCCGTAACCTGGGAGGTCAGCGCCGAGCCGGTCCTGCCGGACGGCACGCCCCATCCCGACCCACCCGACCGCCGCGTGTTTCGGATGCAGGTGGACACCGCGGGCCACGTACGCTACGTGGACGGGGTGGGCTATCTCCGGTATCACACGGCATTGGCTTGGCCGCTGGCCGGCACCGAGCCCCGGCTGTGCGAACGCTACCAGACAACCAGGGAAGCGATTCTTGAAGCTGTGCAGGCTCTGGAAAACGCCCCAATGCACTGTTCGCATGTGGACTGGTTTCATCTGGCCCGCATTCGGACTCTGTCCGTGCCCATTCATTTTGATCCAGATTTGGCACGGCATGCCTTGTTGGGCCTAACCAACCTCACCACGTTGCAGTTACGGTTATGGCCAGTGATCGGGGTCACTGTTCCCGCAGAATTGCTGGTCCACACGCCCCGGTTGAAGCGGCTGGATGTAGATGACAGTTCATTCACATTGCCTGCGGATCTATTGCTTTACACCCCGCTGCTAGCTGATCTGTCCCTTGGGAACAATCCTCACCGGGAACTGGACTTGCCGGGTGACCTGCTGGTGCACACCCCTCATCTGGAAACCCTGCATCTGGAGGGCAGGCATCCGGCAGCGGGACTGGTTCAACTGCTGGCTCATGTACCCCGTCTGGCCCGCTTGACCGTGATGCCGTCCACACCTTTGCCCGAAACGTTCCTGGCGGCCGTGCCTCACCTCACCCATCTGACGATCAAGGAGGGATTCGAACCTTGCGCGACACCGCAACTGCTGGCACCCGTCCCGCACCTGCGTCATGTCGCGGTGCGCATGCCTGCGGAGGCCGAGCCCCTGGCCTGCCTCGCCCGCGCCGCGCGCGGCCCCCCGCCCCCGCGGGCCCCCGCCCCCCCCCGGCGTCATCGGCGGGGGCCCATGCCTGCGGAGGCCGAGCCCCTGGCCTGCCTAGCCCGCGCCTTGCGCCGGTACGCACCGGCCCTGGACCAGCTGGAGGTTGACCTCAAGGAATTGCATGGCTTGACGGTCGAGATCTTGCCAAGCTTGCCCCGGCTGACTCACCTGACCCTGGATGTACACAACATCATGGACAAGAATGACGTACAGAGCGACGTGTTCCATGATCTGAACAAGTACCGTCAGGCCATTCTGCACAGGAGCAACCGACTTGGTTCAAAGCCGAAAGCTCTCCCGTATTTCAAAGAAGGAGAT
>MPMO01000108.1 GCA_002238555.1 Caldilineaceae bacterium bin34
GGTCCGGGGCCTGCTCACGCATGTTGCGGCCAAGATGACGAGCCATGCCCTCAAGCTCCTGCTCCGCCGTCAGGTCGGGATTGACATCCGGACTTTCACCGTGGCCCCGTAATTCCACATTAGGCGTAGTATGGAACAGGACGGAATCGATCCGGTGGTTCGCCCGAACCGAACCGTGTTGGGCGCAGCGGTTTGAGGGACATGGCCGTCCAGGTTCAACCAACAAAGGTCGCCCCATGGAGCACAACACGGAATCGCCCACGGAACAGGATCAACCTCCCTTTGAAGAGGCCATTCGTCGGCTGGAGCAGGTGGTAAAGGATCTGGAGAGCGGGGACAAGACCCTGGACGAAGCGCTGGCCCTGTACGAAGAGGGCAAGAAGTTGTCCGCACTGTGCGACCGGTACCTGCAGCAGGCCGAACTGAAACTGAAGCAGTGGGACGATGACGCGGCCGAAGTTGTGGATCCCTACACTGAGGACTCCTCCTTCTGACCGTGTGAGGGAGCTGACCCGGCACCCGGTTCAGCGGGGCGGTTCCGGGTGGAATTCCCGGCCCAGCGTATCGGCGCGGCGTGCCACCCATTCCGACAGTGCGGTGGTGCCCAGCGGTTCCTCGTCGGAGCCCAGCAGGTCCTGGGACAGGCCCTCCAACTCGGCCCGCGAGAGGATGGTGTCGCCCAGCAGCAGCCCCGCCGCCTGGTACAGGCGCAGGCACACGCTCGTCGGCAGCGTCGGGATCCGCGGTTCCCTGCCGGCCACGGTGTGGCCGATGTAGCGCACCAGATCGGCGAAACGGTACTGATCCGGGCCGCAGGCATCGCGGGTGGCGCTGTCCTGCCGTTCGCCCCAGTTGCAGATCGCCTGCGCCATGTCCGCCACGTGCATGGGCCGGATGCGGTAGTCCAGGGGACCCGGCAGCGGGAAGAACGGCAACCGCCGTACCGCCCAGGCCACGTTGTTGATCAGGATGTCGCCGCCGCCGAAGAAGCAGGAAGGACGCAAAATGGCGTGCGACAGGCCCGTGCCGCGCAGATGCGTCTCGACCTGCGCCTTGCCCCGGAAGTAGGTTAGATGGCTGTCCGCGGACGGCTGGGTAATGCTGACGTGGACGATGCGCTGCACGCCGGCGGCCTTGGCGGCATCGAGCAGCATGCAGGAGTTCCGTACCGCCTCGCCGTGCGAGGTCCACGGTCCCCGGTGGCCGATGGGCGGCCGATCATGGCGCACCCAGTAGGTGTTGTAGAGCGTGTCCGTCCCTGCCAGGGATGCTGTCAGTTCGGCTGGATCCCATCGCAGGGGTCGGGCTTGGACGGAGCCCTGAAACGGGTCGGGGTCGGGCGGAGTCCTGGAACTCAGTGAAACCACCTGTGCGCCGCGCGCCAGAAGCTCGCGGGCCACGTGGCGGCCAAGAAAGGACCAAGCTCCGGTCACTGCCGCTGTGTGCATGTCAACCCTCCCTCCATCGTGTACCGACAGTATCGGGCACTTGGGCAGCGGCCATCGTATCGGTTGACCCTTTCGCGAATCGGATTGTCGTCGTCCGGTGTTGGATTCCGGGAAATTGGCCGGTCACTTCGACACACCCGCGTCCGCCGAAGCATGGCGGGGGTCAGGTAGGCCGGGCGTCATCGGACCGGTTAAGGCGGCCACCGCCATTGCTGGTCGTCGAATACCGGTGCCGGGATGTCCCCGCCGGCTCGGGCGCATGGGATCAAACGATGTAGGTGTTGTTCAGAATGGTCCGGGCCACACCGAAGTAGTAGAAGATCCCCGCCAGGCCGAACGTGATGAGCGTGAGCACCATCCACAGCAGAATGTGGACCAGCTGATCGGCGATCCTGACATCGACCTGAAGCGTTCCCAGCCGGTTGCCGGAGCGGTCACGAACCTCGCACCCGTTGAGGATTTTGGCTGCCCATGCATATGGGGCGAAGAACGATGCCAGGCCAAACGTGATCAAAATCAACAACAGCCACAACAAGCCGTATCCGAACATGTCGGCCATCGACCAGGTCACTTGGAACTCGTAATTTCCGAGCAGGGGTTGCCGGGTGGTACCAACCATGATGTTTCACCTCCAATGTCGGATGCGACAAGACATGGTAGCCCGAAGCGGTCGGAGTGGTGCGGTCCCAAGCCGGTGTCTTCCTCAGGGCCCGGAAGATTGCCCGGGGCGGATGGCTGCAATGCAGCAGCGAAGCCGCGATGCGTCGCTTCGCCATGGCGGCTTTTGGCGTGTGGGGAAGCCAGGAACTGGCCGGTTGCTTCGGTCCTACCAGCCCCAGGAACGCAGGGCCTTATCACACTCTTCGGGCGAACGCACGACGGCGTGGGGCAGGCTGCGGGCTGTCAGGAGGTTTTGGAGGGATCGCTGCTCCTTGCGCAATGATCCGGTTTCCGTCTTGACTTCCATGAAACCAACCTGTCCCCGGGCGCCGATCAGGATCAGGTCGGGCATGCCCTTTACCATGCCGACGCGCAGCAAGTGGGAGGCGCGCCAGCTCGTATGACCGCCGTTGGGAATGTGGGCGGCGAAGATGTCGGGCCGCGTGGATGCCAGCCAGTCCAGGATTTGCCGTTGGATCAGATCCTCGCCGGTGAGGACTCCGGCTTTCTGGTCCTGGACTTTTTGGGCCTGAGGCGACAGGAAGGGATTGCCGGCATTCCCGAACAACCTTGACGAAGGACCGATGCCCAGCCGTTTGAACACTTTGTTTCCGATTCGCAGCAAGCCGATGCCAATCAACAGGCCGATGCCACCGCCAATCAACATTTCGTTGGGAATTAAGGAGTCAACCCCGTCTGCCAAGCGATATCCCAAGAAGGCGCCGTATCCGGCACATCCCAACACCACGAGTGCAAAGATGTCCAGAGCGGGTGAATCGCGGCGGTTCATGGTTGGGGCCGGCATGTTGCCGGGCCAATGGGTTTGGGGCTTATATACGATGGTTGACACCATGCATATCCGGTTCACGGGTCGCGGGAGTCCCTGTGGTCGGCCTTGCGACCGACCAGGGAGGGAGCGCTCCTCGCCGTGCAGCAGCCCCAGTCCCGCGGGCCGGAACGGGTGCGGAGGGAAGTCCCGCCCGCACCAGGATGTTGAGCGCCGCATTGTGGTCGGCGTTCGCCCGGAACCCGCAGGCTCCGCACCGGAACACCGCCTGCGACGGTCGGTTTGACTTGGCGGTGTGCCCGCAACGGCTGCAGGCTTGCGAAGTGTAGGCCGGGTCCACGAACACCACCCGGCCGGCCTTGTACGCCAGCTTGCGCT
>MPMO01000037.1 GCA_002238555.1 Caldilineaceae bacterium bin34
AACGACCCGCGAACACGGCAGGCGGGGTCCGCCCACGCCTGTGCGATCCGGTCCACCAGGGCCGGATTGCCTATCGATTGTCAACTCATCGATATAAGCCCCTAATCAAAAGCCTGCTTCTACTCACTGCCACCTCATTCTACGAAATAAGGCATGGGTAGTCAGGCTACCGATTCTTCACCTGCGACGGGAAACCCGTTGGGGAAATGAGGCCGATCACTTGTGAATTGGCCTCGGACATCCCGCCGGCCCCCAACTCCAGACGCTGCACTCGAAGGCACAGCAACAGGATGGCCATGACCGCATGCAGATCCACATCGCCTGGCAGGCCCGGGCCGAACTGCTGCGCAGCGTGCCCGGCGTGGGCCCGGTCGTGGCCGCCGTGCTCGTCGCCAAGTGGCCGGAACGGGGCCGTCTCAACGGGCGCGCGATCGCCGCCCTGGTCGGTGTGGCACCCCTGAACCGGGACAGCGGCCAATACCGGGGCCCACGCCGCGTTTGGGGCGGGCGCGCCTCCGTGCGCACGATGCTGTACATGGCCACCGTGACCGCCACCCGCCACAACCCCGCCATCCGCGACTTCCACACCCGTCTGTGCCGGCGCGGCAAGCCCCGCAAGGTGGCCCTCGTCGCCGCCATGCGCAAGCTGCTCCTCATCCTCAATGCCGTCGTCCGGGACCAGATCCCCTGGCATCCGGACCGCATGCCCATGGCTGGCGAGACTTGACTTTGCAACACAGTTGCTGACTACGCCGGTGCGACAGGCACAACCCTGTACACCTGTGCCGTAAGGGTGTCCTGCAAACAAGAGAGTCCGGGGGACATCCGGACTCTCCACCGGACAGGGATTGCACCTCTCGTGCCCGACACCCACCACCCTACAACAGAGGCCCCGGAGACCGTGCACCGCATGGTGCGCCTGGGCACTGCTGTTTGGCACTTGGTCGCTACTGTCTTTTGATCCTTGTGTTCCAGGTTTGGGACGGGGACAGGGGACAAGCCCCCTTTGCCAATGACTGGCGGTGTCCCACGCCACGGCCTGGCAACAAAGATGGCGAATGCCCCGGGACCCTTGGGTTCCTGTGAACCGCCCTGCACACGGAAGAGATCACCGAGGTCCCACTCCCTCGATGTGGAAGCGGACACCGCCCGTGCAGAAGTCACCCCGGAAACAGCGTCTGTGGTAACGCAGGGTTGGAAGCAAACGGGACAAGTTTAGGACCTCTCATGTAGAGGCTGTGTCATGCTCTGTATGATGACAGAATAAGGGACTGCCGCACCCCGGTGTATCAGCTGGAATCAGTGTCGGTTTCCGTATCCGGGACGCCTAGAATGGTACGCCAGGTTTCGGGGGCTTGGCTGGCATCCCGAATACGCTCATGGATATTTTCCGGTATGCCCGTGCGGAGCCAGTGGGCTCTCACAGTGTCCTGATCTTTGGTGGACATGGACGGTACAAAGGCCTTCAATGTCGCGAGTAGAGTCTGGATTCGCTCCTCTCGGAGTTTATCGCCGATGTGGTCCCTCCAACAGTTGTTCGTGTCGTCAAACCACTGCAGGTAGGAGGGGGAAGGTTCTGATTCGTCGGGAGGGTGGATGCGAACCTTGGTGCCGCAGATGCGAACGACATCCGTGATGGGTTGGTACATGCCACGGTCATCCAGCCTGAACAGCCACATGTTCAATTGCGGGGTGTCGGATTCGGGTTCCGGTTCCCCCACCTGCAGAATCAGGTACTCCTTGATGCCCATGGCTGCATAGAGTCGGCTTTTGTCCGTGAAGTCGCGGTGATCCGAGGTGGGGGACACGATCTCGATCGCCGCCTCGGGAGTGGGGAAGTTCGCCTCCTGCATGCTGAACGTACGCTCGGCCGGGGTACGTTCCCTTGGTTCCGCAAGCGTTTGATCCGGATGCAGGACCAGAGCGTCAGGCACCACCATGGTCTTGGGTCTCAGGGTTTTGGTGTAGAGACGCAACGATTCTCCCAGACTGGCCGGAAAGTGCAATTCCGGTTCCTTCGCCACGCGGAAGCCCAAGGCAGCGCACAGGGTACGCACCAGAAGGGCCAGGAACTCGTCGTGCCACAGTCCACTGGGCATGAGGAAGCCGTCCTTGTTGAATTCACGCATGTGTTGAACATGGCCGCGATAGTCCGGATCCGTTGACCAGTCATAAGCGTATTCATGTTCCGGATCGTAGGCGTAATCCGGGTCGTAATGGGGGAGGGCGGTTAGTTCCGATTGCCATGCCTCCAAGTTGCCCAAGCGCATGTGGGCACGCCAAGGGCGGGTTGCCGCCGCTGTGGCAGCATCCGTTTCCCCCAGTTCCGGGGCATCGGGCCAAGCCCATGCCGTTGTTGGTTGGATTGTGGGTTGATCCGCCATTCCACCATCTTGGATTGCCACACTCTTGGCTGTTGCTGTTGTGGCCATATTCGACTACCGTGTGGTGGTTGGTGCACTGCCTCATTGTAACAAGAGCCCAGCCCGCCCAATGCGGTGCCTGGCTGTGCCGACGGGTATCCTGGAGGACTGCATCTGCGCCCACCGGGCAGGGAAATCCGTGCGCCTGATGGCCCGCGGCATGGCCTGAACAGACGCACGCAACCCACATGTGCAGAGGGTGCCCATAACCGCCCCGAACCAATGGCAACGAGAGTGAAACAGGGCCCAAGCCTGCAACTACTTGCCGCCACGGGAGACAACTGTGACGAACCACGATATGGACGCGGAAGAGCGGGACATTCTGGACCGCTTTGAGAGGGGCGAGTTACGCCCGGCACCCGACGCTGACCGGGAGATGGAGGATGCCCGGACGGCAGCCCACAGCACTTTCAAAAAGACCAGACCGATCAATCTGCGCGTCACGGAACGCGATTGCATGCTCGTGCGTGTGCGCGCACGGCAAGATAGTGGGGGCAGTGAGTAGAAGCAGGCTTTGGATACCATCTGCCTGTCGGATCAAGAGCGGACGCAACCACCGCCACCGGCCGTCCCGTGGCACAGGGGAAGCTGCACGGCGAGAGGCGATCCCGTTGGGGACCTCAAGGACCCGTGAACAAGAGTGGACAAGCCCAGTTCTACTGAGTGCCATAATGGGATGCCCTAACAGACGCTGCTGTCAAGCATCATCCACAAGTACGTGTCCGGGCGACGGCACAGTCCCGCGGACGGTGACTGCCACGTCCACCCCTTGGCCACTTGCCGCACAACCCACGCGGACAGCGCGCTTGTGGAGTCGACGCAACCCTGGACGGCAAGGTGGTCTTGTCGGTACCCGGGAAACTCGCCAAGGGAAACGAGTCCGGTCATTTGCGGCCCTCTGACACCCTGCCGGCCTCCGCTTCCAGGCGCTGTCCCCTTAGACACAGAAGCAGGGAGGCCGTAACCGCAAACGGCTGCAACAAGGCCGGTATCAGCAGCCAGGTTGCGCCCCCGGCCAGGCGCGCGCCCAAGGTCAAGAGCCACGTCAGGGCCAGGAGCCCGAACGAAACGGTTGGCCAGCGCAGGGTCAGGGCCAGACCATATTGCAATGAGCGTCGCACAGGCAGGTCAAAGAGGACCTGCATGGTCAAGGCATGCAACGTCACAACCGCCAGGACCAATGTCACGCCCAGGTTGGCGACCACCCCGGCAGTCACGAACCAGGGCGGGTTCGAACCCTGCAGGTTCGCGGCGGCCACCCAGAGGTTGAGGGCCAGCAACAACGGGAGACTCGTAAACAGGGCTTGCGGATATCGGGTGAAGAATGTTCGCAGGACATCCAGCCAAGAAGTCGAGCGGCCTGTCGCCGCGCGCCCCACCGGATAGCTGAAGGCCATCCACAGGGGGACCGGGAGCAACCAAGCCAACAATGATGCGACCGGTACATGGCCCGAATTCACCATCACCCACCACACCGGCAGCACTGACGCGATCAGGAGCAGCCCCTGGGCGGCCAGGCGCAAGGCTTCGGACCAGATCAGTTCGGCGGTGAATCGGACATACGTCCGTTCATCGATGCGGACATCCTCCAGGTGTATCGACACGGGCATTGCAATCCGACTCAAACCGCCAATGTCAACGGCAATCCCGTTGCGGAGAGAGTACCGTTGACCACACCCATGGCCTCGCCGTTGTCCGGATCTTCCCCCGACCGCTCCCTGCCTCCCGTGGCCAAGGAGATCCTCCTCGACGCGGAATGGGGATGGGACGAATGTCGGAGGCACGAACCGACAATTCCATCCCACCGGAGGAACCCTTCGGCATGTGGAACAGTCCCTATTTGATGCCGCCGGTGAAGCCGATGCTTTCGATCATGCGCCTTTGCAGGACCAGGAAGGCCAGCAGGACCGGGGCCACGCCCAAGGTGATTCCGGCCATGATCACCGTCACGCTGTTCTGGGAGTATTGACCGCGCAACATGGTCACGCCCAGGGGCCAGGTGAACTTCTGCCAGTCGTTGAGGAAGATCAGCGGGAAGAAGAAGGCGTTCCAGGTGCCCGTGAACACCACGATCGCCAACGTGGTCAGGGCCGGGCCGATCAACGGCAGCATGATTTGAAGCAGGATCCGCACCGGCCCGGCACCATCCATGCGCGCGGCATCCTCCAGTTCGTCCGGGATCGTCAACAGATACTGCCGCAACAGAAAGACGCCGAAGATGTTGGTCAAGGCCGGCAGGATGAGGGCGGCATGCGTATCGATCAGCTTGAAGAAACGCATTTCGATGTACAGCGGCACAATGGTGACCTGCGCCGGCACCATGAGCGCCGTCAACAGGACCACAAACAGCACCTCGCGCCCGCGAAACCGCAAGCGGGCAAACGCATAGGCGGCGGCGGTGCAGGTGACGAGCTGGCCCAGCGTCACCAGGACGGCGATGTTCAGGCTGTTGAGGAAGAACCGCGGGATCGGTACCGTGGGGTGAAACAGAACCTGCTGATAGTTTTCCCATCGCCATTCATGCGGCCAAAGCTGCGGGGGAATGCTGAAGGCCGTTTTGGGCACCTTGAGCGAAGCGCTCAACATCCAGACAAAGGGAAAGGCCATGAAGAGCGACAGCAACAGAAGCACGCCCACGGTCAACACCGTGGATGTGCGCAGATAACCCCGATTCCAGCGCAACCCGGACGGTATCAGCGGCTTGGACGCCACGACTTCGGCCTCTTTCACCGGTGCCCTCGCCGCAACACCCGGGACATGCCTGATCGGCAGCGCTCAAGCTTGACCTGCACCCATATCTCCTGGTCTGCACGCATGCGGCATCGGGCACATCCATCCGATGCCGGGCTACCGATAGAACACCCAGCGATCGCTGGTGGCGAACTGCACCGCCGTCACCGCCAGAATGGCCAGGAACAGGACCAGACCGATGGCGGCGGCGTAGCCGAAGTCCAGAACCTGGAAGCCTCTCTCCCAGATGTACATCAACACGGTGCGACTGGCGTCCCCCGGTCCGCCCTGGGTCAGCACGAACGGCGAATCGAACAGCTGGAACACACCGATGGCCCCCTTCACCAAAATGAAGAAGATGACAGGCGTCAGCATCGGCAAGGTGATGCGACCAAAACTGGCCCAGCGGCCGGCCCCGTCGATGCGGCCGGCCTCATAGAGCTCAACCGGAATGTTTTGCAACCCGGCCAGCAACAACAGCATGTTGAAGCCAACTCCGTTCCAAACAGTCATGATGATGACGCTGTTGCGCACCCAGTCGGAGGAGATCAGCCACGGCACCCGGTCGAGACCCAGCTTGACCAGGTACCAGTTGATGATGCCCAGGTCCATGTTGAACAGATAGAGCCAGACGATCGAGATGACGGCGCCGGACACCAGGATCGGGAAGAAGAAGACGGCCCGGAAGAAGACCTTGAAGAACCGCGGTATGAAGCTGTTGAGGGCCACGGCCAGGATCAGGGCCCACACCAAGTCCAGCGCAATCATGCCCACCACGTAGTAGATGGTGTTGCCGAAGATCTGCAGAATGCGCTGATCCTCAATCATCTTGACGAAATTCTCGCCCCCCACGAAGGAGGGCGGCGTCAGCAGGTCGTAGCGCATGAATCCCAACGCCAGGCCCCCGACGATGGGACCGATGACGAAGGCGAGGAAACCCACTATGGTCGGCAGGATGAACAACCAGGCGGTCAGCGCGTCGCGCCGCCGCAACGACCGACCTCCGGCTCCGTCGCCGCCTCTTCGAAGCACCTGTCCCGCTGCACCCATCGCGCGGCTGCCCTGCAATTAGGTAAAGGTTCTGCCGGGAAAAGAACGCAGGCGGGCAGTATTTGCCGCCCGCCTGCAACCCGGAACCGTCAAGCGAACTTGGCCGCCCAGTCCTCGGGGCGACGCGCAACCATGTCGTTCAATTCCTGCTCCGTGCTGGCCAGGGCCTCGGCGATGCCCAGCTCGTTGGCAAACACCTGCGAAAGATAACGGTTGCTGATCTGCTCCATCTCCGAGAACTCGGGCGGCGAGGTGACGGACATCACGGGAATGTCGTCCCTGTCAATCGACTCGTACCAAAGCCGACCGCTCCGGTCGTGCAGCGCCAGGAATTCCTCGGAATACCCAACGGACCGCAGCGAGGGAATATTGGCTCCGGTGGAAACGAAGTAGGCGATCGAATCCCGCTGCAGGAGCTTGGTTTCGAACTTCCACGCCGCTTCGGGATGCTCGGACGCCAGGAATATCGGCCAGGAACCGCAACCCACTTCGGTGACCCTGCGGGTTCCCTTGGGCCAATACTGGACATCCCAGTCCCTGAAATCGTTTTGCAGGAAGCCGCTGAGCGGCCACCGGCCGGCCATCATCATGGCCTGCGTGCCGGCCTCGAAGTTGCCCGTGTTCTGGGCGTCGGGCTTCGGTACCGTTTCGTCCACGTACATCATGTCGTAGAGCAATTGGATCACCTCGGCGTAGGCCGGATCGCCTTGCAGCGGGACCGACAGATCGTCGCCTCCCATGATCCCTTCCAAACCATTGTTGAACAGCCAGGGACACAGCCCGAAGGGGGCAGTCCAGAAGGAGAATCCGTAGTGGGTGGTGTTGGCACCGTCCTTCCTGGTCAACGCCGAGGCATATTCGCGGAAATCGCTGAAGGTCCAATCCTCCGGCGGCATCTCCAGCCCTTCCTCGGCCAGCCGGGTGATGTTGAACCAAATCATCATGTTGTTGTAGTCGTACGGCAACCCGTAGGTCTTGCCGCCATACACGAACACGCTGGCCAGTTCGGCGGACACATCGTTGAAGTAGTCGTCCAGTTCCGGAGTGGCTTGGATGTACTCGTCAAGCGGTCGGATCAGGTTGCGGGCCACGGCCAGCCGGCCGCCCTCCGTCGGTATCTTGCCCATGTCCACGGTTTCGCCGCCGGCGATGATCACGCTCAGCTTGTCAAAGTAGCCGCCCCAGCCGCCGGCTCCCACAACCCCCAGGAATTCAATCTCGATTTCAGGATGCTCTTCCTGGAACTCCGTCTTGATTGGGTCGTACAGCACCGCGCTGGAGTCGGAGGACTCGGTCGTCACGAAGACGATTTTGATGCTCTCGGCGGCGGCTCCGTCATCCGTCGAGGGAGCGGCCGGCACGCACGCCGCCAATACGCCGGCGGCAGAAGCCGTCGCCGCGGTCTTCAAAAAACTGCGTCTGCTGATGGACAAGGACATCCGGTCCTCCTGAGGCGACAGCCTCCATTGTGAACAAGGCGCACACCCATCGATTGCCGCCCTTGGCGTTGCCGCCGATGAAATCGCACAACCCAAACCTGGCCGCCGATAAGGTCGCTGCCTGACTGCAATGATGGTAGCAAAGGGGAATCCGCGTCCGACTCCGGTGTCCATTGGCTTCGCGAGAGCTTTCTGGGCTCGCCAAAGTCGACGACGCATGGACTTGAACTCAGCTGACGCCTTGGTCCTGCCCCCTGGAGCCGTTCAGTGATTAAGCTTTCACCGAGGCCAACTTGAACCTCAAAGTCCCTGATGTCCACGAGAGCAGAACACGTCAGGATTCCATCATGGATCGTCCTGCACCGGGCCTGGCCGGGGTGTAACGGTTGCCACACCCAGCTCCACAGCCTGGACTAACTCCTCTACGGCGTGCCACAGGCGACAAAAGGAACGGGATCTCGTCTGCACCAAGTCCAACTCAAGTCGATGGGTCAAAGGTTCCTGATCGACTGTTTCCTTGTAAGAACGGTGACGGCGCATGTGGCGTTTGAGCCACTTCTTGGCATCCCGTATCGTTTCGGGACACTCCGGGGCTGTCACATCCGCCGGCAGCTCAAGCCACTTCCGAATCCTGTCCCCACGGTCCGGAGCCAGACTGCAAATAAACCAGGTCTCATATTCCCGCTTGGCATAAACGATGGCGACAGGAACGTTCAGATTCATCTCCGTTGCCCTCCGAGCCAAGCCATCCGCCTTCTCTCGCGGACATTCCTCATCGGCGTCTAGGAGCACAAGAATCGCTACACCACCGTTGTGAACCGCATACTGGAGGTAATGCTCGAATTTCCTCAACAGGGACGGCTTGCCTCCTGTCGGTATGGCCCGAGACACCGGTGTCTCAAAGTAGTTGCATGCCGATAGGATGTTGCGAACCAGACCAGGAACGGCTTTTTTGTCTCCCGGGCCTTCCACAATGGCCACAATACCGGAACGCCTACTCATGTGGTGACTCCAATTCCCCCATGCGGTGAAGTTCACCGGGTGAGAAGAGGTGTCTCTGGACTGCCTCCCTCTGGGAATCAGCTACCCCCCTGACCACCGTGACACCGTCCACGAGTTCCACAATCCGCAGATTTTCCGTGATCCGGTGATCGGTCAGGTAGTCAATCAGGTCGGGACTGTGGGTGGTCACGATCACTTGGTATCTTTGCGATGCCTCATTCAGGAGGTTGGCCAACAGGGCCATGGCACCGGGGTGAACGGTCAGTTCGGGCTCTTCAATACCCATCAGGGACAGCCTGCCAGGTTGGAACAGTGCCACCAGAAGCCCCAGTAGCCGAATTGTGCCGTCGGATTCCTGTGACAGATCAATCCAAGTTCCGTCCCTACCCGATTGGTGCTTGAGGCGTACCACAAGGTACCCCCCGACAGAATCGACATCCAAGTCGATCACACCCGGAATGAGCAGCGACAGGGAATTCCCGAACCCCGACATCATGAAGGGATCTCGTCTCTTCATGACCCTCAAGACTGATGCCAGATTGCCGGCGTCTTCAGCAAGGGGATAGGCACCTTCCACCCTTCGAGGCTCGCGGAGGGTGTTGGGGAAGACGTGATAAAAACGAGTTTCCCGCATACGATGGTGAAAGTGCCTCAGACAATGTCTGACCTCGTCCCACTCGGGTTGAGGCTTTTGATCACGCATCCACCACGTCCTAGGCGTGTCGAGCAACCAAAGGTCAGATGTGCTGAAGTCATGACGGTCCGCGTGTTGGACCAACCGTGGACCGTCACTAGCCGAAGACTGCCATTCGAACTGAATCAGCCTGCCTTCTTCAATCCTGATCTCAAACGGTTTCCCTAGGCCTCTTGGACGCACGCGGACGTATTCCTGCCCCACATGGAAACCGCCATCGTTATCGACCACGAGCACAAAGCTGTACTTCAGAGAGTATCTGACTTTCCCGCTCCCTTCGCGCGCGGACAAACCCAGTTCAACATCCGATGTTTGATCTTCCACGGTCCGGTGTTGAATAGCCTCAGGACCATGTCGTAGGGAGATGGCTGCTTCCAGATCGAAGCGAAGGGCATCCTTGATGAACCGCAGAATGTCCAGCACATTGCTCTTGCCTGCTGCGTTGGGACCCACCAAGACCGTTAGCCTGTCCAACTCGACCGATGTGTTGGCGATACTGCGAAAGTTCCGGGCCCACACCTCCGTAATCTGAAATGGCTGGGTATGTTGAGATTCCTGCATCGGTTGTTTTCTGCCGTTGTGCTTAGTCGCAATGCCAGGTCGTTCCAGAATGGACTCGTTGAATCCGCGACTGGAACCTGCTGTTTCCACCTGTTCGTCTTTGGCAAACCCAGGCAGGAACGGCTACAAGGCTATTCTATGCTCTCTTGACCGTCTGTGTAACTGTTCAGCAACTATGTTGAGAGTCAAGCCTCGCCAGCCCTGGACGCGCGGTTTGGCTGCTAGGGACCTGGTCCCGGATCACCGCAGGATGAGGAGCAGCTTGTGCATGGCTGCGACGCGCGCCACCTTCTTGGGTTTGCCCCGCCGACACAATCGAGTATGGAAAGCACGGATGGCGGGGTTGTAACAAGCGGCGGTCAGCGGTGGCCATGTAGAGCATGGTGCACACGGAGGCGCGACCGCCCCAGACGTGACGCGACCCGCGGTACCGGCCGCAGTCGTGGTTCAGGGGGACCACGCCGGCCAACGCGGCCAGTTCGCGTCCGTTGAGATAGCCCGGCTCCGGAAACTCGGCGATGAGCACGGCGGCCACGACCAGACCCACCCAGGCGGCGTGGTCCTGCAGCCGGTCGTGGAATTCCCGGTGCAACGCTTTCAGTTCCGTCTACAGCCAGTCCAAGTGATCCCGGATGCACACCCAACGATCGCCACCACTTGTGTTGCTGCCGATGGGGTCCACAACCCAAGTCCAACCATCAATAGTGGACCACTGCCTGATTGCACCTGATAGTAACAAAGAGGGTTCCGCGTCCGGACTCCGACCCCTGCCGAGCGTTGTCATGACTTCAAGGCCTGAAGTTGAAACTCCGGAACGCGCTCAAACGAGACAGGTACCAGATATCCACCTAGCCTCTTCGCACCGCAACCCTGAGATGCTGAACGGGCATCACGCACACCGAGACTTGGTATACATCCTGGGGCCAAGACCCGGACGGACGCTTGACCCCATCGCCGCCAGGCAACCAGGCAGACAAGCGGTTACACCCGGACTGGACTGGACGGATTCCCTTCCACTCTCCACGTATTGATGGTATCCAGCACGTCAGAAGCAACTTCCAGTACTTCCGGGGGAACACTTACCTGTTCACGATTCAGCAATCGCAACGCGACTATCACGGGCAACAAGCTCGCTCGTGCTTTAGGACTTGCTTCCAACACCGACGGAATCCGATCCAAAAACTTGCCCGATGCACCGGCCCCTATCAGCGCCTTTGTCATCCTCTGCACACAATATTCAACATCCGGTTCGAAATCCTCCACCATCAAACTAAGCATATCGATTGCCTCCATGCTTCCCCTAAAGGTATAACACTGAAACAACACACACTCGGCCCACCACCACAGAAATTTGCCTCTGTCGCCTTCAATCTCAGCGATACCAGGCAACCACTCGTGCACAAGAGCCTCAGCTGCCTCAAAATCACCAAGCTGCACTAGGCACTCAGCCCGAGGGACGGACCTCGTGGCAACCCACTCCAAGCCAAAATCCGCCGTAGTTGAAACCCAACGTTCCATCCCAAGGCGAAGACAAAGTTCCGCAGAACCAAAGTCTTTCTCATTCACATGCCTGCCAACCTTCCACGCGACGGCTCTCGCGGCCACCTTGCACAGGTCTTCGGATTGGCTACCCCCAAAACGTGCCAGGGCCAAATCGGCTACTTCCTCTACCACTGTCACCAATGCCTTGTCTTCATAGTCGGAAGCATGATGAAGTATCCACAACATCGCTTGGACAACCGTCAGTTGCAAGTGTCGATCTTGACTGTTGCCAAATCTGCTATCCAGGTCGCGGACCGCTCGTCCAGCGCACGCTTGTCTGCCTAGCTGCCATTCGGCTTGAACCAGAAACAACAGTGCTCGTGCTTGAAAGAAACCTAGTTCCTCATCTTCGGATTGACCGTAGTTCTCCAAGTACGCCCGACCCTCACTGACAGCCCCTTCATAGTCCACAGTATCCACCAATACCCACTGCTTCACAAGAATGGCTCCGGAATACAGGTACGTTCGGTCCGGCTCAGGAAGCCCAGTGCAAGCCTCTACCACTTCGTTGCAGCAATTCAGTGCCGACTCATAGTCTTTGATGTCAACATGTGCACGTGCCTTCATCACCTTGATTGTAGCCACCCAAGACCTGTATCCTTTGTCATGCGGAATAAGTTCTGGGCCCCGCAAATCCAAACAGGTTTGACACAGTGCAATAATCGCCAGCGGTGGAATTTTACTTTGGTTCTTTGCCACAAATGAATGTAGCCGAATGCTCTCAATCGGCCTCAATTCAGTGTGTGGTATTTGTCTCAACCGATGAGATAAGCCAACAAGCCGACTTTCGTCTGCAAACCCCTCGTCACCGCATTGATCCACTGCGCGTTCCATGTCCTGCAAGACATCAGCCCAAAGCGAGTGCAGCGTCTGCATCTTGATCTCTACATCCCACTGTTCCACCCAGCGGTACGCTGCATCCTGGTCGACAATGGCTTGAAGCAGCTGTTCCCGAATGACCCGTCCCACGTCGGAACCGTCGTCCAGATCGGCGAAGACCTTTGTTGCGGCCGACGGGTCGTAGAATGCCACCATGAACGCAATGAACCTTCGGATGACCGCAGGCTGGTTTCGTTCCCTCCGCAGGCTGTAGTAGAAGCAGAACATCCTCTCGGTCACGGAGTACCTGCGCGACCGACGTGTCGCCGAGGCGCTGACCGCACCTCTGTCCGTGAGTCTTCGCAGCATCACGGACGTGGTACGTATGTCCATGCGGGCACGGTCGGCTATCACGGACGCGGGCGCAGGTTCCCACAGATCGGCCAGGGCCAGAAACACACGTCGTTCACCGGCCGGCAACGACTCCAAACACTGGCGGAAGTACTCGGTGTGCTCGTCAATGAGACCGACCATGTCTGCCAACAACTGTTTCAATGTGAGCTGGTGACCGACACCGGCCAGGAGCACCAACAGGCGCGGGCTGCCACCGGTCAATATCTCGAAGGGCCTGATTTCCCGTGCCGCCAGGTTCTGGCGGGTGGCCATGTTCCAGAGCGCGGCGCACTCCTTGGTCGTCAACGGCCCCAGTTCGATCAGGCGGAACAGATCGAAGAACGCGCGATCCGCGTCTTCCAGGCTTTTGAACCTGGTGGTGGCGGTGCCAATCAGCATGATCATCGACTCCGTCTGCAGGACCCTTCTCAAACCCCACTCGTCGTCGCGGGGCCAGGTTTCCGAGAGCGCCTGGAGGTTTTCCACCATCAATACCATGCGCCTGTCAATGGATGCCAAGCCGCGTTCGATCGCTGCCAGCACGTCAAGTCGCACATGTGTATCCCTCCACCGTGCACACAACGATGCATGAGCCGCTTCAAGCTCCGCTCCTGCGTCCAGGCCCTGCCTGCTGCATTCGCGGCCGAGTTGGAAGAGCACCTCCAGCCAAAAACCGGTGAGGTCGGCAACTTCGTAGCTCTCTTCCACGAACCGGACAGGGATCAGATTGGACGCCAAGTCGCTGTCCAACCTCAGCGTTGCCTCCATGCGGGCAAGCAGCATGGTTTTGCCCATCCCGCGCGGTGCGACGATCAAGGCATGCTGGCACGATTCGGATACGAGATTGCGCTTGACTACCGCCAACGCGGCATCCAATGCCTTGTGACGGACTACAAACTGTTCCACGACCTCCTGATCGGACTGGAACACGCCTGGATTGAACTTGCGGATGGTCGGGGCCGACGTTGGTTGGGACATTCCGTACTCCTCGGCCACTTCAGCCTGTATGCAGTGATCGGGTCGCGCTGTACCTGATGCGCCAATAGTCCCCGAGCCAGCGGGACGGAAAGAAGAACAACCGCCGGTCCACGTTGTGTTCCAGATACCCGTCATGTTCCAGGATGTTCAGGATCGTATCGACCCGTTCGTTTGCATCGGATACCAGCTTGGAGAACCTTGCGACCACCTGCTGTCTTGACGCACCGGCGAACTCGTCCCGCCTCGCCGTTTCAGCCAGGATCGTCATGGCGATCGCGTAATCGACATCTTCGTCCAGGACTTGATGGAGCCGCGTTTCGTAGTGCAACAGTCCGGACTGCCCCTCAGGGCCCAACAGCTGCTGTCGATATACGGTCTCCACATCGGCCACTGTCACCATATGCCTGTCTTGCACCCTCGCGTGGTCGGCGATGCGGGCAAAGAAGAGCTGCACATGGTAGGGAATGCCGATCCCCAGTCTGTCGTAGGCAGCTTGCGCGACGCCGGGTTCCACATGGATTGATTCGCTCCGGGCCAAAGAGTTGAAGCATTCGATGCTGGTGGCCCTGTCCCACGGGCCCAGCCGATAGGGGTACAGGTAGTTCACCCGATCCGGCATGCCAAGCCTTGACACCACCGGCATCAAACCTATGCTGCCGGTGACCATCAGCGAGAGCGAGTCCCTGGGAACCTGCTGTACCGTACTCCGGAGCCAACTGAGGAACCCGTCCACCTGCTCGATTCCATCCTGATGCCGCAGGAGGCGTTGCAGGAACACGGGCACTTCGTCGATTACCAGCAGCACAGGTTGGTCGTGTTGGGCACCAAACCCGATCAATTCCTGTCCGATGGTTTTCCAATTTCCGCTGTGCACCTGCGCTCTGAACCGCACCGAGAAGTCGTACAGTTCCACCTCTTCGATGTACGTGGTCCAGGCATGTCCTAAGAGCTTCTTCCAGCGTGCTCCCAGTGGGACCACTTTGCGCATCCCGGAGGCGAACAACGCGATCACGTCTTCCACCGTCGCGGCCTCCTCCACGTCGATGAAGATAAATTGCCAATTCTCGCCACACAAACGACGCCCGAGTTCGCGGGCGATGCTTGTCTTCCCCATTCGCCGCTGCCCGGTCAGCAGAACGTGATTGAAGCTTCAGACCAGTGGACCAAGCACCTCGAGCTCTCTCTCCCTGCCAACGAAGTCATCTCCGGTAACCCACGCACCTGTCGAACTGCGCATACCGTCTCCTTCCCAATGTGGCTCATCGTCACACTGTACATGACAACCAGCATGTTGTCAACTGTTTTGTTGACAACATGCTGGTTGAACAAATCGGTTCGGTTTCATCGTGGGCCTATGCAGTGCGGATCGCAGTGATAATCCAACACTTGGCGTAGGCGTGCTCTTCCTATCCCTTCGAAGACTGAGGGTAACCGGCACCATGGGACCATGTCACCATCCATGACCCAGATGGAATAGACTCATCTCCGCGAACGACGACCATACCGACCCCCGTATACGCGAGCCTGGGACCGCCGTCCCCGATGTCCTTGGGACATCCACGCGGCTGAGCCCCCTCGGGATCTTTCGACCCCAGCCAGCAGGCTCGCCCTGCCGCCGTACGCGAACCCCAAAGAGCCGAGTGGGCCTGTATTAGAACCGGCCACCCCTTTGCGGATGGGGGCATACCGGATCCGTGGGCTGGCTGCGACATCGGCTTCCCATTGACGAAGCCGACACCAATTCCATGCCCTCTTGACCTGTTTCTCTGCCAGTGGTTGAGATGATCGAGTTCAAATGGGAACCGCGGGGCCTGCAGCCTGGATGGGTGTAGCTGTTCCACACTCACATGCGTCTGTGTCAAGGCCGATCCCACCACCATTCCCTTTCTTGCGACGGGCTCAAGTCTGATGCCTGCCGCCTCGTATCACGGTGTCCGTTCGCAGTTCTCCGGATACCAGCTTGGGCAACAGCGCATCCCGCAGTGCGGCAACGGCGCGGGTCTGGTGCAGATTGTTGAGAATGCGTTGCATGATCGGCGACACCGCAGCCTCAAACACCTGTGCGACCCCCGCCGGTGGCAAAACCAGGTCGACCAGGGCCAAGGCCCGGCGAATATTGGTGTGGAAGATCGTTCCGTGCGTCCGGCTCGGCAACTCGTTTGCCGCCCTCCTGACGAGCCAGTAGATGAAGTAGTCCCCATACCCGCCGGTGCCCCGTAGGCCGTGGCACGATTGACTCACGGCCATGGGGCGACCCAAACATGCGATCCGTCCCACAGCACCGTGCGCGGGAATCACTGTCGTTCGTGATGGCAACACGGTTGCCGCGCGGTTGTCCACCTTCTGTTGCTTGATGGTTCTCTCCGCGCCGACTGCAAACACATCGGACAGCGCCGGCGCGTCCCCTGCGGTGTACCAGGGAATAGGACCACTTTGGCAGTGCCCCTCCGATGTGGGCGGCAGCCCGCCGTGGACCGGTTTTGCCGCGTCGTCCACGGTACCGATGTCCCATCCTTCGGGGATCATTCCCTGCTCCGAATCTGCCAGCCGGCACGGAAACCGGGCGGCGACCTCCATCGGCAACCCGGTGTCGCGACCTTCCATCCTCGCCCTCGCGGGCTCGAAGTCGATGAACCAGGACCGGAACAGGGCCCGTGCCATCGCCTCAAGGGTTGCGTTTGTCCGACGGTTCAGCTCGATCTTGTCGTCAAGGGTGCCAAGAACGTTCGCGATGGCATGCTGTTCTGTAAGCGGGGGTACGGACACGGGAAGTCGGTGGAAGTCCTTGACGACAGTCGATGTCGGGACCAAGCCCCTGTCCGGCTTTCCAATGCCCTGTGCCAAGAGCGTGTAATACGCCCATCGCGTATCCAGCTCCACTTGCGGTTTGATGTGGACCGCGGAACCAATCAGGCCACGCGGGTCGGAAGCGTCGCGGATGCGTCGGCTTCCCCCTGTCCGCCCGACGATGGCAGGCGTACCCTCGGACGATGCGGCATCGTGCCGGCCGACTGGCCCGTGATCCGGTTCGCCTCCCTGGAGCTCGCGCCCGTACGCGAGCGTCGCCAGGTTGCCCCAGCGCGTGTCCTGCCAATCCTTGGGCCCCCCGGATTGCGCAACCCCCGCCATGGGTACATGTTCGGCCTCGATGTGGTTGCGAAACGCATCCGAAACGTCGTCCCAGACGGACAGGTCCACACGAAACGGCAGATTGCTTTCCTCGAACGCATCTCGCAGGCCATTGACCTGTTGCTGTTGCTCCGGTGTCGCAAACACAACCAGGTCGAGATCCGACCGTGGTGTACCGGACGACTTCGTGCGGGAACCAAAGGCCCAGGCAACCGTGCCCGGAAGGTACCGCGTGAGCAACTCCACAATCATCTTGTGTTCCTCGACAGCGATGTCGATGACCGGTGCTACTCCCATGGTTGGCCACTCATGGTTTGGTACAAACCAACGGCGTCGTCGATGAAGTCCGGTACATGCTCGAGGCAAGCCAGGGCCTTTTCACCGTCGTAGTCGTGTGCCGTGCTGTTCCGAGCTTCAAGATATCCAAACCACTGCTCCAGCGGAGTGACCAGCAAGAAATTTTCATGCGCCTGCCGGATGACGGGCTTGGGGCTGTTGTACACGTCGGCAACGCCCAACTCTTCAGCCAAATACCGTTTCAGCACCTTCCATAGGCTGTCACAGCACGTCTCGAAACGCTGAATGACGGATTCCGCGATGGCCTCGCGGTCCAGCTCGGAGAGTACCGGGTTGTCTTGGCGGTAGTTCTCGTGCTGCTCCTCAAGACGCTTCAGCGACAGTCGAAACTTCCCGTAGTCAATCATGCGTCGACTTGCCCTGTGCTCCCGACGGCACAACAGCCAATGTGTCTGCGACGGATTGCGCTACGCGGCTTCCATCCGGGCGCTGTGGATAAAGGCAGCTCGCAAACTCGAAATGCTGAAAGGCGCATTGTGTGGTTACCGAGTCAAGACCCCTTGTGCATTTACGAGTTGGACGGTCCTGTCGGAGAAACAAAGCCGGCACGGAGACTCCCATTTTGAGCAGTCCCTGCTGTTGCTTCCGTCTTGAAACCCAAAGACTGCAGGTTCTCAACGATGGCCGTGTCGAGCTGCGCCCCCTCGGCCTGTTGCGCCTGCAGTTCCGCGATGAGCCGATGCATCTTCGTCTCGAACGGTTCGCAGTCGGACGACTGCGGTTCTGCACCTGCGTAGCGCCACGGAGTCAAACTGTGGCCGTGCCGCCGCACCTCGTTAAGTGGCACGCTCCGACAGAAACCCGCCACGTTGCCAAAGGCGTGTGAGCCATCCCGCCAAGCGTGGTAGGTTCCCGCAATGCGAGCGATGTCGTCTTCGGTCAACTCGCGATGGGTGCGTTCGACCATCCGGCCCAGCCTGCGGGCGTCAATGAACAGGATTTCACCGCGATGCCGTCGTCGCGCCAGAAGCCACAAGCAGACCGGCATCTGGGTAAAGTGGAAGAGTTGCCCCGGCAGTGCCACCATGCAGTCCACCAGATTTGCCTCTATGAGGTTCTTTCGGATCTCCTTCTCCTCTCGTTGGTTCGACGACATCGACCCGTTGGGGAGCACGCACCCGCCGATGCCGCCCGGGGTCAGGTGATGGACCATGTGCTGTATCCAGGCGAAGTTGGCGTTGCGTTGGGGCGGAATGCCGTAGTGCCATCGCTTGTCCTGCGCCAAGGGCTCGCCGCTCCAGTGCACATTGCCGAACGGTGGATGGGCGAGGATGAAGTCCGCCTTGAGGCCTGTGTGCCGGTCGTTGTGGAAGCTGTCGCCGAGGGCGATTTGGCCCTCGATACCCCGGATGGCCAGATTCATCTTCCCGATCCGCCACGCCCAGTGGTTCAACTCCTGGCCATGGATGCTGATGTCGGTCTTGGACTTGCCGCCTTTTCCGTTGCCGTCGAAGTAGTTCCGGTGGAACGCGGCCGACTGCACAAGCATGGCGGCCGAGCCGCAGCATGGGTCGTAGACCTTGCCCCTGAACGGTTCCAGCATCTCAACCAACACGTTGGCAACGCACCGCGGGGTGTGAAACCCATCCCCCGTCCTGCCCTCTGCTTTCGCGAACTGCGAGAGGAAATAGTCGAAGACACAGCCAGCCACATCCTGGGTACGGGAGTCCTCGTCGCCTGTTGGACAGCTGCTGATCAGGTCGATCAACTGGCCGAGCCGCCGATCGCCGAGTGCGAGCCGGGTGTAGTCCTTGGGCAGCACATCCGCGAGCGCGGGGTTGTCGCACTCGAGCGCGGTCATCGCCTGATCCACGGTCGAACCAATGGCCGACTCCCGCGCCTGAACCCGCAGACGAGGCCAGCGCGCCTCCGGCGGCACCCAAAAAACGTTCTCAGCCGCACATGCGTTCCGGTCCTTCAAGGAGCCTTCATCCGACTTGGGGAGCAAATCCACTCGGCGCTCCTCGAATGCGTCGGAGATGTACTTGAGAAAAATCAGTCCCAGGACGACGGGTAGATACTCCGCCGCAGCCATTGAGCCGCGTAGGGTGTCCGCTTTCGTCCACAATTCGGCTGCGCAGTCGGTGATGGCTCTGTCGCGCCGGGTTGTCACCGCAGCACCTCGCTGGGCGTTCGGTCTTTCTCGCATCATGCGGATGTGATCCCTCTTGTCAATTCAGGGTCACAGTTCTCAAGCAGTCCTTGGCAACTGGAGAGTCTACAACTGTTCTGACAGGTGCGAGGATCCTTTGTTTGGTGGTAGACCCGCGAGTACCGGGCGGTCGTCGTATCCCGGATCCGAACCCGCGCCCACGGGCATACCGCGTGGCCAATGACGTACTTGCAGCCTGCTCCGGTGCGCCCGCGCTGGTGTCGGGATCCGACCCATGAACAGACTGTGCACTATATATCTCTGCTCCCGTCGGAGTTCACGCGGCCCACCTCTGCCGTCCTTCTCCCGATCTCGATCCGTTTCAATGTTGTCTGTCTCGCGCTCCGCCACAGGTTCCCCGCCTTGTTACAGGAACATGCCGCAATTCGATCCAGAAACGCCAACAACCAGCCGTGGTGCGCCTCGTGGTCGTCCCACTCGATCAACCAGTCTTCGAGGCTCACTGTTCAACACAATCCTTGGGAATTGAACAGTCGCTGGATTCACCCTTCGCGGCTCATGCAGGCCGAGACCCGTCCTACGGATCTCCATGCGTGGGACGGAGCGCGACCTCTCCACCGGGTATGCCCGGATGTTCCAGGCGGCAATCCAGTCCCGGTCGGCTTCAAACTCGCAGACCGTGCAGCGGTACGTCCGTTCCGACAGCAGCAGGGACGCTTTGACGGCCCCGCAGCCGCTATCGGTTCTTGAGGACGGATACCCGCGGTCCACCTTGACGAACTCGGTGCCGTATCGCCGGCGCTTGTACTCGCGCATGGACAGGAACTCCGCCAGGCCCGCGTCCGAGATGATCCTTGCCTGCCGCGCTTGGCCATACCGTGGTGGTCTTGTAGTGGTGGTCCCGACACAGGTGCGAGACACGGGCATACAGCCGGCAGTACAGGCGCTCCCGGCGGTTGGAGGTCCGGTGCTTGCCGTGTGCCTTTCTGAACCGGGTGAGGGTCTTGTTGACCTGCCGCAGTTCGGCCAAGGTGTCCTGCAGGGGTTTCGAGTTCTCAGTGGTGGTGCCGTCGGACAGCGTGGCCAACAATCTTGACGCCCATGTCGATGCCGACCGTGGAACCGGGACGCGGCGGTACCGGCGAAACTGCGGACACACCGGCCCAGTCAAACCGAAGGCTCGCGCATCCGCACCCAGCCCATAACCGCCCTGTGGGGTGGATGGCACAAGCCGGTATGAGTTGGATGAATCTCCAAAGCTGGTTCGGGAACCAATGGCCGGTGTCGTCATCGGCCGTGCTCCGGTCTGCCGAGCCAACTGCGAACGAAGATGCTGCCGGAGCCGAGGTTGCCGCATGGGGACTCTCGACCTCGGCGAACACACGGGCGACTCAAACCTGCCGCGGGTGCGCAAGATCGGACCGCGACCACCAACAACCGGTTTCCTGAGTTGCCGGCGGCGAACGTCAAAGAGCCGTGCAGTTCTGTATTAGAATCGGCCGGCCCTTTGAGGATGGAGGCCTGGCCGGACCGTGGATTGCCTGCAACCCACTGGCTTCCCATCAACGAAGCCGACACCATTGCCGGCCACACCGGTTGCCACCGCCCCGGAGGAGAGTTGGTCCCGGGCCCGGTTGCAGGTCGCCAGCCGCGACCGTGCCATCACTGAAACAACAGGCGCATCCGGATGCCGCACCGGCACGACCCGTCCCACAGTAGAATACAGCCGATGTTCAAGCCACACTCCGGAATGCGATACGCAAGCCTCCTGTTGGTGTTGCTCATCGCGCTCAGCTTGGCACTGGCGGGATGCCGGAACCGCCGCAACCAACCGGAGGAAACAACTCCGGCGCCGCCCGCGCCGGTGGTGGAGGACTCCGCACCGGTCCCGACCTTCACCCCGACCCCGGATCTCCCCCCTGAACCCACGGACACCCCACTGCCGGCGCAGCCGACCCCCACGGCCACCCCCGGCCCGGGGGTGCCGACGGCAACGGACACGCCGGCGGCGCCACAAACCGTCGCCATTGTCCAGTCGAATCTGCGTCAGGGTCCCAGCACCTTCTATCCTATCGTGGGCCAGGTGGAGCAGCACGACGCGGTCGAGGTGGTGGCCCAGTCCCCCGACCTGCAATGGCTGAAGTTGGCCAACGATGCCTGGATTTACAAGCCCCTGGTGGACGGTGTCCCTGCGGACCTTCCGATTGCCACCGGTGTGGTGGCGACGCCGCAGCCGACCGCGGTCCCGCGGCCAACGGCCACCCCAACTCCGGTCCCGACCTCCACGCGCACACCCACTCCCACACCGACTCCTGCACGCGGCGACTGGGGCAAGGAAGTTCCTCTTGGGGCGGCATTCAATGCACCCGGAACAGACCCGCCCGCGACGCTGGACGGTCTGTCCCTCAAGGTGGTGGAAGGAATTTACGACCCGGCCGAACTGGACTTCCTTTTCGGAATCACCGGTACCAATCGGTGCAACCTGTGTTTTGCCGTCAAGGTTGAGCTGAAGAATGTTGGCGGCAACCCCATTGAATACGTAGTCCTGGAGGACTTTTATCTTGTCAAGCGCGTGGCATCCCACCAGGCTCCGGTCAGGGTGGCGTCCCCCCAGGAATGTGCCGAGGACGCCATGCCCAGCCAAGCCAATCCCAACAATCTGGTCAAGCTGTCCAGGGGCGTAAAACAGGTCGTCGTAGAAAACATTTGCTTCCCCGGAGTGCCGGATGCGGATGAAGAGACGATCATCCGAGAGACGCATTACCTGGTCTACGAACCGACGTACATCCACCAGGAACCGCCAACGCCTACACCAGAGACATCTACTAGGAGCGATGTTGTCACCACGGATGATTCTGAAGCCAGCCAAGGTTATCGGACGGGTTGGAAGGTGTACTACGCCCTGCGGTAGCCCACGCGACGCATGAGACATGGGGCCATCCACCGGGCGAGGTCGTTCCTTGCCGTGATCGGGGCTGTCCGGCCACGCCTTGGGTAACGGTGTCCGGACCATGGCGAAGGGCATCGTCGGAGCCGGTGGCAACCGGGGCATACCGAACCCCTGTCGGACGCGCTGCACCGCTGCCGGCACCCGTTGGGTGCCGGCAGCGGTGCAGCATTTCAAGCCGGAAGGCTGCTTCCCCGCTCCCGGATCCGGCCCCGGAGGAGTGAACGGCCCCCGCGTCTGGTTTGCAGTTGGTATGGGCTCGTCGGTTGCGCCACGAAGGTAGCCAACTATCCGGTACTCCCAAAACCGACAAGGGCAATTTGTACCTTGCATGCACCGCGGATTCTGGATGGGCTCGCGTTTACAGTAGCTCCTTCCAACGCTCCGTTGCCTCGGTCGGGCGAACGGCGGGGCCCCCGGGAGCCTGAACGGGTCCCGGCCGGCGACGCGGGCGGACCGGCCCGGCCGCCGGGGGACCGAAATCAACCCCGGCCGCCCGGATTGTGCCCCTCAGGTTGTGTCCGGCTCGGCCCATGGCCCATCCATCGTGCGATGCTCGGAATGCGTCGGTGTTCCGGCCGCCTGCAAGGCCGCCAGTTCCTCCCGCAAGCTGTCAAGTCCGTCCTGATCCGTGCCGGTCATGTCCTCGATGGCCGCCCAGGGGACGTCTCTGTCCAACATGTGTTCGACCAGTCGGATCCGGGTGCGGAGCTCTCCTTCACGCGCCCCCTGCTTCAAGCCCCGTTCCAGACCCTGTTCCAGGCCCCGTTCCAGGCCCTCTCGTTCATGCTGCTCCTCCAGGAGCTTCAACAAGGTCACATCCTCGGCCGCGAATACCGTTCCCGGTACTTCGCCACTTCCGAGGTCAGGTTGTCCATGGTTTGCCTCCCGTACACGTACTTGACGTGGCTCAGCAGCGTCAAGACCTTGTCGTGGCCGCCGGCCTCGTTCTCCAGCACGGAAACCAGCGGTGCCACTTGTACCGCGTCGGAGAGGCGTTCACGGCCGCCAACGCTCCGTTGCCTCGGTAGGGCGAACGGCGGCGCCCCCCCGGAAGCCTGAATGGTTCCCGGTCCGCGACGAGGGCGGATCGGCCAAGCCGCCGGGGAGCCGAAATCAACCTCGGCCGCCCGGATTGTGCCCATCAGGTTGTGTCCGGCTCGGCCCATGGCCCATCGGCGTGCGATGCTCGGGATGGGTCGGTGTTCCGGCCGCCTGCAAGGCCGCCAGTTCCTCCCGCAAGCTGTCAAGTCCGTCCTGATCCGTGCCGGTCATGTCCTCGATGGCTGCCCAGGGGACATCTCTGTCCAACATGCGTTCGACCAGTCGGATCCGGGTGCGGAGCTCTCCTTCACGCGCGCCTTGCTCCAAGCCCCGTTCCAGGCCCTGCTCCAGGCCCTCTCGTTCATGCTGCTCCTCCAGGAGCTTCAACAAGGTCACATCCTCGGCCGCAAGGCCGGGCCGACCATACCGTTCCCGGTACTTCGCCACTTCCGAGGTCAGGTTGTCCATGGTTTGCCTCCCGTACACGTACTTGACGTGGCTCAGCAGCGTCAAGACCTTGTCGTGGCCGCCGGCCTCGTTCTCCAGCACGGAAACCAGCGGTGCCAGATGATGCTGCAACAGCAGCCTTGTCCGGCGGTGTCGTTGTTCGATTAACAGCATCTCCATGGCGCGCCCGCACGGATCACCGCGCGCGTCATCCAAGTGCGCTCCGAACAGCTCGACCAGAATGTGGGGGACAGCGGCACACCCCGCGGATTCTGGGGAGCTCGCGTTTGCAGCAGCCCGTTCCACCACGGCTTGTACCGCGTTGGAGAGGCGTTCACGGCCGCCAACGCTCCGTTGCCTCGGTCGGACGAACGGCGGGCTCCCCGGGAGCCTGAACGGTTCCCGGTCGGCGACGAGGGCGGACCGGCCAGGCCACCGGGGGGCCGAAATCAACCTCGGCCGTCCGGATTGTGCCCCTCAGGTTGTGTCCGGCTCGGCCCATGGCCCATCCATCGTGCGATGCTCGGAATGCATCGGTGTTCCGGCCGCCTGCAAGGCCGCCAGTTCCTCCCGCAAGCTGTCAAGTCCGTCCTGATCCGTGCCGGTCATGTCCTCGATGGCCGCCCAGGGGACGTCTCTGTCCAACATGTGTTCGACCAGTCGGATCCGGGTGCGGAGCTCTCCTTCACGCGCCCCCTGCTTCAAGCCCCGTTCCAGGCCCTCTCGTTCATGCTGCTCCTCCAGGAGCTTCAACAAGGTCACATCCTCGGCCGCGAGGCCGGGCCGACCATACCGTTCCCGGTACTTCGCCACTTCCGAGGTCAGGTTGTCCATGGTTTGCCTCCCGTACACGTACTTGACGTAGCTCAGCAGCGTCAAGACCTTGTCGTGGCCGCCGGCCTCGTTCTCCAGCACGGAAACCAGCGGTGCCAGATGCTGCAACAGCAGTCTTGTCCGGCGGTGTCGTTGTTCGATCAACAGCATCTCCATGGCGCGCCCGAACGGATCACCGCGCGCGTCATCCAAGTGCGCTCCGAACAGCTCGACCAGAATGTGGGAGAAGCGGCACACTCCTAGCAGATCCCGCACGGCTGCATTGTACAACTCATCGAAGTGGACCGAGGGCGACCAGGGCTCGGTGCCGTGGTGCAGGACCACACTCTCAATCGGGCTGATGGACGGCCCGTGCGGACGCCACTCATGCCGTTCCCGTTCCCAGATGCGGCCGTGGTAGCGGTGCAGTCGCAACCGCAACCACGAATCCACTCGGGACTGGTGTTCGATCAGGACATAGACGAAGACGGGAGCTCCAGACTCGTGCCGGATCTCGAACAGGATGTCCGTCTCCGACCGACTCAGTTCGCGATCGACAAACGTGCCCGACCGACTCGCCAACTCGGAGAAGTCGAGCTGGCCGGTCACTGCCCCAGGCAACCGCGCCTTCAGCCAAGCCTCGGCCGTCTCCGGATAGCCCATGACCCTGCGCACCAGGGCGTCGTGCTCCTGTCCCGGCCTGCTTTCGTCCGCCATGCTGTCCGCCAATGATACCGGTGAAGGTCAGGGCGGCAGGCAAGGACCCAATGATTCGGAATCCACTGCCCAAAAACCAGCCTGAACCTAGGATCAAATCGCATGTCTGACTTTACCTGAACGGAGAAGTCAATGCAACAATCGGTGAATTACACTGCAAAGCGGCAAACCGCGCACATGAATTTTGGAACTGGCACAAGGCGCGGCCCCCACCGTGCGGCCCTGGGACACTGCGGGCCCGGCCGGCTGTCCAACGAGCTTGGTCGCTGTTCCGGGAAACCGGAGCCCCAAACGATAACCGAGTCGGAACTCCCTGGGCCTGGCTCTGCATTGCAGGCACACCCTGCCTGGGCGGATACACCCGCATGCATTTTCGGCATCGCCGCAGGCGCCGGTGCATCCGCCCGGGAACAAATCCGGTTTCCCTGTTGACTCAGCCGTTCGCGCCCGGGCCGGGCGGCTTCCGGGCCGCCTGTCCCGGGCGACTTTGTCCGATGCCGGCAACCTGGCGGGCCACTCGGTGGGGTCGGCTCCGGCCGGAACGGTGCCGGACCCTGTCGGCCACGCGCTTTCGCATCCGCGAACCACGCGGCCAATCCTCTCTGTGTCGATTATCCCTGGTCCTGCCCGTCCTGCCGCCAAGGATGTTCCGACAAAGGTTGGACCTGCCTCGACCGGCGTTTGCGTCCGCCTCGCACCCGGATCGATAGCCCTGTCGTCGGAGGTGAATTGCCTGCGATTGCGATCGCCCTATCCATCCAACTCGCTTCTCTTTGCAGAACATTTCATCCAATTTTCTTGACAAGCAGTGCCCCGTGCGTACAATACGAACATATGTTCTCTTTTGTGCGAGGTGGGCAAGTGGTGGATCTGGCCGGACGCCGACTGGTGTTCAAGAACGGAAAGGCATGGTTGTGGGTCGGAGCCGCCCTGCTCACGGTTCTGATCCTGGCGGCGGCCCTGACCCTGTTCCGGCTCGCGCCGGGCCCGGACCCGGACACCATCCGGGTCCTCTCGCAGCCCATTCCCGCCGACCTTCTGGAACCGCCCCCGCCGGTGCCCGCGGCCACGCCCGCAATCAACTCCTCGTACCGCCGGGCCGTCGATGCCCAGATTGCCTCGATGGACGCGGAAGCCGCCCCACCCGAGCCCGCGTTGGAGCTGCCGCTCCCAACCTCGGCCACGGTCCGGCTGCGCGTGGCCACGGTCAATGCCAGCCTTAACATCCGACAGGGACCGTCCCTGCAGGGACGCATCGTTGGTTCCGCCGCGCCCGGCGCGGTTCTGCAGGCGTCCGGACGCAACGGCGATGCCACCTGGCTGCGCATCGCATCCGCCGACGGCAACACCAGGGGCTGGGTCTTCGCCGATCTGACCGAAACCCTGTCCGGTACGGTTGCCAGCCTGCCGGCCGTGTCCGCGCAAGCCAACGACCGGCCCTGACCATGCGGGACCACCAACACCGCGGCCGTCGCGCGGCGGCCGCGGTCACAATCTTGTTGCTGACCGTGTTCGCGGCCTGGCACCTCGAACTGGACCGGTTCCTGCCCGCCCGCCTGGCCTTCCGGGAAGAGCGGCCCCAGTCCCGCGCCGTCGCCTCCGTGGGCACCGCGGAGGCGCGGATCACGATTGAACTGTCGGACCGGTCCCACAACTGGAGCTGGGACTGGACGCAACCCGACTGCCTTGAGGCGCTCGCGGCCTGGGCCCGAACCCGGAATGTCCGCCGCCTGGAATTGGAACTCGCCGATCCGGACCTGCATCCCTCGGGTTTGCCGGTCCGCGCAATCTATCCGGAGCAGCATCCCGAATCGGCCGCCGCCGGCGCCTGGTGCGAGCAACAACGCTCCGGCAACCCTTCCGCCGCCCTGGCCTGCACCGTCGGTGTGCTGACCGGCCGGCATCCCCTGCACGTCACCGTGGCTGTTGCCGGGGCCCTCTACCAGGGCCTGGCACTGGTCCGGGATCCGGGCGCGTTCACCAGACCCACCATGCAAAGCTGGCATTGGGCGCGCCTGGGTCCCGTGGTGATCCCCGCCGACGGCCCGCACGGCTGGGATACCGCCTGTCCCCATCTGACCCCGGATCGGGGAGAAGCCTCATGAACGTGGTTCTTGTCCGCGCCGGCTACGCCCTCCTGCTCGCAATCGCAGGCCTTGGCTTCAAGCCCTGGCTGTCGGACCGCCCCCTGCCCGGCTCCGCAGTCCTTCCCGAACTGAACCTCCTCCGGATGGAGGCCGGCAGTCTCTGTGCCGGCGACTGTACCTGCAGCTACTGCGACCAGGTCATCAACGGCCGGTGCTACACCAACGGCCAACGCGGGTACGGTCTCTGCACCACCGGCTGCGGCACGGACAGCTGCAACTTCCGCCCGAATGTCGACGGCTGCGGCCCCATCCTCTACCTCGGATGCGACGACGATGACTGTCGCGGGACACCGCCCCCGGTTCCTTCGCCGACGAAGGACCGGATCATCATCATCGGTCCGCCCAGGACTCCGACACCCCAATCCACACCGCCTCCCACACCCGCGCCAACGCCTACTCCGGTGTCCCCGGATCCCGATCCCTCCGTCTGCCAGCCGCCCTTGGAGTGGACGGTGATGGTGCCCCCGCAAATCACCGCGGTCACGCATTCACCGCCGTTCCCGGTCCTGCAAACCCAGGAGTTCGGACAAGGGGTCGACCACACCGTGTTCTTTCATGTCGAGGTCAGGGGCGGCCGGGCCCTCGTCTATGCCAAGCGGGAGAAACGGATTTGCCGCACCGCAGGCAACTATCCCCAGGACTGCCCCGACGATTGGACAGCCGTTTGCGAAACCTACCTGAAGGCCACCTACAACGACCCGGTCGCGGAAGTCTCCACCAACCTGCAACTGTCCGCGGCCTCCCGCGTCTGGATTACCGGCTATCTGGAATCCCGCTACCCGAAGGCGACCGTTCGGCAGCCAACTTCCTCGGGCGGCAACTGGACGGGCTCGACGATGGGCGGCGCCGTGGACCTGTCCGGTTGGCAACCCAAGGACCCCGGTATGCACGAGGGCACTGCGCGCCTGCTGACCAAGGGCACCGCCGTCAGCCCGCCCCAGTCCGTGCAACTGGCACACAGCGTCGAAGTCCACCTGCGCGACACCACCCTGACCAAATGACACAGGTCCTCGAACAAATCCGCCTGCTCGGCCTGTGGTGGCTTAACGGTCTCCTGGCCGTGCTGTGGACGGCCCTGGACAACGGGCCGCTCCTGACCACCTTTGGCGTTTCCGCCTTCATGGTGCGCATGCACCCCTCGGAACCCAGGCAGCGCGCCTGGCTCTGGACAACCTGCCTGCTGAGTGCCTTGGCCGCGGGTTTGGCGCCGGCGCCCGTGCCCGTCCTGATGGCCGTCATGGCCGTGGCCGGCGTGTTGGCCGTGCGACTCGACCGCTTCAATCCCGAGGCCCTGCGCTGGCGCGTGGCCGGCGGTTTGACCCTGTACGCCCTGGCCTCGTTGGGCTACCTGGCCTACAGCCACTACCTGGGTGTCGTGGATGCCCGGCAATGGGCCGCCCAGCTGGGCGGCGCAACCCACGCCTCCCGCACCCTGGAACAGGGACGCGCCTTCCTCGATACCCTCGCCACCTGGGGCCTTTGGCTGATTCTCCCGCTGGGCTACATGTCCCTGCTGGTGCAGGGCCTGCTCATCCATCCACCGGCCTCGAGTCCGGTCGAGACAATCAACACCGTGCGGACGCGTGGTCACACCCGGACCGGGGGACGGCCGCTGTGAATCACGCCCTGCCCCTGCTGCAGGTTCAGCCCGGGTCGGACCACGGGGAGGGCCCGCTGGCACTGGCTTTCGGCCCCACGCCGGAGACGGACACGGATACCCACCGCATAGTCCTGCTCCGCGAACTGGCCTACATTCCGCTGGAGGCCCGTGAGGACCCGGACATTCTCGGCAAGCAGTGGGCGGCCTTGCGCGGCCTGTACAACGCCGATGTGGACTTCATCTACACGGCCGCCGGCATGTACCGGCCGCGGCATGTGGGCCTGGTGCAGTTCTACGGCGCGGCCGCCGAGGATCCGAATCCGCAGGAGGCACACCGGTTGGCCCTGGCCGGCCTGCGCGCTGTGGAAGCGGTGCTGGCCAACTTCGTCTACTCCCGCCTCGCCGATCCCTCGTCCGAGCGGCTTCGGCAACTCCTGGACCTGATCCGCACTCTGCCCTCCCTGCTGGCGATCCTGGGACACCCGGATCCCCGCCATGCCCGCAAGGGCCTCAGCCGCGATGCCTTCACCGGCGCCGCGGACGAGGAACTGGCTTCCCAGCAGGGAGAGATCCTGATGCGCGGCCTGGCCAAGCTGCGTGAAGACTTCGTCTTCCTGGTAACCGCCTGTCATGTGGAACGTCTCCTGCTCACCGACGCCCTGGTTCGCATGTCCCGGGTCTCCAGTCAATACGCGTCGCGGCAGAGGGGCAACATCAACATCGGCTTTTCCATGGCTCTGCCGCTGGCCGCCGCCCTGTCCAGCAGCGTGCAGGGGACCGAAGCAGCCGGCACGTCCATCTCCGACAGCGTCACCGACACCGACACCGAAGGCAGCTCCCGGTCCGAGAGCGCCGGCTGGAGCGAATCCAGCGGCAGCAGTCAGGGCACTGCGTCCAGCCAAGGCACTGCCGTTTCGCAGTCAACCACCGAAACCACGGGCCAAGCCACCTCCCGGGGCGAGTCATGGTCCACATCGCAGGCCCGCGGCACCTCCCGCACGGAAGCCGTCGGGACCGGGGCATCCGAAAGTGTCGGCAACAGCCGAACGGACACCGAAAGCCGCGGCTGGCAAACCACGGCTTCCTGGACCGAAGGCGCCAGCCACAGCCGCACCGTATCCGAGGGCAGCAGCGAGCAATCCTCCTGGAGCGAGTCCTCCGGCAGTTCCTCCGGGTTTGGCCGCGCCGACGGCGGGAGCGTAACCGATACCCAGGGCCGAAGCCAATCCTCAAGTCAGGCCACCGGCACAACCCGGACCGACGCCACGCAGACCTCGGTCGGCACCGGGGTGTCGTCCGGAGCCGGAGGCCAATTCGGCGGCGGTGCCTTCGGCTTGCGCGGCAGTGCCAGCGGGCAGGGCGGCGTATCGTCCACCACCGGCGCCAGCCAAACGGACACCGCCGGATCCTCCAGTACCGCCACACAGGGCGATTCGGTATCCCGCACCCACAGCGAAGGCAGCAGTTGGGCACAAACCCAGTCCGAGGGCACCTCCCGGACCGCGAGCCGCGGCGCTGCGCGCGGCACCTCCGCATCCGTCGCCGAGCAGAGCGGCACCAGCCGTTCGGAGGGAGGTACGGAAGGTTCCACCACGGGCACGGCCCAATCCCGTACGACGGGCAGCCAACAGGGGTGGAGCCGGACGCAGAATACGGCGGTCGGACAGAGCCACCAGGAAACCGACTCCTTCGCGACTTCCCACGGCACCACCGAATCCCGGGCCCGAGCCATTCAGCAGGGCACCCAAGCCTCGGAAACCCGCACCCGCACGGAGACCACCTCCCGGCAGTGGGGCACCAGCGGCAGCACCGGCGCCAGCCAAACCTGGCAGACCGGCCAGGCCCTGGCCCACACCCAAGGCGCCACCAGCCTCATGTCGCTGGGCCGCGGCTTCAGCGGCGGCTTCTCCTCCGGCATCGTGCCGGGCCTGCACATCGGCCGCGGCTGGCAGACCGAGGACGACACGGCCCGCGCGCTGGCTTCCCTGACCCGCGGCCTGGTGTCCCTGCTGGATCGCGCCAGCATGGAAGGCGGCTTTCTCACCTCGGCCCTGCTCCTCGTGGGCGAGCGGGGCCAACGCGCCGCATCCGCCCTTATCCCCCAAGCCTTTCACGGCCCCGACGTGCCCACCCCGGTCCTGACCGTTGCCGGAGACGGTGACCTGCGCGCCCAGGCCATGGCCTTTCGCCCCTCCCTGCAGGGCACGGAGAACCCGTTCGACATCGACATCCTCTGGACGCGCTGGAGCACGCTGCTGACGCCCGGCATGCTGGCCGCCTACACCGCGCCCAACCTGTTTGAGGAGGGCGTGGCCCTAACCTTCCAGGAAAAACTGCCGCCCTTGGCCTTCTACCCTGAACTCTCCGGGGAAGTGGTGTGCGGCCACCAGATCAGTCCCGAGACCGGGGACCGCACCGACGTGCCCCTGCGCATCGCGCGCGACCGGCACTTCCACACCGCCTTCTGCGGCGACACGGGATTCGGCAAGTCGGTGGCGGCCGAGCGCCTCATCCACGAAACCACCAGCCGGTGGCGCCTCAGAACCATCGTCCTGGACTTCGGCACCGGCTGGCGCAAGCTGCTCAACGCACCGGACCTGCACGGACGCGTGGAGATCCGGCAACTCTCGCCCGGAGGCGTGCGGCCCCTGCGCTGGAACCCCCTGCAGATCGGCCGCAACATCCTGCCGGAGGTGCAGTGGCGCACCTTCTGCGATGTCTTCGGACAGATCGCCCGGCTGGGTCAGCGTCGGCAGGTGCACGAACTGCGGGATGCCCTGCGCCGCGTCTACCTCGCGGCCGGCGTGCTGGTGGACGATCCGGTGGTGCAGGACAGCGACATCTGGGGCCTGGTCCGCTTTGAGGAGCAGGCCCTGCTCGGCCCGGCCCCCGGCACGCCCCTCGCCGAACTGACCGTGGCGGAACGGCAACGGCTGGCCGTGCACCGTTCCCGCAAGGTTGGCCTCAAGGAGCTGTACGCCCAAATCGAGGACACGCTCAAGACCGTCTCCCGTCGCGACATGATCCTGCGCACCGTGCTGGAGGGGATTCTCTTCCGCCTGCATCCCCTGGTTCAGGGCGCGGCCTCCCTGCAGTACACCGCCGGCCCCGAATGCATCGACATCAACGAGATCGTGCCCGGCGACTGGGGCGTGGCGGTTCTGGAGGGCGGGGCCTTCCTGGACGACTTCTCCAAGGGCTTCCTGCTGGGCTGGGCGGCTTGGCACCTCTATCACGACGCGGTGGCCCTGCGTCTGCAGCGCGCGGTCTCGGAGCCGGCCCGCATCCAGATCGTATTCGAGGAGGCCAACAAGATCTTCTCCGGCCTGGAACAGACCGGCGAGGAGGGCGGACGCTCCGTGGCCGAACAGTTCGAGGCCATGTGGCGCGACAGCCGCAAGTACGGAATCTGGCTGCATCTCATCACGCAGTCGCCGGCGGCCATCCCGGCCGGCATCCTCTCCTCCTGCAACAACATCTTCTGCTGCCAGCTGAAGAACCCGCGCGACCGGGATTTGGTGATCTCCGCCCTGCACCGCAGCGAGAAGGGCTTTGTGGATGAAACCTGGCGGCGCTTCCTGGCAAGCCTGCCCGTGGGCCGCAGTGTGATCAAGCTGGGCTATGCCTTCGAGCGCGGGGAAATGGAACCCGCCTATGTCAACCCCTGGCAGTTGGACGTGCCGGAACCCGTGGACCGGGACATCGCGGAACGTCTGGGCGCCATTGAACTCAACAATCCGTCAAAGGAGAACCAAGCCATATGAAGTCGAAGGGGTTCGCGGCGGTGGCCGGCCTGCTGGCCGCCGTCTTTCTGGGACTGGCCCTTTGGCCAAGACAGGAGGCCATGTCACCCATGGTGGTGGCGGCCCGCGATTTGGGAGCTGGCACCCAGCTGACCGCCACGGATCTGCAGGTCCGCATGGTGCCCGCGGCGGAGTTGCCGCCGGATGCCCTGACCGCACCGGAACCGCTCCTGGCACAGACCCTGTCCGTGGTGCGCTTCGCCGGGGAAACCGTGGCCCTGAACCACCTGGGTCCGGCCATTGCGCTGGCCCCGGACGAGCGGGGCATTGCCGTCCGCGTCAAGACGGACTCGGGCCTGGCCGGCCTGCTGCAGCCCGGCCAGAAGGTGGGCCTGGTCGCGGTCGTCTCGGACTGGCAGGGCCAGAACCAGCGCGGCTATGCCAAGGCCCTGATCGAGAACGTGCGCATCCTCTGGATTGCTCCCTCTTTCCGGTTGCGCCCCGATTCGTTCCTCCCGGACAGTCCCGACACCGCACCCCAGTCGGTCACAAGGGAGGGAATCATCGTGCTGGCGGCCAGCACGTTGCCGGAACCAGTCCTCTATGACACCCAACACACCTTGCACGTCCGTGCCTTGCGGCGTGCCCAGGAGGCCCGCGCCACGGATGACGGCAACGACCTTGCCGCGATCGATTCCGAACTCCTGGAGGAGGATCTGCCGCACGTGGTCTGGAGCGTTCCCCTGGAAATGATTGCCTCGCTCAACCACATCGGGGCCAGTTTCATGTTGGTCCTGCAGCCGCCAAACCCGGACCCCTGGTCCACGCCCGGCTTCAGCATCGACCGCATGATTGCACCCCTGCTGGACGGAGATTCCTCATGAACACCTTCGGTTCAACCCCTGTACAGCCGACGCCCGTTGGCACTGCCCCCTGGCCGGCCAACCCGGTCCCGCCGAGCCAGCCCCGACTGGGGCTTGTCTCGCCAAGCCTGGAATTCGGCATCGCCCTGGCCGGCCACATGGCGCAGGGCCTGTCCATCGCCGCCTCCGCGGCCTCGTCGGACAAGGCCAGGGAGGTGCTGCGGACCTGCTCCCATGTGGTGCTGGACCTGACCATCGTCGAAAACACCGAGCAGTTGACGGAACTGCTGGCGGCGTGTTCGGCCCGGGTCCTGGTGGTAACACCGGACGGACTGCTGCCGGACCTCCTGGCCCAGGTGCAGTCGGTACCCGGCGTGGCGTTCACCACCTCGGCCTCGGACCTGCCGGACACACTGCTGCGATGGTTGCCTCCCCAGGATGCCGTGGAGGTACGGGATCCCATGGCCCCAGGGCCTGTTGTCCCCGTGCCGGATGCGCCCCCGCCCGCGCCCCACACCGCAGGGGCCGTCGGTTGGCGCGGATTGGCCGTCTGGTCGCTGGAGGGCGGCATCGGCAAGACCCTGATCGCCTGGTCCTTGGGAGCCGAATGTGTCCGGCGCGGCCTCAAGTGCCTGCTGGTCGGGCTCGGTGCACCGGACATCCTGCCGTTGCAGGCCGGCCTTCACCCGTCGCCCAACCTGCTGCAGTGGCATCGGGACCCGCGGCCCGAGACCGTGCGCGACTTGCTGCAGCACAACGGCCAACTGGACCTCCTGGCCGGTTTTCCTTCCCCGCGCGATCTGGGCGCCTTTGCCCCGGCGGCGATGGACGGTGACAGTTCGCTGCCGTCCCTGACGGTGGAAACCGCGCGCATGGGATATGCCGTCACCATCCTCGACATCTCCGCCCAGGAACTGGCGGCACCGGCCCTCAAGGCTGCCAACTGCCTGTTGCTGGTGAGCTCCGCAACCGCGCGCGGGGCGGTTGCGGCCGTGGAGGCCTGGCGGCTGGCCCGGCAGGAGATCGGCCTGCCCGCCTCCGCCTGCCACATCGTGCTGAACCGAACCCGCTCCGGGCAAATGCCGGTGCGGGAGTACACGGCCACGGTGCGTTCCGGCCTGCGCGACATGCCGGAACCGGTCGCCGCCATGCCCGAGGAACCGGATTTGGAACCGGCGCTGGCCCAGGCCCGCAGACAACCTCCCAATCTGGCTGCGTGGCAAACCTTCACGTCCCGTTTGGCGGATCGGGTGGTCGGCGTACCTGCGGCCGGGATCGCCTCCGAACAGGCGGATGAGACGCGTTTCGGTCCCTTGGTCTTTCGACGGGAACAGTAGCCATGCATTGGGAAACACTGACCGCGGAACTCTCGCCGGAACGTCGGCACCGGCTTCTGGACGAAGCCGGTCCCATCCTCCTGTCCCTGACCGGAAGCCGGCCCGGCGATCGCAGCCGCCTGCCGGCCCTGGCCCGCACTGCTTTGGAGGAAGCCGCGGGACGGATGCGCATGGCGCCGCCTGCGGACACCCAGTTGGACGAGCTTGTGCGCGCACTCCTGTCGCGCGCGGGCGGCCTGGGCTTTCTCGAACAACTGATGCCGCCGGTCTGCAACCGCTACACCGATCTGGTCCTGAATCCCAGCGGCCAGCTCTGGGCGCGGGCGCGGGGGGACATGGATTTCACGCACTTGACCGACCAGACCCCCAGCCACCAGGAGGTTTGGCAGGCCATCGAGTCCCTGCTCGGCCCCCTGGGCCGGGCCTGCACCGAGGCGTCGCCCAGCGTCGATGCCCGCATGCCGCGCGCCGCGGCATGCGGCTTTGCCGGCGCCCGGCCCCAGGGCCTGCACCGAGGCGTCGCCCAGCGTCGATGCCCGCATGCCGCGCGACGCGGCATGCGGCTTTGCCGGCGCCCGGCTCAAGGTCCTGCACCCCGCGATTGCACCGGGGGACGGCTACCCCTCGCTGGCACTGCGCTTCTTCGAGCCCAATCCGGTCGATCCCCAACAGTTGCTGGCCTGGGACATGCTCCCGGAGACCGTCCTGGCGCAGCTGCTGGAGGCGGTGGGGAACCGCACCAATGTTCTCGTGGTCGGGGGCACCGGCACCGGGAAGACCACGCTGCTGAGCGCCTTGTGCCACGGCATCCCCCAGTCCGCCCGCATCGTCAAGATCGAGGATCCCGAGGAACTGTGGCTGCCCCACCCCAACGTTGCCACCCTGGAGGCGCGCCCGGCGCCACCGGGCAGTTCGATCCCGGGCTACACCGTAACCGACGGGGTGGACGACGCCATGCGCATGGCTCCCAGCCACATTCTGGTGGGCGAGGTCCGCACCGGGGATGCCGCCCTGTCCTTGTTCCGGGCGTTCATGAGCGATCACTCGGGCCTGGCCACATTCCATGCCAACGGCCCCCTGGAAGCCCTGATCCGCCTCGGCGTGATCATGTTCGCCGACGCCGGTGTGCCCTTTGAAGCCTCCCGCACCCTGTTTGTCCAGGCGATTCAGCAGGTGGTGCACATCGGATTCACGGAAGGCTGCCGGCGCGTGCTCGGTGTCTATGGTGTTCGGCAGGAGGCGGGGGCCGCCCACGATGTGCGCTTTGAACCGATCTGGCAATCCGAACATGCGGACCCAATCCCGAGTCTGTCGACGACCCCGGCTGCGGCACCGAAACCCAGGACTTCGCGCAAGACCGCCGCCGGCAAGACAAACCGGCGGACCGCGTCGACTCGCAAAAAGCGTGCGGCCGCCCCCGCCGAAGACACCAAGGCGGCCGCCCCAACCGAAACCAGGGAGCAAGCCTGATGGATTTCCCGATTCCCGAAACCCTGGCCTTGCCGTTCGCCTGGCGCCAGGGTGTCCTGCTGGCCGGATGCGCCTGTGCGGGTTTGGCGATCGCCCGTCTTTGGCCCCATCTGCGCTGGCCCGGCAGCCGCAGGCAGCGGGAGTCCGCGCGCCTGGCTTCCTGGTTGGCCCCCTACCGCGGCCTGGACGATGCCGCTGGTTCCGCCGTGCGCCGGCACATCAGCGTGGATCCCGAACGCATCATTCTTGGTTCCCTGCACATTCGCTCGCCGCACGTGCGGCTTTGGCACCTGCGGTTGCTGGGCTCCCTGCTCCCGGTGACCGCCCTGCTCCTGGCACGATTTCCCGTGGTTCCGGCCCTGATGGGCGGCCTCCTGGGCTATGCCGTGGCCGATGCCTGGCTGCGCGGCCGCTGGCATCGCTTTCAAACCGGGATCGAGGAGGAGCTGCCGGTGTTCGTCAGTCGCCTGGGAGCCATGTTGCTCCTGACCGAATCCATGACCGCCTGCCTGGATGAAGTGGTGGACACGCTGGATCCGGAGTCTTCCGCCCTGAGGGTTTGGATGCAGCTGTACCAGCAGGGCCTGCGGCATGAGGGCCGCGACTTTCTGGCCCACGCGCGCACCCAGGCCCTGCGCATCTCCCCCTCCCTGGCCCTGGTGGTGTTTCAGCTGGGTCGCATGGCCGAGACGGGCGGCACGGGGTTCGCGCGCGCCTTTGCCCGATCGGCGTCCGGCCTCCAGGCCCTGCTCGAGGTGCGGGCCGTTGCCGCCGCCAAGGCCGAAAGCGCCCGCAACTCCATCGTGATGCTGCTTGTCATCATGGGAGTCGTCATTGCCCTCATGGCCCTGTCGCCCGGCCTGCGCGCCGGCTATGCCCTGCCCGCATCGCAATTCGTGCTCGTGGGCGCCCTCGGCACCATGGCATTCGGCTACTACTTTCTCAACGGGATGATTTCCGATGTTCTGGGATGAACTGCTGGGCCCAACCCTCCCCGAACTGCTCCGGGCCAACGGTGCCCGTGGCGTGCTCGTTGCGGCCGGCGCCCTGCTGACGGGCCTGGCCGTGCATGCCGTAACCGGCCTGCTGCTGGACGCGGCGCATCGACGATCGCTCAAGGGCCGGTTGTCCGCGTTTCTGACGGGTGGCGACGACCGTTTCGAAGCCCTGGGCAATTCGCTGCTGCGTCAGATGTCGGCACCGCGCCAGGAACGGTGGTTCGGCCTGTTTGCGCATCAGCGGCGGTGGGCCGCCCTGGAAGGTGCGGAGCCGTCGCTCCCCCGCCTGCTGGGCATCGCCGCCGTGGCCCTGATCTGTGGGCTGTTGGGTTTGGCGAACCAGATGCCGGCCCTGATGCTTGTGGCCGCCGTGGCAGCGGTGGTTCCGTTTGTGCGCCTCCGGGCCCGCGTGCGCAAGGTTCGAAAGTCGCTCGAGCGTTCGCTGCCGGAACTGCTGTCCCTGATGTCCGCCGAGATGGCAGCCGGTGTGCCACCCGAGCAGGCGCTGGCGCGGGCCGGGGAGTTCGGCGGCCCCTTGGCGGCCATCATTCGCCTGGCCCTGCACGAATCGCGGCAGTCGCGGCGTCCGATGTTCAGCCACGGCGAGGCACAGGGGGCCTGGCGCGAGGTGGTGGAGCGCTACCGCCTGCCCAGCCTGCGTGCCTTTGCCCTGCAGATCGAGATCGCGGCGCGCAAGGGAGCCGCCGGGCCGGAACTGATGGAAAGCCTGTCCCGATCCCTAATCCTGTCCTACAAGGACAAGGCGCTGCGGGAGGCGGAGAAGTTCGAAAGCCGCTTGGCCATCCCCTCGGTCCTGTTCTTCTTCCTGCCCCTGATGGCCCTGGTACTGGCCCCGCTGATGGTGCCGCTCCTGGACAGTCTGACCTGAGCGGTAGACCGCCGAACGGTCACAGGCAGACGCCCGCACGTGGCAGACCCGGTTTGAACCATCCCGGTTCACGGAATGACCTTGGAACAGTTCGGACGGACTGCATGCCAATTCTGATTCCCTTGAAGCCGTAGTGGAACATCCCTTCTGGCTGCAGGCGGCATTGATCTGGTGGCTTTTGCCTTGCGCCCGACAGGACTGGCGGGACCGGAGGGTCATGAACCTGTTGACGGTGCCACCGTTCCTGGCGGCTTTGCCGCTGGCCCACTGGCTGGGTGGCGCCGACCGGTTGGGTCTGGCTGTCCTGGTCCTGGTTTGCGTCTGGTTGATGTGGCGGGAAGGACTTCTCGGAGCTGCCGATGCCAAGGTGGCCACGGTCCTGGCCGCGGCCGTGCCGGCCTCCCTGGTACTTGGACTGTATGTGCTTTGGTTGTGGCTGGCGTTGGGCCGGATTAGCCGCTGGATGCGGCCGGGCAGTTGGCCTTGGTCCGGCATTCCCGGAGTAACCGGCCTGTATTGCGGTGTGGTGTTGACAGTCTGTCTGCAATATCCGTACGCGATTTCATGAAGCGTTGTGGTTGCCCCGTCTGACGGTGAAAGCCTTGTTCAAGGAACTAACTTTGGCGGGAACGATATCCGGGTTCGAGCTGCGGGGTATGCAACGGGGCTCCTGTCCACCAAGAGCCAAGTACTCAACAAGGCAAGATCCGACAACGGATTCCAATCATCCAAAGTTCAGTCGTGCCGGTTCACGACGTGAGGACACGTCGGAAGTCATCCGGCAACTTCGATGCCAGCCCGCGTGCATCACCGGACCTCACGGGACGGACAATGCTCTCCTGCCCAAGGAACTTCACACCGAGTTGCCGAAATTGAATAAACTGACGGGTCGAACTGCTGCTTCGGTACACCAGCAGTGGCACGAACTTCGTCTTGTGCCAATTGTTCCGCAACACGCGAGTGCACTTTGAGGCAACAAAATCCGCACTTGCTTGGATCTGCTTAACTACGTCCCCAACCTTGGCCTTCCCGCTCTTGAGTTCAATTGGAACAAACAGCAGTTTCTGATTGCGGCCTCCTGTCAGGAATAGGAAACAGTCGCACTTCTTGGATGTAATCCCTGCCTTCCTCATCGCCGCATCGGCATCGAAGAGTTTCCGATGAACGGTAACGTCTTCCAGTGCCGCCTCGCAGTTCCTGTGTTTGCAACGGTCACAGAGATGGTCTGCCCCGATGGCCTCGGTAACTGTCGCCAGCAGGTCACTCGATTTCATGCCCCAGCCCATCCTCATGCTCGCGGATCAACTGTGCGGTCTGTTCGTGCATGGCTTCCGCGATGTCGAAGATTTTCGGCGGCTCGACACCGCCAATCCACTTGAAGGGCAGTTCCTGGATCGTGGATGTCCGAGAAGCAGGATCGACCTCGAATCCCCAGACGCCCACTTCACTGGCCCGCAACCTCGGTGGATCGGTCGGATCCGCCTCCCGCTCCGATCGCGGGTCTTTCAGTTCACCGGCGCGGATCCGATTGCTGATTTCCGCCAACAACCAGTCACTGTGGGTAGTAATGACTAGGCGAATACCCGCCCGGACCATCCGCGCAACCGCCAACGCGACCTTGGTCTGCACCTCCGGGTGCAGGTGCGCCTCCGGCTCTTCGATTATCAGTGTGTGCCCTGGCCTGACAAACCCGCGCAGATAGACCACCAGCGGCGCAAGCTCGGTGACCATGGCTGATGAGTCGGCCAGAGGGATCCCCTCTTCCCAAGCGTCTGGAGTGTAGACGAATGCTGGGCCGACGACATTCTTCTGTTGATGCGACTCCACTGTACCGAGGAGTAGGTTTGTCTCTACGAATCGGGCCAACTTCTCTTGGAATCCCTTCCATTGTCGTCTGTCCGTGAACATCAACAGATTGGCGACGAAGTCGGCAATGGTGCCGGGTAGTGCATAGGCATCGCTGACATCTCCGAACCCCCGTCTTGTGGCCCGCCGCATGGTCGCGCCCGCGATGACGCGATGAGCCAGCATGATGCCGCTCCGAGAGGCAGGTAGAAACCAGGCTTTGGTAGAACCGACATGCGACGGACCCATCCCGAGAATCTGATTCAACTGCTCCAATGCAGACGTGAGTTTGTAATCGGCCGGACCTTCGTTTGCGTACGGCGGCCAAGCGTATTCTGGCAATTTGTCAATGTTCATGACGTAGGAAGAGCCGACATTGACATTGGTAGTGCACTGGGCTCCATCCAATGTTGCTTCCAGATCCCAGCCCGCCTGATCCTGTTTGGAGTGAGTCTGATCTCCATGGACGGACAACTTGATCATGCTGCTGCGGTTTGAACTCGACACCTGGATCAACTCTTCCGTTGATCCTCTGTTGTAGAGGTATCTCAACTCTTCTTCGAACACCGTTGCGAGACCGTCATCGGCTGTGTGGTATTCATGCAACAGGTCCAGATAGGCCTGTGGGAGACTGTCGAATTTGATTGCATGCGAAGCTGTCAGGACCTTCGCGGCGAAGTGATTGAGGTCCGTGACCGCCTCCGAACTTTGGGAGTACGAACCCACCGTCGCTGAGCGCTGCATCCATCGATGCCAATCGTCGAATCTTGGTATGGCAGAAAATCCGTTCGTAATTGTGTGAAGGCCATAGATGAGCGTGGACAGGAAGGTCTTCCCGGAGTTATTGGGTCCGTAAAACACCGTCAGGGGGCGCAATTCGACGGAACCGCTTGCAATCGGCCCGAAGTTGGACACGTTCACTGTGGCTGGCATGCTTGTCCCCTTTACACCGATGTGTGCCAACACGCGACCAGGCATCCGACCGTTTGAGGCTCTCTTGTCCCGGGCATGGTATCCAGATAGTCTCGACCGAATGATCCCTGCTCTGGTCGGTGGTCAGTGTTCGGTAGAGCGATTGTAACCCTTGAAGTTCGGGCACACCGAGCGCAGTCTGCCCGAAGACTGTTTCGAGCCCGGGCCAAGCATTCTGCACATCGTTGCCCGAGCCCGGGGGTATCAGTCCTTTATCACGTTCCAGTCTCGCCGCCCCCCGTCTCCGGGAGGTTGCGGACGGCTCCGTTTCGGTGTTCTTCCCTGCCACTCGAAGACCAAACCGGTACACGGAATATCCCGGCGCGGCCTGTCCAAGAGGCCTACCGCCCCGCAGCTGGTTGCGAGCAGGAGACCTCCTCCCGAACGTTCCCTCGGATCTTGTGCCGAATGCACCCCCACAAACCTCCGCAACGCCATCAAATCCGCCTCTCCGCCTGCTTCACCAACCACACCGTATCCATCCATACATTGGTCATCGGTTCTTCCTTGCCGCCGCGGGCGCGGCGGCAGGGTCCCATTCATGTTCACCGCGGTGTTTCTGCGACGCTCCCGGAGATGGTGTCCAGATCCTGTCGAAGATCTTCGAGATCGTATTGCACCGCGACCTTTCTGTCCCGGACATATTCCATCATTTCCCAAAGGGACACGCCCGCATCTCGTGCCGCCCGCGCCATCGTAAGTTTCCCGTCTCCGTATTGCCGTGCGAAGTGCTCGAGCTTCCACTCCCGAACCGCCTTCGCGAGCAACCGGCGCACAGTGGTCGAACGGTCGGCCTGCTCAACTTCCTCGATGAATTCCAGTTCACGAACCAGCCCCATGGGAAGCCGCGCTCCCACCATCTGCCCCTTCTTCATATCCTCGCCTCCCTCGCAAGTCTCAAGATCTCAGCGACCACGGCTGGCGAAATCCACAGCACCTGGACAAGGTCTTGGAGTACGGCCTCCAGTTCTTCCCGATCAAGATGTGCCCCCAGGCATGCCTCGAGCAGTACACCCGCCGTCCCCACGATTTTGACCCCGGTGGCCACCGCCACGCTTCGTGCCTCCTTGTCATCCACGATCAATCGCAGGTCCCGCGTGCTCGCAAATGCGATGGCCTCGGCCTCACCCCGGTCCAACCGGGAGCGGCGCACCAAGCCTTCCATGAAGCTGCGTTCCCCAGCGGTGGGGCAAGCCATTTGCAGCCAACCACGCTCCAGGGCATGCTCGAGCTGTTCCACGCCGCGGGCGCGGATGGCATTGCCGGCATCAATGGTTTCCGCTTTCACGACTGGACCGATGAGCACTTCGCCGTAGAGATCGTACAGGAGTTCCAAGCGCCGAAGTTTGGCGAGAACAATCAACGGTGATGCATCGGCCAGGATCACTCGATACACCTCCTGAGTGGCTGGACTTTCATCCCAAGCTGATGTTAACAAAAATTATATATGTTTGCAAATGGCGATCGTCTACTTGAACTGTCGAAGACATGGTCCCGCCACATCATGCGACCGCGGCGTTCAGGACCCTGAAAATCTACACCTGCCTGGTCGCTACGTGGCATCCACCAAACCGATGGACTCAATGGGTGTGGGAGGCGGCACTGGCCAGCCTGAAAGAACCAGGACAGCGACGCACCGTTGGCGGACATGGGGAAGACTCCATGTGAAAATCACAAAGTGACCATGGCCATGACCCCGGTAGGGTCGTTGTCACAAAGTCGGTCTGGAGGATAAGTGCTGATGGAATCCAGCAACAACTCAGGTGGCACTCGGACCATGAAGGCGTCGGAGTTCAAGGCCAAGTGCCTTCAACTCATGGACGAGGTGGCCCACGAAGGAGGCGAGATCGTCATCACCAAACGCGGGAAGCCGGTCTCCCGCCTCGTACCCTACCGGGCATCCCCCAAGTCACTGTTTGGTGCAGGCCGCGGCCGGATGAAGATTGTCGGCGACATCATCAGTCCCGTCGATGTCGAGTGGCAATCCGAGACCCATCCGGGCAGGGAGCTGAAGCCATGATGCATCCTGGACATGCATGTGTTCATCTGACTTTGGACTGGTGACTTCCGCCTGGGAAAGAGCGCCCGGCGGATGATGGACATCGCGCTTCGCGACCAGGAACTGGCTGTATCCGCCATGACATCTTGGGAAGTGGCCATGCTCGGAGACAAGAGCCGATTGGACTTCACAGAGGATGTCGGGCTGTGGCATCGAGAACTGCTTGGACAGGGACTCGCGGAGATCCCCATCGACGAGGAGATGGGCATCCTCCAGGGGAGCGGGAATCTCAACCGGCTGGACGCGCGGGTGTGATGGCTCCCGACAACCACCACACATACTGCAGACAGTGCCGGCCCCCGACGACCGGCAGGCCGTTGCAAACCCGTGCATCCCGTCGGCATGGCCTACGAAACACGCCTGCAAGTACAATGGCGTTGCCGGCTTACGCTTCCTGTAGCCGAATCCAGTTGTCCGGCTCCCCCCAAGTGAACCAATCCACGGGTCCGGACATCAAGTCCGCCACAGGCATTGGTGGCTAAGTCCGTTTACCTTCCAACCCTCTGTTATGCCCATCACCCGACGCTTTGCCAAGACGGTGGACGCCATCTCCGACTTTGTGGGCGAGGTCGCGGTCTATCTCGTCCTGATCACCGTCGTGATTGGCGTCTACAACGTGGGGGCCCGCTTCATCGGTCGCTACCTGGGACTGCAACTCTCCACCAACCGCTTCATCGAGTTGCAGTGGTACCTGTTCTCCCTGGTGTTCTTCCTCGGGTTCGCCTACATCATGCAGCACGGAATCAACGTGCGCGTGGACTTCATCTACTCCAAGTGGCCCGTCAAACGGCGCGCCCACCTGGACTTCTGGCTCAACTGGATCATGATCCTGCCGTTCTGCACCATTGGCGTGGTCCAGACCTGGAATCCCCTGCTCACCAGCTGGGGGCTGGACGCCTCCGGCCATTGGTGCTTCGCCGGGAGTGAGCCGGCCACCCCGGGTCAGTTGATTCTGTACTTCGTGGACTTCCTGGACTTGCGCAGACTCTACTGCGGCGAGATTTCCCCGGACCCGGACGGCCTGAACCGGGCCCCCATCAAATCCTTCATTCTCCTGGCATTTTTCCTGCTGGCCCTGCAGGTGCTGGCCGAGCAGGTGAAACTGTTCCGCGTTCTGCGCCACGGCGAGGAAGTAGCCGCCGAGGAACTGCGCGAGGCCGAAGCGCCCCTGCGCCTGGAGTAGACCGGTTACGAACCATTCGGACAATCAGCAGGAAAGGTAGCGCATGGGGTTTGAATGGCTTGCCATCGTGATGTTCGTGGTCTTCTTCGGACTGATCATCTACGGGTATCCGGTGGCCTACTCCTTCGCCGGCACCGCCTTCCTCTTCCTGGTCATCGGCCTGGCCGTGGGGGTGTTCGACATTCGCTGGCTGCGCCTCCTGCCCAACCGGTGGTTCGGCACGATGTCGGACTTCACGCTGCTGGCGATCATCTTCTTTGTGTTCATGGGAGCCATCTTCGAGAAGTCCGGCCTGGCGGAACGACTCCTGGACACCGTGGGGCAGCTGCTGGGACCGGTTCCCGGAGGCCTGGCTCTGGCGGTGGTGATCGTGGGGACATTGCTGGCCGCGGCCACCGGCGTAGTGGCGGCCACCGTGATTGTGATGGGCCTGCTCTCCCTGCCGATCATGTTGCGCTACGGCTACAACCACCAACTGGCCACCGGCATCATTACCTCGTCGGGCACGATGGCGCAGCTGTTGCCACCCAGCCTCGTGCTGGTGGTCCTGAGTGACCAAATCGGTGTCGGCGTGGGGGATTTGTTCTTGGGAGCCCTCTTCCCCGGCCTGATCCTGGCCGGTTTGTACGCCGTCTACGTTCTGGTGGTGGCCTTCCTGAAGCCGGAACTGGCACCGCCTCTGCCACCGGAGGCGCGCACCCTGCGCGGCGCGGCGCTTGCACGCCGGACCTTCGTGGCGGTGGTCCCGCCGCTGGTGTTGATTTTCTCGGTGCTGGGCAGCATCTTCTTTGGCCTGGCAACACCCACCGAAGCCGGCGCCGTAGGCGCGTTCGGTGCCTGCGTTCTCTCGCTGTTGAACCGGACGCTGAACTGGAACGTGCTGAAACAAGCCGCGCGATCCACGGCCAACATCACGTCGCTGGTGATCATGATCCTCTTCTGTTCGACCTTCTTCGGCCTGGTCTTCGACCGGCTGGGCGGACAGGACTTCGTTCAGGGCATCCTGACGTCGCTGCCGGGCGGCTTCTGGGGCTTCATCATCGTGGCCAACATTGCCATCTTCCTGTTGGGCATCAACCTCGAGTTCATCGAGATCAGCTTCATCGCCATGCCGCTCTTCGTACCCGCCGCGCATGCGCTGGGAGTCGATCTGGTGTGGTTCGGCGTGATGATGGCGATTAATCTGAACATGGCCTTCATCTCGCCCCCGGTCGGCTTCTCGCTCTTCTACCTTCAGACGGTCGCGCCCAAGGAGGTGAAGGTGATCGACATCCACAAGGGGGCCCTGCCGTTCATGGCCCTGCAGGGGCTGGCGCTGGTCATCGTGATCGCCTTCCCGCAGACGGTGACCTGGCTCGTCAGTGCCATGGCGTAGGCTCGAATGCGTTTCAACCGTGCGGTTGTGTCAGTCGATGAAGATCGGGGTTGCAGGTTTGTTTGGGCACTCTTGGGTTCTTCACATTCTCGATTCACGCGGGATGATGGACACTCCTCAGCCATTGCCAACCGCACAAAACCGGGACACGCAAGAACCAGATCTCGCCATGGGCAACAGCTGGCCAGGAAGGCACGGGAGTGACAATTCCATTTGAATTTGTCATAGACGGTCCTCCCGTGTCCCAACAAGCCCGCCGTGGAGGCAAACGGCGGGAGTGGACAGAGGAAGTGCACACGGCCGCCAGTGGAAGCTGGGATGCGGAGCAGCCTTTCAACGGACCTCTCGCAGTGACCATAACCTACTTCTATGATCGCGTGGACCTTGATGTCGACAACATTCCAAAACCTGTCTTGGACGCTTTGAAGGGTCTGATCTATGCTGACGATTCCCAGGTGTTCGATCTGATCTGCCGCAAACGGGACCTAAACCACAACCCGCAGGTCCGGAATCCTTCACCGGAATTGTTGGAACGCCTTGTTGCGTCAAGGTCGGTTCTCCACATCTCCGTGATCAACGCACTGAACCTCGAGGTGGCATTCTGATGGAATCAGCGACCAACACCGAGTACTTTCTCGTTCGCAAAACAGCGGAGGAATATCGCAACAAGGGTTACGAGGTTTCACTGGAGGCAACCCTCGATTTTCTGCCGGGCTTTCGCGCCGACCTGGTTGTTCGGAAGGATGGAGAGACAAAGGTCATTGAAGTCAAGTCCCGGTCTTCACTGGCAGCGAATCCCAAAATCCGCGAGTTGGCCGCGATTGTCGAGTCCAAGCCCGGATGGAGTTTCGAGTTGCTCTTGGTGGCAGAGCCGGAGAAGCTGGAATCACCCGAAGGTGAACGTCCGTTGGAACGCGGACATATCCTTCAAAGGATTGAGGAAGCTGAACACCTGCTCGCGGCAGATCATGCCGATGCCGCTTTCTTGCTTGCCTGGGCTGCCTGCGAGGCTGCAATCAGGATGTTGATCGCCGAACAAGGAGGGTCGGGAAACGGCATTACCACCACGAACCACCTTGTCAATCAGGCAACTTATCTCGGCATCCTTTCCAGGGAGGAATATCGCCATCTGACCCGGATGCAGAAGTACAGGAACGCCGTAGCCCACGGATACAGCCATGATGATGTCAGCGAAGGACTG